>JBCCHX010000001.1:0-294848 GCA_039028535.1 Cyanobacteria bacterium P01_B01_bin.77
ACAGTAAGTGGTGTCGATCTAGACCCAGGACAGATGACTGCTGTGGATAATCCTAACCGGTGCAGGGTTGTTGCTATGGCTGAGGCCCAGAGGGTGTTGGTATTGCGATAGTCCAGTAATGGTGTGCTCATGGCGCGATTACACTAGGGCTCCTAGCAGTGCCTGGAGCTTAAGCTTGACCTCAGCCAGTTCACGACGCGGGTCTGACTGAGCAACAATGCCAGCTCCAGCAAATAGTCTGGCTTGGCGACCATCAATTAGGGCCGAACGAATTCCCACAATAAACTCACTATTTCCATTGGCGTCAATCCACCCGATGGGAGATGCGTAGAGTTCTCGATCAAAAGATTCTGTTGTTCTGAGTAGCTGACTGGCAGTAGGTCTAGGTAAACCGGCAACAGCAGGTGTGGGATGTAGAATTTTTACTAAATGTAGCGGTTTTAATCCTTGGGGGAGATCCGCCTGAATCGGGGTGTGTAAATGTTGGATATTGGCCAACTTTAATACCTGTGGAGAGTCAGCTAACTCTGGTTTGAGACCTAGCTGAGTTAATTGTTCTATGATAAATTCAACCACAACTTGATGCTCGTAGCGTTCTTTGGGATTATTCAGAAGCTGCTGCGCCATGAGCTGATCGTTTTGGACTGTATTTCCTCGAGGGGCAGACCCTGCCAAGGCATCGGTGGTGAGCTGTTTTTTGTCTGTTGCTGTGGTAATGCTGAGCAATCTTTCTGGACTTGCCCCCATAAACACTTGCCCTTGGCCATTGCTTAAGGAAAATATGCAACAATCACTATAGGCTAGGCCAAGAGCTTTCAGAGAGTCTGGGATATGAAAAGGACTGGCCGAGAGTACATCTAAAGCATCGGCAAGGACTACCTTGTGGAGAGTAGGGTGTTTGAGCGCAGGCAGCACGCTGCTGACCATGTTTTCAAAGTTACCGACATCCCTAATAACTTTAGGTGCTTTTGAGGCATTTGGGATATCAACAAATGTTTGATGGGCGGTCTTTTTTGATACATTCTCTAATGTTTGAAGTTGTTGTCTAATTTCATCAACAAGACGATTGATATTAACGTCATCATCAATGAGATAGTTTAGACTTACGGCAGTTTTCCCATCGCGTTGGAGAATTTGTAACTGGGGAACAAACACTTGGGCAGCGTCAAAGAGACTGTTGGCAGCAGCCTGATCAAAGAAGGTGAACCCACACAAAAAATAAGGCTTGATAATCAGCCTAGTCTGATTTGATGAAAGAATACGCCGTTTCCAGACGCTCACAAACTGTTGCATACGCTCAAACCGATCGGCACCTGTGGCTTTCTGAGCGATGTTTATGCCTAACCCTAAAAGGGTATACTTTGCTGTTGAATAGTAAAAATGTATTGGATAGGTGGTCTCTAGCTGTTGCAGTGCTAGCCAAGGCTCGATAGGATTAATGGGGAGTGTAATATTGGCGAGCTTAGCGTGCTGGGCATAGGTTGCCTGTCGCTGGCAATCTGATAAAAAAGCATGGATCTCTTTACACCTTTTGAACAGGCTAGACTGATACGGTGCAACGGTCATAAATCGGGCTTAAACAGTAGGTTTTAAAGATGAAATATTCCTACAGGTAACATATTTTTAGGTGTATGAGCTAGCTGTTTAAGCGGCATGTAAAGAGTCGTGAATCCTGGCCTAGAATACTAGCCAAGAAGTAGATTTGGTGCTGTGTAACGTTGCTTGGCGTTAGTGGTTTTAGATGCTTTTTTTGAGATATGGGATATGAGATAGGATCCATGCCCCTATGCCAGCGGTTATAAAGATAATGCCTGTGACGATGGGAACTGAGAAGATGGGATGGATCTTGGTGGCATAGCCTGTGTGGATTATGGCCTCTAGTATGACTGGATGAATGAGATATATGCCCAGGGTTAGGAGTGATAACCTATGGGTAAAATTACTATTTAAGATAGGGCTATTCCAGTCTCTCAGTAAGTACATGATGCTAATGGACATGGGAATTACTGTGAGGCTCAAATATCCATAAAAATATAAGCCAGAAGGGAGGTTGTTTTGGACTGCTAGAATAAAGCAGCCGATAGCGGTTAAAGCTGATGAAAGGAGAAAGATGCTCCATAGCATGATCTTTGGGGGCTGAAATTCTGCGGTGCGAATGCGGTGTCCAAGCAAGAAAAACGGTATGTACAAGAGGAACCAGTTTATAAAGAGCTTGGATCCACTAGCTGTAAAGCTCGTATAGATATGGTTTACGGCAGCCAGTGAGAATGTGGCTGTGATCAAAAGATTAAGTTCTTTTGGAGTATTGCTTGCAATGACTTTACGAAAAAATGGAGTAAATAAATATAGCCCCAAAATCATATACAAAAACCACATATGTTCATAAGGATTGCCAGCAATGAGTTTGCCCAATAGTTCTAGACCTGTGGGAGCGCTCCCTTTGACGGTCCCTTTGAGAAATCGCCAAGATAAAAATAAAATTGACCAGGTGGTGATGGGGAGCAGTAGTCTCGATATGCGTTTTCTATAGAATGTTGATAGGTCTTCTTGTTTATGAGGATCGAGCAGTAAGGAGCCACTGATCATGACAAAGACTGGGACACACCATCTGACCAGAGAGTTATAGATATTTCCAAACCACCAATAAGTAGAACCGATCTCATTGACGTCCATGACGATGGTGGCGACATGGAGCATTACTACGGCAACCATGGCAATAACTCTCGAATTGTCCAGCCAAACCGTTGATTTACCCATTGTCCTAATGTTCATCTAGACAGATGTGTAACTTTTGGGCAATGGTTTGAATATGAGGTTCATCAATGAGAACGAAGTGATGACATGCCATGGGCTGAATATTGATAGACCCTGTGACAATTTTATGCCACCCTAAAGTGGCATCTCTTTCAATCGATCGATAACCAACGTCTTCGGGTGTTTGCTCGGTACGGAATAAAACAATATCACCGCTGTAAGGTTTTGTTTGATATTGTTTTAGTGCGGTTTCACAAACGGCTTCTTGGATGGAGATTTTTGCTTGGGCTTGCTGTTGACCGGTGGAGACTTTCTGGAGAAAGTGTCTGATATGTTGTAGCTTTTTTTTGCCATAGGCAATTCTTTCAGGCCAGGAGAATGCTTGGACTTTTCTGATTGCATTCTGTAGTCGCAGTGAGAGCGGCTCGTCAAACCATGCTCCTGGATAGTTGTAGGTATCAAATAGAGCGACCAGACCAATGGTGTGACCTTGGCTAGTTAACTGTTGGGCAATTTCATAGGCAAGTAAGCCTCCAAAGGAATAGCCACATAGATAATAAGGCCCCTGGGGCTGTAGAGATTGGATTTCTTGGATGTAGTCAGCTGCCATGGTTTCGATGCGATCGCAATGCACCTCCTCACGGTCAAACCCCCGTGCCTGGATGCCATAGACTGGCTGATCGGCTCCCAAATGTTTAGCTAACCCATAGTAGTCAAAGATACTGCCAGTTTTTGTGTGCAAACAAAATAGAACCGGTTTGCTACCCTCAGGTTGGATTGGCACCAATACTTGCCCAGCCTCATAGCCAGTATTCTCCTTAAGGAGTGTGGCCATTTCATGCAGAGTAGGTGCCTTAAATAGATTTGCGACCGGGAATGGATGATTGAACGTTTGTTCAATGCGAGTTGATAGCTGGGCTGCCAGCAGCGAATCACCTCCTAGCTCAAAGAAATTATCAGTTTGACTCACCGATGACACTTGCAAAATCAGCCCCCACAGTTCAGCTAACTTCAGCTCCCAGTCATCCTGGAGCGGTTCCCCATTATCAGAAACATGAGTATATTCAGAAATCGGGGTGGGGAGAGCTTTCCGATCTAACTTACCGTTGGCATTGAGAGGAAAAGCAGTCAACGGCATAAACATGGCTGGCACCATATAGTCTGGTAGCCTTTGCTCTAGCCAACTCCGCAGCGTTTTGACCTCTACCGTCATATCGGCATTAGGAATAAAATAAGCAAAAAGACGCTTTTGGCCAGGAGCAAATTCCCACGCAATGACAGCACTTTGAGCAATGGCCGGATGCTGGTCGAGACAGCTTTCGATTTCCCCTAGCTCAATCCGAAATCCACGAATTTTAACCTGTTGGTCAACGCGACCAATAAACTGAATGGTGCCATCGGGGAGAGATTTACCTAAATCTCCAGTTCGATAAATACGGGAGCGATCTGGAGGGTAGGTAATAAATCGTGCCGTCGTTAACTCTGGACGGTTTAGATAGCCCCTGGCTAAACCAGAACCACCAATATAAATTTCCCCTATTTCCCCGATATTCACCGGTTTAAGCGCATCATCCAAAATATGGATTTGGGCATTGATAATAGGATGACCAATGGGGGCAATAGGATAGTTAACCCCTTGCTGACAGGTCCAAGATGTCGCATCAATCGAGGCTTCTGTGGGGCCGTACACATTATGCAGCTGAACAGAATCCTTTGAAAAACGGTTAAAAAACTGTTGTTGGAGATCTAATGTTAATGCTTCGCCACCGCAAAAAATATGGTTTAATGCACAACACTGATCGAGCCCAGGCTGCTCTAACAGAACCCTTAGTAAGGAGGGTACTAAGGCGATGACAGACACGTTTTGGCTTGCAATGAGGTCCACCAGATAGGCAATATCCTGATGCCCATCGGGGCGAGGGAGAATCAGCTGAGCACCTACAAGCAAAGGCCAAAAAATCTGCCATACGGATGGGTCAAAGCTGAATGATATATTCTGTAAGACCCGATCTTGTGCCCCTAAAGGAAATGTGGTTTGCCGCCATTGCAGCTGATTGCAGACACCGCTATGGGGCACCATCACACCTTTAGGACGCCCGGTAGAACCAGAGGTATAAATGACATACATCAAATTATCAGTATTTACCTCCGTTGGCCGGTCAGGACAAGACCGCATGTTTTTCCACTGATCTCGGTCTAGGCAGATTAGGGTGGTGTCTTTGGGCAAACAATCCACTAATGTCTGCTCAAGATGAGTTTGACTTAACAGGATATTTACTTGAGCATCCTGCAAAATAAATTTGATCCGCTCGGTTGGATAATGAGGATCAATGGGAACATAGGTTCCGCCTGCTTTAAGGATTCCCAATAGTCCTACTACCATGTCAAGGGAGCGCTCGACACAAATACCAACTAGATGATCGGGACCGACACCCAGTGTCGCTAACTGATAGGCCAACCGGTTAGCCTGGCGATTGAGCTGTTGATAGGTAAGCTGAGCGTCTTCGGTAATTACAGCAACAGCATGGGGTGTTCGCTGCACCTGTTGTTCAAACAGAGTGTGAATACAGCAATCCTTTGGAAACCAATCGGGCTGGCTAGTATATACCTGTGAAGCAGACCAAGCACTTTGTTGGTCAGTAGCATGGGATGACTTTAACGAGATCGGTAGTTTCGAGGTTGGTACTTTGGAGAAACTCATCAAGACAGTGCTACGGAAAAACGTTGACAATAATATGTGGAACACCCGCTCTGAATGCCATGGGTTAGATGACAGATATCTCTGAACGTCTTACTCAAAGCGATACTGGAGCATAGACGCCCTAATAAATAAGGACGTTTGTTATACCTTTCAAAGGTAAATGCCTAAATACTATGAGTTTGACGATCTTTACCTAAGCCTTATATTGGTTTTAAGTCATTGTTCAGATAATCAAAAAATCAGGGTGTTAGAACCCCATGCAGGCGATTACCCTGGGTTAAGAAGATACATAAAACGCAGGGTGAAATAATAGCTGAATCGAAAAACAATATTAAGTCTTAACAACACTTACGTTCTTTGTTTAATTGGAGCGCAAAAAAAAATAATATAGTTAGCACCTGATGGATATTAAATTTTTGGAGAGAACTGTAAATTGCCTGATACATAACAATTTGAATCGATTTTTGTATTAACTAGATCCATTCTGATGATGACTAAAAAATACAAATATGCTGGTTTTGGCGAGATAAATATAGGCAATTGTTTTATGTTGACCTGAGAATAAATTCACGGAATATCGAGTTTGTTAAAGTTTCGGTGATTTTAGCGATTCTTTCTCAGCATAAACTCAGAGAGTTTTCATAATTAGGTAGAGCAAGAAAACAAAACATTAGGCAAGCTGTCGTGAATGGCTTGCCTAATGTTACTTAAAAGCAGTTTCGAATGTTGCTGCTGACTTAAGGGGACAAACCGCTCTATTACAGGGTGTTAATCAATCAGGATTGTTCAGATGAAATCATCCTGAAGATTGGCAGCGCCCGTTTTTACTGCGTCAAACTTTGTATGTGACTGGAACTATGATGCATTTAATCACCCCGAGTCAGCTCAAAGAGTCTGCATCATCATCACCTCTAGTGAAGACAACACAGTGGATTGAAGGTTTTTTAGCGAAACCCCATGCGGATTTAGGGCGTTCTGGATTAGTGTGCCCTTTTGTCCCTCGATCATTAAAGCTGGAGACTATCCAGATGGTGGAGCTCTCAACTCAAAATGTGAGTCAGACTGAAATAGAATCTCTTGTTAAGGAGTGTCGTGAATTGTTTTTAAAACAATTTCCTCAGCAGGGAAAACTAGCTATATATAAAGCTTTACTCCTAGTTTTCCCAGACATCCAGGATGAGCAGTGTGACGTTATTGACCGGGTTCAACAAACGTTAAAACCTTTCTTTGTGGAAAAGGGGCTAATGCTGGGAGAATTTCATCGATTTAATCAGAGTCCAGGCTTGCATAACCCTGACTTCCGACCGTTGCAGAGTCCTGTGCCCATGTTGGCAATTCGATTTATGACGGAAGCTGATCTGCCCTTTCTTAGCCGAGTGACTGATTGTCCTCGGGTCCGGGTGAAATATTTGGAATCTTACTTGGACCAAATGACCACCATCGTAGCTAGTACAAAACTAACTACGGCTAAACATGCCTTAGCGCAGGCACGGTATGAAGCTCAGATTTCTGATCGGATTCCAGAGAGTATTCAGCTGACATCTGAATCAACATCTGAATCGATATCCAAGTGTCCTGTCAAGCGCTTAGGTGCGTTTTTACAGCAAACATCTGTAGTCGTTCGCAACTCCTTTGAACGGGCCCAGAAACGTTTACAGAATTTGCTCCGTCAGGCTGTACCCAAACTCTTGGGCCTGCTGCTGTCATCCTAAAACAAACCCCAAGTTAAATCCTGCAGGTTCTTTGGCAGAAAAACTACCGTTTTTGGACGTGGGCAATGTTTAGTAATGGTTTCCAGTTTTACGATGGTGAACAGCAGTTTTTACAGCGCTATCAAGCAGTTTGCCGCCATCTATCGTTGCATATACGACCCAGTGGTCGCCACAGTCCATCCGACGTTTAACCGTACACTCTAGATAGGCAATGGCATCTTTGAGGATATAGGCTCCGTTGTTGGCAACATCGAGGTCAATACCCTCAAACCGATTCTCTCCGGGAGTAAAGGGTTTGAGAAACTGTTTCATGGGACCTAGCTGTTTGCCTTCTCCCAAAATATTGAGGACAAAGGGATTGTCGGGGTAAATCAGGGTTTCAATAGCCCGTTCCTTGGCGACAGCAACACTAAAACCAGGTGGATTAAATGTGGCTTGGGCGACCCATGACGCTAACATGGCGCTGGCAACCTCACTTTGTTTGGCTGTGACCACACACAGAGAACCCACGAGGCGGCCTATAGCTTTTTCGACATCACTAGCAGGGGTGCGAGGAGCCTTGGCTCGTTTGTCTTTTTTCAAAGCTTGAGCAAAATCAGTGCCGGCTTCTTCACAGTATTTGAGGGTGACTTCGTCGGGTTTAAATTTGACGCGAATTGGATCAAAGCCAAAACTGTAGCCGCCGTCGCGCAATTTGCTTTCCAGGAGATCAATGGCTTCTCCGCTCCAACCGTAGGAGCCAAAGACTCCGGCGAGTTTATTTTTGGAGGCGGTGGAAAGCAATAGCCCTAAGGCGGTTTGGATTTGGGTGGGGGCATGGCCGCCGAGGGTGGGGGAGCCGATAATAAATCCGGCACAGCTCTCAGCAGCGGCTTTAATGTCGTTTTGGGGAGCCTGTTCGGCATTGATGGATTCGACAGCGACGCCTGCTTTGGTGATGCCTCGGGCGATGGCCTGACCAATGGTGGCTGTGTTGCCGTAGGCTGAGGCATAAATTAATGCAACGGTCAGGGTTTGTTGCTTTTGTCGCTCACACCACTGTTTGTATTGCTGGCTGAGTTCGTGGATGCCATATTGAACCATGGGACCATGGCCAGTGGCGTAAAGATGGGCGGGGAAATTACTCAGTTTTTCAAGGGCTGTGGCGACCTGCTTGGCATTGGGGGCCATCACCGTATCGAAATAGTAGCGGCGATCGTCTAGTAGGTTTGCCCAGTTTAGGTCGTAGGCATCGTCGCTGCAGATGTGGGTGCTAAAAAATTTGTCAGTGTAAAGGATACAGCTGTAGGGATCGTAGGTGTTGAGGCCATCGGGCCATCGAGGGGTGGGCACTGGCATAAACTGCAGCTGATGACCCTGGCCGAGGTCTAGTGTGTCGTCGGCGCTTTTGATGATAACAGGGGGATTTTGTAGGGGAAGCTTAGCCGTTTTGATCGCGATCGCACCCGGATTAGAACACACAATGGTAACCTGGGGGGCTTCTGTGATCAGATGCTGCAGAGTTTCCAGTCGGTTAGGGTTGATATGACCTAGGATGACGTAATCGAGCTGATTGAGAGGAATTTGCGATCGCAAAGACTCTAAAAAGATAGTTGTAAACGATCCCCCCGGTGGGTCAATCAATGCGGTCCGATCGGCTTTAATTAAGTAAGCATTAGCAGTTGTGCCCTTTTCTAAGGCATATTCAATCTCAAACCGTAGTCGATTCCAACTGCGAGAGCGTAAGACCAGGGTATTGGCGGCGATGGGTAGTACTTGTACATCCCTATGTTTTGTCTCAGTCATAGTGCGCCTCGCTGTCTTTAGTAAGCGGTAAGTACTGAGTGGCGTTCGCACTGTCTAGATAACTCGCTAAATCCAAAAACTCAGAATTTGAGTTTTTGGAGAACTAGCCAACTCATGGACGAATACTTCTTAATCTATCTTAACGGTATGTGTAGGTAGCCCACTATTGGTTCCTTTAATGGTCAACTGTCTGAAGTTAGAGGATAGTTATCACAAATTACTGGTCGCTCTAACATGAAGTTCCGACCTAAAGTCCTGATATGAAGCGAACCCAAGCCCTTACTCGTCCCGACTTAGGACACCAGCGTTTTTGGTACTGGCGCGGTTGGCGGATACGCTACACCTATCTAAAGCCATTGGACCCAGCGGCCCAACAGCGCACACCTATGCTTTTGATCCACGGTTTTGGCGCTAGTTTGGAGCAGTGGCGCTCTAATCTCATTAGTTGGAGCCAGCAGCGGCCAGTCTACGCCCTTGACCTACTGGGATTTGGCCATTCTCAAAAGGCGGCTGTACTACTAGGTGCGGAGGTGTGGCAACAGCAAGCCCATGACTTCTGGCAGGCATTTATCGGCCAGCCGGTGCTCCTAATAGGCCATTCCCTGGGGGCCTTGGTGGCTTTGACAGCAACGGCTAGACATCCAGCCATGGTTGAGCGGCTAATTTTATTTACACTGCCTCTGGCCCGTCAGGAACTGGTATCAGGCTGGCTAGATCGTTTAGCACGGGGCGTCGAGGGGATGTTTGCCACTCCCCTGTTGCTCCGGCCTTTATTTATGGTTGTGCGCCGGTCTCGATTTATTCGGCGAGTTTTAATCAGTATCTATCAACGTCCTGAACGGGTGGATGCGGTGCTGGTGTCCCTATTTACTCGCCCCACCTTGGAACGTGGGGCAGCGCGGACGCTGTGCTACTTAGTTAAATCTCGTACTCAGCCAGATTTTAGTGAGAATACAGCCGACCTCATTGGGCAGGTGACGGTGCCCATCCTGTTGCTGTGGGGCGACCAAGATCGAGTGCTACCATTCACCTGGGCTAGACAGATTGTGGCTGCCAATCCGCAAATTGCCTATCGAGAAATCGAGGGGGGCGGACACTGCTTTTACGATGAAGTGCCTGAGGAAATAGATGCTGTTATCCAGCTGTGGCTAGCTCAAGCCCCCTAGTTTATCAATCCGAGAGAAGCTACCAGAAGTGTCCTTAGAGGGGAAACGCCGGACCCGTATTTTTTTGCCGACGCTGGCGCAAACGTCGAATAGCAGCGGCTCGCCGTTGAATCGGAGACTGGTTTTGGTCTAAATCGGCTGTGCTTTTTTGCTCAGAGACTTCTTCCGTTTTGGGAACCCGATTGAGACACTGTTCTAAATTGCTGTAGTGGGCGTCGAGCTGTAGGGTACGCTGCACATCATCAATGCGTTTAAAGCGCTCCGATAAATCCGTTGTCAACATTTTGGCGAGTAGCCGCTCAAAGGGTTTGCTGATGTTGACTGACCGCTGCCAATCAATTTCCTGGGTCTCAGGGTCAATATCAAACTCCAGGGGCGACTTACCCGTCAGCAAATATAAACAGGTGATGCCCAGGGCATAGATATCACTGCTATAGGTGGGGCGTAGGGCTAGCTGCTCAGGGGGGGCAAATCCCATGGTGCCGACAAAGTGGGTGGTGGGACTAGCGGCATGGTCGCCGGGGTCGTCATCGTGGTGTAGACATTCCCGCACAGCTCCAAAGTCCAGTAGAACCAGGCGGTTATCATCGCGGCAGCGGATGATGTTGGGGGGTTTGATGTCCCGATGGATGACTCGGTTTCTATGGATGTAGCGCACCGCTGGTAGAACTTCTGCTAGAAATTTTTTAACCGCTGGCTCCTTCTGGGCACCGCCTTTGCGAACTTCACGACTGAGGGTGTCGCCGTGAACATATTCTTGAACTAAAAAAAACTCTCCTTTGAGGGTGAAGTAGTCAAGCAGCATGGGGAGTTGGGAATGGCTGCCTAAGCGACCCAAAATTCTGGCCTCGCGGCGAAAGCGCTGTTTAGCTCGTTCGAGGGCAATGGGATGACTAACTTTAGGAAAGAGCTGTTTGATTACACACAACGGAGACCCAGGAAGCATGCGATCGCGAGCCAAGTGGGTAACTCCAAAACCACCTCGACCCAGAATTCGCACGACCTCATAGCGATCACGAAAAAGCTGACCAGAGTCACAAAGCCGCTTACTAAGACGGGGATCCTGACGATCTTGGGAGTTAGGGTTGGCCATGGGCGAAAGGAAGCGGACGGTTGATAGCCGCAGCGGAAGGCTCAATCGAACGAACCATACTGCTATTGATGGGATGATAGCGCCCACCCGTTGAACGTCCGCAGTGACGATCGTTAATGTTAACTATTATGACTGATCTACTGATGCTTGTAATCCGTGCTGCTGTTATCTATGTCAAAACTTAGCGGGTTTGCGTAGCTTTGGGCAACCAAAATTGAAATGTGCTGCCATGGTTGATTTGACTGCTAGCCGTAATTTCGCCGCCCTGAAGCTCGACTAGACGTTTGCAGATAGCCAGACCAATGCCTGTACCACCAGAGCCGCGACTGCGGGAACGATCGGCTCGCCAAAATCGTTCAAACACGTGGGGTAGGTCAGTAGCAGCAATACCAATACCGGTATCTTTGACCGCCAGCCAAACCTGCTCGTCCTGAGACCAGGCCTGAACGATGATTTTACCGGTATCTGTGTACTGGAGGGCATTGCCCAACAGATTTACCAGAATTTGCTCAGTACGCATCGGATCGGCATCGACGGGGGACAATTCTGGAGAAATTTCTACGACAATCTGCGGATTTTTGGCTTCTATCTGCTGGTCACGAAAGTGCTGAGTAACTTGCTGGACCAGAGGCAAGATATCTACGGTTTGCCGTTGAATCGGCAGATAGCCCGATTCTAATTTAGAAAGTTCTTGTAAATCTTCAACTAGTCGTTGCAGCCGTTGGGTTTCACGAATCAGACGGTCGTAGGTGGCGGACGTAGCGGGTAATTTTTCATCACTGAGAGCTTCTAGATAGCCACGGACGATGGTGAGGGGAGTGCGTAGTTCATGGGATAAATCACTGACTAGTTCACGTCGCTGTT
The DNA here is from genome assembly GCA_039028535.1 of Cyanobacteria bacterium P01_B01_bin.77. GTDB lineage: Bacteria > Cyanobacteriota > Cyanobacteriia > Phormidesmidales > Phormidesmidaceae > Leptothoe. The sequence continues at coordinate 12,076 of JBCCHX010000001.1, forward strand.
GCTCTACCCGCTCTAGCTCGCTGGCCATGCGGTTAAAGCTATGGCCTAACTGATGCAGCTCTGGAATATCCGATGGGGGGACCCGCACCGCCCAGTCGCCTGCGGCAAAACGCTGAGTGATGCGCTCCATGCGAGTGAGGGGGTGGATAATCCGTCGAGATAGTAAATAGCTAATGCCTCCAGCCGCACCGCCCCCCAGCAGTACTGACCACAGCATGCCTCGGGTCCAGGCATCGGCAAAACTTTCTAAAATTTGCCCACGCATCTGTTGGATGCGAATCCCACGTCCTTCCAGGCGTTCTAGGGTAATGACAAAGTAGCGAGGTGTCGATAAACGGCTCACCCCTGCTAGGGCAATAATCGCCACCGCCATTACAATCAGGTGCGAGATAAATAATCGGGTTCTCAATGGGACTTTAGCCATCTTCAAACCGATACCCTACACCGACAACGGTTTTGAGAAATGTGGGCTGGGCCGGATTGGGCTCAATCTTTTTACGAAGACGGGCAACGTGGGTATCTACCACCCGCTCATCACCAAAAAAATTGTCACCCCAGAGCTTTTCGATCAGCTGTGGTCGATTCCAGACGCGACCAGGATAGCTTACAAAGGTGGCTAATAGGTCAAACTCCAGTGGGGTCAAATCTAGAGCAGCCTTTGGCTCTCGTTTAGGATTGGCGTTGGTATGTGTATCGGGACAGGTATAAATAACCGAGCGCCCATCTAGGTCGAGGGTAAAGTGAGCGGTTTGATAGGTTTGGGGGGATTCAGTGCGGCGCAGACTGCGCCGTAGTAAGGCTCGGACCCGAGCTACCAATTCCCTAGGACTAAAGGGCTTGACCATGTAGTCATCAGCGCCGGTGGAGAGACCAATAATGCGGTCAAGCTCTTCGCCCTTGGCAGTTAACATTAGAATATAAGGGTCTTTAGGCCCAGCAGTTTGGCGGATACGGGCACAAACTTCCAGGCCATCTAAGCCTGGAAGCATCAGATCTAGAATGATCAGGTCTGGCTGAAATAGGGGAAAACGTTCTAGGGCCTCGGTCCCACTGGTGCAAATTTCAGTCGTAAAGTTCTCATTGGTTAGATAAAGCTGAATGAGTTCAGCAATGTCAGCCTCGTCTTCAACAATTAGGACATTCATCGGGCAGTGGGTTTGATCTGAATCTATCAGAGATAGTACGGGATTACATCACTAGCAATTGGACATAAACAAAAGGGGGATTACTGATCTTCGGGATGGCTCTAAGTATAAGGAACTGTCAAATAGCAGTGGCTACAGATCGGTCCATTCCCTAAATCAGCAATCGTGAAAAGGGCTTGCGAAAACGTAAACAATAGGCCACTATTCAATAGCTTTGATACCCTTTTGATACTCTTAGGGCCTAAGGCATCTAAGCCAGCTGTGGGGATAAGCTAAGGGCCATGTCCATGATGGCATCAATCATTCAGGTCATTCGGTGTATTTTGGCAGTTGTTCAGTTGGGCGCTCGCCCGAGTGGTTTCCTAGTGGAGGCGTAGAGCATGAGTCTAGCATCGGCGTTTACTCTGAGTCGCTTATCGGCGGATCTGACCTACGATTTAGGTAGAGTGCCGGAGGTGCCCGAGGAGATAGCGGTGCAGTGTGCCGTCAGTCGAGGCAAGCTCATGGTGCTGGTGGAAAGCCCCCATGCCAATACGGTGCCTGCGAATCATGTGTTTGCCCATGTGGAAACGCTAGTTCGTCATCGGCTGGAAATCGATGGGCTGCCCGTGGAAGCAGAATCCTTAGGGGCTACAGGTAATCCCGTTGCTATCAAGGTTTATCTAAAGCAGCAAGGATCGCCAAAACCCAGTGCAGTCCATCGATTTAACTGGCTGTTGCAGGATAGCTCAGGCCCTATTTTGTTAGATGATACGGCCCTCAATGATCAGGCGTTTGAGCCATTTTTGAATCAGCCGCCGGAGGTGGCTCCTGATAGTCTGTTTGGCGATCTCGATGAAGATGAGGATGACGTTACAGGCGATCTCTCAGAGAATGAATTTCTATCTGGCAAAGAGGCTCTGTTTGGTGAGGACTTAGAATCGAGTGAAGAATTGCTATCGGGTGAAGCATCATCGATGGATGAGCTACTCAACTTAGATGGTCTCTATGGAGACTCGGACTCTTCAGATGACATGGGAGAGGCTGACATGGGAGAGGCCGTCTCGCTCGGAGAAGATGGGGCTGTTTTCGGTGATGCTGTTGACTATGATGAGCCTGGCAGGCGGGCTACCCCAGGTTTGATGGCCGCTAGTATTACTGTGGCCGCTGTGTTTGGTGTGCTGGGCTATGGTCTGAGTCGTCCCTGTGTGATTGGCGGGTGCGATCGCATCCAACAAGCCCAGGAGTTGGGAGATGCTGCCTTGATTTCCCTAAGGGATCAGCCCTCCCCCCAAACCGTGCTAGACATGGGAGATCAGCTCAATACAGCCGTCAAAACCCTAAAGCCCATACCCTCGTGGTCACGCCACCACGGAAGGGCTCAAGAACTACTGGCTGACTATGAGGGAGACGCCGATCTCTTAAATAAGGTGGCAGCGGCCCAGAAAAATGCTCTAGCTGCTGCTAACGAGAGCCAAAATCCTCCCCATCCCATTGCCCATTGGCAAGGCATTTCTGAGCGCTGGCGTGAAACCATTGCCCAGCTTGAAGAAATCCCCACGGGAAGCCCCATTCATAGTGCATTTGTCGCTCCAAAGCTACAGGAATATCGCAACAACCTGACCACAATTGAAGGCCGAGTTTTAGCAGAACAAACGGCTGAGGAAAATCTTAATCAGGCCCAGCTAACGGCATCCTTGGCTAAGGATCAGGCCGAGATCGCCAATACGCTGCCTACTTGGAAGACAGCGCTAGAATCCTGGGATAAGGCAGTGAAGCAACTCAAAAAGATTCCCCAGGGCACCCTAGCCTACGGTGAAGCGCGTCAGCTACAGCCCCAATATGAGTCCGACTTAGCTGGGGTACGGGCCCGCTATCAGCAGGAGCAGGCGGCCGATCAGTTCTATAACGAAGCAGTGCGCCACGCCACCACGGCCCGACAATATGAATCGGACGATCAGTGGACCCTAGCCATGTTGAGCTGGCGGGACGCAATTACCCAGGTAAAGGGGGTACCCAAGGGCACATCACGCCATGGAGATAGCCAAAACCTGCTTAAAACCTATGAACCTGCCCTGGCTGGGGCTCAGGAAAATTTGCGTTTAGCCTTACGCTTTCGTAAAGCTGAGGAAAACTTTGGCCGAATTTGTAAGCCCACCTTTTGTGATTTTGGCCTGAAAGGCGGTACGGTGCAGCTGGCATTGGCGCAGGGCTATGATGCCTTGGCAGATTTTTCCATTGCCGATCCCAATACCCGTCCCGGTATCAGTATCCCGGCTTCGGATCAGATGATCGATGAGGTCAACCAGCTGCTCCAGGAGGTGATCAATATTGGTAAGCGTACCCAGCTACCCATCGAACTCTATAGTGCAAACGGTGAATTTATTGCTCGATTTAGCCCAGAGCTAGAAGGATATGTCAAGAACGTGGTAGTAAAGCCAAATTAGACGGTTGCCATGTTAGGTTAAACCGTTGCTCCGCGAACACTTTATTGTTACGGATGTGTCTAAAATTGCCTCGGCTAGAGTCTGAAGATCGGACTGGCAGCAGTAATGGCGTAGGGCTGATATCCAATGACTTATCGATTTCAGTTTCAAGTTATTTGGGACAATTGGGATCTATTGTTTGAAGGTGTATGGCTGACCCTACAGCTATCGGCTTTGGCGATTGTCTTGGGACTATTGGTGGGAATTATTGGTGCTCTCTGCCGTACCTCAGGTAATCGATATTTAGGAATACTAGCGGCGACCTATGTAGAGGCGATTCGCAATACGCCTTTCCTGGTACAGTTGCTATTTATTTTCTTTGGTATTTCTAGTCTAGGACCACGTCTAGGTAGTGGACAGGCCGCTTTACTGGCTCTCACCATTAACTTTGGAGCCTATACTACCGAGATTATCCGGGCCGGGATCCAGTCCATTGACCAAAGTCAAATTGAAGCGGGGATGTCCCTGGGGCTAAATCGTCGTCAGGTATTTCGCCTGGTGGTGTTAAAGCCTGCTATTGCTAATATTTACCCGGCCCTCACTAGCCAGATGGTGCTGTTGCTGCTACTTTCTAGTGTGGTTTCTCAGATCTCGGCTAAGGAGCTGACTTTTATGGGAAACTTTTTGCGATCGCGTACCTTCCGAGACTTTGAAGTCTACTTTGCCCTAGCCTTGATCTATATTGTCCTGGCGCTCAGTTTTAAGCTACTCGCCCAGCTGTGCCACCGTCGTCTATTTAGCTTTTCCCGCTATATCTAAGAGGTGACATGAGAGATTTTAGCCATTTAGATATAGTATTCGCTTTACTGTGGGCAGCACGATGGACTCTATTGCTATCCTCTATCGCCTTTGTCTGCGGTAGCTTAGCAGGCTTTCTGCTGATGTTGATGAGAATCTCGCCCTATCGCCCCTTAAAATACATTAGCTGGGCCTATTCAGAAATAGTACAAGGAACACCCCTGCTCATTCAGTTTCTATTGGCTTTCTTTGGTATCAGTATTTTGGGCATTGAAATCAGCCCCTGGACGTCTGCCACACTGGCTCTGACCACCTTTACTAGCGCCTTCCTAGGAGACATTTGGCGGGGCTCTGTTGAATCTATCCCCACAGGACAGTGGGAGGCATCCAAGGCCTTGAGTATGAACTATTTTCAACGACTAGGCCTAGTAATTTTACCCCAAGCATTCCGGCTCTCCATTGCCCCCACCGTGGGTTTTCTAGCCCAGGTAATCAAAGGCACCTCTCTAGCCTCCGCCATCGGGTTTGTCGAGCTCGCTCGCTCGGCAACCAATATCACCAACGTTACTTTTGAACCGTTTTTTGTCTATTTGGTGACGGCTGTTGTTTACTTTGGTATTTGTTTTCCGATTTCTGTTGCCAGTCGAAAACTAGAGAAATCCTTAGCTTACTGATACAGTCATGTAATCCAAGATACAGTGACTCCTACCAAGCCTGCTACCGTAGGTTTATCGTACATTCCTTAGCTCCATAAGGTCTGGAATGAAGAATCGAATGAGGAGTTGACTATGGGTTTTTCTATCCCAAGACGATGGCTGCAAACCCTTACCATTGCGGCCATTGCCTGTGTGTTTTCGTTAGTTGCTGTGGCCTGTGCTGGTGGCGGCAACTCCCCCAGCGTGACAGCTCAAGGGGATGCAGCAGTTGTTTCAAGCCTAGATCAAATTATTGAATCGGGCACAATCAAAATTGCAGTCCCTCAAGATTTTGCCCCGTTTGGGTCTGTGGATGCCAGCGGGAATTTAGAAGGCTACGACATTGATGTGGCCAACTTGATTGCTGAAGACTTAGGTGTAGAACTAGAGCTGGTGCCCGTAACCAGTGATAACCGAATTCCTTTTTTACAAACCAATAAGGTAGACCTCGTTATCTCGAGCATGGGGGCCAACCCTGAGCGAGCCAAGTCAATTTTCTTTTCACTTCCCTATGCTCCATTTTTCTCAGGTATCTACGGTTCAGCAGAGATTACTTCTGTAGATAGCTTTGATGACCTCGGCAGTTACAAGATTGGTGTCACCCAAGGAACCTTAGAAGATTTAGAACTCACCGATGAAGTCGATGACAGTGTACAGATAGAGCGCTTTGCCGATAATAGTCTCACGGCATCCTCTTTAATATCAGGGCAGGTGGATTTGATCGCGACAGGTAATGTGGTCGCTTCAGAGTTATCAAAAAACAACCCGGACAAGCAGATTGAAGGCAAGTTCATCATCAAAGAATCCCCAGCCCATATTGGCCTGCGTCGCGGCGAAGTCGATCTACTCCAGTGGGTAAATACCTTTGTTTATCATAAGCGTCTTGGAGGAGAACTGGATGAATTTTCTCAGAAGTGGCTAGGTGAGCCGCTTCCACCGTTACCCGCTTTCTAAGAAGTTTTATGGACTAAAGAAAAACAAATAGCTTGAGCCTGCCGCTAAAGAAACAATCTTTGGCGGTATTTTTTGCATATTTGAACCAGACCATGCTGGAAAGCTATTCCAAATGAGTTCAGACATCTCAATTGTGAGAATTTGTAATAGCTCTAATAGCTTGGCATAGGTTTCCATGACCTGTTGCTCACTCACCGATGAGTAACCCAATGGCACTGAAATAATGCCTCCGTATCCATTCGGGTTTACTCATCGTCTCTGATTCTTGATGTAACCATTTGACCCCCGACATCGTGCGAACTTCTTTACTGACCTTGATGCCATCGCCCACATAAATCCAGAGCCGTTTATCCTTGAGCCGATAGACATACGGTTGGTCACTGAGCCAACATCCCCACCGACGACACCCATGATCGAACTCATATAGAGCTTTCAGACGCGTGAGACAAACTTTTTACTGTTCACTTTAACTAAATGATCGTAAACAAGACTAACTCATCGGGAGAATAATCCCAATACATAGATTCTATATCCATCATTTCTGGAGTCTTAGCAGAAACTTCAGGAATATCCCGTTAGGTTGTAAGGATTTGACCTATAGTGGGCAGAATATTTATAAGTTGGAACTTCTCAGATATGCTCCAAGTCGCTGACATTGTTGGTGCACTATATCGACATCCCGGTTTGTTCTGAATGACTGAAAGTTGACTGGGAATCTGAGGTTCCTAGGCTACCTAATATGTTCTGCCAGGCATAGCTTAGCAAGCATCAGAAAAATTGATACAACAACATGTTCCAATGTTTTAGATGCATTGGGATATAGCCTGTTTGCCGGAATCTTTCATGTCGAGGTAGAGGGTATTGAATTCATTAAAAAGCGCTAAATATGGCTGATATTCAACTAGTTCTTGATCCTACGTCGCAGCTTGTAACTGTTAATGATCCATCCCCAACTGTTTCAGTGCGGTGGGATCAAGCTGTGCAAAAAGCTGTTATTAATACAGCCCCAGGGCCAACGATTGCATCCCGGGCCTATGGCATTTTGCATACTGCTATGTTTGATGCCTGGGCAGCCTATGACCTGGGAGCTGTGGCGACTCAGCTGGCGGACGATCTGCAACGACCCCTTTCAGAAAATACAGAAGTCAACAAAATCGAAGCCATGAGCTTCGCTGCCTATCGGGTTTTGGTAGAACTATTTCCCACCCAGCGAGGTATCTTTGATCAACTGATGGCTGAATTGGGGCTTGATCCTAACAATATAACAGTCAATACCAGTACAGCTGCCGGTATCGGTAATGTTTCTGCAGAGGCTCTGATGCAGAAACGTCGCCAGGACGGGGCTAACCAGCTCAACGGCTATGTGGATAACACGGGCTACCAGCCAGTGAATGCTGGGTCTAACAATATTGCTGACCTTGAGAAGTGGACACCTGAGTTTGTCCCTATCGATTCTACCGGGAACCAGCAACAGTTCCTTACTCCTCAATGGGCAGTTGTTGATCCGTTTGCCTTGGATTCTCCGGGCGCTCTACGACCGGTTGCACCCGAACCTTTTTTATTAGTTGACGGAGCAACCGTTGATCTAGATGCAGGGACAATTACCCTGGCTGATAATTCAATAGAAGTCATTACCCCTGCTCTTGTTGGCACAATTATTAACCCAGAGTTTATTACGCAAACCGAGCGTGTTGTTGCGGCCAGCGCTAACCTGACCGATGAACAAAAACTGATTGCAGAATTTTGGGAAGATGGTGGCGGCACCTCTTTCCCTCCAGGTACCTGGCTAACCTTTGGTGAATTTGTGTCGGCCCGTGATGACAACACCCTGGATGAAGATGCGGAGTTATTCTTTGCCCTGGGTAATGCCGTCTTTGATGCGGGTGTTGCTACCTGGGAAGCTAAGCGATTTTATGACTATGTGCGCCCTGTACGCGCTATTCGTGAACTGGGTGCGCTGGGGTTGCTAAATAATGGAACAATTGGTACCGATGCCATTACCAACGAGACCGGTTTTGTGATTGAGGCCTGGTCGCCTGGAGCCGGTACCCAAACAATTCTAGCCGAGAACTTTCTAACCTATCAGACCCCTGGTCAAGATCCCTCTCCACCGTTTGCAGAATATACCTCTGGCCATAGCTCCTTTAGTGCGGCTGGAGCAGAAATTTTACGGCGATTTACGGGCAATGATACCTTTGGTGGCTCTGTTACATTTCAGCCAGGTGAGTCACGCTTTGAAAATACAGTAACACCCACTTTAGAAACAACTTTAGCATGGAACACATTTACCGCTGCGGCTGATGAGGCGGGACTTTCTCGCATCTATGGAGGTATTCACTTTGACGATGGGGATATTAATGGCCGTGCCCTAGGACGTGCTGTGGGCAATGAAGTGTGGGACCAGGTACAGACCTTTGCCAATGGTGCTACTACGATTAATCTCGAGTTCAGCTTGGCTCAGCTTAGCGCCAGTCTAGAGATCGGTGTATTTGTCGCTGATGATGCCATTGGCACCATTGATGGTCTAGCGCCTGGCGACCCTGGCTATACCGAAGCTGCCCTGGCTCGTTGTGCCGTGCTTTTCTCTCCTATTCCTGACAATGCTGATTTTAGTGTAAGTTTTAGTTCTGTTAGTACCCGCTCCTTTATTAGTGGTAGCTACTTAAGCTTTTTCTCTGTTAGTGGTGGTACGATCGATAGCTTTTTGCGCGGTGGGGGCGGTAGTGTTTCTTTTTCTAGTATCCGTCAGCTAGAAACAACTACCGTTGATTTTAGCCTTGAAATTGAAGGCCTAAATATTAATGCTACTCAGGTGAATACGGTACCTATCGGTATTGGTTATCAGGGGGTGAGCCAAGCTGAGATTATTGACCTGACCGGTCTGACCGCAGCAGTGGACGTAAACTTTACCATTCAACGTGAAGCGTCTTTAAAGAGTGTTGTAGGCTTTTATGTTATTGATGATGTCTCGGGACAAATCAAGGACACGTTAGGTAATGCTATCAGTGCGGGTGTCACCACAGAATATATTCAAGCTGCTTTGAATAATCGAATTGCTGATATTTCTCTATCTGTGGAGAACAATAGTAGTACGACGATTACGAGCACCTTGGATGCGGGACAGATTATTGCGCCATTTATAATTGTTAATGGCACGATTGAGGAACTGCTAGATGGTGATGCTGGTAATGATCGAGCGATTTATTTCCCCTTTATTGGTGCAAATGCGGATGGGGCAGACCATGTTCGCATGTTAGGGAATAATGTATTTGGTTTTGAAGATCTGCCTGGTGGTGGCGATCTTGATTTTGATGACTTTGTTGTTGAGGTCTCGTTTGGCTAGAGTGTGACTAACCAAGGGGGAGGCCAGTCTATCCCCCTTGAATAGTGCTACGAGTGGTGTCACTTTGTTCTGATACTAGACGAGATAACAGCTGAATCCGACGGTCTAATCTGGCCACTTCCACATCTTCTTGAAGCTGTTCATAGGCACGACGCGCCAGAGTTAGTTGATCTAAAGCGTCTTCAAATTGGCCGAGAATGGCATAAACATCAGCCAAATTAACTCGGGTGATCGCTTCGCTCAGAACATTGTTGCTATTGGTAGCGAGGCTTAAAGCTTGTCCATAGGTTTCTATAGCTAATTGGTTAAGCCCCATTTGACTGTAGGTATCACCTAGGGCGGTATATGCCCAGTCAGACGCCGTTGAATTTTCTGTCAATGATTGTAAAATTGTTAAGGCATCGGCATACATGCCTTCTAGAAAATACACACCCGCTTTGGCCAAGACAGTATCTTCTGTTTCGGTAGTTGGATTAATACTGTCATCGATAGTGTCAGTAACGCTGACACTATCGGCCTGGGTGTCATTGGTCTGAACTGATGGAATAGTATTGGCGGGTACAGATAGGCTAGCGTCACCCGCAACGGCTGGGGCCACCTCCGCTAGGTTCAAAGCCAATACTTCGTAATCTTCTTCGAATAGTATCTGAAAGCCCGATTGGTAAAACCCTTCATCTGACTCAGATGAAGCACCGCTGTCGGTAACGACTTCAATGGAATAATATCGGCCTGGCTCTAAAATCAGGTTCGGAAACGGGATTTCGTTGGTTTCCTCAATACTCTCACTTTCCCAAAGGGCAAAGCTGGGCTGATCCTGTTCATAGGTCCACTGCCAGAGCCTGACAGTATAGCTTTCGGCACCCGCTACCGGATTCCAACGAATGGTGTAAGGAGTATTGGGGCCAGGCTGCCGCATCCATGAGTTACGGGGTGAAATGATGTAGGGAATGGATGCGTCATTACCGCCGCGAATGCGACCTGTGCGCTTACCACCCGCACGAGTGTTGGATGCTTGTCCCGAACGACAGGAGGATTGCCAGAAAAAACAAGCATTGGCTGTCGGTGGGTTTAAGGCGGGCTCCACCACACTAAGACCCAAGATAATGCCAAAGGCTAGGCCAATATGATGCCGAGAAGAGAGTGGCATTGATAATGTCATTGTCAATCGTTCAAACATGATGGCTATCACCCTTTACGTAACCGATAAGTCATATATCCAACGCTACTACCTGCAATTCCCCATCCGACTAGGGCCGGTACCCAAGGTACCCAGATCACTGGCCCCAATATGAAACCATAGCAAGCTAAGGTCAGCAGACTAATGGAGCCTAGGCTAGCCAACACTAAGGGATAAGGCCGCACAAACCACCAAAAGATAACGCCACCCACGCCAGACCACAGCAAGATCCAACCGGCTTCCCCTAAAAATGGCCACCAGCGCATTAGGGGGCGTTCTTCGAGTACGGCATTGATCAGCTGACTGAGCATCTGGCCATGAAGGTAGACACCGGGAACAGAGTCACCGTAGGGGGTATTGAAGTCATCAGAGTTGCGATCGCTAAAATCTGTATACCCAATTAATACGATGCGATCTTGAATCAGTTCGGGCGGCACCTCATTTCTAATCACCGCATCCAGGGAGACTTGTTGGGAAAAATTCTTTAGTCGAGCCCCCTGTCCTGGAGCCTCTGGATCGTCGTAGGTACGAAAATTGAGCAGGGTTTGATAGCCCCTCAGACTGCTCCACCCGATGCTCTCAGTCTGCGAGCCATAGGCGGTTCCATCCCCGTAGACAGCAGGAATTACCAGCCCACCCAAAGCAATTGTATTGATAAACGGAACACCGTTACTATCATCCTGGTAGGTGATTTCAGACGCAATGCCCTCTGCCGCCAGATAATTTTTGGCTAGCAACAGACTAAACGATTCTTCAGAAACGCAGCTACTGTCATCAGCACTCACCTGGGCTAAAAGGTGACGGCGTACAATTCTACCACCGTCCTGGGGCAGGTCAGCAAATCCCACTTGGGCATCGGGCATTTCATTGCCAATATCCCTGACCTGATTGCTAGCTGTTTGACAAATGCCAAACAGGTTGTCGGTTTCGGCTAATTTTTGTTTTAACGGGCCTGCTGCTGGAAAATCCCGGAAGAAATCTAGACCGATGAGTCGGGCCTTGTGGGTGTTTAATACCTCAATGGTTTCCAGGAGAGCATTTTCAGGAATGGTACCAATGCCGGGGTCGTAGCGCCCCTCAATCATTTGCTCCCGCAGCCATTCACCGCTGGGGCTATCTACTTTGACAATCAGCAGTCGTTCATCTTGCTCAGTCTCGTTAGGCCGTAGCCGTAAGAACTGGTCGTAGGCACGAGTTTCCAAGGGCTGTAGACCGCTAAATAAACGTACAGCAGAAACGGCCAGCCCCGTAGCCAGTGTGACTAGTGCCACGGAACGGGTCTTAATTTTTTTAAACGGCAGGGCCTGACTTGCTTGGATATAGCTCTTTTGTAGATCGGTGACGGGTGGTACTTTATCGGTAGACTGCTGTAACCAACGCACTGAATCTGCCAGGTCGTTCCCCCGTAGCAAAAAGCTATCGTCCTGTTGGCCTGCATTCCATTCGGCGGCTTTGACTAGTAGTCGGGTGTGCGATCGCACGTGATAGGGCTCACTTTCCAAGGTGCGAAACAGCTCCCCGAAGTTGACTAAAAAGTCTCCGTCATAACGCCGAAAATCAGTCCAGGAAAGAGAATTAATCCCCTTTGGCAAGCTAGACTTGAGCACATCCCGATAAATCACTGGAAGAATCCGCTTTTGTCGAGTTTGAGCATAGCTCAGCTCTTCTAAACAAGCTTCGCACCGGACAGAACTGGGCGACAATATAAAGAGAACATTTTCAGCATTGTCCATCAGCTGTCGAGCATCGTCCAGGCGATCGGTTTCTCCAGCGGATCCTTCAGGAGATAACCAGGAGCTTTTTCCTTGAACCAACAGAGTTTCATTCAGGCGTTGAGAAAAGTCAAAGTCATCAATATGGTGAATGAAATACACCCCTAGGGTTTGGTCCGGCGACTGTCTTTGACTGGCTTCTAGAAATGCTAACTGAAGCGGCAAGGCTCCGCCCACAGGGCGAGCCTTAGCATTTTGAGCCCAAGCAAAATAGGTATCCTGCATCCGGCGCTGTAGCAGCAAACTGGGATTTTGTTTCTGTCGTTCCCACTTGAGTGCTCGCACCAACAGCCGTTTGTGCTGATTGTAGTATGGAGCATCTCGACGAATAGTGCGCAACAGCTCTGCTAGATCCTTGTCCAAATCAGCTGCATCAGTATTATCCGCTACATTAATAAATTGAATCTTGCGAATCGTATCAGGCAGCAGATTAACATCGATGTCCTCCACCAGCATGGGGATGATCCGCTTATTGAGATCTAAGGCTTGATCAATCTCCATCTGGCAGTATTTCGATGCCAGAGACGCCTGAGATATTAGATAGACAATATTGTCGGCCTCTTCAAGACCTCGTTGGATAGCAACTTCAAAATCTTCTCCCATGCGAATATCCACCGTATTGGTCCAGACTGTTACCCCCGATTGGAGCAAGTGATAACGGACGATCTCTCGCGTTGTTAGATCTTCTTCGGCATAGGAGATAAATACCTGGGTCATACCACCATCGGCAGCCTTGATACTCTCAGCGATAAAATCTGCCTGTAACAGACTGGGGTTACAGGGAGGTTGCTCTGCCGTAAACTCGGTGAGCAGCCAATTTTGAGCCCGCAGCCGCTCTTCTCCCATCAGCAGGTAGGAGGCCTGATTTTGGTGGCGTTCCCAGGCCAGGGCGCTGATCAAAAGTTCGGTGTGCTGATGCACATAGTCCTCATGACGATGGCACAGCTCCATGAGGCCATTCACAGCGGCTGTAATGTCATCTGTGCCCTCCCGAGCATAGATCCAGTTGATTTTGCTAATGCCAGGATGCATATTGGGAAAGCTGGAATGTTTACCCTTTGCTTTGTAGGTTTTCCACCGATCCGGGCCACTGCCAGGATTGCGAGCCTTCCAGGTGGAATAGCTAATTTCTTCTACCTGTAGTATGGGGATTATCCGTTTGTTGTATTTTAACGCTAGAGCAATTTCTTTGGCGCAGTAGGGGGAGTTGACCGCATGGGGGGCAATGATAAAGATAAAGTTGTGACTTTTTTCAATACCGTTGTTGATTTGTTCCTGAAAGTCCACCCCCAGGGGAATATCGTTTTGATCAAACCAAATCTGAAACCCCTGGTCGTTCATTTGTTGGCAAAGATCTGTGGCAAAGGCTTTACTATCGGCTCGGCCGTAGGAGATAAACGCGTCGTAAAACTGGTTGATTCCCTGGCTAGCGTTGATATATGCTGTGTGTAGATCCGTGGGGGAACTGCCGGTTGGGCTGTGTTCCGATAGCCAAGCCTGGGCCGTAGTAAAGTCATTGGTCCTAAGCAAAAACTTGCGATCGCGCCCCTGACGCTCCCAAGCCAACGCCTTAACCAACACTCGTTTATGCCCATCCACATAGTCTGCTGAACTACGCAGGGTACGAATAAGTTCATCCACTGCTCGCTCAAAATGAATCTCAGACACGAGGGATGAAAAATCGATAAACTGCACCATCCGCAGGTCAGTGGGCAACTGGGCCACATCCATAGACTGCACCAACAGCGGAATAATTCGCTTGTGGTAGCGGCGAGCGTAAGCCAGTTCCTGTTGACAATACTGGGACGCCAGGGAGTCAGGTGACAGTAGCAACACAATATTGTCCGCTTTTTCGATGCCTCGATTAATCGCCGTTTGAAAGTCTGTCGCCGTGGGGATATCTATCGTATTGACCCAAACTGTAAACCCCTCACGCATCAGGCGCTTACGCACCTTTTCCTGCATTTCTATATCCTCTTCGCTGTAGGAAATAAAAATTTGAGTCATCTGGTCGTCGGCTGCCTTCAGACTCTCAGTAATAAACTCGCAATGGAGGTCAGTGGGAATACAGGGGGGCTGCTCTGTTTGAAAACGTGTGCTGAGCCAGTCCTTAGCTGAGGCTAAGGACTTATCCGTCATTAAATATTCGGGCTGACGCTGCTGGCGTTGCCACTCGAGGGCGTTGCCCAACACCTCTGTATGCTGATGTACGTAGGGCTGTTGTCGGGCCAATATAGCCTTGAGGCCAGCCATGCTGTTTTCAAAGTCATCAATCCCTTCACGAAAGTACACCCAGTTAATTTTGCTGATTTCTGGATGCATGTTGGGAAAACTGCTGTGGGCTCCTTTTTCTTTTAAGGCTTGCCAGCCTAGCTCATTGGCATCGGGGGTTCGCTGTTGCCAGGTTTCATAGCTAATCTCTTCTATATGTAACAGCGGAATAATTCGCTTGTTACAGGCTAAGGCTAGCTCGATTTCTTTGGCACAGTAGGGGGAGTTAACAGAATGGGGAGAAATAATAAAAAGAAAATTATCGGCTTTTTCAATGCCGTCATTGATCTGATTTTGATAGTCCACCCCCAGGGGAATATCGTCAAAATCAAACCATACTCTTAAGTCGGCTTCTACTAGATGATTTTTGATTTGTTGTGCAAACAACCGACTGTCTGCTCGACCATAGGAAATAAAGACATCCTGTAGGGAGGAAGAGGATAATGTCATGAAATTTTCAGGATTAGCTTAAATAATTTAATGCCTTAATGGATCACCATAAATGCCTGCCGTCGGCCAAGTAGGATAAGACATAGGGATATACCCTTACGATCTAGTGTAAGTCTAGATTGAGAATGAACCTGGACCCTCAGATTAGAAACCGCTTAGAATCCATAGTTCCAGCGGGCACGATATCCACGGGCATCAATGTGGGTAAAGACCGAAGCACTGGCTAGACCACCGCGATCGCGCCACCAGGGTTCTAGCTTCTGGTTGACTGCTGGTGGAGAAATACCTTGAACGACAAAGTCTACGGCATCTCCTGAAAGATGACGCGAACGGCTGGCTCCACCTACATTACTATTAGTAATTGGATCGCGATACCAGGAGTTCACCGTAATCGGTCGTCCGCCTAAGTAATCCCGTACTTCTTCCATCACCTCTGCAATTTTGAGAATGCCGTTGACCACGTTCTCATCGACAGGAATGCGATTCCCATTTTTGGTGGCTTCAGCCCAGCTAAAGTGACCACTTGTCAGAATCGGTTCGCCCAGGTACACCTTGCCCAGACGAGGAACAGTAATCGGGCTACCCCGATCTCTCTCGGCAATTTTGGGTTCCGGCTCCATGGGAGGATCTTGGGGTTTATTGTTGGGTTCGGTACCCTCTAGCTGGATGTGCCGAGCAAACACATACCAGTCAACCCGATCCTGTTGTCCCATCAGCACCCCATCGGGAATGCGGACTTTTACATGGTTGCTCTGGTCCGGGGCATCTTGGAGTAGGTGTAGACGAGTCCCGGCGGATACACGAATCTTGTCTGCTTCTGATAACTTAAAGCTTTGCTCCGGTCTGACCTTAAATAGGGTATCGGTCAGTACCAGCAGTTCTGTAGCAGCATCCGGACTCCCCATATCGATCAGCTGCTGCTGTTGCAAATAGCAGACGATGGCGGCGGCCCCGATGCGAGCTGTTTTTTGCTTGAGCACATTTGTGCCTCCCCAGACCCAGGTTGACTCCTGACCGGCGCCGCCACGAAAGCCATTCCACAGATCAAATCCCCACAGCAATGCACCTAAGGTACGTGTCTTGGCCTGGTGATATCGTTTGGCAATTAGTACATCCGTCACCTGACGCTCAAACTGGGCTGGCTCACGAAAATTCCACTCGCTGTAGTGCAACACGCCGATAAACCACCAGGGCACTCCAGTCGCTTTCTCAACGGCCTCGTAGTGCGATCTCAGCTGCACCATACGACCCACTACACCTCTGACCGTAGACGCTGTCTCTGGCTGCAGCGCACAGTTCTCAAAGGCTGAACTGTATTCTGCTTCAAGCTTCTCTAGAGTTAAATCCATGAAAGTTGGTGGATGAAACAACCTGACAAAAATTAGGGCCTGTCATCTCCCTACCCTTCATAGCCTATTCTTTCTGGCTCGTTCTACTAGCAGACCCTATATAAAAGGAAAATTAGAGCAAACACCACCATCTAATCAATTTCACTAAAATCTTGTCCCCTGAAAAGAGGAAAATCTTTACAAAAATCACAAAATTAACCTAGCAATCCGTGAAGTGAGCCTCTTTTCTAGACTCTGCCAAGGTGAGCCAGAGCGACTCAAAAGGTCCTAAAATCACCTGATTTTCTGAAGTTTCAGTCGTATTGCAATAACTAGTAACATTTATAAAAACTTTATGACACCTCAAGTAATCGAATTTATACTTTGAGCGATGATGTTTCTAGCCAAAGTAAATAAATTAAAGTTCTCGCGATTTGAAACATAAATTAACGTTTATAAACCAAAAAGTCTGACTTTAAAGATAAACCGTGTACCTTTGAGTTGCATTCAATTCTAGGTGACTGCTTCATTGTTTATGTATAATTCCTGGCAACCAAATCTAATTAGCCTCTAAGTGTGGATAAATGCCAAATTAAAGCTGCATGCAAACCACATTTTTCCTGAATACCTTGTATTCAAAAGGTTTGTGCATGTCCAGCGGCTAGCGCTGGTTGAATCATTATGATGAATTTGCTCCCGTACAGCATCTAAAACTAAAGACAATAAAATGGCCAAAAAGAATGACTACAGTCAGTATCTCAAAGAGACCTTAGGGAATTTAATCGACAAACTTGAGGTCACAGACCTACATAAAGAATTTCTTAAAAATCGTTGGTTAGATCAGGTAATGTGGCTAGAAGGGCGAGCCACCAAGGAACGTAACCAACATTTCAGGCTGCGCATGGTGACCATTATTGGTGGTGTGCTAGTGCCAGCCATGGTTGGATTCAAAAGTGACAGTGATAGCATCAACGAAACAGTTGGTTGGATTGCCCTAGGGGTAAGTCAGGCGGTGGCGATCTCTGCGGCGGTGGAAGAGTTTTTTGGCCATGGCGACAAGTATCGTAACTATCGTAGTACTGCTGAGAGCATGAAAATCGAAGGCTGGCAGTTTATGCAGCTGGCGGGCCCCTACAAACGTTTCCAGGTTCACGAAGAAGCTTACAAATCCTTTGCTCAGCGAGTAGAACAGTTTATTCAGAAAGATGTAGAAGGATTTATTGCTCGCCTTGATGAGAAACAAGACGATGATAAGCAAGATGCTGATGAGGCAGCGAACAATGCAGAAAAAGCATTAATGCGCCTCAATCAGAATCTAGAAGAGCGGGCCCAACGCTTGGAACTAGAGAGAATTCGTCTGGCTGAACAGCAGGTGAGCCAGGCACCAAGTACGGGCGATGGCGGTGGCTATTCAGGAGCATTGCTAGATATACAGATGCCCCCATCGTCTCAAGGGGACAATTTTGGAGAAAATGACTCTCCTCCGGCTGAGCCAGTGGCCGAAATACAATCTTTGATGTCTTCCTCTCCCAAAGAGAGTGGCCGACGCACTGCTCGTCCGGCATCCAATAGAACCCTCAAAACTAGCAGTAATTTACCGCCTCTAGGGCAGCATGCCCTTGAGTGGGAGGAAACGGTCAATTTTCAGGCACTAAAAACTATCCTGACTGAGCAAAATAGCGTTACTAGCCCCCAGTCCAATGGAGTACCTGGTGTCGCAGCGACTGCAAACCAACTAGTCACTCCTAACGAAGTATCTCAAATTTTAGAGTGTTCCTTAGAGGACTGCAAAGTCTATCTCCCAGGTATCCTGGCAGCCATGAAAAAATATGATATTTCAGACACGTCGGTGCTGATCGGTCTATTGGCCACTATTCGTATCGAAACTGGCGGCTTTAAACCTGTCCATGAATGGGGAGGGGAAAGCTATTGGAAACGCTACGAAGAGCGGGCAGACCTCGGTAATGTCAACCCTGGAGATGGCGTCAAGTATCACGGCCGTGGCTATATTCAGTTGACGGGTAGAGCCAACTATAGGACCTATGGTCAAAAGCTAGGGGTAAATCTAGAGGAGAACCCAGATCTCGCCATGGATCCTGAAATATCAGCTCAGGTTCTTGCTTGCTACTTTAAAGAACGTGGTGTGGACGAGGCCGCTCGTGCCAGTGACTGGCGACGTGTACGTAAGTTAGTTAACGGTGGATATCATGGCTGGGATGTATTTGCAAAATATGTTGACCGGGCTCGAGCTCAGCTGACTTAGGTCTGAGCAACCCTGCACTGTTTAAATTGCAATATTCTGCAATATCTGGACAATGCCATCCTAATATATTAGTCATCTTCATCTATAAACTTGCGCAGGTTTGGCAGGATAGGGGTATTTTGGGGGTGTAAATGGGTGAACCAGCACAGGCCACCAGGCAACCTTTTGTGAAGAGAGATACGAAATGCCCAACACGTCAGCCAACGGCATCGTTGAACATAGGTTTGATACTGGGCAACTTGCCAAGATTCTGACAGTGGCAGATGGGATAGGGTATGAAAATGCTTTATCGGCTATGGGCTTGCAGGGGCCTACCCCAACGTTGCTGGTCATCGGTGGCGCTAGCTACATGACCGACGAAAGTCAGGCAAAGCTACTACAGTGTTTTAACGGCCCTTTGGCAACATTGTCGGATACGTTAGGCATTACTGTTTTAGATGGCGGTACCGATGCTGGGGTTATCCATATGATGGGCCAAGCACGTCACCATGTTAGCGGTCAGTTCGATCTGATTGGCGTTGCTCCTTTCAATAGAGTTATTTTCCCCAGCGGCCAGCCGCCGCCACCCTCCAATGATGGCAACTATCCGCCCGTTGAGCTTGAGCCTCATCACACCCACTTTTTTCTAGTGCCGGGTGAAAATTGGGGAAGTGAATCTCGCTGGTTGGCCAAATTTTCGTCGGTTTTGGCTGGGCCATCTCCGTCGATAACCCTACTGATCAATGGCGGCCAAGTTTCACTCCAAGACTTAACGCTCAACCTGGAGCTGGGTAGACAGGTCATGGTTATTGCTGGCAGTGGTCGTTTAGCTGATTCAGTGGCCAATACCATCAGCGGAGCCATGCCGGCAGAGAATGAAACCATCCAAAACCTGGTTAAAACTTACTATCCTAGCCAGATTACCGTCTTTGATCTTTTAGGTAATTCATTAGACGAACTTAAGGCTCAATTAAATCTGCATTTTGAAGGTCAATAAACTGCGATGATTAGGCGCTAATACTGGTGTTGACATGTAGCTTACGCCCCTCAAAAAAGGATAAAAAACAATCCTTAAGAATTAAAATCAGCAGCTGGCAAGGTATGCTAAAGTTTTATGGCAATGCGTTACTATACCCGGTAGCGCTTAGTTTTCGGTACGATACGCTCACAGTTCAATTCGACCGGTTCAATTTCGACTTCGATTTGATTCTAGAGGGATCTCCCGTATAACTCGTTGCATATCAAACTTAGGAGATTCTCTATGTCCATTTATGTTGGAAATCTGTCCTACGATGCTACTGGTGAAGACATCACTGCTGTCTTTGCAGAGTATGGAGCAGTCCAGCGTGTCCATCTACCCACCGATCGTGAAACCGGTCGTCCTCGTGGTTTTGCATTTGTAGAAATGTCTTCAGACGATGAAGAGTCCGCCGCTATTGAGGCCCTAGATGGTGCAGAGTGGATGGGTAGAGACCTGCGTGTTAACAAGGCACGTCCCCGTGAGCAGCGTGGCGGCGGCGGCGGTGGTCGTTTCTAAACTTGTCTAGTGTGGGTTATGTGTTTTTTCACTTAGCTCTGGTTTACTATGGGGCAGTTAGCCTGCCCCATTTTTGTCGTTAAAGGAGATTACTATGGCCCAGGTTATCCTTGGGGATGATGAAGGTATTGAATCAGCGCTGCGAAGATTTAAGCGTAAGGTTGTACAGGCGGGTATTTTTTCTGATATGAAGAAGCACCGCTATTTTGAAACACCTGCGGAGAAACTAAAGCGTAAAGCGATCGCAAAGCATCGTCAGAAGCGCTGGAGTCGTAATCGCAGCAATCGGAATAATAACAAAGAATAATGGATGCCTTAAAGGCAATGAGCACTTAAAAAGAGGACCTCTTCTAAATATGAAGAGGTCCTTTTTGGATATTGGGCTAGTTTATGTTAATTGGAGCCTGCTGCCATGAATTGGGTGATGCCTAGATAAAATAGTCTTGAAGAGCCTTGACAGCCAAAGTTTGTTGTTGCAACGAGCGAATGGCCTCAATGGTGGCTCGGGCACCAGAGAGCGTTGTAATGGTTGGGATTTTGTAGTCCAGGGCCGTGCGGCGAATCATCCGATCATCTTCCTGGGCAGTGGCGCCTGTGGGTGTGTTGATAATCAGCTGAATCTCTTCGTTTTTGATCGCATCGAGCACATGGGGACGACCTTCATGGACTTTGTATACGAGATCCACCTCTAATCCATGGGTTTGTAGTACCTTGCGAGTGCCTGTCGTGGCGATTAGCTGAAAACCCAGAGCTGAGAGTTCTTTGGCGATGGCAACTACGGCTTCTTTCTCTCGATCGTTCATGGAAATAAACGTAGTCCCTTGCAAGGGGATCGCTTGGCTGGCGGCCAGTTCAGCCTTGGCAAAGGAGCGGCCAAAATCCACGTCGATCCCCATTACTTCACCTGTGGAGCGCATTTCTGGTCCTAGCAGGGTATCAGTACCCGGAAACTTGCTAAAGGGGAGTACGGCCTCTTTGACTGATATGTGGGTGGGGATTACCTCTTGGGTAACACCCACATCCGCTAGAGTTTGCCCAGACATGATCAACACAGCGATCTTGGCGAAGGGAATGCCCGTTGCCTTAGAGACAAAGGGGACTGTACGAGACGCTCGAGGATTGGCCTCTAGGATATAAACATCGTCGTCTTTAACCGCAAACTGGATATTCATCAGTCCAATGACCTGCAGGGCTTTGGCTAGTTTGATGGTCCAGTCACGAATCACACTGAGGGACTGAGGGCTAAGGGTAATGGTGGGCAGAGAACAGGCAGAGTCCCCTGAGTGTATACCCGCTTGTTCGATATGCTCCATGATGCCGCCGATAACCACCTGACCCGTGCGATCGCACACAGCATCCACATCCACCTCAATGGCATTTTCTAAAAAGCGGTCAATCAAAATCGGGTGATCAGGCTCAACCTGCACCGCCGTTTTCATGTAACGCTCTAGATCTTGATCGGAGTAGACCACCTCCATGGCACGTCCACCCAGCACATAGCTAGGACGGACCACCACCGGGTAGTTGATCTTCTGAGCAATCTCTAGAGCTTCCTGATAGCTGCGGGCAATCCCGTTGGGAGGCTGCTTAATATCTAAATCCCAGAGAATTTTTTCAAACCGCTCCCGGTCTTCAGCCGTATCAATGGAATCGGGAGATGTGCCCCAGATCTTGGTTTGAATTGGGCTGTCCTTGGGCTGAAGGGCGAGATATGCCTGTAGTGGCACAGCCAGCTTGAGCGGTGTCTGCCCCCCAAACTGAATAATCACCCCCTCTGGATTCTCAGCCTCAATGATATTAAGCACATCTTCTTTGGTTAGAGGTTCAAAATAGAGACGGTCGCTAGTGTCATAGTCAGTGGACACAGTTTCTGGGTTGGAGTTGACCATTATGGTCTCAAAGTCGTTGGCCTGTAGGGCGTAGGATGCATGACAGCAGCAGTAGTCAAATTCAATGCCCTGGCCAATACGGTTGGGACCACCGCCCAAAATCATTACCTTGCGTCGGTTGGAGGGTTTAACCTCGGTTTCAGTTTCATAGGTGGAGTAGTAGTAGGGCGTATACGCTTCAAACTCCGCTGCACAGGTATCCACCGTTTTATAGACTGGGACTACCCCTAGAGACTTGCGCTGGGCTCGAACGCGGTCTTCGTCGGTTTTAGTAGCATAGGCAATTTGACGATCGCTAAAGCCTTGCTGTTTGACCGTCATCATTTGCTCAGGATTGATGGACTCAAGGGTGGTGCGCTTTAGCCATTTTTCAGTGACGAGCAGATCCTGTAGCTGATCGATAAACCAGGGATCAATCCCGGTGAGTTCATAAATATCCTGAGGCGTCAGACTTAGCTGCAGGGCATGGCGTAAGGCAAAAATGCGCTCAGGGTTAGGGGTGCGTAAGCTGGAGCGAACCTTAGAAATATTGGGTAGTTTTTCGTTACGATCGCAGCCCCAACCAGCTCGTCCTGTTTCTAGCGATCGCAGCGCTTTTTGAAACGATTCCTGAAACGTACGACCAATGGCCATCGCTTCACCCACCGACTTCATCTGAGTTGTCAGCAGGGGCGTACTGCCTGGAAACTTTTCAAAAGCAAACCGAGGAATCTTTGTGACCACATAATCAATGGTCGGCTCAAAACTAGCGGGGGTTTTTTGAGTAATGTCGTTGGAAATTTCACTCAGGGTATAGCCCACCGCTAGCTTGGCAGCAAACTTAGCAATGGGAAAACCAGTGGCCTTAGACGCTAGAGCCGAACTGCGAGATACCCGAGGGTTCATCTCAATTACGATCACTTCTCCGGTGTCTGGATTGACCGCAAACTGGATATTCGATCCCCCTGTTTCCACCCCGATTTCACGAATAATCTTGATGGATATATCTCGTAACCGCTGATATTCTTTGTCCGTCAGCGTTTGGGCCGGAGCCACCGTAATAGAATCCCCAGTGTGGATCCCCATGGGGTCTAGATTTTCAATCGAGCAAATGATGACGACGTTATCGGCAAGATCCCGCATCACCTCTAGCTCATATTCTTTCCAACCCAACAGCGATTTCTCAACCAAAATCTGTGAGACCGGGCTGGCATCAAGGCCTGACTTAGCGATGGTTTCAAATTCTTCTTGGTTATAGGCAATTCCTCCCCCGGTTCCCCCTAGAGTAAATGCCGGTCGGATAATCAACGGGTAAGTGCCAATGTCATTGGCAATGACCTGGGCCTCGTCCATGGTCTCCGCCAATCCTGACGGACATACCCCCACCCCAATGCGCTCCATCGCTTCTTTAAAGAGGCGACGGTCTTCTGCCATTTCAATCGCATCTAGTTTGGCCCCGATCAGCTCCACACCATGGGCCGCTAAGGTGCCATCCTTCGCCAGATTAACTGCCAGATTAAGTGCCGTCTGGCCTCCCATCGTCGGCAGTAGTGCATCGGGCTTTTCCTGCTCAATCACCCGCATTACCAATTCGGTCGTCAAAGGCTCAATATAGGTGCGATCTGCCGTATCTGGATCGGTCATGATCGTGGCCGGATTGGAGTTGATCAGCACTACCTCGTACCCTGCTTCCCGCAGCGCTTTGCAGGCTTGCGTACCCGAGTAGTCAAACTCGCAAGCCTGACCGATAACAATTGGACCGGAGCCAATTAACAAAATTTTGCTGAGGTCGTTGCGGCGAGGCATAGGCGGGCTTTGGGAAAATCGAGGGCAAAATCTAGAATTTCTACGCTGGCATTACTCTTATCCAGAGGCTAATACATCAGGCCGTGGAACCTAGATCAATAAATCCAGATTATTGTAGGGCTTTCTTTCACTCCCAGAACGGAGATTTTTTAGGAGTTTGCTTAGTCCCAGGATGTGTCTGCTGCCAATCTTTGGCAGCAGACACCAAGTTACAGGTGTAAACTAACTCGTTTCTGATCTCTAGATTTCTCTAATATTGTCGCTAAATGTCATTAGATTATTGATGGTAGTGCCGTTTTAAGCCAAGGCCAGAGGATGTCTAACGCTGAGTTTGGACATCCTCTGTTATCAGGCAAGATTGACAAAAAATCCCAATCGATGGCTATTGGCTGTTAGCCTTCACCACCTTCACCGCCTTCACCGCCTTCACCGCCTTCACCGCCTTCACCGCCTTCACCGCCTTCACCGCCTTCAGCTTCAGGGGCTTCATCTGTTTCTTCGACTTCCCCAGCAGTATCACCAGCGGCATCACCAGGTTCTTGTACATCGTCTGTTGTTGCGCCCCCACAGGCAGCGACTGTCGCGGCTACACCCAGACTCAAAAATAGTTGAATTGCACGAGTTCTCATTTTGATTATCTCCGTTTTAATTGTGATGGCTAAATCCATCACGTATCATTCTGCCTACAAACCAACCAATTCCTTGATCTGATTAAAAATACTGTGGTGATTTGAAGGTTTGAATAAGTCATCTATGCAGTGGCAGTCAGCAATACAGACAAGCTCAAAGACATTATGGGGAACCTGCCTAACGTTGAGGGGTATGGCGATATGATGACTACGGACGCTATTGCATTTTGATCTCAAAGTTGTCCACTCATCATTGTCGCTTTCGGATTGTCGCTTACGGCAGTTCTGATTAGTCTCTATGCCTACGGTCTCGCAGGTTTCTGATTTGAAATCAAAATCTTTGTCCACAGTGCTGCAGCTCCACAATGTTGTTAAGCAGTACCCCCAGCAGGCCGTACCTGCCATCAATCAGGTTAGTTTGCAACTGCAGCAGGGAGAGCTACTGGCATTGCTCGGACCTTCTGGCTGTGGGAAAACCACCTTGTTGCGAACCATTGCAGGATTTGAAACGCCTGAGACGGGTTGGATTGAGCTGGCCCAGCAGCCGGTATGTGGCCAGGGAGCCGTTGTGCCACCTGAGCGTCGGGATGTCGGCATCGTTTTTCAAGACTATGCATTGTTTCCCCACTTGTCTGTCATTGACAATGTTGCTTTTGGGCTTAAACACCTCAGTCGTCATCGACGCTTGCCCGGTAGTCAGATTCAATCCCTAGCTCACGAGGCCCTGCAGTTGGTGGGGTTAGCCGGGTTGGAGCGGCGCTATCCCCATGCATTATCTGGTGGGCAACAGCAGCGGGTTGCCCTGGCTCGGGCCCTGGCTCCTCGCCCCTCACTGGTTTTACTGGATGAGCCCTTTAGCAATCTGGATGTTCAGGTACGCCTATATCTGCGTCAAGAGGTCCGCAGCATATTAAAAGGGGTGGGGGCGTCGGGAATTTTTGTCACCCACGATCAGCAAGAGGCCCTAGCTATTGCCGACCGGGTGGCTGTCATGCGAGCCGGTCATATTGAGCAGTTGGCCAGCCCAGAGGATATTTATGGGCAGCCTTCGTCTCGTTTTATTGCGGACTTTGTCACCCAAGCTAACTTTATTGAGGCCCATCGCTCAGCAGGGGGGTGGCAAACGGCCCTAGGTCTAGTGGATGCAGCTATGGTTCAGCCTACGGATGCCACTCAAGGCACATTGATGTTGCGCCAAGAAGAGCTGGGGCTCAAGGCTGTGAGTGCGAGTGCAAATACTGTCCTGGTGATTTGCACTCGCGAGTTCCTCGGGCGCGAGTACAAATACACCCTAAAGCATCCAACCCTAGGGAATTTGCAAGCACGGACTCCCCTAAAATTTGCGACGGGTGAGACGGTACAGATAGCAGTTCAGCCTAACCCACAAGGGCTCAGGCTTTTTGCTTAGCTTGAGGCTAAGTGGGCGCACAGTGCTTGTCGCATGACATCTATTGGCGGTGTTTGCTGTGTCCAAATTTCTAATGCGGCTGCACCTTGCTGTACAAGCATTTCCAGGCCGTCAATGGCCATCAGCCCGCGGTCAGCGGCCTGCTGTAAAAACTGGGTGGGGCGAGGTGTGTAGATCAGATCGTACACAATGGTCTGCTGGGGTAAGCGGGCCATTTGCTCAGAACTTAAGGGGGACGCATCCACCTTGGGGACCATCCCTACCGGTGTGGAATTTACGACTAAACCGGCTTGGGGCAGCAGCTTGTCCAGGTTCGCCCACAAGTGAACCGAGAGATTGGGCGGCGGCGTGGGCCAGCTGTTGGCAAAAGTGGCTAGTTTCTCGGCACTACGACCCACAACCCAAATCTCAGGACAGCCCAGCTGCTGGCAGGCGGCCACTACGGCTCGTGCAGCACCACCGTTGCCCAGAATGAGGGCGGGTATTTGACTCCAGTCGCGCGCTAGATCTGGTTCTAAACTTTTGAGTGGACCCATAAATCCTAGGGTATCTGTATTGGTGCCACACCAGCCCCGATCGCCCCACCACACTGTATTAACTGCGCCAATCGCCTGAGCCACATCCGAAACCTCGCTCAGTAAAGGCATAATGGTTTGCTTGTGGGGAATGGTGATGTTAAACCCCTGTAAACCGATTGCAGCAAAACCGTCGATGGCAACTCCCAGACGCTCTGGGGCAATGGGAAAAGGCAGGTAAACGTAGTCTAGTCCCAGGGTTGCGATCGCAGCGTTATGCATGACCGGCGACATGGAATGTTTGACTGGGTGACCAATCACCCCCAACAGCTGAGTTGTTCCTTTAATCGTCATTGAATTGTAAATCGTACGCAGCGCTCCCAATTACCTATAATGAAACCGGCTAGCTGGCAAGCAAAGTAAGGTTTCCCTATGGTTTTCTCAAGCCTGCCTGTCTCTGCCCACCATCCGTTCTAATCCTCACAACTGCTGTGACTGTCACTCCGCTTTCCTCCTCTTCTGTATCCCCCAATCTCACCGCTCCTGAGGTACGCCCTGATAAACTGGGGCGGTTTGGCCGCTTTGGCGGTAAATATGTGCCCGAAACCCTGATGCCTGCTCTGGCAGAACTGGAGGAGGCGTTTAATACCTATCGCCACGAAGCTGAGTTTCAATCAGAGCTAAACGGTCTGCTTAAAGACTATGTCGGTCGAGCCAATCCCCTCTACTTTGCCGAGCGACTCACCGAGTATTACGCTCGCCCCGACGGCAGCGGCCCCCAAATCTATCTCAAACGCGAAGACCTAAATCATACTGGCGCCCACAAAATCAACAATGCCCTGGGGCAGGTGCTTTTAGCTAAGCGTATGGGTAAAAAGCGCATCATTGCTGAAACTGGGGCTGGTCAGCATGGTGTGGCCACAGCCACCGTCTGTGCCCGGTTTGGGATCGACTGTATGATTTATATGGGCGTCCATGACATGGAACGTCAGGCCCTCAATGTCTTTCGCATGCGACTTATGGGGGCCACGGTGCAGCCCGTCAGCTCCGGCACTGGCACCCTCAAGGATGCCACCTCTGAAGCCATTCGGGACTGGGTGACCAACGTTGAAGATACCCACTACATTTTGGGGTCGGTGGCCGGTCCCCATCCCTATCCCATGATTGTGCGCGAGTTCCATGCTGTGATCGGCCAAGAAACTCGGGCTCAGTGTCAAGAAAAGTGGGGTGGCCTACCCGATATCTTGATGGCCTGTGTTGGCGGTGGCTCCAACGCCATGGGGCTGTTTCACGAGTTTGTAAATGATGCATCCGTACGGATGATCGGCATTGAAGCCTCAGGTGAAGGCGTGAGCACTGGCAAACACGCGGCCACCCTGACCGCTGGACGGGTAGGTGTGCTACACGGTGCCATGAGCTTTTTACTCCAGGATGGTGATGGTCAGGTGATCGAGCCCCATTCCATCAGTGCAGGTCTGGACTACCCAGGTGTGGGGCCGGAGCACAGTTACTTTAAGGACATTGGTCGGGCAGAATATTATGGCGTGACGGATCAAGAGGCCCTAGATGCGTTTCAGCTAGTTTCCCAGCGGGAAGGGATTATTCCCGCCCTGGAAACGGCCCACGCCTTTGCCTATCTAGAAACGCTGTGCCCCCAGCTAGACGGTAACCCCACCATTGTCATCAACTGCTCCGGACGAGGCGACAAGGATGTGCAGACGGTGGCCAAGGTACTGAAGTTTGATAGCTAGCTGCCCTTTGAGATTTCCATTACGTACAACTCATCCATATTAAGGACACCTTAACCTTGGAAAATTTTGAGGTTTGCGATCGCGACATTCCAGCCTCTCTGCTTGAGCGCTATTTAAACTCCGATGCAATTGCCGTCGATACCGAAACCATGGGACTCAATCCCTTACGGGATCGTCTATGTCTGGTGCAGCTCTGCGACACTGAGGGCTATAGTTCGGCCGTTCGGATTGAACGGGGACAATCGAGTGCGCCCAATCTTCAGAAACTGCTGGAAATTCCCAGCATTCTCAAAATTTTTCACTTTGCTCGGTTTGATCTCGCCACCCTCCGACATCACCTAGACATCAATGTGGCCCCTGTTTTCTGTACCAAAATTGCCAGCAAGCTGGCCCGCACCTACAGCCCTAGACACGGACTGAAAGAACTAGTTAAAGAAATCGCTGGGATTGAACTTGATAAAACTGCCCAAAGTTCTGACTGGGGCAATGTCCATGACTTGAGTGATGAACAGCTGGCCTACGCTGCCAACGATGTTCGCTACCTGCACGAACTTTCTAAACAGCTCACATTGATGCTTCAGCGTGAGGGCCGTTGGCGCCTGGCTGAAGACTGCTTCCAGTGCCTACCCACTTTGATTAAATTAGACCTATGCCAGTATCACAATATTTTTGAGCATTAGGTTCCGGAACGCTTGGATTGGGAAAGGTTAAATAATAGGGGATCGAGGAGATGTTTCCCAACGCTACTTTATGGATAGTCTCTGAATATAGAGTTTCCTTAAAGAAGCCTATCCGTTAATGGTTTTTGTTATCTTCGTGCGCCATTAATGGCATCAAAGGTGTTCGTAATTTATTAATTATATGAAAGCTGTAATTCTAGCTGGTGGTTTAGGTACTCGTTTGAGTGAAGAAACCGCGATTAAGCCAAAGCCTATGGTAGAAATCGGTGGGAAGCCGATCCTTTGGCACATTATGAAAATATATTCCCACCATGGCATTACTGACTTTGTTGTTTGCTGTGGTTATAAGGGATACGTTATCAAGGAATATTTTGCTAATTATTTCCTTCACATGTCAGACGTTACTTTTGACATGCGTTTTAACCAGATGAATGTGCATGCTGGTAAAGCTGAGCCCTGGCGAGTAACGTTGGTAGATACCGGAGATTCCACCATGACTGGTGGACGGCTCAAGCGGGTCAGAGAGCATCTGGGCAATGAAGATTTTTGCTTCACCTACGGCGACGGTGTTTCAAGCGTCAACGTAACTGAGCTCCTTAAGTTTCACAAAGAGCAAGGATCCTTGGCTACACTCACAGCTGTTCAGCCACCCGGACGCTTTGGTGCCATTTCCCTAGCCCAGGAACAAACCAAAATTACCCAGTTTCAGGAAAAACCTGAAGGTGATGGAGCCTGGATTAACGGTGGTTTCTTCGTGCTCAATCCCCAGGTAATTGACTACATTGACGATGATTCTATTTCTTGGGAAAAGGAGCCCCTGCAAAAGCTAGCCCATATGGAAGAGCTTTCCGCCTACAAGCACGATGGTTTCTGGCAGCCCATGGATACGCTGCGGGATAAGCGGTATCTAGAAAAGCTGTGGCAGGCTAATGAAGCTCCCTGGAAGGTTTGGTAGAGCCGCTCGATGTTAGGTCATGTAGGTTGTGTATAGATAGAGATTGGGGGCCTCAGGGAGAAGGATTGATCCAAAATTTCGTCTGCAGAGGTTGCCATGAAACGCCTGTACGACAAAAAGCAGGACATAGATTCTCATTCCTAAGTCTAATTTTTAGGCTAAGGCCCCTTACAGAATTTTGCTGTTGCTATAACGAGCAGCGTTAGTTTTTATTGTATTGAAGGAGCAGTTATGAACGCCGAATTTTGGCGCGGTAAGCGAGTTTTTGTAACTGGTCATACAGGCTTTAAGGGTAGTTGGTTATCTCTCTGGCTGCAGCAGCTGGGGGCAGAGGTCGTGGGTTATGCCCTGACACCGCCCACCACACCCAGCTTGTTTGAGGTCGCTCAAGTGGGCAATGGCATGATGTCCATTGAGGGCGATGTGCGGGATTTGGTGAGTTTGCAAGATGCGATCGCAACTCATAAACCTGAAATCATTTTCCACATGGCCGCCCAGCCCCTGGTGCGGTATTCCTATGCCAACCCTGTAGAGACCTATGCCACTAATGTCATGGGTACCGTTCATCTTCTAGAAGCGGTACGTCAGACCGGCGACACCCGAGTCGTTGTAAATATTACCAGTGACAAATGTTACGAAAACCGGGAATGGGTGTGGGGCTACCGGGAAAATGAAGCCATGGGTGGCCATGACCCCTATTCCAACAGCAAGGGATGTGCCGAGCTAGTGGCCTCCGCCTATCGCAATTCCTACTTTAACCAGGCCACATACCATGAGCACGGTGTCGGTTTAGCCAGCGTTAGAGCCGGTAACGTCATTGGCGGCGGTGACTGGGCTGGCGACCGTCTAATTCCCGACATCATCCGCGCCATCATTGCTGGCGAGTCGGTCCTAATCCGCAGTCCAAATGCCATTCGGCCTTGGCAGCACGTGCTTGAACCCCTAGGCGGCTATATGACCCTAGCTGAGCAGATGTGGGATTCCGGCACCAATTTAGCGGAAGGATGGAACTTTGGCCCTAATGACAGTGATGCTCGCCCCGTGTCATGGATTACAGAGCAGCTGACTCAGCTATGGGGAGACGGTGCTAGCTGGCAGCTAGATACTAAGGTGAACCCCCACGAAGCAACCTACTTAAAACTAGATTGCTCTAAAGCTAAGAATCGTCTGAAATGGTCTCCTAAGCTTGATCTAGCCACCACGCTAGATTGGATTGTGGAATGGTATCGCAGCTATATCAGGGAAGACGATATGCATCAAATGACCGTAGCGCAGATCCAACGCTATGAGTCACGCGAGATGATTTAGATCATCGTTTATAAAGATCCGATCGTCACTACCGTTGATTCCGTTGCTGATTGAGAGCGTGAACTGATCTGGACTCATTGGTCCTATCTTGAATTTCTCAACTAGACCCTTGTGGTATCAAGCAGTACCCCTATTATTGCCAAAAAACTGTTGTCAGATAATCAATACCTATGATTTTTAATGAAACCTCCATCCAGGGGGTCTATATTATCGATCTTGAGCGGCTCAAAGATGATCGCGGTTTCTTTGCCCGCGCCTTCTGTGCTCAAGAATTTGAAGAGCGGGGACTAAAACCAGCAGTTGCCCAGTGCAACATGTCCTTTAACTACAAACAGGGAACAGTGCGCGGCATGCACTTTCAAATTGCGCCAGCAACTGAAACTAAGCTGTTACGCTGTACCCAGGGTGCCATTTATGACGTTATTGTCGATCTGCGCAAGGGTTCCCCCACCTACCTCTCCCACGTCGGTGTGGAACTAAGTGCTGAAAACAGACGGGCGCTATACGTCCCTGAAATGTTTGCCCATGGATATCAGACCCTGACCGACAATGCCGAAGTCACCTATCAGGTGAGCGAATTTTATACCCCTGGCTATGAGCGGGGTCTACGTTACAGCGATCCTAAACTAGCGATTGATTGGCCGCTGCCAGTGTCCACGGTTTCTCATAAAGATGCCAACTGGCCGCTGTTAGACGAGCAACCCAACGATCAGCCCATCTCAGTAGGAGCCTCCTCATGATTATTGTTGATACAGCTCTCAAAGCCCGTGCAGAAGCTAGCAACCCTGTTCGTATTGGTATGATCGGGGCAGGCTTTATGGGGCGGGGTATTGCCAACCAAATCATTCACTCCGTACCCGGTATGGAGCTGGTGGCGGTTTTCAACCGTAGTTTAGATGGGGCCAAACGCGCTTATCAAGAAGCAGGTATAGAGCATATTCAAACGGTCAGTACCGTCGCCGAACTAGAAGACGCCATAAATAAGAGACAACCCGCCGTCACCGAAGATGCCTCCCTGCTGTGTAAAGCGGAAAACATTGATGCCCTGGTGGAAGTGACTGGCACCATTGAGTTTGGTGCTCAGATTGTGCTCGAAGCCATCAACAACAAAAAGCATGTTGTTTTGATGAATGCGGAACTAGATGGTACTGTTGGCCCCATTTTGAAGGTGTATGCCGATAGAGCGGGTGTGGTGCTATCCAACTGTGATGGCGACCAGCCTGGGGTAGAGATGAATCTCTACCGCTATGTCAAGAGCATTGGTTTTACGCCTCTGCTCTGCGGCAACATCAAAGGTCTGCAAGACCGCTATCGCAACCCTACTACCCAAAAGAGCTTTGCCGAAAAGTGGAAGCAGGCCGCCTACATGGTGACTAGCTTTGCCGATGGCACCAAA
Source organism: Cyanobacteria bacterium P01_B01_bin.77 (assembly GCA_039028535.1). Classification (GTDB taxonomy): domain Bacteria; phylum Cyanobacteriota; class Cyanobacteriia; order Phormidesmidales; family Phormidesmidaceae; genus Leptothoe. Next base: position 44,509 of record JBCCHX010000001.1, read on the forward strand.
ATCTCATTTGAGCAGGCGATTGTGGCCAACGCTACCGGCATGACGGTAGCTCAGCGTGGCATGCTGGGCTATGACTTCCGGGGACATGTGGATGACATGACCCACCTGTACGATGTGGATCAGCTCAAGTCTTTGGGGGGAATTGTGGATTATGTTGTTGGGGCTCAACCGGCAGCAGGCGTATTTGTCTATGCCACCAATGATGACCCTAAGCATCAGCACTATCTGAGCTATTACAAGATGGGACCGGGTCCCCTTTATAGCTTCTATACGCCCTATCACATCTGTCATTTTGAGGTGCCCCTATCCCTGGCCCGTGCTGTGCTATTTAACGATGCGGTGATGGCACCGTTGGGTAGACCGATGGTAGATGTCGTGGCAACCGCCAAAGTTGACCTTAAAGAAGGCGAAACGCTGGACGGCATTGGCTACTATATGACCTATGGTCAGTGTGAATCTGCTGATGTCACCCTGGCGCAAAATTTGCTTCCCATGGGTCTAGCAGAAGGCTGTAAGCTGAAGCATCCAGTGGCGAAAGATACGGTGCTCACCTACGATGACGTTATCCTACCAGAGGGACGCATCTGCGATCATCTGCGGGCCGAGCAAGATACACACTTTGCTGCGGCTGTTGTTTAACACCGTCTAGATAGCATCACATAAAAGTGATAGGAGACAGAAGCTAACGTTGTTTTTGTCTCCTATTATTTTTTATGTTGACCTTTTGATCTGTGTGAGTCGGAGTCGTTTTTTGTTTGCTTCAGCCTGCGATCGCACCCCGCTCATCCCCATAGGCACGACGTTTTGCCAAGATACTTTTGACATGCTTTTTGACAGTGTTTTCCGTAATAAACAAGGTCTTAGCAATGGTCTCATAGGACTGTTGCTGCAGTCGCAATTCCCACACATCCACTTCTCGGGGTGTTAAACCATAGCGATTGCCATCGGCCACTGCCCTGCGTCGATTGGCCTGTTGACGGTCTTCTAAAATCAGCATGAGACAATCTTCCTGCTGCACCTTGAGGTTTAATGGCTGAATTCGCACCCGAATTGGCTGATATTGGTTAGTGGCAATGTCTATTTCTAATCCTAGATGAGTTTCAATTCCATTGGCCATATTCTTAAAAATTGGATGGCATAACCGCCACAAGGCAGTGGGCAATTGAGCCCGGTCAGTGGGCATAGGGGCCAACGAATGACAAACGCGAGTAGCCATAGCATTTGCCTGTAGTATGCGGCCATTGGCCGCAACAATTAAAAGTCCGTCTACCAGGTTATCAAGGGCTGTCTTTAATAGAGAGCTAATCACAGACTCATTTTCAAAAGGCTGAGAATTAAAAGAGTTATTCATGGTGGGCATCCCAAACTCAATCAACCAGAACTCAGGCAGATATAACTCCTATACCCGTCAAACCCTTGGGATCTCTTGATCAAAAAAGATTCAGAAAAGCTGTGGGCTCAGGGATGGAAAAGGTTATATCTAAGAGCCGTTGCTGAGTTAGAATCAGCAACAGCCTCCCATGTTCTAAATAGCTATCAGGACTCCCATCATAAATTCTGCATTAGTTCTGAATTTGTTCAATAAAACTGCAGCAATCCATCAGGGGAGCCTCAGCGGTATCCTCTAACCCTACTGATTCCAAGAGTTCTTGCCAACCTGCTTGAGCAGCGGCATCGTCTGGCTGGAGCCACCGGGTCTCTGCCAGCAGAGACAGATGATCGACTAAAAAACGGACATTGTCAGATTGCTGACCGTTATCCTCCCCAGGCTGGTAGCGAACCCAGCCATCCACTACAATCGGTGGGCCTCCTTCACAGCCCACCGTCAGATACCAGTGGTAGTCTATGGCCGGAGATAGGGGCAGCCCCAACTCCATCAGTGAAACTCTAATAATGCTAGGTGTGGTGGGATAGGTCTTGGTCGTGTCTAAGCGAGCTCGTTTGAGGGTATCTCCTGCAGCGTCTTTTAAGGTAAATGTGACCCGGCTTGTTTCTACTAAACTGTAGGGCAGATAAAACCATAGGTCAGGGGTAGGTCGGTTTGTAAAGCTTAAAACGGTTGCTGGATCCACCACCTCGCTATTGGCCTCAGGTGCTATCCAGGCCGCTGGGTCTGGCATCAGTGCCGTCAATGGTGGCACCTCCGGGGGTAAATCGCAAACCCCACCTCGACTGCCGCCGCCGCGGCGGGTGCCATCCCTAGGATAGCCCAGATCCTCAGGCATCTCAGAGATTCGCTGGGGCTGTATCAATTCAGTGGAAACTATGCGAGCGCTGGTGGGTGGGCTTAAACTTAGACCCCCCACTAACGCCATCAGAACGTAAATGCACTTCATCTGTAATACCTGTATCGATTAACCGTAATGGCTGTAGCTGTAAATGTGACGACTGCAGGAACATAGGGCACCCAGAGGGCGGGAATAGCAAGCAGGCTCCAGCTTATAAGTGACAATCCCACCTCGGCTGACAGCAGCGTCAACCAGAAACGGGTGCTCGTGAAATACCAGCCTAGGCCACCACCCACGGCGGCCCAAAGGATAATCCAACCGCTTTCTATCCATTCATTCCAGGTGGTGATTGAGGGCCGCCCGTCTTCTACGGCGCTGATCAGTTGGCTGACAATATGAGCCTGGATAAATACCCCTGGTGTCATATCTTCTAGACGCTCACTGGTGGTGTAGGGGGTTTTCCAAAAGTCGCGTTCCTCAATGTCGCCAACCCCAAAGGAGAGGTCTGTCGTGCCGATTAGGACGATGCGATCGCGAATTCTCTCTCCTTCAAAATCACCCCTGAGTAACTCAGATACCGTGTAGGTCTCGGCAATGTCTTCCACCTGGGGCAAATGTCGATAGTGCAGCGGTAGCTGGTAACCACCAAAGTCATTTAGCTTATATCCACCAGAACGGGGATTTAACCGGGGAAACCTAACCTGAGCGAGCTGAAATTGGTCTTTGTCGTTTTGCCAAAATACATCGGTGTCGTTAGTCTCAACTAGATTCAAATATTGGCCAGCGATAATTGCTGCAAAGCTATGGTTGGTATGGCAAAGTGAGTCTGATGGTCGATTAATGGCCACTAGAAACCGCCGAACCGTGCTGTCGGTATCGTCGATAAAGTCGCTAAAGCCTAAGCGATTACCAAAATTTATATTAGGAATAGCTGCCACTCCGCCCATTTCTGCTGAGGTTGATGGATGTTTACAGAGGGCGACAAAATGGGGGGTGGTCTCTAATCGCTCTCGTAATTCGGGTAGGTTTGCATCAAGCGGACGGTCATGGTAGATGTCGAAGCCAATCACTCTGGGCTGTAACGGTTCTAGCTTCTTTAAAACAGCCAATAGAGTGTCATCTGTCATGGAAAACGCCGAGGTTTTATCCAGGCCTTGTTGTTTGATATCGTCTTCAGTATTTTTGATCACAACAATCCGAGCATCGGGGAACTCAAAAAAAGGCCACCAGCGCAAAAAACGGTCGTAGGTTGTTAGTTCGAGAGATTGTAGGCCGCCGAGTAGACGTAATCCCAAGGTGGTTGCTGCGATCGCAGCGCCTAAAGCACCAGCAACCCAGGGCTGATGCTTTGGGGTTGTTTGTAATGACCGCCCTTGCAAACTCTGCCAGCTGGGGGGCTGCTGAGCCAGGTTTTGACAGAGGATGGGCAACCAGGTAGCGCAGGGAAATTCGTCTTCTAGCCCCTGCAACCGTTCACGAGCTTCACGTACCGACAGATAGAGGGGGGTGTGGCGAGAAAAACTTTCCAGAAATCCCTTTAAAAATTCATGGGCCACTCGATCTGGCACCGGTTCTCGCATCACCAAAATTTGAGGAATATGTAAGTCAGCTAGATCCCGAGCTAACCCCAGACCATCGCAGGAATTAAAAATTGCGATCGCCAGACCTCTCTGTACCGCTTTGGTCAGCGCATATTTCAATTCAGAAATGCTCAGACTGTCCTGGGCATTTAATCGCATCCGCCCAGTTGTGCCAACACTGCTGCTGTGGCCAGCAAAAAATAAGATATCCCAGCCTTGCTGTTCCCATAGATAGTGATTGAGCGTTGCCCGGTCCGGGGTGGTGAGCAAGTGCAACTCCACACCGGGGAGTGTTTGTAGCAGTCGCCGATCGGTTTCTAAATCCACCCCTGTGGCATCGCCAAAGATCGCCAGGATTCTGACCGTTGGACTCAGGGTTTGAGGGGCGTTGACCTGTTCATACAAGGGAGCACTCAGGGCCAGTTCGGCCTGGGGATAGCGTTGAAAAAAATCCCATTGATGCCAGGGGAGCCGTTGTAAAATCGGGTCCTGGGTTTGGAGCACGACCCGAATGGTTTCGGTCGGGCTGAGCTGTTCTAATAGTTTGCTATAGATGGGGTGAAATGGGGGTTGAGCGAGCCAGTGATTGATGCGATCGCAAAGCATTTCAGCGCTATTCTGGCAGTCGCTTACCCAAGACACATTGGTAACCTGGGCCTGAGCTTCTAAACGGCTGGGTACATGCATTTGGCGATACGCTGTCTGCCATTGCTGGTAAAGTCCTGGCAAGTCTGGAGCTGGTGGCAGCTCTCCCGGTAGTTCTAAGGCGGGTCGCTCCCCCTCCCAGCCCAGCTGCAAGACCGCCGAAAACCCCTGTTGGAAGCTTCCTGGCCCCAGCTTGAGGACCACAAGTTTGCCTATCTTCAATCTTGTGTTCATGGCACCTCGCATCAAATCACAAAGTGCTCCACAATGCGCACATCCTCTAAAGTAACCTGGGTTGTAAAAGGTTCTCCAGGTTGACCTCGAAAGTAAAGCTGCAAATAGTTATCTACACTACGGGCCTGGGCTGTTAAACAAACAGTATCTGTCTCATCCAAAATTGTTACCATCAGACCCGCAGGCAAATACATCAATCCCCCCAAGGGATAAATTCTGACTCCAACATTAACAGCCGATTCATTTTCTCGACCTACCTCAAGCACTAGGGCGACCTGCTCCGCCCCTAGTTTAAGCCCTAGGTCCAATTGCTTGGCTCGTTTTATGTTCAGAGGGACTTCCCGCTGCGTAGACTGGCCTCCCTGTCTAAAAGCCGGTCTCCACATATATTGTGCTAACAACTCTTCAGCAGACTGCCAGCCACTTTCAAACTGGCCCTCTAACCATTGACTCAGCTGCGTCAGCGAAGACGTTTGCGGTCTTGGTATTCCTTGACGGAGCTGATGTAAATAATCAGGGAACTCATCCATAGGCTGCAGCCGCTCCACCCTAAGCTGAGGTTGAGCTGGCTGCACCTCAGAGACAAACCCCAAAAGAGATGCCTCCCCAGCTACTTCATCTAATTCCACCACCACATACCCAATCCGTTCTGCCAACACCTCCCTTGGCAAAATATATTCCTCAGCCTCTGCAGCAACAGGACGACATTCTAATCGCCCCACCCCAGGTACTACCAAATCAGCCACATCCTCCATCAGCTGCATCACCGGATTCCAACTATCGCTGGTGGACAAATCGGTGGAGATCCCCAGAGTTTCTAAAAACTCATGGATGACCCATACCGCCAATGTATTACGTCTCACCCGCTCGGCCACATCAGGCTGATTGTGATCACTCGAAAACTTCTGGGCAATAGATTTTCCCTGGTGTGTAATGGGCCAAATAAGTCTGGCTGAATGGGTATCCTGTTGTTGTGCATGATTCATCACGAAGTTCTCCAGAATGCTGTGACAGTCGTTAGGCTAAAAAGAGGCAGAGATTAAGAATTTAAATGACCCTCGGTCCGACCAAACTCTCGTAAACGAGGCTTACATTGACGGCGATAGAAACTTTCGAGGGTTTTATAGGAAATCCCAAATTCTGTTTCGAGTACCTGCCAGGGTGTTTCCGGCGGTAGTCGCCTAAGAATCATCTCATAGCAGTTAATTTCCGGATGTTTGGCGATATGAATTTGGCGTAGCTCACCAGCATTTTGGCCTAACCAATCCTGAACCCGTTCCAGAATAGGAGGGATTTCTGGTTTAGCAGCAAGGGTCTCAACAACATCTGTAGTACCCCCTTCATCGTTGTAGGCAGAGACATGGCGCTTACGGTCGATCTGAGCCGCCTGAGCAAAATCCAACAAACGAAATTTTAGATAGGCATTTAGCCATGTTGAAACACTGGCAATTTCGGGGTTGTAGGGTTTAGCTGTTTTTCCCTCACACAGGTTTTGACACAGATAAACCCATGTCTGTTGTAAAGCATCTTGATAATAGGGGCTGTTATCTTGCCAAAGACGTGGCTTTACCAGGCGAATCAACCGGGTGAGGTGTCGCTGTCGTTCTACACTGCCGAGGCAGTAACGACAGACTTCACAAGCCAACCGACGTAATTCATCTGGGGAGTTATTCATGGATAGCTCTGGGTTACTCCGTCTGAGAATCATCCGCATTAGCGTCTTCCTACCTATATAAATTTATACGGTTAGTTACCCATCAGGGTAATGGCTAGGAATTCTGCACCCATCCGGAATGATTTACAAAACTATATATTACTGAAATTGATGCAAACAGTACCCTCTGGGGGCACGACGGTCACGACTCCATTAGTCAGAATGTTAGGCATACAGCCCAGCATGCAGCGTTTGTGCATTAGAAAACATTATTTTATTTATATAGGGAGCATCGAAGGTGACTCGTACACTCGAAAAAAGTCAGGCTTTAACAACGTATGCCAGTAACGGAAACGTAATTGTCCCATTTGAAGTAGTTGCTCCAGTCAATAGAGCGACTCAAATTCGGCAGCACCTGGAGTACTCCACATCCTTACCTGTTTTGAACATTGCCCAAGACTATTTAAGATCTCAACCCTATTCAAAGCCCATTAATTCAAAACCCGTTAGGATGATGCCCACATCATCAGGCCCTCGTAGTAAACCCATTCGTCCACAGTACTAATCACAAGATTTCGGACACCTACAAATTTGCTCTCCTGTCTTAAGACTCTAAAACAGCTAGACATCATAAGATAGAGAACTGTGGGTGTTGCCAGGGGCTTAAGCTGTGAGAATCAGGGATTTATATATCGTTGGTTGGATATCGTATCTTTCTAGTTTCCTGTGCAGTAATCCTGTTATTGCACAGGAAATATCTGTGTCTAATTGCAAACTTGTTTTGCCGGAAAATATTCCAAACGGCATTGAGGCTACCTTTAAAGATGCTAGAGAACTCTTAGATACTGGGCAATTTGATCTTGTTATTCAGCAGCATGAGTCTGTTCTTGCTCAGTTAGATGATACTGAGCGCCATACCTTATTTAAAAGCCAAGTTGTTTTAGAACTGGCCTACGTACTCTATCAGTCAGGAAATGCTGATAGGGCAGTGCCTCTACTTGAGGAGACGATAGCAACACTCACAGTATTCGATGAGATCCCTTTAGAGTTAGGTCTTGCAGCACACAATTTAGGCCAAATTCAAGAAGATATTGGCAATTTTAAAGAGGCAGCTCACAGTTATAGTCAAGCTGCCAGTATTTTTGAGCTGCTGGGGTGCGGCCAGTATCAGCTGTTTGCCTTAACCTCTATAGCCATAGTACAAACATGGCTAGGCCAGTATGGAGAAGCTAACGAGACTTTATATGCCAACTTAAGAATTGGTCAACATATTGGTGATAATGAAGCTATCGGGGACACATACCACACCCTTGGATGGGTTGCTTTTTTGCAAAAACGTTATGACTCAGCGTTAGATTTTTACCAACTCGCCCTTATCCATGGAAAACAACTTTCCAATAATGAGGTTAGTCTCAGTCGTACACTTAACAATATCGGTCATCTCTATACTCAAGTGGGTGATATTGATGCGGCTATCAAAGCACTGGAGCAGGGGCTATCGTTGATTTCATCCACATCAGGCCGTATTGCCATACGCATTGACCTATTAGATAGTTTGGGGCAGGCTTATGCTATTGCTGATGATAATTCAAATGCCTGGCTGCAATATCATCAGGCTTTACGCTTAGCAAACCGGAGTGATCATCGATATCGTCAGCTGATTAGCTTACTCAACATTGCAAAGATGCTGGTAGCTGCTGAGCAAAAAACAGCTGCGATCGCACTCTACAAACAGGCCATTAACGACATCGAGCAAGTCCGCGATAACTTGAGATCGCTCCCCCTAGAAACACAGCAGCGCTATACCGAAACCGTTGCCGATAGTTACCGAGAGCTTGCCGCTCTCCTTTTAGAACAAGAACGTGTTTTTGAAGCGCAGCAAGTACTAGACCTCCTCAAAATTCAAGAACTAGAAGACTATCTTCACGATGTTCGAGCAGAACAACCACAGGTCACCGAAAAGCTGCCCTATCTTCCTCCTGAGCGGTTACTGCTGGAACAGCATCGAGAACTATTGCTAGAAAGTCAGTCAGACACCGATGCCGTTCTGAGCCTGGAAGCATTTTTGACCCATCCCGATGTGGCCGCTGCTCTAGCAACCCTAGACTCATCAGACCCGACCATTCTCCAACCGGAACCCCTGCAGCAACTCCAGCAAAAACTACAAACATTACCTCAAAAAACAGTTGTCCTTTATCCCCTCGTTTTGGACGATCGCTTAGAACTGCTGCTGGTACCTCCAGATGGAACACCCATTCATCAAACAACGAAAATAAACAAACATCAGCTCACAGAACAGGTTAGTCATCTACGCTATCAGTTATCAGATCCCAGCAGCGATGTTAAAGCCACCGCTGGCTCTCTTTACGAATCGCTGATTGCTCCTTTCCAAGCAGATCTAAACAGATTAAAAATTCAAAATATTATCTATATTCCCGATAGCGTCCTTCACTATATTCCGCTCTCAGTTTTGTATGACCAAACTGAAAATCAGTGGTTAGCTGAACAATACACGTCCCATAATCTTACGGCTAGCGATTTTGGCGATCTAACCCAGCCACCTAGTCGTCCCTTTAATGTTCTAGCTGGAGCATTTGCCGATGCCAGCCAGACATTTGAAAAACAGATTAACCAGAGAAATACCAATTTTCAGGGCCTCACCTATGCGGGCCATGAGGTATCTTTTCTTCAAAAAAAACTGCCATCGACCCAGGTTTTACTAGACGCAGACTTTAGCCGTAACAACTTAGAAAATCAGTTCCAAGGACAAAATATTATTCATTTGGCTACCCATGCCGCTTTTGTCCCAGGACAGCCAGAAGATTCGTTCATCTTGTTGGGAGATGGCGATACGATTACTCTAAAAGAACTCAGAAATTTATCGTTACCCAATGTGGATTTGGTGGTGCTGAGTGCCTGCCAAACAGGCATCAGTCACATTGAAGATGGATTAGAAATTCTCGGAATGGGATTTCAAGTACAGCGCACAGACGCTCGGGCCGCTCTGGCATCCCTCTGGTGGGTGGACGATCGTTCCACATCCCAGCTAATGGAACTGTTTTACACTGAGCTTGCGGCTGGTGCCAGCAAAGCACAAGCCCTTCAAAAGGCCCAGCGTCAGCTGATCGCCAATGGTCAAGACGAACCCTATTATTGGGCACCGTTTGTTTTGATTGGCAACGGTCTGTGAGTGCTAACCCGGTTCAGCCAGGTAGGTTTGTAAATGAGGGCTCAACGCCTTGCGCGCAGCCATCGCATGAATAAAACGTTTATTCTGACTTTGGTGAGTCAGCTGCTCAAACCAATCTGCGATTGGGTCTGCCACTGACGTAAACTGACGCCACTGAAGGTCGCCACTCACGCTAGGCATCGTCAGCTGATCGATGGACTTGCCCGTTAGTGCCTGTAGACCAATTAACCCTAGGGCATACACATCGCTGCTCAGACCTGGACGACCAATGCGCTGTTCTAAGGGCTGGTAGTCTCGCTGCATGAGCAGTTGCTTACGATATTCGGCAGACTGCTGACTCACACCAATCATGACTCGTTTACCTAGACCGCTGTCGACAAGCACGAGGGACTGACCCGATGTTTCCCAACCATTTGTTTGGATAAAACAATCATCCCGTAGCCCGGCATGGACCTGGCTGTGTCGATGAAATATACCCACTTGTTCCAACAGCCGATCCATTAGCAGCAGGACTGATGCCAACGGCCAAGGTGTCTGTAATTTTGCTTGTAACAGCTGGTCTTGATTAAACGTTTCTCCCAGCCCGTGCACAATATAGAAGGTGTTGTCTACCTGGCCATAGGTATATCCGGGAAAAAGGGAACGCAGAGGTTGAAACTTTTCTGTTTCTTTTTCCATCACCCGCTTTAAAAGCTCAGCGGTGTCCTGGGAGTAAGCCTTGAGCGTTTGCAATAATACTAGAGAGTCTGTGTGCTTATCGAGGGCAATCGATATCGGTCCCAAGGGTTCTTGGCGCAGAAAATATTGCACCTGATAACGCTCTGCTGCAAATCGAGAGAAGGCTGTTTTGGGCACCAATGTCATGTTGGCAGCGGCTGATTGTCCTCCTGTTGGCTTAACTGCCTGATTTCCCTGGACAGACTCAGTAGACTGGAGATGACGCTCGGGTTTAGATGCTTCTACCCGTGGTTCCATCGTCGCTTTGACAATAGAGAGCTGGGTTTCAACACGAGCAAGGGTAACCGCAAAATCAATCGGTTTGGTAATATAGTCATTGGCGCCTAGTTCAAAAGCTCTGACCATATCGTCACTCTGCGCCTTGGCAGTTACCATCAGCACTGGTAGCTGATTACGAGAATAGGTTTGACGGATACGTTTCAATGTCTCGATGCCGTCGATTCCTGGCATCATGATATCTAGCAATACTAGACCTAGGTTGTGATGGTTTTGAATGTAGTCTAGGGCTGCTTCACCACTGTCAACCACTACTGCTTCGTAGCCACGGCGAGTGAGGCGACGACTGAGCATGTCGCGATTATCTTCGTTATCGTCCACCACCAGAATGGGTAAACCACTAAAGCTATTACCAGGTTTGTCAATGGCTGCAGTCGCGGCATCTGCCACTTCAGACGACACAGTGGGTTTCGGCGTCACTGTTGGTGTCACCGTCGGTATCACTGAGACTTCCGACTCAGTGGGCATAGCAGGGCTAATGGGCGACGTTACTGCTGCCGCTGGTGTCGTCGTTGGGGTAATGGGGGCAATGGGGGCAATGGGAGCTGGCTCAGTTGGTGTAATCGGGGTGACCGAAGCGGCTGGTGAGGTAATTGGCGTGACTGGTGCAATGGGGATTACGGGGGCGGCAGTCGTTTCTGCAACGGCCCGAGCTTTGGGGCTATCTGAGGCTGTTGCCAACTGATCTGCTGATAAGAAGGCTTTTATTTTTTCTAATAATCGTTTTAGATCGATGGGTTTGGTGTCATAGTCATCGCAGCCTGCGGACAATGCCTGATCGCGATCGCCGCGCATGGCATGGGCTGTCAACGCAATGATGGGAATATGCTGGGTGTGGGTCTGGGCTTTTAATCGCCGTGTGGCTTCCCAACCGTCCATCACGGGTAAGCTCATATCCATAAGAATAAGATCAAATGGCTGGGCAGATGCGATCGCAATCGCTTCAGCACCATCCACGGCAATCGCCAGCTCGTATCCACGACGACGAAGGCGTCGACTTAACATATCCCGATTGAGTTCGTTATCTTCAACTAATAAGATTTTTGCCATAATCCCCTTTATTAACCTCAGCCTACAATTACTACCGGGTTAATCAGATGTACTAGACACCGTATCAGTGCTAGAGACTGAATCTGTCGTATTAGGCATCGAGACTGCTTTGGCCGATACCATCGCCTGAAGCTCACTTAGCAACTCTTGACGATTGAGATCGGCTTTTTGATACACCCGAGCCACCCCTTCTAACTGCTGTTGATCGCTAAACGTCAGTGCTTTTGCTGTTACCACAATCACAGGAATATCCTGCCAATTAGGATTTTGTCGTAGCACCTGAATAAACTCAAACCCATCCATTTCAGGCATCATTAAATCCAGAACAACCAGATCCGGTCTGGTCTGATCAAGATACTGCAATGCATCACGTCCGTTAGACGCTAACTCAACGGTCCAATCTTGACGTTGTAAAAACCGTCCCATGATCTCCCGCGCATTGACATCATCTTCTACTACCAAAATAGTAGGAGATTCTTTATTTGAGAGATGCGTCTCTAAAACATTCAGCAATCGTTTGCGATCAATGGGCTTAGTCAGATAGTCAGCTGCCCCTAAGCTATGACCCATGGGACGATCATCTACTATCGACAACAAAATAACCGGGATTTCAGAAACAGCTGGCATTTCTTTGAGCTGTCTTAGCACAGACCACCCATCCATTTGCGGCATCATCACATCCAACGTAATCGCATCCGGAAGCAGTTCACCTGCTAACGCTAGCCCCTGCTCTCCACTAGCGGCACAGACTACGTTGTAACCAGCTTCATCCAGAGAACGACGCAAAATCTCGCGAGCATCAGGATCATCATCAATCACCAAAATTGTTTGTTCTGAGCTCTGATTAGTGAAATCGTTACTGGACGTAAACGTTTCCTCATCAGCGATTAGAGAGGGATGAGCAAAAAATGTTTTACCCTTTGGATTTCCTGTCTGTACCGTTTGTGGGATTGTGAGTGAAAATGTAGTTCCTTGCCCAGGGATACTCTCTACATGAATGTCCCCCCCCATCATATTGATAAACTGTTTTGTAATTGCCAGACCTAGGCCTGTCCCCCCATATTTGCGTGTGGTGGATGCATCTGCTTGGGTAAAGGCCTCAAAAATCTTCTCTATCTGATCATTCTTCATACCGATCCCCGTGTCGCTAACGATAAAACGTAGCCAGGGTCCGTCGTATATAGAGCTATCCAGCGTAGAGATTTGCTCAACCGTCAGGGTAATATTGCCACTCTCAGTAAACTTGCATGCATTACTTAGCAAGTTAAACAGGCTTTGTCGTAACTTTGTTTGATCCGCATTCAGATTACCCAGATCATCCGGACAGAAAATGGATAGATGATTATTATTTTTATGGGCAACCGGGGTAATTGTGCCAGCAATATCCTCTACTAGATCCCTGATTGAGAATTCTTCTAAGAACAGCTCCATTCGACCTGCTTCAATCTTAGACAGATCTAATACCGAGTTAATTAACCCCAGTAAGTGCTTACCAGCTCCTTGAATTTTCTGGAGGTCGGGAATAAAATCCTCTTCCCCTGAATCAGCAGCTTCTTCCTCCAGCATTTCGCTGTAGCCAATGATGGCATTGAGGGGTGTTCGTAGCTCATGACTCATATTGGCTAGAAATTCACTCTTAGAGCGATTGGCATCTTCGGCTTTTACCCGTGCCTCTTCTGCCTCTTCCATAGCTTGCATCAGCTTGGTTGTGCGATCTTGCACACGACCGTCCAAGTCGCGATTGAGCTCCATGAGCTGTTCTTCTGCCTGCTTTCTTTCTGTTACATCCTGTAAAAACAGTGAGAGCCCATCCCGACCAGGGTAGCCCCTTACCTGCAACCAGCGCTGGGTGGGAGCATAGTAGGTTTCAAAGCTGACAACCGTTTGCTCAGCCATAGCACGACGATATTGTTGTTCGTAGCGTGGTCCCAGGGACTCTGGGAAAATTTTCCAAAAATCTTGTTCTAAAAGACCTTGAATGCTACGTTTTAGTACCTCAGCGGCTTGAGCATTAACATAGGTGACCTTCCAGCTGCGATCAACGGCAACAAAGGCATCAGTAATATTTTCTAGTACGCTAGCTGTTCGCTGCGTGGACTGCCGTAGGCGAGCAACCAGCCTATAAGAAATTATTCCAATTAGCATCAATGCGATTAAATAAGCCGCGTTTCGATATATAGCTGCTTGCCTAAATGCTGTTCGGCTAGTCTGATCATAGGCTTTCTCCAACTCCCGAATATTTGTAGTGAGTGGTAAATTTACTACTTGATCCACCAGTGCGTCAGCCGATGGCTTATTGTCTAGTACTGTTTGGGATAGCTGTACCACCTGAGCGACTTCTTCGGAACTCGAAAACTCACCTGAATCCAGCTTTGCCTTGACCGTATTCAATTCCTTCTCAATCGTGGTCACCAACTGCTCATCGGTGGCCATGATATATATCAATACGTCATCTATCAGTCTTTCGAGATCTGCATCATTCGTATTTTTGACTTTATTCAACAAATTTGGCAGTTGAACCAATGCATTTTGCAACGCTGCATTAGTGGTCTGAAACTGATTGATCAGCTCAGTTTTTTCCTTCAAAAGCTCAGCATCACGGCTAATGAGTCTTTTCAAGTCTGTACGACCGTCTTCGGTAACAAAACTAGGGACTTCCTGTGATAGCTCTTCTTGAATGGATAGCTCTTCAGCCAGGGCCTCTTCCAGCGGCTCATCATTTCTCAAGAGGGTATAGCGTTCTTTAAGCAGAGCTAACTCTACTTCTGTGTCACTTTCAATCTGGCTACCAATTAAATCTGCATAAGTTTGATATTGACTAACATTAACTGACTTTCCTTTAATCCCCAAAAACGCAAGGAGTATAACCGTTAAGGCTACACCTGCTCCCTGAAATAGAGAACTTCGATTCACTAGAAAAACCTCCCAAATTTTTTATCTATATAAACAGAGTGGTCATTAGCTCTTGCGACAAGCTTTTGGAAACACATAGATATAGATAAAAAGGATCTAACTGTTTCAATAACCGACCAACGTACTTCATTCGCCGGTTTTATAAATTCACACTATAAAAAATAGAAATAACCTGATCAGGTTATCGTTTAACCTTTGATGATTAAGCATATAAGTAAGGTGGTAGAGCCATATTGATCAATTCACTGAAGTCCTATTTTTCCCGTACAAATAAAGAGTTAACCTATTGGCTAGTGCTGTATAAGGTATCAAGACTAATAATGCTGCTGGTACATCTCAAACATCTTATGAAGTTCAATAAATAGTACCGACTTAATTTTGCCACTGCTAAATTTCAGCAATAGCAAAGCTTCTTTATACTGATGCTCCTAAACGGCAATTAGTTCCGGAAGATGCATGTCTATGATTAAGGACATCAAGGTTGATTTATCTCCGATAGTAGTACGACTGAGCACCTATTCGTTATGTAGTTAAGGCGTTCTGGGCAGTGCACACCTATTGCAAGCTAATGCTGACTTAATAAAATCCATTAACTTGCAATAGGTGTGCTGTCGACCTCGTTGAAAATGAGTGCCCGCACCTCACTTAATAGGTCCTGGCGATTGAAGTCAGCCTTTTGATACACCCGCACTACACCTTCTAATCGCTTCTGATCTTTGGCTGTTAGGGTTTTCGCTGTCACAACAATTACAGGAATATTGCTCCAGTCTGGTGTTTGGCGTAAAACCTGCACAAACTCAAACCCATCCATGCCAGGCATCATCAAATCCAATACGATTAGATCGGGAACAGCATTGTTGAGATACTCAATTGCTTGCTGACCATTAGTAGCAAGTACCACTGTCCAGTCATACTGCTGCAAAAAACGTCCCATAATTTCCCTGGCATTAAAATCGTCTTCGACGACCAAAATTCTAGGGCATGTCCGTTCCGGAAGGTGGGTGTTTAAGCTATCGAGCAAACGTATATGGTCAATGGGTTTAGGTAGATAATCAGCCGCTGAAAAATTCTGAATCTGAGGATGCTCCTCGGTCACAGACAGTAGAATAAAAGGCACTTGGGCTAGCGTTGGCATCGCCTTCAATTCTTCTAAAACGGATAATTCATCCTGCTGAGGTAGGATTCCATCCAGGATAATCGCGTCAGGAAGAAGTTCATTCGCAAGGGCAATGCCTTGCTGGCCATCGACCGCACATACTACGTTGTAACCGGCTTCTGTCAGCCAGCTTTGTAAGCTTTCACGGATATCTAAGTCGTTATCAATAACTAAAATGCTCTTCTTAGAAGATTTACCGGATAGTTCCTGAATTGTGGAAATTGCCTCTTTCTCAATCAATCTCACCGGCGGTGCAAAGAATGTTTCATTCGATGGCCTGTCTACCTGGACCGTTTGTGGCAGAGTTAACGTAAAGGTTGTTCCTTGGCCATAGGTGCTATCGACGGTGACCTCTCCTCCCATCATGGAGATAAACTGTTGGGTAATGGTTAGACCTAATCCCGTGCCTCCATACTTTCGTGTAGTCGATGTATCTGCTTGGGTAAAAGCTTGGAAAATTTTTCCCATTTGCTCCGCCGTCATACCGATACCAGTGTCTGTGACCGTAAACTGTAGCCAGTTTTCCGCATTGCCCTGATGGTTGGTGGTTGTCTTTGGCTTGACAGCTAGAGTAATGGTGCCATTTTCAGTAAATTTACACGCATTACTTAGAAGGTTAATCAAACTCTGCCGAAGTTTAACTTGGTCGGCATGGAGCATATCAATATCGTCAGGACATGAGACAGCCAGCTGATTACCATTCTTCTGAGCTAGGGGTTGAATGGTGTTGATGATTTCAACCATGATGGTTTTAACACAAATATCCTCTAGGAAAAGCTCCATACGCCCCGCTTCGATTTTGGACAAGTCCAGCACCGAATTGATGAGTCCTAAAAGATGTTTGCCTGCTCCTTGGATTTTTTGTAAGTCAGGAACAAAATCATCTTCACCGATACTGGTGACGTCCTCTTCCAGCATTTCGCTGTAGCCGATGATGGCATTCAGAGGTGTGCGTAATTCATGGCTCATATTGGCCAAAAACTCACTTTTGGAACGGTTGGCATCTTCGGCTTTTACCCGTGCTGTTTCGGCTTCTTCCATGGCACTGGCTAGTTGAGCTGTGCGATCTTTGACCCGGTTATCGAGATCGCGATTGAGTTCTAGTAGTTGTTTCTCAGCCTGTTTGCGTTCGGTAAAGTCTTGCAAAAATATAGACAAGCCATCGCTTCCAGGATAGCCGCGCACCATGAGCCAACGTTTGGTGGGTTCATAATAGGTCTCAAAGCTGACTACCTGTAAATTCGTGGCCGCAGCTTCACGATAGTGTTCGGTAAAGCGCTTACCCAGGGATTCGGGTAGAACTTTCCAGAAATCTTGCCCCAGTAGTTCTGAAATATCGCGTTTAAGCATATTAGCGGCCTGGGCATTAACGTAGGTAATTGCCCAGGTTCGGTCGAGAGCAATAAAAGCGTCGGTAATACTTTCTAAAACGTTGATTGTTTTCTGACTGGTCCGGCGCAGACGATTGATCACCCAAAACGCAACTACACCTGAACCTGCAAACAGAAGTATGTAGGCCAGGTTTCGATAAAGTGCAACTCGTTTCTGGGTGGTTTGCTGAATGTCATCAAACTGCTTTTCAAGCGCTCGAATGTTATTGGTTAGGGGTAAATCAAATATTTGGCTAATTAACTGATCGGCAGCAGGCTTATTGTCTAAAACTAGTTGGACTAGCTGGGTCATTTGGCTTTGTGTACCTGTATCAGTGCCCAGTCTTGATCTCAGTCGATTAAGCTTGGCATCTATAGCAACCACAAGCTGTTTATCACTGGTGACGGCATAAAGAGACAGGTCGTCTAGCAGGGCTTCAACTTCTAAACGCAGGCTGCCACTCAGCCCATTTAGTAAATTAGATTCTTGGGCTAGGGCTGTTCTGACTTCTGCATGGTGTATTTCAAGCTGCTTAATAAGTTGACGTTTTTCCGCTAATAATTCAGCATTGAAGTCTAACTGTTTGAGTAAACGATTTTTGTCGTCCTCCGAGAGTGTGTTTGGGATTTGCCCTGTGAGCTCAACCTGTACTTTTTCTGCTTCGAGCAACGCTGTATTTAGGGATTGCCCATTTTGTGAAATGGTATAACGGATATTTTGTAACGCTAGCTGGACATCAGCTTCATTGACGAGCTGATCTGAAATTAGCGCACTGTAGCTGCGATATTGATCAAAATCAACAGCAAAGCTTTTAAGACCTAAAATTGCCAGAACCGAGAGTGTGGCGACAGCAGGTATACCCTTTAAAAAGTGCTTTCGTCTCACCTCAGGCATCTCCAAAAAATCAAATCAAATTTGCTGACTATTAATCAGAACCTTAATATGTGGGGCGTCGCTGATCCTTGGTGGGATTTCATCTATAACCTATTGGCTAGTAATGTATTTCACAGAACGGTTTGTCCCTTCAATCAGCAACGGCATCTGTAGAATATGTAACTCGAGCCATCGCTCAAGCTCTCAGTTTTTACCTGAATATCAACAATAAGAACTTTTAGTAATAGTAAATACTGGAAGTCCCCCACCCCCAGTAACTTAATCAACAACTTTATTGATAGCTAATCCGAACGTTTAGATACGATACTTCAAAAAATTCAGAAGTCGGAACACCCTATTGATAATGTTTAACGCCTGGCGTCCTGATGTTAGTTTTAGATATTACAGACATCAGGACACTGGCCATTGTTCCATTGATCGTCCTTAAGTTAGGATTTGCTTGCGGTGTTCCTATGGACATGTTGAGACTTATTCTAAGCGGTTTGACTGGCTCGCTGGTTTACTGACCGGCCCACAGCTTGAGCCACGGGTATCAGATTTTGTACGAGTTCAGCCATTGCTTCCAAACTGATGGTTTGTCTGGCATCACTGATGGACTGGTCTGGATCTGGATGGCATTCGATCATCAAACCATCAGCGCCAGCTGCGATCGCAGCTCGGGCCAATGGAGCTACCAATTCTCGTTTGCCAGTGGCATGGCTAGGATCAACTAATACAGGCAGATGGGTGATTTGTTTGAGAGCAACGACAGCTCCCAGATCCAGCACATTGCGTGTGTAGTTATCAAAGCTACGGATACCGCGCTCACAGAGGATAATATTCGAATTTCCATGGCTAGCAACATACTCAGCTGCCATGACAAACTCGGTTACAGTGGCGGCGAGTCCTCGCTTCAAAAGTATGGGTTTGTTGACATTGCCGAGGGCCTTGAGTAAGTCAAAATTTTGCATATTGCGACTGCCCACCTGGAGGACATCGGCATGGGCTGCAAGTTTCTCGATCTGCTGAATTGTCATCACCTCCGTAATGATAGGCAAACCGTAGCGGTTTCGAATTGCAGAGAGAATATCCAATCCTATATCCCCTAAGCCCTGGAAAGAATAGGGAGACGTCCGGGGTTTGTAAATGCCACCCCGGAGCGCTTGCACAGATGCTGTGCGCAAAGCTTGGGCAATGGTCTCCATCTGGGCCATGCTTTCAATGGAGCACGGTCCACCCACAATCAACAAATCGCTGCCACCGACGGTAATATGGGGGGCTATCTCGATTTCACTGGTGTGATCAACATGGGCTTTGGCAACAAGTTTGGCGTCTTTCATGGGTTTAGAGAATGAATAACAAAAAACAAAAAGCCCGCAACCTCTGAAGGTTCCGGGCAAGTCAATACAGCAAAGCTGGCGTTACCTACCCGGTGGTGACGCAAAATAGAAAAATGTAAATTGCCAGCTGTAGCGAACGATCATTGTGGTTGAAACGGGTAAAGAAAAAACAAAACCGCAGAGCTTACACCCTGCGGTTCATCGGTCTCCCATGCTAGGGCTAGGGCTCACGACCGATGAACCAGACTAAACCAAAAGTAAAAAAATGAGTGCTGCATGGGTTTAAATAATTTGAAGCAATGCTTGGATATCCGTACGTTAACGCGTCAAATGCAAATCGTCAACTTAACATTACCTACACAACATCTACACAACAGCAATACACTCGATTTCAACGAGGACATCTTTAGGTAAGCGAGCTACTTCAACACAAGCTCGAGCCGGAGCGGTGGCGTCATCAAAGTAAGTTGCATAAACACCATTCACAGTGCTGAAATCATTCATGTCTTTTAGAAAGACAGATGTTTTGACCACATTGGCCATGGTGGCTCCGGCAGCAGCTAAAACAGCATTCAGGTTATTAAGGCACTGTTTAGTTTGGGTGGCCACATCCCCTTCTCCCACCAGCTCACCGCTGCTTGGTTCTAGGGCAATCTGTCCGGAAACAAACACCATCTCACCTGATGCAACAACAGCCTGGTTATAGGGACCCACTGGAGCAGGGGCTTGATCGGTTTGGACAATGCGACGGACCATGATTCAAAATATTAAATAGTGAGTTCGAGTATTCTACCGGATGTTCAACCGCACCCACTGTTTTTGCCAGGCCTAGCCAGAATATTTCTGGTGTCTTCACCGGGCTGAACAGGACTTAGAGAATAGAGTACACACTGCAAATGTTACTTTGAAGCATGAGATAAAATCTGTGCCTACTGTTGTCCTGCCATGGCTGATCTGAATCGTGTCACTGAACTCTACCAAGGATTTCCTGAGAAGTTTCGTAGTATTGTGCTGAGTACCGCCAGTGCTGAGGGTATCCCCCAGGCTAGCTATGCTCCTTTTTTAATCGACGCTGATAAGAGCATATATATCTATATCAGTGGTTTGTCAGCCCATACAGCTAACCTCAAGGAAACGGGTCGGGCCAGTGTTCTTTTGATTGAAGATGAAGCAGAGACAAAAGAGATCTTTGCGCGGCGGCGTTTGACCTACGGCTGCATAGCCAAAGCGTTACCCCGTGATACTGGGCAATGGCAATCGCTGATTGGCCGTTTTGAACAGCGCTTTGGCCATGTAGTGGGACTGATGAAAGAACTCCCTGATTTTCAGCTATTTCAATTACGGCCCCAGTCAGGTCAGTTTGTGATTGGTTTTGGGGCCGCCTACCGAGTTAATGCTAGTGATCTGACTCAACTGGAGCCAAGACGCCAGAGTTAGTCTGTAGTGTTAATCTTCGGGATTAGCTAACACGCCATTGAGAAAAATATCGGCTAGGGTTTCGGCGAGTTCCTTCATATCCTGGGCTGAGCTGGCTTCGTCTGCCAACGTGACCTGGCTAAACCCGGCAATGGTAAACATGCCCAAGAAAATGCGGGCAACAACCCGAGGATTCATGGGGCGATAGGTGCCTCGGTCCATGGCCGTTTGGAAAAATGCTTCGGCCACATCGGTCATTTTGATGATGACTTCGGCCTGCACCCGTTCCCGTAGCTCTGGGTGAAACTGTGCTTCCATAAAACACACGCGTAGCATGTCGGTATTGGCCGAAAGATTTAACATGCGTTTGCGCATGACCTTGGCAATAGCTTTATAGTTGGCCATCTCACTCAGCTCTGTGAGTAAATCGGTCAA
Source organism: Cyanobacteria bacterium P01_B01_bin.77 (assembly GCA_039028535.1). GTDB lineage: Bacteria > Cyanobacteriota > Cyanobacteriia > Phormidesmidales > Phormidesmidaceae > Leptothoe. Next base: position 65,608 of record JBCCHX010000001.1, read on the forward strand.
CAAGTCCACCCAGCCTCGAGTGGCAACCTCAATCAAAATAGCTTTTTTACTGTCAAAGTGACGAAATAGGGTGCCTTCTGCTACACCCGCTGCTTGGGCTAAGTCTCGGGTGGTGGTGCCACCGTAGCCCCGCCGGGCGAACAGCCGTTGGGCCGCCCCGAGAATTTTCTCTTGAGTATCATCTTGGGACGTCGTCAACGGTTTAGCAAATTGCATACAGAGTCCCTACGCCTTTGGGCTATTGTCTATCGTGATCAGCTTAATCACGTCATTGGTTAACAGAAGCTTACATTCAGTGGGCTCTCCCAGCCCACTGAATCTTTTCTTGGTGACGCGACCTATGGCTAGCTTAGGTAGATGCCTGGGCCAGTACGTTGGCGTCACAGCGAATGTGGTGGTTGACCACATGACAGGGGGCATCGCCCAGGCAAATCCCCATGCCACGAGCCGTTTTGACTAGCGTATCTTGGGGATTAACGGCGCGATATTCTGCGATCGCATCCGCAATGGGCACATGCACCACCTGGCGATTTCGCCAGCTCACCATGTGGTCATACTTTTGGGAGGCGATCAGATCGACCGCCTCCACCCCAAAGGCAGTGGCCAATACCCGATCTAATGGCGATGGTGCACCGCCTCGCTGCACATGTCCCAGGACCGTCACACGGGTTTCAGCTCCAATGGCTTCGGTAATTTGCTCGGCTAAATGTTCACCGATACCCCCCAATCGACATTGCCCCAAACGATTGGTCTGGGTCACTTTCTCGCCAGCTTCGGTACAAACTGCCTCCGCCACAATAATGGTGGCAAAGTTACGTTTTAGTCCCTTGATGGTTTTGCAAATATTGTCGATGGTGTACGGGATTTCAGGAATGAGAACAATATCGGCTCCACCAGCAATGCCGGCATTGAGGGCAATATGGCCAGCATCCCGGCCCATCACCTCTAGAATCATTACCCGCGAGTGACTGGCTGCGGTAAAGTGCAATCGGTCTAGGGCCTCGGTGGCGATATTGACCGCCGTATCAAATCCGATGGAACGCTCGGTACACCCCAGGTCGTTATCAATAGTTTTAGGAATACCGACGAGGTTAAGTCCTCCCTGCTGGGCCAGGCGGCGAAGAATCGCCATACTCCCGTCTCCCCCAATGCCAATCAGGGCATCTAATCCCAATAGATGGTAGCCATCGATAATTTCTTGGGAGCGATCGCACGTAGCCCCGTTGGGCAATGGAAAATCAAACGGATTTCCCTTGTTGGTGGTGCCCAGGAGAGTGCCCCCCGCTAATAATAAATCATGGGTGCTGGACACATCAAACTCTACGTATTCAGGTGGACGGGCCATTAACCCTTGGGTGGCACGAGAAATCCCTAATACCTCCCAACCATAGCTATCGGCCCGGTGAACTACCGCTCGCAGTGCGGCATTGAGTCCGGCGCAATCTCCACCGCTTGTCAGTAGGCCAATTCTTTTTCTGTCCCGATGCTGTCCCATAGTATCTCTACGCTAACCGTTTAGAACGCGATTTTAAGACTACAGGGTTGGCGTATCGTCTACCCAAACTAGGTCAGCATTCTGAGCAATTATTGATAGGACGATATACTCCGCAATACTTTTGTATATCCAGATTACGGAATTTGTTGCTATATCAAGGGTTTAGAGGATAGCTCAATGTTCAAAGTAACAAACATTTGAGGCTGCAGAATGACTTAACTGTCATGGGTAATTCAGCGTCATTACTGATGACAACCTTAAGGTTTATTGACGATTAACAGGGCTTTACCAGAACTTGTTGATGCAGGACTAATCAACTTTAACAAAGGTATAGCAACAATATTGTTTTGGTAAATGACTGTGGCTGTAACCGACGTTCAAAGTTTCAAAGACTATATTCGGGGTAACAGCAAATCAATTCGAAACGCGGTACCAAACGCGTGTTGATTTGTACGGATATGGGGTCATCTTCCGGTTAGGTTCACTAACCCTTGTTAAGAACAGTAAGGTTAAGGTTTTTTTACTACGAAACTACGATGGCACAGGCCATTCTAAAAAAGGTTTTAGGAACATTGGCAGTATCTGCGGCTGTGATGGGTGCGACAGCTCAGATGGCGGCAGCTCAGGTCGGATTTACGGGTAGCTATGCGCCTGATCAGTGGGAATTGTTTAATGGAAGTCCGGCGTTTCCCAATGTCGACACTACACCACTGAGAATTAACGATATTCCCCTGGCCCCTTTTAATGGCTCGGCTGATTTTACCGATGCCCCTAATTCACTCACCCTATTAGGTAGCAACCAGTCCGAGTTTTTGGATCAGTTTGGGCTCAGCTGTGAGTCTACGAACCTACCTCCTCAAGCATTATTTTTGTGCGACAGGAGCTTTACCACCGTATTTGTAACGGTCCCCGAAAAGAGCACTCTTTTCTTTGACTGGGATTATAGTACCGCTGACTCTGGTGGGGCTAGATTTGACCCCTTTGGATTTGCCATCGGCACTTTTCCTCCCGATTCTCCTAACACGGACGGTGTTTTTACCGAGCTAATCGATCGGAATGGTCCGGCTACGCAGTCTGGTAACACGTCTATCGAGGTGCTTGCTGGCCATATATTTGGCTTTCAAATTGGCACCGCTGATAACCAGTTTGGGCGGTCACAGGCCACTATTCGCAATTTTCAGGCGATGGTAACTGAACCGGATGAGGTGGAGGCGGTCCCAGAACCTACATCGGCGGTTGCGATCGCACTGCTAACCGGTCTAGGTCTACGGTTGAGTAAAAAAAATCGCTCAGACCGGTAGGCATTCCCCAGGTATCATTATCTAGCTAGTCCTGACAATCGGTCTTGGCTAACCGGTCTTGGACAATGGTGTTCCCTGTTTCTGGGTCGAACAGGTGCACATATTCCACACGGATTCCCAAGGTCAGTTTGTCCCCTGGACGAGGCACCTGGGCTTCAAGCCCATCTAAACGCACCAGTAAAGTCTTTTCTGCTGGTGACATATCATCTAACTCTACGGTGAGGTAGGTTTCACTGCCTAAAGCTTCAGCCCGCTGTACGGTCACCGCTAAATGTTTGGGAGCTGGCACGGCCAATCGCAAATGTTCCGGCCGAATGCCGAGGGTTAAAGTTCGGTTGCTATGGGGGGCTAAGATCGCTTCCCACTGACTCGGTAACGTTAACCGAAATGCTGAGTGGGTTAGCGTTAGAGGCGCTTGCACCTGGACGCTCAGAAAATTCATTGGCGGTGAGCCGATAAATGACGCCACAAACCGATTGGCTGGATACTGATAGAGTTCCAATGGAGCCGCAATCTGCTGAATTACGCCTTCGTGCATGACCGCAATCCGATCCCCCATGGTCATGGCTTCGACCTGATCATGGGTGACATAGATTGTCGTGGTGCCTAAGCGTCGCTGTAGTTCTACAATTTGGGCTCGGGTTTCAGTTCGTAGCTTGGCATCCAGATTTGATAGGGGTTCGTCCATCAAAAACACCTGCGGATTACGGGCCATGGCTCGTCCCAAAGCCACCCGCTGCTTTTGTCCGCCTGAAAGCTGCCGGGGTAACCGCTTGAGCAGTGGGGTAATTTGCAAAATTTCAGCGATGGTTTTGACCCGCTGAGCAATGGCCTGTTCCCGCTTTGGCCAGTAGTGAAACCCTGGGGGCAGTAGCCGGGTAAGGCCAAACAGGGCCTGTTGCCAGCGGGTAATGGTGGGTAAATCGCTAGCGGTGCGTCGGAGCCCAAAGGCTAGGTTGTCATACACACTTAAGTGGGGATACAGAGCATAGCTTTGGAACACCATGGCCACATCCCGCTGTTTAGGTGGGAGGGCGTTGACCCGCTGTTTGCCGATGGTAATGGTGCCGCCGGTAATGCTTTCTAAACCGGCAATCAGCCGCAATAACGTGCTCTTACCACAGCCCGATGGCCCCACTAGGACCATAAACTCGCCGTCTTTTACATCTAGATAAATTCGTTTGAGCACCGTCGCTGCTTTGGCATCCGACGATTGACGAGGAAATGTTTTGTAAACGTTGTCTATAACGACCTCGGCCACGTTTGCTTCCTATTTCTGAGGGCCGATATTACTCGGCGGGAGGGTTTACAGATACTAGAATATCGGTAATGGTCTCACCACGGGCAGGGGTAAAGATGCGATCGCACGGTTGACTACGTCCCTGCAGTGCTACCCGCGCTATTTTCAAACGCGCCGCTCGCTCCTGACTCGTAACCACTGTAAATTCAGCTGTGTCTGGAGCCTCCACCAATGTGGCTAGGCTATCACCATTCTGACTAAACTTAAACGACTGGGAGCCAATACCACCCCGGCTACTGCGCTTAACAGCTCCCACCTGCATCCGTTTGGCATATCCCTTGGTGGACATGAGCAACACCTTGCTCTGATTTTGAATCGGCACACAGCCCATGACCGACTCTCCCTTAATCACCCGAATTGCCTGGGTTCCTTGGGAATTTCGACTCGTATCCGGTAGCTGATCGCGATCAATAGTAAATCGTAAAAGTCGTCCACCGGAGGACGCCAGCATTAAATCCTGGTCTAAATCAGCCAGCACTGCATACGCTAAGTAGTCCTCTGGCTTGAGCTTAATCGCTACTAACCCGCGTCCCGTAATTGACTCAAACTCGGTCAGCGGCAACCGCTTAATTTTTCCCTGGGCTGTCACCAAAATAATCTGTTGTGCCATCACCTCAGCCGTGATCAAAATTGGCGGGAGCACCGTGTCCGGATCGTTACCGATGGTATCGGGTAACAAGTTAAACAGAGGCTGTCCCTTAGACTGCCGCTGAGCCAGGGGGACGTCATTTACTGCCAGGCTAAACGCCTTACCATCACGCGAAAATACTAAAAAATTATGGGTGGTCCAGGCAAATTCTGTCTGGGTGACAACATCATCCAGCTCCGTCAACTTGGTCGCCAGCTTCTCCTGCTTTCCTTGCCGTCGCTGATAGGTGCGTGGGGACAGACGTCTGGCATACCCTTTGCGGGTAAACTCAATCACGGTTTCCTCTTCCTGGGCCTTGGCTTCTAGTTTAGCTAATCGCTCTGCTTCAGCGGCTCGCTCACTGGCCGTTTGTAGTCGGGTTCTGCGCTCATCACCAAAGGATTTTCTGAGCTTTCTGAGATCTTTTTTCAGGGCCTTGAGGCGTTCTTTTCGATTCGATAGCAGACGCTCTAAGTTTTCTTTGAGCGTCGACAGCTCATCAAACTCGTTGAGCAGATTATCTTGCTCTAATCCCACTAACCGCCGTAGGGGCATCGCTAAAATTGCATCAGCCTGGCGATCGCTCAGCTCAAAACGCTCGCTAATTTCTAGCTTCGCCGATGAACCATCCGGTGCTGCCCGCAAAATTTCAATCACCTCATCAATACTGTCGAGGGCCGTCAATAGGCCTTCCACAATATGAAGGCGGCGCTCGGTCTTTTCTAGCTCGTTGGTATACTGCTTAACCAGCGTCTCTTCACGAAAATCTAGAAACGACTGCAGCATATGGCGCAGAGGCATCTGAATCGGCTGCCCACCATCAAGAGCCAGCATAATCGCCCCAAAATTACTCTGCAGGGGCGTCATTTTATAAAGAGTGGTCAAAATACCGTGGGGCTGCGCTTCTCGTTTTAACTCGATCACCACTCGCATGCCGTCGCGATCGCTTTCATCGCGAATATCGGCAATGCCTTCAATTCTGCCCTGGTTGACCAAATTCGCAACTTTTTCAATCCAGCCTGCTTTGTTAACCTGATAGGGTAGCTCTGTCACCACGATGGCATTGCGGCGCTGTCGCCCTTTACCCGGCTGGACTTCCTCAAAACTAGCAATCCCTCGCACCGGAATACTGCCTCGGCCAGTACGATACGCATCGTGGATGCCCTTCGTATCAGTGATCTCACCGCCTGTGGGAAAATCTGGACCTGGAATCAGCTTAAATAGCGCCTCATCTGAAATCGCAGGCCGATCAATAATCGCAATCAGACCATCAATCACCTCTCCGAGGTTGTGGGGCGGTATGTTTGTCGCCATCCCCACGGCAATACCCGAACTACCATTGAGTAAGAGGTTTGGCAGCTGGGCTGGCAAGACCGTTGGTTCCTGTTGAGAACTATCAAAGTTATCAATAAAATCAACGGTGGCTTCGCTAATCTCACCGAGTAAAGATTCATGGCTCACCGAAGCCAGCCGTGTCTCTGTATAGCGCATGGCGGCAGGCGGATCATTATCCACCGAGCCAAAGTTGCCATGGCCATCTAGCAACGGATAGCGGCTGGAAAAATCCTGCACCATGCGCACTAGCGCATCGTAAACAGCCTGGTCTCCATGGGGGTGATATTTACCCAGCACATCCCCCACCACACGGGCACATTTACGAAAGGGACGATCGGGGGTCAGGCCTAGCTCGTGCATGGCATAGAGAATACGCCGATGTACTGGCTTGAGGCCATCGCGTACGTCAGGCAAGGCCCGCCCGACAATAACGCTCATGGCATATTCCAGATATGATCGCTGCACCTCTGTATGAAGAGAAGTGACGACAATTTGCTCATCTGAAAATGCGTTTAGCTGGTCTGCCATGATTTCGTATCCTTGAAAGCCGCCTCGAAAGCATTAAAGCAACCTTGTCCACGTCCAGTAGCTGTAAGGTTTAAGGTTGCCGTTAATAAAACCCTAGGTTTTAACTTGGACGTGGTTTAGCCTTACCAATGCTGTACCTTATACACAAGCGTCATGGATCCGCAATAGTTAGAATCCAAATCAATCAAGAATTCAATTGACTAGTAAACGCTTGCGTTACCCAGTCATTGTTTAAACCAAGCCTCAGTAATCACTGGTCTAAGCCCTCCTAGGTCAATGACCAACACCAGTTATAGTAACGTTGCTGTGTTAACGAAATGCCTATGAAAACGGTTTTAATCGTGGAAGACGACATGATCAACGCACGCGTGTTCTCCAAGATTTTGACCAAGCGGGGTGGCCTGGCGGTCAAACATACTGAGAACGTCGATGAAGTCATGCAAATTGCCGAAAGTGGCGAAGTGGACGTGATTTTAATGGACGTTTCCCTGTCCCACAGTGTCTATCAAGGAAAACCAGTGGACGGTATCCGTATCACTCAGATGCTGAAAGCCAATGACGATACCGCCCAACTACCAATTATTTTAGTAACCGCCCACGCCATGGATGGCGATCGAGAAAACTTTTTACAACAGAGTGGAGCCGATGGCTATATCTCAAAGCCCATTGTGGATCACCAAAAGTTTGTAGATGACGTCAAAGCCATGATTGGTGAGTAGGAGGCAGTAGAGACGCACCCTCCGTGCACCTCTACAGGCCTGAGAGTACTTCCTGCAATCCAGGGGTTCCGAACATGGCTTCGGTCGCACCCAACAAGCGATTCCCCCAAAGGTTATCCGCCAAAAATTCTAGATCGGCGTAACGACTGTCTCGCTCCAGAGCAGCCGTTGCGGCTTCGATCGCTTTAGGGCGCTCAATGTTGGCGGCATATTGAGCAACAGCAATGGCTAAAGTTGGCTCTGGTTCCTCCTCAGCTACCGTTAAAGAACGCTCCCACTGCACAATCGCTGACTCCAACTCTCCCATCTCGTATAGAACGAGACCAATATTGTTAATAGCAGGCCAAAAGAGCTCGTTAAAACTGATGGCCATTTCATACTGCTCAATGGCCTTTTGATAGCGATTGAGTTTGTAATAGGTGTTCCCCAGATCAAAATGAGCACCGGAATTGCTGGGTTCTAAGCTAAGTCCTTTCTCTAAGGCATTGGCAGCTTGCAAATATTTGGCTTCGCTAAAATAGGCTGAGCCCAAGCTAAACCAAACAACAGGATCATCATCACTGATGGCCCTTGCGCTTTCTAAGGTGGTGACAGCTGCAGCACTGTCGCCTATCTGTAGATATAAGCTACCCATCAACGTTAGGATTTGCGGATCTTGAGGAGCTAGCTGAGCAGCCAGTTGAATCCGCGCTAGGGCCTCATCGTACTGCTGAAACTGAGCCAGCTGAGCGGCCTCTTGGGCCAATGTGAGTCCGGTTGCCGTCAGTCGCTCCTCATCTAAGGGCAGTGTGTAGGGCAATAGTGCCTGAGCCTCTGCAGCACGGATCGTCCAGCCACAACCAAGCAGGGCAAGCAGTGTAGCGAGCGTAGGACGAGTAAGCCGAGATATAAGCTGATTCATAGGGTGCGGACGGAAGGTAAGACGTCGGAAAGATTTTGAGGCTGAAGCGGTCTGAAAACTATTTTAGGAATACATTTTACATTTATAGATCAGCTGAGCTTGAGAGCGTCTTTAGTGATCTATTTCGGCCATTTAGCTAGTTATCAGTATAGATACACCCTCCAGTGGGAAACTAGCAATTTGATAAACTTATGCAAATAGCGTATACAAGCGAAAAGCATCATACCCAGATGGATCCGAATAGCCCTAGATAAGAGATACCTCTTAAAATCTTGTTTCAAACTCTAACAAAACTCGATTGCGATCGTCGAAGTTAGTCGTTCCCCGAATCGTAAACTCATCCGTCAATCGATAGCGCAGGTTAAATTCTGTCGGTGTATTGTCAGTCAATATTTTGACTAAAGATAGGGTGATGTTGTTGGTGACATCAAATCCAATCTCCGTTGCCACATCCAGACTAGATCCACTGTTGTCTTCACTGGAAAAGCGGGAGGCCCCCGTGACTGGAAATAGGCGAAACTCACTCAAGTTTAGGGTACTGCTAATAAAATCTTGCAGCCGTGTGAGCAATGCTCCGCCAAAGAAATTAATGACACCTTGACCGGACTGGAGGGCAGCAACGTAGCTACCGCTGAGTAAGTTAATAATTTCTTGTCTAGATCGAGGGGGAGAACTAGAGAGCTCGATCACAGTATCGCTAATGTCTGAGAGAAATAAACTCTCCAGCAGCTTACTGGCTGTGCCTTGGTAGTTAGCACGGATGCGAATAGTTTCTATCCCGGTAGTGCCTTGGAACCTGTCGATGGCGGAATCGGTAATTTCTGATGAGGCAAAGGCAGTGGCTTCGACTACGTTTCTTTGTCGAGTTTCTGTGACCGATGTGCGCAATGACAAATCGAGAAAAGGATCGGCAATTCCCCGCTCTGGAATAAATCGGGCAACGTTATTGCGCCCGGCTAACCGAAACGTTGTGGTCAAGAGGTTGATACGCCCGGACCGGAGACGAATAGTGCCCTCGGGTTCAATGGCCCGGAAGGGTCGAAGGGGACCTGTGATGCGTAAATCTCCCTGGGCAACAACATTGAGTAAGTTGCTTTGTTGAATCTGGATATTCTTCGCCAGGGTGATTTTAAGGTTTTCAAATCGAGGTACAAACAGGGGAATCTCTTCTGACCCTGGAGCGGCAGCGGCATCATTATTACCTTCAGGTAGAAACAGACGACCATTGGCCAGCTCTACGACACCACCTAGTTGGGGACCTCCCAACAGTAGGCTACCCCCCACTACTACCTGGCCGTTGACGCCTCCTCGGTAGATCCCTTTTAGGTCCAGATCAATGTCATCAAGGGTGACCGTTAGGGCTCCAGAGGGGTGGATAGATGGCGTATCGGCACTGTCCAAATCACTATCCAAATTGTTCGGAGCGAGGGGATTGGCTTCGGTGGTGGCGGCGGTAGTTTCATCTGGCTCGGGTGGATCAGTACCTAAGACGGCTAACTCAGGACCGCTAATCACAAATGGAAAGCCTAGGGGAAAACTGCCAGCCGCTTGCAAACGACCATTACCATAATTCCCTTGCAGTGTTTTCACACTGATTTGATTGTTTTCAAAAACAATGTTTCCATCAAAATCTGTTAGGGGATCCGGGAGTAGTGGCGATCTCAACACCGCATCGCGTACATCCATCTCACCAGTCACAATGGGGCGACTCAGACGTCCCTCAACATTGAGTGATACCCGCCCTTTCCCTGACTCCCAGCTCACTTGATTGTTCAGCACATTGAGCAAAGCGAGTCCTTCATCGGCCACATCAACGGTCAATGCAATGCGATCATCAGCTGGCTGCACCGTCATAAAGTCAAAGGCATAGGGAATGTCGCCCACCAGAATGAGCGGCTGCGGATTATTTACCTGGGTCAGTTTGCCATCCAAGAGTAGACGGGCATTTTCGTACAAAAATAGTCCGTTTGCCTGCTCGATGGGTTGATTGTTAATGATGCCATCCACTAGGACAATATCTCCCCTAACAGTAGGGTTACCGATACTGCCACTAAAGTTTGCTAGTGCATTTAATCGACCCTCTAACCCTAAAGGCAAATTAAAAATACCGCGTAGGGCATCGACTGGTAGATGCTCCGCTACGAGCTGCAGACCAGAACTATCTTTTTCGGTCAGCGATATATTCCCCGCTAGGTTGACAAATGCCTGTTGAATCTCCCCGTTGGGGTTAGGGGCTAGGGTGGTTTCTAAACGGACAGGTTGCAGGGTGAGGTTGCCATCCATCAGTTGACCTCGAGCAATGACCCGATCGGCTTGAAAGTCTTGGCTCCATCGCCACTCTTGCCCCTGCACGTCAAAAATTACTTCTGGTGGCTGTTGGGGGGTGCCGCTAAGACTAACTGTGGCATCAAACCGCCCTTGGAGGTTTGCAAGGGGGGGGACCGGATTTTCTGCTTCAGCTAACGCGATTTGCTCCTGGAGGGCTTGAATTTCTGATAGTCGCCGTAGCTGATCCTGCAACGTGGTTTGAGCATTACCTGCAGACTCAGTTGCCAAAATCTCTGGAATCTCGTCAGTGGCAGGTGGATTTGCCAGCCATATTGGTGCTTGAAACGTTTGGATTAAATCTTCAAGGTCCGTAATGGCAAGCGCTGTAAACACATCCTTGATATCCCCATTCTCGATAGAAACATTGGCATTGTATGCCAGGGTATCCAAGGCAACGTCACCATTAAACCGGTAGATACTATCGATGTCTTCGGTGATGCAGTAGCTTGGCAGTGGGCCAGTACTAGCAAGACGCTGTGAGCAAGCATTCACAATTAGCTCGCCCTGTTCTATAAAGACTTGTCGATCGCGATAGGCGAGCTGTCCGGTTAACTGTTGAGCGTTGAGATATCCCAACCTTGGTTGATCAATAAAAACATCCCCCACAAAAGTTTGACGATTGAGATCCACAACCCATTCCCCTTGAGAGGAAAGAGTACCCTTGAGACCTCCCCCCAACCGGGCAACGGCTGGTAAACCCAGGGCTTGAAGGGGTAAATCTTGAAGCGTAGCCCGCAGTAAATCACCATCAGTACGCCCGACTGCCTGGGCTCCTTGCCAACGCACATCAAACCCTAAATTACGAGGGGGCTGAAAATTAATAGCAATGCCATCAGCAACGCCGCCGGTCACGGGACCATTTTGCCCCTCTAGATCCACCGCCAGCCCTGTTTGAGGCTGATAGCTCACAGTACCTAATAACAGTGGATCAAAGGCCACCTGATTGACGGCAAACTCTGCTAGCCGTAAAGTCCCGTTCAGCTGCGGTGAGCTGGGCGTTCCGACCAATCGTCCGTCAAATGAGGCAAAGCCGTTCAGGGGAATCGGGCTCGGCAATAGGGCCAACGGATAGCGTTCGGCATTAAGGTCTAGGGCAAACCCGCGAATACCCTGGAATTGATTTCCCTCCAGCTGGGGTGAGATGACACCCCGCGCATAGAGTTGCGCACTGCTAGCTTCCTCAATTAATAATTCTTGCCCCGTCCAGGTAAACTGGCTGCTGAGGGGGGCATCTAACCCTGCTAGCTGGGGTGCTAGTCCCGCTAGCCCCGCTGAAAATGTTAGATCGCCGTTGCCTTGTAGACTGTCTAAGGCCAGGGCGTCTAGACGCCCCGCTAGACTCACAGTCCCACTGGTATTGCCTCGAAGCTGGGGAGAAAACTGACTTAGCCCCAGAGCGTTGAGGGTGGCATCGGTGCGCCAGCCGCCATCTCGCAGTTCAACATCCCCCTGTACAGAGCCGTCTGCTAGCTGCAAACTATAATTTCCAAGGGCTAGTAAATTTTCTAAAGAAGCGCCCTGAAGCGGACCAGCGAGGGCAACATCGGCATTGAGATTGCCGGGGAAGGTCTGGGCTATGCCTAATGTCTGTAGATCAACGTTATTGGCAACGATATTGGCTTGCCAGCTATCGTTGCCAACTTCGCCATTTCCGGCTAGGGTGCCTGCACCTACCTGTACTAACGCTTGGGGAATTGTTAGACCGCCATTGGCAAATACTGCTGTGGCCGTTGTTGGATAGATTTGCCCCCCATAGACCAGGCTGGGGGCTTGCCCATTGATTCGGGTTTCTAGAGCATCGGGAGGACCGATGATGGTAGCCGTAGCTGACACCACACCTAGGGTGACCGGTAGCTGCTCCACATCGTAGAGGGATACGATCGCATCCCCCGATACATCTGTTGCCTCCAATTGAAAGTTCAGCTCCGGTGGTCCACCCTGGGCTAACTGAGCCAAGTCGAGAACACCACGACCAGTGACCTGGCCGCCCAGTTCTGGGGTCGCTTCAACCTGGGTGACGGTCACCGTATCCAGCAGGTTTTCGATGCGATCGCTTTGCAGTACCACATTCGCATTGAGATCGTTTAGGACTACCCGGTCCACCGTCACTGGACCAATTGCGGCCATGTCAGCCGACAGCTTGGGTTGCAACATGGGGCCAGTAATCGCCACTGTATTATCAAAAACACCGCTGAGCACAATGGGGGAGTCCACCTCAGCCTGCTCCAGCAACTGCTCTAGATCTACATCGGCCACCTGAGCCACCAGATCATAGTCTCCAGTCCAGTCAACGGTGCCTGTCGCGGTTGCCGCTAGGTCAGCGTAGCTACCCTTCGCGCTATCGATCGTAATGGTGGTGCCTTTAAACCGGACGGTGGCATCAATATCGTCAATGGTGTTACCCCAAGGCCCAGCACTGGGCAATGAGGCTAGCTGCAGTTGCCCGTTATCAATGCTGCCGGCACCCTCCACTGTGACCGGCTGCTCTGGCAAAAATGAAACGGTCCACTGGCCACTGACCCGACCAGCCGTCGCTGCTATGGGCAAGTTTTTCTGGCCCAGGGTAGGCAATAGAAAAGCCATGACCGACTCGGCAGCCACCCCTTCTCCCCCAATGCCCAGTTTGATTTCCTGCTGTATGGGCCGGGCACTATCGCCGGATGCCGTCGGCACTACCGCCCCCGTAATCTCTAAGTTACCGCCCTTGGGAGGCGTTGTGGTGGCATCAAACTCTATGCGCTGACTATCCTGACCGTTGACCTCCACGGGCTCAATCACCACCGAGCCATTTAAATCGGTCATGAGTAACGGGGCTGGGGAGTCTCCGTCTGCCGGTAGTGGCACTAGGGTAACCTGGCTATCAGCGACGTCTATTTCATCCAGTCGCACCTTGACCAGCGGCTCCTCGGGAGGAGGCTCAAACGTCGGCACATCGATACCGAGCCAGCCCTCTTCTGGATGTTGCTCTAGATACCCTTGGGCCGCAATCAGCCGTAAATCAATGTCTAATTCCCGCTTGAACAAAACCTGGAGTGGACTAAAACCAATTTCTACGGCATCCGCTGTGGCGTAAGTAGGATCGGTCTCTGTGGCATTTAACTTAGAAGGTCCTACCCGCAACCCGTTCCAAGATATGCCCTCTAGCTCACCTAGCTCGAGTTCCCGCTCCAAAAGAATAGACAGTCGCCGTTCCAAGATCGGTGTCAGCCCTCTATTAATAAATAACCAAGCGCCTATAGCAGCTGCTGTACCAACAACTAGGGTGCCTGCCCCGAGGGAAATGGCTGCAATTTTCCAAAATCGCCGACCCTCAGGAGGCCGATCTGCATTGGGCGAAGTCATGGGGGCATGGAACTAAGTTCGCGACTACTTTAACAAACATCCATCAAAGATTTTTTGTGGATTTGGGTGCCACCCCCACGGCAAGGCCATCGCTTCTAGTTGCAAAAGACTAACCCAATCGATAGCCAAAACCACGAACAGTTTTGAGATACTTGGGCTTACTAGGATCCTCTTCTAACTTTTCACGCAGCCAGCGAATATGCACATCTACCGTCTTGTTATCGCCCATAAAGTCGTATCCCCAAACGCGATCAATAATCTGATCGCGGGACCAGACGCGGCGAGGCCGTCCCATAAATAGCTCTAAAATTTTAAATTCTTTGGGAGACAGGTTGAGTTCGACATCGTTTAAAAATGCACGACACTCGTTGGGATGTAGGGCAATGCCTTCAAATCGTAGCGTAGACGTGTCTTCAGACTTATCTTTAGACTGGTAGCGCCGCAGCAGCGCCCGACAGCGAGCAATCAGCTCACGCATGCCAAAGGGTTTGGATAAATAATCATCGGCTCCAACCTCTAGACCGACCACCCGATCCATTTCTGTTCCCTTGGCACTGAGGATCAAGATAGGGACATCCATACCTCGATGCCGCACTAGCCGACACAAATCTAGACCATTCATCCCCGGCAGCATTAGGTCTAAAATCACGAGGCTAATATCCGGAACGGCGTCCTTGCTGCCATCGGCTGAACCCAGCAGTTTTTCCAATGCCGTGGGACCATCGGCCGCAACGATAATTTCAAACCCTTCTTCCGCTAAGGCCAGGGCGACTGTCTCCCTGATTAGCTCCTCGTCTTCGACGATTAGGACTCGTCCCAAACCGATACGTAGTGAGGACTGGGCTGGGGCGAATCCACTGGAAACCATGGCCATACTAATATAATGTTGCCTTCATTACCTCATGATTGGATTTTATCAGGGATATTGCCCTTGGGGCGCCTCTTAAAACTGATTATTTTCAGTAAATTCCACTATTGCAATGATGTCCCAAAGGTATACCCGAAGGGCCAACGGCAGCTTTTCCTTGGTATTAGTCATTCAGGTGGCTCCGGTTATATTTTTGGAGTTTTTATTTAGTTGAAACTTAATTGAGTTGATTTTTTTCTTTGACCCTACGACCATTGGTTAGTTGCTCGTCCGTATAGTTCGGTTAGCTTTGTAAACTGCTGCCGTACTGTGGGGGTGAGCATCGTAGCATCAAACCGCCACTCCCAGTTGCCTTCCCCCAGACCGGGGGTATTCATCCGGGCTTCGCTACCCAGGCCAAACAGGTCCTGTAGCGGGACAATGGCTAAATTTGCAGTGGATGATAGGGCTAAACGCATCATGGTCCAGTGCACTGACTCGGGGGCAAAACCACCGACGAAGGTGGCGAGACGCTCTTTTTCGTAATCATTGGCGTTGTTGTACCAGCCCACGGTGGTATCGTTGTCGTGGGTGCCGGTATAGATGACAAAGTTGCGATCGCAGTTAAACGGTAAGTACGGATTGCGGTGGTCTGACCCAAAGGCAAACTGTAGAATCTTCATCCCTGGAAAACTAAACTGGTCCCGTAGCGCCTCCACCTCAGGGGTAATAATCCCCAGATCCTCGGCCAAAAAGGGTAGCTTACCCAGCACCTCTTCTACCCGTTTAAATAGCGGGACCCCTGGGGCTTCGATCCATTCACCATTCATCGCTGTCTCTTCGCCTTCGGGCACCGCCCAATAGGACTCAAACCCACGAAAGTGATCGATGCGAATCTGGTCCACATAGGCCAGGGAGGTTTTAATCCGTTTAAGCCACCAATCAAACTGGGTTTCTGCCAACACTTCCCAGTTATAGGTGGGGTTGCCCCACAGCTGTCCTGTTTCACTAAAATAGTCCGGCGGTACCCCTGCCATTTGAGACGGCTGCAGCGTCTCTGGATCGATCATAAAGTTCTCAGGAAAACCCCACACATCAGCACTATCGTGGGCCACATAGATGGGCATATCCCCAATAATCTGAATCTGTCGCTCGTTGGCATAAGCCTTAAGGGCAAACCACTGACGGCAAAACTCAAACTGTAAAAACTTTTGCAAAAAGATAGTATCGGCCAGCTTAGTACGCCAGGTTTCTAGGGCCTCTGGTTCGCGTCTGGCAATGGCTGGGTCCCACGCACTCCAACTAGCCCCACCATGGGCTTCTTTGAGTGCCATAAACAAACTATAGTCCTCTAGCCAGAAAGCCTGAGCCTGACAAAATTCCTGAAACGATTGGGAGTCCGCAGGCTGAAATTTCTGGGCTGCCCGCTTTAAAAGCTCAAATTTGTAGGGAATAACCTGATCGTACTCCACCCGTTCAGGCGAAAATTCCGGTACTTCAGCTAGTTCCGATTTGTCTAAGAGTCCCTGTTTAACCAACTCATCCAGGTTAATCAGCAGGGGATTGCCCGCCATGGCTGAATAACACATATATGGAGAGTTACCATGTCCGGTGGGGCCCAGGGGCAAAATTTGCCACAGTTGCTGTTTCGTTTCTGCCAAAAAATCCACAAAGCCGTAGGCCGACAGACCCAAATCGCCAACGCCATGCCGACTGGGTAACGACGTAGGATGCAGCAAAATACCGCTAGCTCTGGTAGTGGACATGGCAGTGGGTAAAGTGGGTAATTTGGTGATTTGAGGCCAACTGACTTTAGCATGGTTACTCGGTGCAATACCGTCCTGTCAAAAACACCCGTTAGCCCCCTTGAATTCTCCTATGACCTATCGCAATCCTGCTCCCACTGTCGATATCATTATTGAGCTAATTGACCGACCCCATCGTCCGATTATCTTGATTGAGCGATTAAATCCACCGTTGGGCTGGGCCATACCTGGTGGCTTTGTCGATTATGGTGAATCGGTGGAGACAGCAGCGGTCCGCGAAGCTAAAGAAGAAATTGGATTGACCGTGCAGCTACTAGAACAATTTCATGTCTATTCAGACCCCGGTCGAGATGAGCGCAAACACACCATTAGTATTGTATTTTTAGCAACGGCAATGGGTGAGCCGATGGCTGGGGATGATGCCAAAAACTTTCAAGTATTTGACCTATGGGCACTACCTAAAAAACTCTGCTTTGACCACGACAAGATTTTGCAAGACTATTGGCGCTACCGTCACTATGGTCAGCGCCCTGGCCAAAATGTCGGAATTTCATGACAAAGACGGTCTTGTTAAGTTCCGAGTACATTGATGGTGTTAAGAATACGGGCAGAAGACGGCATGCTCTAGTGTCAAAAAGGGCGGCTCTAATGCCAAAAAAGGCAGCCCTGATGCCAGATTAACGTTTTCTCATGTCTCAGCCCATCATGGGGCGACAAACGCGAATTAAGGCTTCCCGTCTATATATAAATAACCGTAATCTTACGTAGAAGCCTGTGGGTTAGGTAGTCTGTTAGCCGTTAAACTCTGGTGGAGTTAAAGTCTAAATCTGACTGGATTGGTCAACGTACTGCTGTGTCATTTTTATGGGTAGACAATGCGCTCTCGGACCGAAATTTTAGCTGTCTTCTCCACATTTATCAGGTTTTCAGGCGATCGTTTTGATGGGTGGATATCTGACCCTAGATTAGCCAGAAGCATGCAGCAAGCATTGTTGCAAAATGCGGATGTTGATCGCTCAGAACATTTTTGGGCGCTGCACTGGTATCGGCTGCGACATCAGCATCCCCTAGCTACCGATCATTTGTGGGCCTATTTGCAGGATCCGAGTTACTGGGCAGCGGACAAGGTGACTCGTCGGTTTGCCATGGTGCAATGCTCCCTAGCGGATGGATTTCAGATTGCGATCGCAAACGTAGACCGCATTCTCAATGGCTATGACCCTGACTATGGTAGTAACCTCAAAGCCTATGCCCGTACTGCTTTTGGTAACTGCATTCGGGACCAGCTCCGCCAGCAGCATGAGGTCAATATCAGCAGCGATTGGGGGTTGTTGCGTCGGCTAAGTCAAACTCAGCTTACCCAAGCTTTACTCACTGCTGGGTTTGTACAGACGTCTGCCCCTATCTTGGTGTGGAAGTGTTTTCGAGCTGAGTGCAGCCCCGAACCAGGACGGTCGGCTCGAGGCTTACTTGCACCCAACGAAACGCAGTTGGATGCCATTGTTAACCGCTTTAATCAAGAGCGCCATCAGCTGTTGCCCGAGAATGAGGCTGACCTGACAGCTGCTGATTTTGCTATTCCTGATTTTGCCACCACAGATATTGATGCTAAACAGCTGTTGACGGAACTTATTCAGCTAGCTACCATTGCCCGCAGCTATCTCACCCCCACCATTACATCCCTCAATCAGCCCCAATATGATGACTCGGGTGATGAGCAGTTGGATACTCTACCTGCTGAGGACAGCCCCATGACCCAGCTATTGGCGAATGAAACTTACCATGAACAGCAGCAGCAGATGCGGCAAATTGGAGAGGTGTTAGAAACTGCGATCGCAGCCCTAGAGGCCCCTAAACAACAATTACTACAGCTCTACTATCAGCAAGATCTAACCCAGACAGAAATTGCTCAACAGCTAAATATCCAGCAATATCAAGTATCTCGGAAGCTGAGTCGACTTCGACAGCAGCTACTGCTCAGGGTTATCAGCTGGAGTCAGAAAACTTTGCATACTCCCCCAGAATCAAACGTACTAGCTAATGTTAGTCAGGTTATCCATGAGTGGCTGCAATACCACTATTCAGCAGGACCGTTGCCAGGATTACCGCTAGAACCATCGGAGGGATCGGAATGAGCATCTTATTTGACAATCCTGTACAGCCTATTCTGAAAATGCCAGCTGATCTGGCAAAATGGCACCGCAGTGCAGCCATAGCAGACTCGGCCACTCGCTGGCAGATCTACCTCCATCAATTGGGGTTAACTACCCTGATGTCCTGGTTCCAAGAAGAATTTGATCGACCCGTTTGCCCATGGCCCCATGCAGACCCATTGGATATCTGGCATGCCGTCAATGGAATCAGCCTGCAGTTGGGACATAACCGTATTGTCGTCATCCTCTCTGAGGCCATTGACGCTGCAGAAATCAATGTCCCTCAGGAATGGGTAGATTTGCCCCACTGGTCCGCTGACTACTACATTGCCGCCTATGTTGATGTCGATGAAGATAGACTGGTGCTGTGGGGCTATACCACCCACGGGCAGCTAAAGAGCCAGGGCACTTACCATGCCGATGAACGCACCTACTGTCTGAGCGATACTGATATGGTGCAGGATTTTTCCGCCTTTTGGGTGGCTCAGCAAATGGCTCAGCCTACTGCTATCCCAGCCGAACCATTGGTTGCCCTATCAACAACTGAAGCAGAAAACCTGATCCAGAGCATTGCCAAACTCCCTGCGCCAAGGTTGACTCTCCCCTTTACCCAGTGGGCGGCACTCTTTACCAATGGGTGTTGGCGCCAGCAGCTCTACCGCCAGCGGTACGACCTCATTCCTGTGAGCATACAAGACTGGCTCGACCACATCTTTGATCAAGGCTGGCAAACCATGGATACCTTACTCCCTCAGGCCCCAACTGCCTTGAGGTTTCGCTCAGCTGTCACCAGCACTGCTGTCCTCACTTGTGGTAAGAAAATCCTTCTGAATACGTCTCCAGACGACCTGTTGCTGATGTTTAGCGTAGACATTGAAGCTAACAAACGTCGTAATATTCGAATTCAGCTCTACCCGTCTAGCGAATCCCTACTACCCAGCGATGTGGTCCTAGCATTGGAGCTATCAGAAACTGGAGAACTCTTAAAAACTGTAAAGGCAGGCTCGCGGGATAACTTTATTCAAATTCCACCATTTCGGTGTTCGGCGGGGCAGCGGCTGAGGGTCCATATTCAGTTAGATGACAGCACCTGTCAGGAGGACTTTATCAGCTAAATGTCTGATAAATATCTGATTGAGTCTTGTTGGGGCCTAGAGTATTCATAAGGACTTGATAAAGTGGGAAGCGACTGACACATCCTATCCTGTGGTCTGGTAACAGGTCCTGTAAGACTACAGCATCGGCATCGAGTGCAGGACTATTCCATGAAACCTATTTTCAAGAAAGGGCAGTTAATTACCTGGAAAGACGATAAGGGTTTTGGCTTTATTAGATCAGATAGCGGTGGGCCAGATGTGTTTTTGCACATTAGCGTGCTGCCCCAAGACAGTCGCCGTCCTAAGATCGGAGATACCATTCTGTATCAGCGGGTTAATACCCCCAAGGGTAAAGTCCGTGCGGCTAAGGCGGCCATTCAGGGGGTAACCTCTAAGCTGCAGATTGACAGGCGGCAGACATTCCAAAAAAACAAAAAGAACCGAAACAACCGTACGGCTAAAACTCCAATTACAAGAGTGTCGTCTAACTCTCAAACTAGTAACCGAAAGCCCCTTAGAAAGTATCAGCTAACGGAGATACTTGTAGGGCTAGCAGCTTTATTGCTCCTCACATTAACTACAACAAAAAATATATTTCACAAGTCTCCCCAAACTGTTACGAGTAGTTCTCCAAAACCGGTTGCTGCTACTCTTAATTCGGAATGCAAGATTAAGGGGAATATTTCCATTAGTACAGACAAAAAGCTGTATCACGTTCCAGGGATGGAAGACTATAGCTCAACCAACATTAGCCCAGAATATGGAGAACGATGGTTTTGTTCAGAGGCCGAGGCCATCGAAAATGGCTGGCGTAAAGCACCCAGATGATCTGTGCCCATTGGAGAGTCAGCATCAGTTATTTAGAGCCGTTGTCCCAACAGAGAATCGACGTCTGTATTCACTTGGCGGTAGCCCCACCAGCCGCACAAAGACTTTTCTAAAGGCTCCTTGATCTTCATAGCCAACCTTCCAAGCAATTTCACCAAATGACGTTTGGGAAAATTCCAGCATTTCTCTCGCTTTACTTACCCGTAAAGCCTGTAAATATTCAATCGGTTTCATGCCCGTCGCTTTTTTGAACCGACGTAGAAAGGTTCGCTCTCCCAATACGGCTACAGTCGTCATATCTGCGATCGCAATGGCTTCACCATAGTGAGTCTGCAGCCAATGCTGTACTCGCAATATCGCCTCATCACCATGGTAAAACTGCGGCGCAAACTTACTATAGAATCGTTGTTCTCGCCCATTGGGATCGATCAAAAAAAACTGAGCCACTTCTAACATTACAGAAGGTCCTAGGAACCGATCAATGAGTCTTAAACCCAGATCAATCCACGCGGTCACCCCTCCAGCTGTAATGATATCGCCATCCTCGATCAACATCCGATCGGTTTGCACGTGAACCTCAGGAAACTGGTTTGCAAGCGCCTCTTTCAACGCCCAATGGGTGGTAGCAGGACGTCCATCCAACAATCCTGTCCGGGCAAGCACAAACGCAGCAGTGCAAATAGAACATACCACTGCACCACCGTTATGCTGTGCCCTTAACCAATCAAGTACTGCAGCATCGGGTGCGTCTGTTCCTTGGCTTTCAAGATTAGGCGGAATAATCACGACTGTCAGCTGACATGGGCAATCGCGGTGATCGATAACAGTGATGCGGCCCAAACTCGGATCTATTTGCCAACGACTGACCGACAAACGGTCTGTCGTCTGTGGAGTATGTGCCATTGCGATCCGATTGGCCGCAACCAACAAGTCTGTCAGACCATAAACTGCGGACAGCTGTGCACCAGGGTACAGCAAAAGACCAATCGATATCTGCTGGGTCATAGATTGTCAGAAATGACATCACATAAGTCGATTTTGACACTATTTTTCCAGTTTGCGAATCCCTACTCTTAGAGAGTATGAACCGTTAAAGGACTTCAAGCGATGAACCATGATGCTAAAAAGTCAGCCTTACTCACAGCTGTTCATGAAGCTAGTGCAAGATGGCAAAAGGCTTTTAATATAGGTGATGCTGCAGGCTGTACAGCTCAATATGAGTCGACAGCTACGGTGCAGGCTATGCCCTTAGGTTCATATTCTGGTCATGAACAGATCCAAGCGTTTTGGCAACAACTAATGAATGATGGTTTTGCGGATGTGGAGTACATTGAGCCTAAAATTGAAGTGCTTGATGAAACAACCGCTGTGCTCACATCCAAGTGGAAAATGAATAAAGCCTACGGAATGATTCATCGGGAACTGTGGGCTTTGCAGGTCGATGGCACGGCAAAATTGCGAGAAGATATCTTCGAGGTCCAAGGCTAAAAAGCAGAATGCTAGCTAGGTCACAGCCTATCCTCAGATTCAAGTTCTAAGCTGTACAGGCGTCCTGTATGCGATTAACTGAGGTGTAACTTGCGATGGCAAAGCTAATCCGTCCAAGCTTAAGTCTGTTATGCTTGCTGCTTATCGGCTGTCAGGCGGATGTTTCTGGATACAAACCAGCGGCTGAGGCTGAGATCACCCAGACAGACTGTGAGGCTAATGCAGGATTTGCGTACGTGGCAGGGGGCGACTTTATTGCCGGTAGCGATCGCACCGAGCGAGATTACGCCTATCGCATTAGTGCAGAAGGATTTGCCGATAATCCGGCCGATGTGGCTGCCGCCGAAGCAGGCTATCGTCAGCGAGGCTGGTTTGACCGTGAGCCGGGCAGACGAACCATGGATCTGGCAGCTTTTTGTATGGGTAAGAATTTAGTTACCAACGCAGACTACCAGGCATTTGTACAGGCAACAGGCCATCGGTTACCGGGAATTACAGCTGCAGAGTACCAGGAACAGGGCTTTCTAGTACACAGCTACGATGAGGTAGAACCCTATCTATGGCAGGGCGATCAGTATCCGGCAGGGCAAGCGCAACATCCAGTGGTGCTTGTATCCTTTGAAGATGTGCTGGCCTATGCAGAATGGCGGGCTAGTCAAGACGGGGTAAGCTATCGGCTACCAACCGCGTTGGAATGGGAGAAGGCTGCGCGGGGAACGGACGGACGATATTTCCCTTGGGGTAGCGAGTGGCGAGATGACGGCACGAATTGGGCAAAAAATGAACCAGTGGGGACCAGTGAAATTGGCGCTTATTCTTTGAGTCAAAGTCCCTACGGCATTGAAGATATGGCAGGCAATGTTTTTGAGTACACCAACACCCTGGTGGAAAAATCTAGCACTGAGGCTGAAGTGTTGCTCAAAGGCTGTAGTTGGGATGACTATCCTGGCTTTTGCCGCGCCGCCTATGGGCATGATCGTCCTGTGGATTCTCTCCACATTTTATTTGGGTTTCGTCTGGTGATGGAGGGTAACTAACGCAGGAGCATACTTCTACGACAGTTCAAATAGCCTGTAAATCGTTCATATGCCGACGGTTCCAGCGTTGGTACATGTTTCTGTTTTGTTTCTACTTAAAGACTTTATTGATACTGGACGTTCCAACTGTCTGGTTTCCCCGGTTTTTCCGTACTGTCAACGACAGAGAAAAGGGCAACAGAGTGCATGAGATCGCATTTATTTTATCCCTTTACACCACTCCAAGACTCACTCAAAACAGAGCTAAGATTATTGCTAAAGAGAGAGCGGCTTTGCTAACTGATTTGATGGCCAACAAGCTGTTCGATCGCTGTTGCCGTTGTGGGCAAGTCTGCTGTTAGCACCTCGCAACCCTTTTCAGTAATCAGCACATCATTCTCAATGCGGATACCTCGAACGTCGGCAAACTGGGCCAGACGCTCCCAATTGACCATGGTGGCGTAGCGCTCTCGATTATTTTCATCGTCCAAAATCCCCGGTACCTGATAAAACCCAGGCTCGATAGTCACCACCATCTGTGTTTGCAAAGGTCGGTCCAAACGCAAAAATCCTAAACCAAAGCGATCGCTACGGCTACGGCCGGGAGCATACCCCGCCAGATCTCCCAGATCCTCCATATCATGCACATCTAAACCCAACAGATGCCCCACTCCATGGGGGAAAAACAGGGCATGGGCATCTTGCGCCACCAGGTCATCGATTGCACCTACAAGAATGCCAAGATCCACCAAACCTGCCGCTAGGGTCCGACAGGCCGACAGATGCAGCGCTTGATATTCCACCCCAGGTTTGGCTGCTGTAATACAAGCATCATGGGCTGCCAACACCACATCATACAGATCTCGCTGGGTAGAAGAGAACTTGCCGTTGGTCGGCCAGGTGCGAGTAATATCTGAGGCCCAGCCCGTCTCTGTTTCCGCACCCACATCAGCCAAAATTAGGTCATTCTCTCCTAGGGGATGATGGTAGTGATTGTTATGGAGAACTTCACCATGGACCGTAACAATGCTGTTGTAAGCACAGGTCATACCCTGGGCCATGATCACCTGCTCCATGGCTGCCCGAATATGGGCTTCGGTCAGGCCTTTATCTAAGCTTTTGTCTAAGGTAGTAGCGGCCATTCCTGTTTTGTGAGCCATGACCGAAACCTTAGCCGCCCGCCGGATTTCTGCTAGAGCGTAGTGGTCATGACACATCCGCATCTGCACAATGGCCTGGAGTAACGCCAGATCTTGCCCTTGGGACTGTTTTGCCACCGGAAGAGACCGCTTGAGAATGTTTTCCTGATGAGCAGCGGTGGCGCTGTCTTGCACCTTGAGGGTGGCCGCCTCGCCCGTAAAGTGCTTTATGTCTTCTAAAGGTAGCGCCTTACCTGCACCGATTTTATTAGCCAGTTCAGTGCGGGTTGGACTGGGGCCATGCCATAGTGCCTGGGCAGGAGTTGCCTCATCCATAAACAACGTGAGATGCCCATTGGCTAGATGGATCACCGCATTTTCTAATGGCAGCCCGGCAAAGTAAAGAAAGTGACTACTAGGACGAAAGGGATGGGTGTTAGCCGGAAAATTGCGGGGGGTAGCCTGGCCTGACCAGAGCAGGACTGGTACGTCCAGATGTTTAGCTAGCTGTTGGCGACGGTGTTTGAGGGTGGAGGCAAGGGTCATTATGTAAAAGATGAGGACGTGGATAAGGCTTTATTCATATCGTACTGGGAGCGTTTGATATGGTGATGGATGACTGGCCTGAACTTCTATAACTTCCCCTAAACGCCTATGGTGCCTGCAAACGATGCGGAACAGCTGATTTTAGACCTGGCTACGCCGGTCACAGATCTGGAGATGGTGACAGTAGAGACCAGTTTGGGGCGAGTGCTGGGACAGTCCGTTAGCAGCCAGCTAGATTTTCCCCACTGGGATAACTCAGCAATGGATGGTTATGCGGTGCGGTATAACGATGTAGCGGCGGCGCCTGTCACCCTCAATATTGTGGAGGAAATCCCGGCGGGGCAGGTGCCTCAGCATGCGCTGCAGCCCGGTGAGGCCGCCCGCATTTTTACCGGCAGTCTGCTACCAGCTGGGGCCGATACCATCGTGATGCAGGAAAATACCCAGCGGCAGGGGAAGCAGGTGGATATCTTAGCTGCACCTACTCCTCAGGCATTTGTCCGTAAGCAGGGCAGTTTTTATCAAGCTGGAGCAGAGTTACTGGGACCTGGGATCAAGATTGGGGCAGCTGAAATCGCGGTGCTAGCGGCGGCACAGTGTGTGCCGGTGCCAGTCTACCGACGGCCTCGGGTGGCCATTTTATCAACGGGAAATGAATTGGTGGGTTTGAATCAGCCCCTAGGACCGGGGCAAATTGTGGACTCTAATCGCTACGCCTTGGCCGCACTGATTGAGCACTCAGGGGCGGTGGCCGTCCCCCTGGGAATCGTACCGGACGAAAAAAATGCCACGCGACAGGTCATTGCCGAGGCGCTTACCCGGGCGGATGTGGTGATTTCATCTGGCGGGGTGTCGGTGGGGGATTATGACTATGTGGACCAGATCCTGGCAGAGCTTGGGGCTACCATCCACATTCGTTCGGTGGCGGTTAAACCCGGTAAGCCCCTGACGGTAGCTACGTTTGGCCTTGACCATGGCCACCGTCAGCTTTACTTTGGGTTACCCGGCAACCCGGTATCATCGCTGGTGAGTTTTTGGCGGTTTGTACAACCGGCTTTACGCAAGCTATCGGGGCTAAGCATCGGGTGGACTCCCACATTTGTCTGGGCCACAACGGACAGTGATTTAAAGGCAGGTGGGCAGCGGGAGACTTATTTATGGGGACAGCTGTGCTTGGGAGATCACGGCTATCGGTTTACCCTAGCAGCGGGGGGGCATAGTTCTGGAAATCTAGTCAATCTGAGTCGTACCAGTGGATTGGCTCAGGTACCTTTGGGAGAAACGATGATGCCAGCGGGGAGTCCTGTGAGGGTCTTGGTGATGGGGAACGTGGATTCCTGATTGATTGTCTTATGGTTTACGTCTTATGGTTTCCATAATATTTCCATGGGATAAAACATCCATGGAAATCCATGGGACAAAACGTAAAGAAGGATGCTCCGAACGATGGTTTGCTTGTACCCTCGGTTATTGGATTACTTTGATTATTTTGGCTAGTCGGCCCACTAAAGTAGGTGGGCTCCCATGCAAGATTGACGCAGTTGCACAATTGGTGCAGTGCGCTAAAGTAACGCCATAGTTGGCATCCGCACCTGTATATCTTCTCTGGCTGATACGTTTATGAGTCCCAAACGAGATCGTCGCCCGTCTAAGCCTGTTTCTGTACCCCGTAGTCGCTCCCAAAGAGTGTCCCAGGGAGAGCAATTGAATACAGCGACGCCGTCCTATGCTGGGGTGCCTTCTTCCCCCGTAGCTCCCCCAGAAGGGGCTGGCCCAGAAAGGGCTGGCCCAGAGCGTTCTATGTTGCGGGGGGCCTTAGTCTTTCGGTGGATTGGTAGCTGGCAGTTTCTATTACTAACCACCTTGGCCTTGATCACAGGGACCCTGGCCTTTGCGGTGACCAGCTTATTTCGTATGCCCAACCTACCCAACTGTCGGGCTATTTTCTGGCCGACGGCATCGGCAGCCATGCGTCTACAGTGTGCTGAGTCCTATGCCACCCAGGGAAGTGTGGACTTTTTATTGGAGGCAATTGGTCTGGTCGAAAAACTGCCGGAGGATCATCCGCTGCGGGCTGAAATTGATGCCAAGGTGGAAACCTGGGCTAGCGAAATTCTGGAATTAGCAGACGATCAGTTCCACCAAGGGGAGCTGGAAGATGCGATCGCAACCGCAAAAAAAATCCCCACCAACACCGCCGCCGCCGACAAGGTAGAAAGCTCTGTTCGTCGTTGGCAACGGATTTGGCAAGAAGGCGCAGATATCTTTGACCAAGCCAAAAAATCGCTGGTAGACGGCAAATTTAAAGACGCCTTTGGTCTATCGGTGCGGCTGTTGGACGTCAGCAATGACCACTGGTCCCAAACCAAGTACACCGAACTCACCAAGCTAATTGCCCTAGCCCGAGAAGATAGTCGCAAACTAGGAAAAGTCAAGCGTCTGGCCAGTAATGGCACCGTTAGCAGCTTTAAAGAAGCCCTCAAGCTACTCAATTCCATCAAGCCTGAAAGTGTGCTCCACGGCGATGCCAAAGAGATGAAAAAAACCATTGCCAAGGACATGCTAGAAGTGGCTGAGAACTTTCTGGCCCGCAAAAAACTATCCCAAGCCGAAGAAATCCTGGCAGCAATTCCTAAAAACGAGGGCCTCGATCAAGAAATCGCCGACTTTCAAGTGTTTACAGACGCCTATCGACATGCCTGGAGTGGCGATGCCCTGGGTTTAGATTCTGCCGTTACCCGATTACAGAGTATGGGCAAAGATCGGCCCCTCTATGGTCGGGCCCAGGCATTAATCCGTCAGTGGCGCTCGGAGATTAAGGCTCTGGCCCAGCTAGACAAGGCTCGCCAGATAGCTGCCCCCGGCAATGTCAATGATTTGCGCTCAGCGATTGTCCAGGCACAGCAGGTGGGACGGGATAATCCTCGCTGGCAGGAAGTATCCAAGCAAATTACCCAGTGGGAAGATCGAGTGCAAACGACTGAAGATTTGCCGATCTTAAACAAAGCCGATCAGCTGGCGGAAATTGGTACGCCCCAGTCTTTGCAGCTAGCTATTCAAGAAGCCCGCCGGATTTCTCCAGGACGCGCCCTAACGGACGACGCCCAGAAGCGTATTTCCCGCTGGCAAGGACGGATTGAAGCGATTGAAGATCGACCGCTAGTGGATGAAGCGCGGCGGTTGGCGGGAGTAGGCGATTTGGCGGGTGCGATCGCAGCTGCCTCCCGCATTTCCCCCGAACGCTCCCTATACGGAGAAATTCAAAACGACCTAGCCAGCTGGCGTGACCAGCAGCAAAATCAAACTCGCCTGCAGGAAGCGACTAATATTGCCCGGTCAGGCACAGCCAATGACTTGGCCCGCGCCATCGTCACCGCTAACCAAATTCCCTCCAGCAGCAGCCAGTATGGCAACGCCCTCCAGCAGATTAACCGCTGGAGTTCGGATCTCTTAACCATAGCTGAAAGTGAATCCTACAGCAGTTTAGATCGGGCCATTAGCTTAGCTAACCAAATTCCCAGCCAGGCCAATGCTTATGCCAATGCCCAGAGCCGCATTAAATCATGGCAGGCTGAGCAGCAAGCAGCAGACGCTATCATCGAAAGTATCGGGCAGGAGACACCGCCAGTATTTACAGAGCCCAGCGAATCCATAGGTTCTCCCGCTAATAACTGACGATGATGCTACCAGGCAAGTGCTAAATGACCCAGCCACCTGACTCAGCCCGTCTCTGGAAAACCAGCCTGCCAGGTGTCGAACTGTTTGAAGCTAGGCTGCAGCAGCATCGATTTGGCAAACATTTCCATGAAGCCTATACCATTGGCCTGAATGAAACCGGACAGGGGTGCTGTCAGCACCACGGCGAAAACTATATCCACAGTCCTGGCAGCTTTAATCTCATTAACCCAGGGGATCTTCACACAGGGCAGGTGGCTTCACCCGGCGGTTGGGGATTTCGCAACATCTACATTGAACCATTCCTGGTTGAGCAGATATTAACTCAGCTAGAGCGACCAGGGGGCAGTATTCCCTATTTCAAAGCCCCCGTTTTCAAAGCAACGGCCTTAGGACCTGTTTTTTATCAACTTTTCCAGGTCTTGAGCGTACCCACGACTCAGCTAGAGCAGCAGTCTTTGCTCCTAAAGTTATTGTCAACGTTATTTCGGCTCAACGCAGAGAACCCGTTTGACCTACGAGCCGCCAAACCAGAATCAAAGGCCGTTGCCCAGGTGCGTACCTACCTGGAAGCGCACTATACCGAAAATGTCTCCCTGGATCAGCTGGTCCAGCTAGTGAATCTGAGTCCCTATTATTTGATCCGCTGTTTTCGTCAGCAGGTGGGCTGTGCGCCCCATCAGTACCAGCGTCATTGGCAGCTAGTGCAGGCAAAACGGTCACTGCGAACGGGCCACCGTAGTGGCCAGTCCCTGGCTGAGATCGCAACCGCCCATGGCTTCTATGACCAAAGCCATCTCAACCGCGCCTTTAAGCAAACCTATGGCGTTACTCCGGGGCAATATCAAAAGGCCGGTAGGGCAATTTTGTCCAATACGGCTAAAGAGTGACAGCCCTAATCTAGAAGCCAGCATCTAGGGAGATTTATGGCTTTTCTAAAGGATTTCTCACAAGATTTCTCGATTTCAGCTGCGATCGCAGGCTTTGTCTCCGTGCTGGTGGGCTTTACCGGCGCTGGAGTGATTGTATTTCAGGCAGCTCAGGCTATGGGCGCATCCCCTATCGAAATTGGTTCCTGGCTGTGGGCCTTAGGTTGGGGTATGGGGCTAACCGGGATTTTCTTATCCCTATGCTACCGACAGCCCGTTGTTATGGCCTGGTCCACCCCCGGTGCAGCGATGTTGGTCACCACCACCGCCGATGTCACTCTACCAGAAGCCATTGGGGCCTTCGTCCTCTGTGGAGGACTGCTTGCCCTATTCGGCTTTACCGGTTGGTTTGAACGGTTAATGAACCACCTGCCCCTATCCCTGGCCTCGGCCATGCTGGCGGGGGTGTTGTTGCAGTTTGGGCTCAATGTTTTTGTGGCTATGCAAACCCAGTTTGTCATGGTGTTTGCCATGTTTTGCCTGTATTTGATCATGCGTCGCATCTCCCCTCGGTACACGGTGATTGCGGCCTTAATCCTCGGCGTTTTACTTGCGGCAGCCCAGGGACTGTTAGCGATGGAAACCGTTCAGCTACAGTGGGCTACCCCTAGCTTTGTCAGACCACAATTTTCGATCAATGCCCTAATCGGCATTGCCTTACCCCTATTTATCGTCACCATGGCATCACAAAATGTGCCAGGTGTCGCTACCCTCCGTGCCTTTGGCTATCAGGTTCCCACATCTCCCCTGATTAGCTGGAGTGGGGTCGCCTCGTTAATTTTGGCCCCCTTTGGAGCCTTTGCCATCAACCTGGCTGCTATTACCGCTGCCATATCCATGGGGGCAGAAGCCCACGAGGACCCGGATAAACGCTATGTGGCCGCTGTCATGTCTGGAGTGTTTTATATTGTAGTGGGGTTATTGGGGGCGACGGTGGTGGGGTTGTTTTCGGCCTTACCCCAGGAACTGGTGGCTGCGATCGCAGGTTTAGCTCTACTTGGCACCATCGGCAAAGGGTTAGTGACCGCCCTCGCCCAGGAAAAAGAACGCGAGCCTGCCCTGATCACATTTCTAGTCACTGCATCTGGCATCGGTCTCTTGGGTATTGGTTCGGCATTTTGGGGGCTCTTAGCCGGTGTTTTGGCCACTGAGGTGACTCGGTTTTGCGATCGCACAGCCCGCCGCCACGATCGCCCATCGCTAGAAAACAGAAGAACCTAGCAATTATTTTCTAAGGGAGAAAGAGATTTTACAAAATTCAAAATTTTGTCTGCAGAGGTGTTTTATGGAACGCCTGTACGATAAAAAGTAGGACATAGTTAATTCTCATGCCTAAGCATGTTTATAAAGGCTGAAGCTGCCAATGATAGCAACCACTGAAATTGACTCTAGATGGCCATGAGGTTTTTATATGTCGAAACCAAACCTGGTATTGCGCCCTGTAAAATCTGATGATGCTCCTCGCTTGCAGGAAATTCGGCAAGCAGCATTCGAACCAATATTTGCCTCCTTTCGCTCAATCCTAGGGGATGAAATTTACGAATTAGCCCAGGCTAGAGAAGATGAAGGGCAAGCGGAGTTTCTGTCCTCGATGATCCTCAAACCTGAATCTGGCTGGGAATTGTATGCAGCTGAACTGACTGGGATTGTAGTCGGTTTTGTATCGGTGCAGCTCAATCTGGACACACGTGTTGGAGAGATTGGGCTGAATGCAGTTCACCCAGACTTTTCGAGTAGGGGAGTGGGCACAGCCATGTACAACTTTGCGATCGCCCGCATGAAAGCCACAGGAATGCGGGTCGCAACAGTCGCGACCGGTGGTGACCCGAGCCATGCACCAGCACGTTGCGCTTATAGAAAGGCAGGCTTCATGGTAGAAATTTCCAGTGTTTGGATGTGTCGCACACTTTAGTATGGCGACCCTGGCAAATACCTCAACGAATGAATCAATATGACAGATTTAAAATTTAACTTTTTTCAACATTGGTATCCCATCTCGCCTGTCGAAGATTTAGAGCCTGATTGGCCCACATCAACTGTTTTGCTAGGCCAGAGAGTTGTTATGGGTAAAGTACCCTGAGTGTCTCCCGAGTGATTTCCGTTGACACGCTCGTTGTGATGAGAGTTCTTCGACCAGCACCGCTTCTAGGGTCACTTTCGTCACCTCCACTACGGCTTGCCGCAATTTTACTTCCAGGGCGGACGACAATTCCGGTTGGAAGCTCGTTGATTGGATTCGGACTATTTGGGCTTCACGGTCGCTGATTTTCATGAAAGGCCATTCCTCAGGGGCTTTCCTTTCTGATTACACCTCAATTGCTCATTGGAAAAGGTGGCGAAAACTTACAGACACTAACAAATATGCCGTTAGTAGAAATTTGGATTGTAGCGTTGCTTGATCAGTTTAAACTTGAGTCGCGAGGAGACTTTTGTGCAACTCGGGGAGTGTGGCTTATATGAATATGGCACCAAGTTTTGAGCCTACAGCTGGATTGATGAGTATTTCCACGTGCCCTGTTTGGAAAGTTCAAGTTGATAGTCATGATATTCTCTTAGAGAAGGACGGTGTCCAACGCTGATGATTGCGATACCAAGACTCTTTATATGCCCATATAGTAAAGCTTCATTGGCTAGATCTAGTGCACTAGTGGCTTCGTCCAGAATGAGGTATGTAGGGGCTTTTAGTAGTATACGAGCGAAGGCTAATCGTTGTTGCTCACCTAAGGATAGGTTGGGAAGAGTGCTGGATAAGAGATCTTCTTGAGAATTGGCTTGAGTGGTTGTATCTGATAAATGTTCTAAGTTAACGGTAGTTAAAACCTGGCTGAGATTTGCATTGTCAATGGTGGAGTCTAAATCAGGATATAGAAGCTGTTGCCGTAGAGTGCCAGGCGGTAAATAAGGGTGCTGGGGAAGGAAGGCGACCGAATCTGGGCAGGTGATGGTACCATTGCCGGTCTGCCAGAGTCCGGCAATGGCCCGGAGTAGTGAACTTTTACCAATGCCGCTGGGACCGACGATGAGTAAACTTTGTGGTGGTGGGAGGGTAAGGGACAGATCTCGAATGAGAATCTTGTCTGCGATGGGGGTGGTGAGTGTCAGATTATTGATTGAGAGATTAAGGCCAGTATATCGCTCAACTGTTGAAAAATTCTGGACGTTGAGAGGGGCTGAAGTGATGTTGCTAGTCTGTAAAAGACCAGTGGTTAATTGGGCCAGGCGCTGGATGCCTGCGCCTAGATTGGTGAGTTGTTGTAACTGGAGGACAATCAAGGCTAGGGCACCTAGCATGAGGTTGAATGCGGCTCCCGCCTGAGTGACATCACCAATTTCGAGGTCTCCAGCAAAGAGTTTGGGAGCTAGGATAATGCCGGGGATGATAAATGTAGCATAGCGATAGTTGTTTTGAAAAAGATTAAGACCTAGCTGCCATTGAATTAAGCGAGAAAAATTTTGAAGCACTAAGGTGAACTGCTGCCAGGTTTGAGAGAACTCCTGCGCTTCTCCACGGTATAGGGCAA
This sequence comes from Cyanobacteria bacterium P01_B01_bin.77, assembly GCA_039028535.1. Classification (GTDB taxonomy): domain Bacteria; phylum Cyanobacteriota; class Cyanobacteriia; order Phormidesmidales; family Phormidesmidaceae; genus Leptothoe. The sequence continues at coordinate 98,490 of JBCCHX010000001.1, forward strand.
TGGCTTCGGTGTTTTCGCGAATTCTGGCTAAATCGAACCGGAAGGTAGCTTCTTGCTGGAGCTGTTCGGCATTAGTGCTGATGAGGGGGGGGCCAAAATAGAGCGTTGCGATCGCAGTCCCTACCACAGCATAAACTAATAAAACAGTCACGAGCGTCTGAGAAATAGACCAGAGAACGCCAGCAAATCCTAGAAGCTGAAATCCCGACTCTAGAAAGATAACTAAGAACTTAAGAGATTCTTGGGTGAGGGTACGAATGTCTTCTTCGATGCGCTGTCCTGGGTTGTCTAGGGTTTGATAAAGCCTTAGCAGATAAAAGCTATTGTTATTTAGATACTGGTCTAGATAGTAATGGGTGAGCCAGGTACGCCAGAACAGACCTAATTTAGCTCGGACATAGCCACTAAGAGAAGCAAAGGGAATACCGGTCAATAAAATCAGTAAAAAAGTACTGATTGCTTGTCTGAATCGTTCGGTATCTTGGGCTGCTAGGGCAGAGGTAACTTCACCGCCATAGATTAGAAAGACAACTTTAAGACCGGTTTGGAGCAACAATAGACTGATCAGCAGTGTTAAAAGGCTCCAGGCTCCCCATTTTTCCCGGGAGAACCAGTAGGGGAAGATAACTGATTTGATCGAGGAGAGTTGGGACATGGAGTAAAATCACGGGGGAGAGTGTAGAGAGTGAAAAAAGAAGAAACGTAAGTCGCTAGGATCTAAATCCTTGATATGTTTTGGCTGATTGTAGATGCCAGCTTTGGCCTGTTTTTAGGGTTAAAACTTGCTGGTGATAGGTTAGGAGGCTGGGGCGATGGCCGATGCTGATGTAGGTGGTATTGTTTTGGGTCAGCTGTTGGTACAGGCTTTGTTCCTGAGATATGGGCAGAGCACTGGTAGCTTCATCGATCAGGGCATAGGCAGGCTGGATGAGTAAGAGACGAGCAAAGGCTAACCGCTGTTGTTCACCTGTGGATAGACGCTGGGACCAGTCTGCTTGTTGGTCTAGATTATTGAGGTCATCTAGCTGTACGGCTTTTAGGATTGTGAGTAGTTGTTGGTCTGGTAGGTTGGCGTTTAGTTGAGGATAGAGCAGCTGTTGTCGGAGAGTACCTAAGACAAGATAGGGACGTTGAGGCAAAAATAGGATATCTTCTGGAGGGCAGTGGATCGTTCCTTGACCAGTGATCCAGAGTCCGGCAATGGCTTTGATTAAAGAACTTTTGCCAACGCCGCTGGGACCTGTGATGAGGAGATTCTGACCTGCTTCGACATTAAAGGAGAGCTGATGGATTAAACTGCGGTGAGAAGATGGAAGCTCTAAGGTGAGATCTTGGGCGGCTATCTGAGTACTTGGGAGAACTTTAATGGGGGGATCTAGGATGTCAGTGTTCTTCAATCCCTGGAGCAAATGACTGAGGCGATCAATGCTGGCTGCTAGAGCGGTGAGTTGCTCAAACTGGACTACGACTAAACTGAGGGATAACCAAATGCGATCAAAGGCTGCCTGGGATTGAACGACAGAACCAACTTCTATGTTCCCTGAGAGGATTTGTGGGGCTAAAATCAGGCTAGGGATAATAAATGTGAGATATTGATAGCTGTTTTGAAAACAGTCTAAGCCGAGCTGCCAGCGAATAAAGCGATTAAAGTTATTGATCACTTGGCGAAAGCGCTGACGACTGTCTTGATTGGCGTAGGTTTGCCCTTGGTAAAAGGCGATGGATTCGCCGTGCTCTCTAATGTCAATGAGACCAAAGCGAAAGTTGGCTTCTCGTTTAAGCTGTTCGCTATTGATGCGGGTAAGACGAGTGCCAAAAAAGAATGTTGCGATCGCACTGCCCACCAGGGCATAGAACACTAAAAAGCCAGTCAGACCCATGGAAACTGACCACAGGACCCCAACAAAGCCAATCAGCTGAATGACTGACTCTAGCAGTGTAGTCAAGATAAATAGAGAAGTCTGGGTAACCTGTTTTACATCTTCAGCCATGCGCTGGTCGGGGTTATCGATATCGGTGGATAATCGATAGAAGCGTTGCTGGCTTAAATAAGATGACAGCACATAGCGAGTCAGCCAACGTCGCCAATGTAGCCCTAGGCGATCGCGAACATAGGTGCTAATGGATAGCAGTAAGGCACTTGCTAACAAGATGCCGGTAAAGAGAGTTAATGCAGTTCGAAATCGCTGTGGGCTGCGGGCTGCTAAGGCTGAAATAAATTCGCCCCGTTGGAGGCTCTCAAAAACCAGAAAGCTGCTGCTGAATAGCGATAATCCAATGAGTAGTAAGACTCCAGCGCTGGCCGTTCTTTTTTCCTTGGGGGTGGCATTTTCCCAATAAAACTGAATTATTTGCCAGAGCGGTTGACGGACACGCTCAAACAGTTGGGGCATTCATTAAGATCCTTAATGCTTGGAAACTATGATGCGCGTTTGCCCATCATAGAAATTAGTCAGAGTTAATCCTATCAAGCTCAATCGTGTCTGCCTACTGACCAATTATAAGAAAATTAATCTGCATGTTTTTCATGTAAAGTCAAGCTAAGTGGGTAACATAGACGTAGACTTGAGATAAATATTCAAGCTAAAGTTGATTAGCGAATACGGTTTTGTTATGTACGCGCCTGATCAACATTTTATTGCTAACGCCCTATAGGTTTTGTTATGGCTCGTGGTTCTAAGGCTTCATCCATCAGTGGGTTGTTTGATTATGGCAGTCTAGAAGCCTCGAAGCGCTTGATTATTCAGCAGCGCACGGGGGAAATTCGTGAACGGTTACGTCGCTCGGCCCAGGATGTTTGGGAAATTGGTGAGAAGCTATCGGATGTTCGATCGCGCTTGCAATATGGTCAATTTTTAACTTGGTTAAAGGTAGAGTTTGGCTGGAGTCAGCGGACGGCGTACAATTTCATCAAGGTGTATGAGACCTTTGGTGACAGATTTGCAAATCTTGCAAAAGTCGATATTGCTACGTCTTTGCTGTACCAGTTAGCTGCTCCATCGGTGCCAGAAGACCTGCGAAATGAGGTTTTAGAGGCAGCAGAACAAGGTAAGAAAATTACGGCTAATGAGCTACGGACGGCTATCAAGAAGGTTAAACAGTTAAAATCGGCCGCTGTGGAGGATGCCGCTGTAGAGGCGCATGAGATTCCGACCATTGATGAGGTGCCCATTACTGAGTCAGAAATTATTCGGATAATTCCTGCTAAGACAAGACAAGCCACATCGCCATTGGCTACGGTGACGCCAGTTTCCGGTTCGACGTTAACAATCGAGTCAGGATGGTACCGGCTAGGAGGTAGGCATGTCGTTTTCTGTGGTGATACGGCAGGATGTTCATTTATTGATGGAGCCCCGATGGCTAAGCTTGCGATCGCATTCACTGGCGATGACTGGGATCATGACTGGCTAGTGGAGCAGGTGGATAATGTGGTGGTGCTACCCCAGGATGAGTTTTCCCCAGAAAAGCTAGAGCAGCTGTTGTGCCTGCTATCAAGCCCCCAAGATCAGGTGATTTTGCCTTGGTTGCCCCATGCTGAAATGCTGTATGTGGCCCATCGGCTAGAACGGCAGATATACGCAGGAGATGGAAATTTAGCTCGATGTCAGCGTGCGATCGCTGCGTCTGGTCTTGCTGTAGAAGCTTTAGCGATGGATTATATGGCTGAGCAGGCAGGTTAGATGCTAGTCAGCGTTGATACTAGCCTTTGAGAAAATGTAGGCTGTTGCACAAAAAAATGGTCGCCATCGATAGCCTCCAGGGAGAAGTTCTGGGTGTGGATATTCCAGGCGACTACATGTTCTTGGCTGACAATGGAGTCCTGTTGTCCCCAAAAGCCGGTGATTGGACAGCCGAGGGCAGTACCAGGTTGGTACCGATAGGTTTCTAAAACTGTGAAGTCAGCCCGAAGGATGGGGAGTACCAAAGACATCATTTCTGCATTATTCAAAATGCTATCGGGAGTGCCTTGATAATGTTTGAGTTCGTTGATAAACGCGGCATCCGGAAGGGTATGCATGGGGGCTTTCTCAGCCGGTAGCTGGGGGGCTTGGGCCGCTGAAACCCAGAGATGATAGGGAGCAAGCTGAACAGTACGCCGGAGCCAGCGGCATAGTTCAAATGCGATCAATGCCCCCAGGCTATGGCCGAAACAGGCAAAGGGTAAATTGAGATAAGGCAGTAGTTCGGGGCCTAGCGTTTCGATAATGGCAGTAACTGTAGTCAGAGCAGGTTCGGCCATACGTTTGCCCCGTCCCGGTAGCTCAATAGCACAAAGTTCAATGGTTGCAGGAAGTTGTTCTGCCCAGGTGCGAAATATCCAGGCAGACCCGCCCGCATAGGCAAAACATAACAACCTAACTTTGGGGTTAGCTCGCGGCTGTGGACAGACTATCCAGCTAGTCATGATGCATGAGGCCTACGGTTAAAGTTAGTATCCTAACCTTAATCCTGGTAAGCATCCTGGCTGTCAATACTTGTAATGTTCCGTGGTCATTGGATGGGGCGTTTCAGTGGGAGTAAAGTCTCGGCAATCTTTCGCGGCTGAGGTTAAGGCCAAATAAGGCTGTACGGCACAGGCCAATTCTTTACAACCAGTGTAGTAAGCACATTGACCACAGGGGGTGGACCGTTGCCGATAGAGACGCAGCGCTTTGGATTTGATATCCATAAAAGCCTGTACCGTAAACCAAGCCATCAAGCTCACTAGCAAAAAAGGTCCTAGGAGGATGGCAATTACGAGTGAACAGGTGGTGATAAGGTCGTCCATCCCTGTTTTTTGTCTCTTTAAATTAATGGGTCGCTTTATTATTGCTATTTTTTCTCAATAAATACAACGGCGAGCGGGGGCTCGAATAGGAATGCCTCTTTTCTAGTGCGCTTGACAGGCTCGTATATATCGAAAAAATGAAATAGTAAAAAAATGATAAACCTTTTCTCAGATTGGACTGATTGACTTGTGAGTTATTGCTGTGGTCGATAGGTCTTAGCGCAGCATCATTTTTTAGATAGTCCTAAGACGGGCATGGTTTCTAGGGTGGTACGCTAACTACAGAGTGAGCTTATTGAGACTCAGTTTTAATAAAAATAGTAGTTGGGAGTGTATTTCTCGCCTATGGAACCCGCTATGCAAGTTGGTCCCCAAATTCTTAACACTCCAGAATTGGTGAAGAAAATTAGACAATATCGTTTGCTACCGCAGCTAGTGCGAGAGCTGGTGGTCGATCAGCTGATTGATGGGATTCCCTGTGATCAGCAGGTGGCCTATGATTTTTATTGTGCTCAGCACAACTTGCTCAACGATGAACAACGTCAGGCTTGGTGTCAGCAACATCAATTAGAACCCCAACATCTGGTGACTGAAGCAGTGCGTGCCTATCGGCTACATCGGTTTAAAGAAGATACTTGGGCTACCCAAATTCAGTCTGATTTTATGCAGAACAAGGCCAAATATGACCGAGCTATCTATTCAATGATTCGGATTAAGAATGCGGGGCTAGCCCAGGAACTTTACTTTCGCTTGCGAGATGACAAGCTATCCTTTGCGGACGTGGCTAAGGAATACTCTCAAGGGAAGGAGGCCCAAACGGGGGGGATGGTGGGGCCAGTTGAGCTGGGAAATCTGCATCCCACGTTAGTTAGGATTTTGCAGATCAGCGAACCGCAACAGCTATGGCCACCGGAGCAAGTAGGTGACTGGTTGGTGATTGTGCGCTTAGAAAAGATGATCCCAGCCAAGTTTGATGAGGCGACGCGACAGCGTTTGCTAAATGAACAGTTTCAAGCACTGCTAACCCAGAAAATGCAGGCGAGTCCGGTAAAGCTACTGCCCCAGGTGTCTGAAAAGATGCCCCAGAAGACGCCCCTAGAAAAAACGTCTCAAAGTCTACCCATCTTGGAGTCCGGGCATGCCTAAATCGGGGTCGACGGTTCGTGCCCTTGGTTGGGTGAGTCTTTGTACTGACTTTTCCAGCAAAATGGTATATCCGATTACGCCCATTTTTCTGACGTCAGCCCTGGGAGCTCCGGTATGGACGGTGGGGGTAATTGAAGGCATTGCTGAGAGTGTTGCTAGTCTACTAAAGCTATATTCGGGCTGGCTTTCGGATCGAGTGGGGCAGCGGAAACCGTTTGCGATCGCAGGTTACGGTCTAGGGGCATTGTCTAAACTGGGGCTGGCGTTCTCGCTCGGCTGGGTTGCGGTGCTGGGGGCGCGGCTGTTGGACCGGGTGGGTAAAGGACTCAGGGCGGCTCCACGGGATGTGTTGATTACGGAAAATTGTGCGCCGGAGCAGCGAGGCCAAGCCTTTGGGCTACACCACAGTTTGGAAACGGTGGGGGAAGTTTTGGGGCCGCTGCTGGGTTTTTTGTTATTACGACAGCTTGACTATCGGGAGGTATTTGCGATCGCATTCCTTCCGGCCCTATTGGGTGTCTTGGTGTTGTTCCGGTTTGTGCGGGAACCTCGTCGGCTGGCTGAGGTAAAGCGGCGTTCTCGTCCGCAATTTACGCTGCGGGGGCTAAGTCCGGCCTATCGCCAGTTTTTACTGGTAGTGGGCCTTTTTAGTTTAGGGAATTCGTCCGATGCGTTTTTGCTGTTGCGATCGCAGGAGCTAGGCCTAACGGGTAGCCAGTTACTTTTGCTCTACGCACTATTCAATCTGGTGGAGACCTGTTTGGGCTTTGCAGCGGGGCGACTGTCAGATCGCATTGGGCGACGGCCTTTACTAGTCATGGGCTATGGAGTGTTCGCTTTAGTATATCTAGGCTTTGCTTTGGCCCATAGTGCCGAGTTAGTTTGGGGACTATTCATGTTTTACGGTCTCTATTCCACCCTGACGCGAGGGGTACAAAAAGCCTTTGTAGCCGATTTGGTTCATCCAGAACGGCGCGGAGCAGAAGTAGGCACGTTTCATATGCTAGTGGGAATAGCCACGTTGCCCGCTAGCCTGATCGCAGGCTGGCTTTATACTCAGGTGTCGGTAGCTGCGCCCTTTTACTTTAGTGTTACCACGACTATCATAGCCATAGGGTTACTGATAAGTCTTCGCCGCTCTCCACGTCCCAACCCCATTTTTCCAACTTAGTTTCTCCACTTTTCTATGGAATGGCTTGCCGCCCCCCTGGGGTTTGCTAAATATGTGTTCACTGGTTTTGTCATGTACGGCGTCTTCATTTTGGTGGAGCGCATCCGTCCAGTGGAGAAGCGTCAGCCCTGGTCGCACCTGTGGTTTAATTTGCGGTGGTATGTGGTTTATAGCGTGATAAGCCTGGCGATTCAGGCAACGGGGATCAGCATCATTGTTAGCCTAATTCAAGGATGGGTGGGCGGCCCGTGGATTCGGCTGCCAGTGCCGCAGCATGGGGTGACCTATGGGCTAGCAGCACTGTTCTATTTTCTGGCAACAGACTTTTTTTACTATTGGTTTCATCGATGGCAGCACAAGACTGAATTTCTGTGGGAACAGCATAAGTTTCACCACAGCGAGCAATCTTTAAATGTAACCAGCACCCGACGGGTGCATTGGCTAGAAGATCCGCTATTGCTATTCTTTTTGGCAATACCGATGGGGATTTTGTTTGACTTTAGCGGGCTGGCGTTGGGGCTACTGACGTTTATTGAGGTGCTGTGGTTACAGTTTATCCATATGAACCTGCGGTTACCTCTGGGTTGGTTTTCTCGAGTGGTGACGGGGCCACAGTATCATCGCATTCATCACTCGTTTCAGGATGAGCATTTAGATAAGAATTTCTCAGCATTTTTTCCCGTGTGGGATATTATTTTCGGCACCTACTGGCATCCACAACGAGGAGAGTTTCCGGCGACGGGCCTGTTAGATGGAGAGACTTATAATAACTTATGGACGGCTAATGTGTTGCCGATGAAAGAGTGGTTCGGCGCGAAGTATTTAGGACGAGTATTTAATGTAGCTTTTGACGACGGCAAAAAATATAGAAAGCATTAGTCGGTGACTTTACTCGTGAGTTTTGCTTTAGCTATAAGGAATAAAGTTGTTGTTAGTCTCAAAATCATCAGCGGTGGTTGCCTACGTTTCTCAGATTCTGTGGATGCGGCTTTAGTGCTTTATTAGGCAGATGTAAGATCAGACATCCCTGATTACTGGATTAGCTTCTGGACTAAAATTACTTCATCCCCCTTAACCCTAGCTCCTCCTATGACAGCAGAAGCCACCCCCTCTTCCACTAGCACCATTAAGCTAGAAGCCAGCTGGAAAGCAGTCCTAGAAGATGTGTTTGCCACCCCCTATATGCAGGCACTAAAAGCATTCTTACAAACAGAAAAGGCAGCAGGCAAAATCATCTATCCTCGAGGCTCACTTATTTTCAATGCCATGGATAGCATACCGTTTGACCAGGTCAAGGTCGTGATTCTGGGCCAAGACCCATATCATGGCCCTGGTCAGGCCCATGGTCTATGCTTTTCCGTTCCACAGGGCATTGCTCCGCCACCGTCGCTAGTTAATATCTTTAAAGAAATTGCCCAAGACCTAGGTACTGTACCTCCCAAACATGGTTGTCTGCAAAGCTGGGCCGATCAAGGCGTATTGTTACTTAACAGTGTACTTACTGTAGAACAGCATAGAGCTGCCTCCCACAGGGGAAGAGGCTGGGAGCAATTTACCGATGCCATTATCAGTCGCTTAAACCAGCAGCGCAAGAATCTAGTTTTTCTACTGTGGGGCAGCTATGCACAACAAAAAGGAAAATTTATTGATCGCGAACGCCATTTAGTCCTGACCTCACCTCACCCTTCACCACTGTCGGCCCATCGTGGATTTTTTGGTAACCAACATTTTTCCAAAGCCAATGCCTATTTGCAAGCAAACGATATTGAACCAATTTCTTGGGCGCTATAGTCGTTACAGATTTGTTTATCCCCCAAATCAGCAACGGCAAAAAGCAGTTAAATGCTGTAATTTTGATGCTTTATGGTTATCGGCGCTGTCTTCTCAAAACACCATGGCAGCCTATTACCAAAAATACAAACCAGATTATATAACTAGGAGCCCAAGTGGACCACCACTGGTGAGAAAATAGTTCGGCAGCAGGTCGGTGGAGCACGAAATTACCATACAAGTTGAGTGCTGCTACAATGCTTAAGCCAATAAACGCCATGTTCAGTATTGATCTCAAGGATATCCCCATGGCAAGCTTTCCTTTCACAACGTCAGGATTTCAATACTGTTATTTTACTATGATGGAATGTAATGGGTTATGGCTAAAAGTTTGTAATATGCGCTGATGCTCTGGACTGACTAAAGTCTAAAAATCTTAACTATGACCATTATTACGGCTGTTAAGAAAAATCATGAAATTGCCATTGCCTGTGATACTCTCGTTACCCGTAATGGCAATATTCAGACCCTGGCAGAACATCAGGTAAATGATTCTAAACTACTCTCCTACGGTGACAGTATTCTAGGCTTTACTGGCAGCTGGGCCGTTCGGCAAATATTTACAGACCTGCTGGAGCGTAGCGAACCTAAGTCTTTTAGTTCCTCAAGTGAGATTTTTCGCTGGCTTCTAAGTCATCAAGCTACCCTCAAGTCTGATTATTTTGTTAAAACAGACAACGGTAATGATAAGCGGCAGCCTACTGAATCTCAATGGCTCTATGCATTGATGGTTAACCCCCACGGTATCTTTGTGATTACGGCCTATCGTGAAGTGACCGAATTTTCTAAATTCTGGGCGATTGGTTCAGGCAGTCGCTTTGCCTTAGGAGCGTTAGAGATACTTTATGGACAGGATCTGAGCGCTGCTGAGATTGCAGAAAAAGCGGCTATAGTGGCCACTAAATTTAGTCCAGAATGTGCTGAGCCTGTAATCGTACAGACTGTTCAGAGCGCTGCCAAAATTTAGATTTAACGCTAACCGTAAGTGTTGTGAAAGGTTTTGAGTAGGCTAATGTATCTGGGGCTGGTTCTTTATTCAAACAGCATAGAAGATCTAGCATGTTTTTACGCTCAGGTCTTTCAGTTCTCTAGAGCTGATACAGACGATAGCTATATTCGTCTGACGCACCCAGCAGCAGAGATTGTGATTTTGCAGGCTGCATCACAGTATCAAACTGTTTCTACAGAACCTAGGGAATCCACACCTATCAAGCCTGTATTTTTTACAGATAAGCCCATAGCGACTATGCGAAAGTTAGTGATATCCAGCGGAGGTTCTCTCAAGCCTATTCAAGTGGAATGGTTATTTCATCAATATGTTGTCTGCGATGGTCATGACCTTGAAGGTAACATTTTCCAAGTTCGCTCTAGTCAGGGTGTAGAGGCGATTTCTAAATAGATATGTGGAATACTAAACTATTGAGAAAAATTTGCAATAATAATATGTAACCGTTGATTTTTAATCCTATGTCATCTCCAGAGTCTGTTTCATCATCATCGTTACCTCAGCAGCTATTAGCTCCAGGAACTTCCGATAGCCCTTTATTCCAGCTGATGTGGCTAATTGCCCGGCTGGCGGCCGGTGGCTTGATGATTCACAATGGTCTCGACAAATTGGCTGATGTGCAAGGGTTTGCAGACAATGTGGTGAGCTACATTGGTTTGCCCTATCCAGTCTTTTTTACCTACTGTGCGGCTTATGTAGAGGTGATTAGTGCTGGACTAATTATGTTGGGCTTTTTAACACGTCCCAATGCTCTAGCTTTGTTAGCCACTATGGGGGTGGCTATTTTCTTTCACATAAAGGGCAACGGTCTTAAAGTTACTCCATTAGAGACTGCAGCACTTTATAGTGCACTGTATTTGTTTCTGTTAGTTAATGGCTCGGGCAAGTGGTCGCTTGATGCACTAATTGCTCAGAAATTCGATTCATAAGTCTGTGCATTTAGCCCATGGGAAAATGTAATTAATTCGTAGTTTGAGATCAATCTATGCCGATAGGCTTGATTAAGCTATCGGTTTCTATCCTTTGCTATGCTGAATTTTGAAGACTTCTAGATGGTGCTCTAACTGATCCAGGCGAGCCGAAAATACATCGGAATGACTGAGATTTGGTTTGACGGTGCTGATAATGGTGTTTAATCGTTTTGAGGTCAGGTTAGCTCTGGATTGGAACGTATGTTGTAGGGTGTTAACGGTACTTTGTTGTAATGCGCACCACCAATGTTGACTGGCCGCTATGCCAGATCGTACTCCCTTACCCCAGCGGGGGTAGGATGAGAGGGGTGGGACAAATTGAGGCTGGTAGGTGAGTGCTATGGATTGGCACCAGTCTTGCCATTTAAAGCTGAGAATGCGTGGACTTGTGATTAGGGGAATCCAGGGCACACGCAGGGCATCGGCGATGATAGCGCCATGCATGGCTTCGGCCAGTAATAACTGGCTTTGGTCAATGTCTGCCAGGACGGTTTCCACTGGCCAGCGAGGATCAATATAGTGAATATTGGCGTTGCTACAGGCAGATTTCCATAGGCTAGCGGCATAGTTGGCATGGTGAATATGGGGAATAAAGCTAGCGGCATAGTGTTTGGGCTGGAGTTTGGTAAAAATACGATTTACTAAAATGCCGCCATCGGTAACAGCTTTGCCGGCTGATAGATGCAGCTGTTGGGCAGAGAGAGGACCACGTACACAGTAGATTTGCCAGTGCTTGGGGATTTTTTGTAATGGTTGTTCGTAGCCTGCACCAGTGCCAATGAAGCTAACATGTTTGGCGGCCTGGATGCGTTGGGGGAGGCGTGAATTTAGTAGGGTGCCGGTGCCAATAAAAATATGAGTGTCGTCGTCTTTGGGGCATTCTGGTCCAAAGCAATCTGGCAGTAATTTTGGCCATAGCCACTGGTTGAGTTCATCTCCAAAGTTAGGCTGACGATCGTTGCGCTGATAGTGGTAAATTTTCACGGTGCTGATGAAAAGGGGCAGCCTTTGTTGTTGGGCGATGAAGTCGGATTAATGAGTCCCAAGCGACTGTCTTTAAATTTGTCGAGGGTTGCGATCGCACACTTACTATCAAATCGTAAACTACCACCCTCGGCACCACCAAACTTTTCACATACGGCACGATGGGCTGTGGCTAATTCAAAATAGGCCTGTACAAACTTTCCATGCTGCGGCTTTAGCTCATGGGGCAATGTCTCAAAAGCCGGGCGCAGCCGCTTCCAAATTTGCATTAGGGCCGCATGCTCCCAAGACATCAAACCGCTAAAATTATCTGATCGTACCTGGGGAGGGGTCATCGATGTGCGCACATCCGCTTCGTAGGCTTCTCGGCTAAAGCTACCCGCCAGCTCCATCGATGCGCCAGAGGCCAACATCAGGTCAGTGGCGGTGGCGAGTTCTATTTTGGCCTTGTCTAGATTGCCTAAGGCCAGCTGTGCCTCAAATCGTCTGAGACTAATAATTAGACCCTGGACGTTGATAAAAAACGACCAGTGGAAGCCCTGCCAAATAGCTTGGGATACGGTCTGGTTCATGACAGTTCTTCTAGGTAAAACACTCGGCCTAGGAGGTCAATGTAGCTAACGAAGCCTTGCTTTTGTTGAGCAATATGCTGGGGAGAAAGCTGCGGGTGATTGACGCACAGTGAGAGAAAACGATGACAGTTGGTGAGCAGTCCCCTGACTAGACATAGTGCAGGTTCTGTAGTTTGGATATGCCTAACGCCGAAGAACTGGTCATAGTCCTCTGCATCGTCGGTACTAAGGGATGTTTTAGTTGATTTTACCTGGGCTGGCTGGGCGTTGGGCCTGGGTAACTCAGCCAGGAGTTGTTCTGTGCAGCTGCAGGCGCAAGCATTGTCCGTTATTTTTAATATCTCTAAAAGCTGTTGCAAACTTGTTTGCATCTGTTGTTTTGTCGCTGGATCTAATCGATACTCCAGGGGAATATCCCAGGGTACCAGCAAATCTAGCGTGGTTGGTACACCGTTTGGTGTCATACCATCTAGCGTCATACAGATTTCCCCGGTATCGTAAGTGGGTAGTAGCCCCATGGGGTAAATAACCTGGCTATCCATTGGCCTGCTGGTCCCTGGCCATGACTTTTTGCAAACTCAGGGGTCGCATATCGGTCCATACTTTACCAATATGGTCAAGGCAGTCTTGTTTGGTTCCCAGTTTTCCTTCGGCTCTCCAGCCCCAGGGAATTTCTTGATACTCGGGCCAGATGGAATAGCGGTCTTCGTCGCTAATGACTACGCGGTAGGTGAGTTTGGTGGATGTGGGCATGATTTTTGCAAGTGTGAAAATTATAAAAAACTATAAATAATTGGCCTGGTGGAGAGCGGTGAGGCTTTCACAGAAGGCGGTGTAGATTTTGTTGATGTCCTCCGAAGTATGGGCGGTGGAGAGAAATCCACCTTTGTCGCCGCCGCGCAGATGAATGCCTCGATTGAGTAGGTGGTAGGAGAGCAGGTTGGTGGCCAGGGGAGAAAGCTGGCTTTGACTGAGTGCGATCGCAAAAAATGAGCCAAATTGAGTAAACTTCACCGGCAGATTCGCGTCTGTGGTGAACCTATTCAGCTGGTTCACTAGGTCGACTGTTTTCCGATTGAGATCTGCCTGTAATCCATCCCCTTCTGCCTTTATCCGACTCAAAGTGGCATGGGCTGTGGCTAGGGCTAGAGGATGTTTGCAGAAGGTGCCCGCAAAGAACGTTGTCGGTACCTGGGGCTGAGAGTTGTCACCATAGCGCCATGGACCACCGTCGATATGATCCATAAATCGTGGTTTTCCGGCAATAAGCGACAGAGGCAATCCGCCGCCTGCGATTTTACTGTAGGTGGCTATATCCGCCTGAATGCCAAAATAGGCCTGGGCACCGCCGGGATGAACCCGGAATCCAGTAACCATTTCATCAAAAATAAGTGCTGTATTTGTTTCTTGGGTCAGGTCTCGCAGTTCCTGTAAGAATGCTTCTGGCTGTAGTTCTGGACAGCGACTCTGAACGGGTTCCACCAGGACAGCAGCTAGTTTGTTGCGATTCGCTTTGATTACAGCCAGCGATTGGGGATTGCCATATTCTAAAATCATTACATCTTGAGCTATAGCAGGTGGAATCCCCAAGGCCGCTGGAACAGCACGGCTGTTAATCTTTTGTTTGAGCAGCCAGTTCACCGGAGCCAACCAGGGTTTGCTACTCGTGGCCCGCACTGCTTTTTTGCGAGCATATTCACTCAGGGGTGCCCGCAGTAGGGCCATATCAAAATGTCCGTGGTAAGAATTTGTAAAAACCGCAATGTTGTTGCGGTTTGTGGCCGTGCGGGCGATACGGACTGCCGTCATCACGGCTTCAGTACCCGTATTGCTAAAGGTGATTCGCTCTAGCCCCGTCAGTTCTCTAGCTAGCTGGGCAACCTCGCCCACCAGCTCTGCTTGGCAACCTACAGGAATCCCGTATTGCAGCTGTGTTTGAATGGCTGTCTGGATAAATGGCGGATTATGCCCAAACAGATAGGTGCCTAGTCCCATGAGGATATCGACATATTCGTTGCCATCAATGTCCCAGAGTTTAGCCCCTTCGGCTCTAGCTGTCACCACTGGATAACACATCTCCTTCGTTTCTAAAGAGAAGTTAAAGCCAATGGAGCTTTTGTCCGCCAGCACAGCACGATTAGCGACAGCCTGCTGTTTTGATTTTGCGGTGCGCTGGGTGTAGCGGTCGACAATAGATTGTAAATGGTGTTGTGTCAGTATTGTGGTGGTCATGGTTTTGCAGAAAAAGAGCAGGGGACGAGAAAAAACGGGCTAGTTGTGACCCACCCATCTCCTAAAAAAATCACGGTAAATCCTTAAAAGAAGCTGCTTCCGCCGTTGCTTCCAACCGGGCAGAAGATGATTTTTTACAAATAAAATGAGCAGAGTGGCTATCGTCAATTTTTAACGTGCCATCAATAGTTTGTACCGAAACATTTTCAAAACCTACCTGTTGCAGTGCTTTGAAAACATCATCAATCCTATGACCTTTGATGGGATACGTGAGTTTTTTCTGCTCCCAGTGAGGTTCAAAGGCTGCAAAATTTTGTAAAACCCGAAGTCTCAGTCCAATAAAACGCTGACGTCCCAACAGTTTGTAAATCGCTCGCTTCATTGGAGATAAAAGCTTTCCGAGCGGACCCGGAGATTTTACAGACGATTGGAAAATAGTGACTTCAAATGCTCCCTCGTCTGTCTGTGGGTTATAGCGAGGGGTGATCATCCAGGCGTAGTAGCGACTGATTTCCCCTTCGGTGGGTTGTCCGCGCCACCAGCGTTCTAGCTGTTGAGGGTGGTTGAGGTCAAATACAAATATACTGTCTGGTTTTAGGGCTTGATAAACCCGTTCAAACACCTGGGTTAACTCCGGTAGGCTCATCAAATGGTTAAGGGATGCACTGGTGGAGAACACACCGTCAACGCTTTCGTCTAAATCAAAGGTACGAGCATCTTCTAGTAAGAAGTCTGCCTGGGGCGCATTCTGGCGGGCATAGGTCAACATCTCCTCGGAACCATCTATGCCGATAACGTCATATCCAGCTTCTAACAGTGGCTGAATCAGTTGACCAGTGCCACAGCATAGGTCCAAAATTCGTCCCCTCTCTGGTACATGGGGCAGCAGAACCCGCTGGAGTAGAGCCAGCTGGGGTTGACTGTAGTCAGGGCCAACGGTTTTGTTATAGAGCCAGGCCCAGTTGTTGTAATCGGTATAACGCTCGGTCATAGTAGGGCAGAGGAGAAAGGGAAAGGGTGCAGGAGAGGCCTGTAGGGTGGGCACTGCCCACCAATAAATCATGTCAATTCACGTCAATACAGGCGGTGGCGATAGCGTGCCAGTGGCAATCATGGCCTTTAGGTAGGTATCGAACAGCGATCGATTTAATGTCGGCAGGTCAAAGGGTGCATCGCGTAAACCGACATAGGTTTGTTGCGTATCAAAGGGAATTTCTAGAGGAGCGGGTGAATCTTGAGCGCCCTGGCGAGATGAAAAGAGCGCAACCAGCGGATAAAGGGCGTGGTGCGGATCCCCCTGGGCAATGTGCATCAATTTTTGAAACCAGGTCTCGTAGGGCACTCGCTGAATTGGGTAGCCTGCCCCCTGGCATGCTTCAAACAGCAGGTTTGATGATGCCAACTCTGGATGAATCAGATGGAATGCTTTACCAACAGAATCAGGCTGCAGCGATAGATACACGATGGCTTTACTCACATAGTCCACTGGCAGCATATCTAACGGCATTTCACCATGGGGAGCCATGCCAGATTGCACGTAGCCCTGCATCAGCCGATAGAGAAAATCATTGGGGTTAAACACGCCGGTTTGGCTGTGGCCGGAGATCGGGCCGGGGCGATAGATTGTGGTGGGCAGGGTGCGATCGCGAGCTTGAGCCACCAGTTGCTCTGCTACCCACTTACTACGGTTATACCCACCTGCAGGCACTGGATAAGTGCTCAGGTCATCTTGTTCATAGATTTTGGTATGGCCTGGTAAAGGGGTTGGCGGCAGAACGCTCAGGGTGGACGTATAGTGCAGCGGTTTAGTTCGCCCGTAGCAGGCCAGCTTGAGAATTTCTCGGGTGCCTTCCACGTTAGCGGCCTTGAGCTGGGCGTAGGGAGAAATATGGTGCACCTGAGCCCCATTGTGATAGATGCTGTCTATCTGCTCGGTCAGGGCATGAAATTCTGTTTTTGATAGCCCTAACCAAGGCTGAGCTAAGTCTCCAGGCACGGGAATAAGACGGGCAGCAAAGCTGGGATGCCAAATTTTATAGGCCGTCAGACAATGCTTGAATTTGTCTAAGCCCAAATTAGCGTCACGCACCAAGCAGTAAATCTGGGCATTTGTTTGCAGCAGCAGTTCATATAAAAGAAAAGCCCCAAGAAATCCGGTTGCCCCAGTTAAAAAGATAGTTTGGGGAGACGTTGTGAGACTAGAAACAGACTCCGAAGGAGAGATATCAGCGGAAAGAATTCGATCTGTTTTCCAGTCGTTCTGTGGATCTGCGGGTGTGGGCTCTGAGGCTGCACTGCCTTTGAGTAGAGCAATAATAGCTGGTTTGTGTTCCTTTAGCTGAGCAGTTAACTCAGGGGTGAGGGCTCCCTTGGGGGCATTGCAACGTAGGGTCTCGCCTTCTAGCCAGAGACGAATATCCAAGGTCTGGAGCTGGGTGAGGAAGGGGGTTAGGGTATCGGTGGACATGGTGGCGGCGTTGGTGGCGGCAGATGGGCGACGGACGACGGTGGCAGAATGTTGTTTTTTTAGCGCTGATTCGTGTTTTTTGTCGGCTGAAAAGACCGAACTGACTGGAATGGGTCTGTCGTTGCGATGGGCGCGTTGACTAGCAGATAGCTCAATTTCCTTACGACCTAGCAGGCGTTCGCTGGTGCGATGCTGTCGACAGAGGGCTACCAGCTGATTGGATTCTTGGATGGGGGCGGAGTCTGGAGTGTAGTTAATGGAAGTAATGTAGGTGAGCCAGGGTTCTTGACCCATGGCGTAAACGTAGACCTGTTCGGGATTGAGCTGGTTGACCAGAGCAATGGCGCGTTCGGCATTGGAGCCATCTAGTCGGCGAGTTTGAGCCTGCTGGTGAGGTGTGGGTCGGGGCAACAGTGGCCCGTAGGCCCAGGTAAAGGGGGCTCCGTCACATTCCATGCCAATAAAGAGAATGTCAAGATCGCCGAGTAAGTGGTGAATGTGGCGATAGAGGCTAGGATCTAAGTTATTAGAGTCAGCGGCACAGAGGATAGAGCGACCTTTGAGCGTAATCCAGTAGGCGGTTTTGGTGGCAATGTTAAGATCGCCGTGCTCTCCTAAGACGGGAATGCTAATGATTTCGCCATCAGGGAGAGAAATGCTGTCGAGTTCATCCAGAGTACTCACCTGGGAGAAGCCAATTTTCTGCAGAACTAGCTTGAGGGACGGGTCTAGAAGAGAGCCTTTTTGACCGCTAGGGATAACAATGTTCTTAATCTTGTGGCGCAGCTGTAAAAGGGTTTCTAGCATGACATGGTCCTGATGGTTATGGGTAATCAGGGCATAGTCAATGGTGTCGGGCAAATCGGTGTAGCTATAGCGCTCCATGCCTGTGGGGTGTTCGTAGCTCACCAGCGGGTCGCACAGGATGGAAACGTCTGCGGTTTCGATCAGCACACAGGCATGGCCCAGATAGCGAATTCTCACGCCGTCGCCTTGGTAAGGATGCTGCTGACGGGGGGGCTGTAGAGTAAAGAGGGTATAGAAAAAGGGCAGATCCTGGGTCTGGATATCTAGCTGCTCAGCCATTGTCTTGACGGACTGAGGGCTGTGGCGCATCTGAAAAAGACTATCTAAACGGCGATCGCTAAAGGGGATAGATAGGAATAGGCTGTTGTTGTCAGGCAGTCGCGGTGTGCTCATGACAAAGGCTCGCTGATCGCTGTCGGCATATACCCGAAGAGCGATGCTCTGGTCTGCCAAATTGTAATACTCGCTGCGATAAAGTAAGCCTTCGATAAAGCGAATAGACGGATTGTTTTGGGCGTCATAAACTAGCTCCACATAGCCTTGAAGAGCTGCGGGTATCTGGCTGTAGAGAGGTTCTAGGGATTCACCGGGGAGATGCTGGCTAAGCTGGTGGGTGAGGGTTGCGATCGCAGCGCTTAACTCCATCAATCGTCCCTGGTCTGCCTGGGTTTTCGCCAACAGCGCCCGTACTTCATCTACTCGACTGGGGGCATGGTTAATAAACGGTCCCCCCTGCATTGCCGGATTGCGTAGGGTGGTGGCATGGACCTCTGGCGCATCCACAAAGGACTGCATGATTTTAAGCTGTGATTCCGTTAGATATCGAGCCGCCGTTGCCGGAGAAATCAGGTAGCTCCAGGCATACCATTGTCGAATCAGAGGTTCAGCAACGACCTGGGGCTTCAGGTAGCCGAGAAAATCCTTAGGATGGCTCATAGCGCTATCTCCTCCCGTTCTCCATCGCTGTCGACGGGTTGTTGCTGCATCTGGGCCAGGCGCTGTTTTTGTTCTACCCGCTGGGCCAGCGTTGCCACCGTTGTCGCTTCAAACAGGTCGATGACGGTGATTTCCACCTCAAACTGATTGAGCAGCTGGGCGACTAGCTGGGTTGCCAATAAAGAATGTCCCCCCAGCTCAAAGAAATCGTCATAGATGCCCACCGATTCAAGCGAGAGAATCTGAGCAAAGATCTGAGCAAGCAGCTGTTCTGTGTTGTTGCGGGGCGGTACCTGGGCTTGGGAGGAAACGACGGCAGGTGTCGGTAATGCTTTGGTATTCACCTTGCCATTGGGGGTAAGGGGCAGGGCCGGTAGCCACATAAATACAGACGGCACCATATACTGAGGCAGCGTTTCTGCCACAAACTGTCGAATTTCTGTTGGCGTCGCCTGTGAGCCATCGCGAACGGCGGGCACTCCGTAAGCCACCAGTCGCTTACTGCCGTTATCTTCTCGGATGACCACAACACTAGTTTTAATGTGCGGGTGGGACTGCAGAATTCTCTCGACTTCTCCTAGCTCAACTCGGAAACCGCGTATTTTGGTTTGGTTGTCGATGCGATCGAGGATTTTAATCCGACCATCCGGTAAATAGGCAGCTAAGTCACCCGTTTTATAAAGACGGGGATTGCCCACTGTTTTTTCAACTACAAACGGATTAGGAATAAACCGCTCTGCCGTTAGTTCAGGCCGATTTAAATAACCACGGGCTAAGCCGATACCACCAATGTGCAGCTCCCCCGGAACACCAATGGGCAACAGTTGAAGATTGTCATCTAAAATGTATAGCTGTTTGTTGGTACTAGGCAGCAGTGTAGGATCTAGCGGATGCCCGTTCCCGCAGGGCACCATGCTGGCGTTTACCGTTGTTTCTGTGGGGCCATAGGCATTGATAAATAAGCGATTTTGACTCCAGGTTTGAATCAGTTCAGGGTCGGGGGCTTCCCCACCAACCAGGACCATACGCAGCTCTGGAAACTGATCATAGGGAAC
Organism: Cyanobacteria bacterium P01_B01_bin.77; assembly: GCA_039028535.1. Lineage (GTDB taxonomy): Bacteria > Cyanobacteriota > Cyanobacteriia > Phormidesmidales > Phormidesmidaceae > Leptothoe. The sequence goes on from JBCCHX010000001.1 coordinate 118,435, forward strand.
GCTTACTAGCGCTGATGGGGTGATAGTAATGTGGGTCACCCGATGGCGCTGGATTAAGGATTTTAGCTCCGGACCAGGGAGCATCAGGGGTGCTGGAGCCAGTAACAGCTTTGAACCTGTGGCCAGGGCCATAATAATTTCAGGGATAGAGGCATCAAAGCTAAAAGAGAAGAACTGTAGGATACAGTCACCGGGGTGAACCTGACAGACTCGAATTTTATCTTCCGTTAGATTTACTAACCCACCGTGGGGGACTAGAACACCTTTAGGTTTGCCCGTGGATCCGGAGGTGTAAATTAAATAGGCCAGGTGGTCAGGGCCAACGGCATGCTCTGGGTTGGTGTCAGACCAGTCGTGGAGGCCGTCCGTATCCAGGTTCATCCGCTGCGCCGTTGTTGAGAGGGAAAATTGGCTCTGGGTGAGGAGAACGGTTACCTGGGCATCGGAGAGCATATAGTCTAGACGCTCAGGTGGATAGGTTGGATCTAACGGCAGGTAGGCTCCCCCAGCTTTAAGTATGGCCAGCATGGCGATGATCATCTCAGGGGAACGATCTACGCAGATGCCAACGATCGTTTCGGGGCCGATTCCTAGAGAGATTAAATAGTGGGCCAGTTGGTTACTACGCTGATTTAACTCAGTGTAGGTAAGCTGTTGAAGACTCATGCCATCGTCGTATATCAGCGCGATCGCATCCGGCGTTTTTTCCACCTGTTCTTCAAACAAATAGTGAAAACAGCTATCCTGACGATAGGGTTTTTGAGTATTGTTCCAATCACTCAGCTGTTGCTGCCGCTCGGCGGCCGTTAGCATAGACAGCTCAGCAATGGGCTGGTTCGGAGCAGCCACAATTGCCGCCAACAGCGTTTGAAAATGCTGCACCATCCGCTGAATGGTGTCTGGCTTGAATAAATCACAGTTGTACTCAAAGCCGCCAACAATGCCGTTGGGAGTCTCATAGAGATCAACGCTGAGATCTAGCTTGGCGGTGGTTACCGCCTGGGGCAGACGCTTAAAGGTCAGCCCTGGCAGCGATAGGGTTGCTTGGGGGGCATTTTCTAGGCGAAACTTGACCTGAAACAGAGGGCTGTGGCTGAGGTCTCGCTCAGGCTGGAGGGCTTCGACTAGCTTCTCAAAGGGGAGATCCTGATGGTCATAGGCGGCGAGGGTGGTGGTTTTGATTTGCTCCAGGAGGACTTGAAAACTGGAGTGGGAGGAGAGGTGAGATCGCAACACCAGGGTATTCACAAACAGCCCGATCAGCCCTTCCACCTCAGCTCGATGACGGTTGGCGATGGGGGTGCCCACCACCAGGTCGCCCTGACCCGTATAGCGATAGAGCAGCACTTTAAACGCAGCCAGCAGGGTCATAAAGACCGTAGCAGACTGGCTTTTGGCCAGGGCCGTAAGCTGTTGGCTCAGGTCTGACGATAGGGAAAACTGTTCTACCGCACCTCGATAGGTTTGCACCCTGGCCCGAGGAAAATCCGTAGGTAGTTGCAGGACCGACTGATGTACGTCTAGCTGGTTGCGCCAGTAGTCAAGCTGGTTTTCCAGATTGTCTCCCTGCAGCCACTGGTGCTGCCAAACAGAAAAATCAGCATACTGTACCGACAAATCAGGCAAAGACGCTATCTGCCCCATAAGGGCAGCTCGATAGCCGACTGCCAACTCTTGAATCAAAATCTCCATGGACCAACCATCGGCAATGATGTGGTGCAGGGTAAACAACACGACAGATTTTGTTTCACCAAGACGCAGCAGGGTGACCCGCAGCAGCTGATCTCGGCTCAAATCAAAGGGAGCTTGGGCGGCAGTAATGGCGGCTTGTGTTATCTTGACTGTCGGGTCGGCTATGTCCTGAAAATCAATTTGCTCTACGGCAACGGGAGCCGGTGCCTCAACAACTTGAGCAGGCTGGCCATCAACAGTCACAAATCGAGTACGCAATGCTTCATGGCGACGCACGATATCGTTTAGACTTTGGGTGAATGCTGCCACATCCAAAAAACCCTCTACCTCAATGGCCATGGGCAGGTTATACACCGCCGCATCGGGCTGCATTTGGTGAAGAAACCACAGGCGCTGTTGGGCAAAGGAGAGGGGCAACGACCCGGTCCGGTCCGCAGTAGGAATAGCCGCCGCCGCGGACTGGTCTCGAACCTGCCGTAAAAAGGCAATAATTTCTGACTTACGCGCTTTTAGGCCAGCGTTAAAACTGTCGGTCAACAAGTCTTCTGGGCCGCTGCACCGCAGTTTTTCACCATCTAGCCACAGTTTAATATCCTGATGGGCAAGATCGGCTAAAAAAGTCTCGATGGGTAAATTGCGATCTCTGCTCATAGCTCAATCTCCTTGTGGCCAGTGGGGGACTCGGTGGGCTTAGCGGCAATGCGCAGGGCATCGATATGGACAGCCAGTGTCTCAATGGTGGGATATTCAAAGACGCTGTGGAGCGGCAGGTCTAGCTGAAACTGTTTTCGTAGTCGGGTATTGATGCGCGTGGCGGAGAGGGAATGACCGCCGAGATTAAAAAAGTTGTCGTCAATACTGACGGTGTCGATTTGGAGAACGTCTTGCCAAATGGTTGCGATCGCGCTTTCCGTCACATTTCTAGGTAAAACTGTTTCTTGACTAACAGGTTTTTCCGGCTGAGGCAATGCCCGTCGATCTAATTTGCCATTGGATGTGAGCGGCATCGACTGCAGAGGCACAAACATCGTAGGCACCATGGCCTCAGTGAGACGCTGTTTAAGCAATGGTGTCAGGGCGCTTTTAATATCGGCGCTGGGCTTTTTAGCCAAAGAACCAACCAGGTAGGCAACCAGCACAGGTCCTCCTGGCATATCCTCCCGCAGCAGCACCGCAGGCTGCTGCACTCCCGGATGAGCATCCATGGCCGCTTCAATCTCTCCTAGCTCAATGCGTATCCCCCGCAGCTTTACTTGGAAATCTCGTCGCCCCAGATATTCAATGGCACCATCAGACCGGTAGCGTGCCAAATCCCCTGTCTTATAAAGTCGGGAACTGCCCTCCTTGTCAGATGTCACAAAGGGATTCTCGATGAATTTCTCCTTTGTCAATTCCGGTTGATTTAGATATCCCCGTGCCACCCCCACACCGCCAATATACAGCTCTCCAGGAATGCCAATGGGAACCCGATGATTGTCTTGATCCAGCAGATAAATCTCGGTATTGGCGATGGGACGGCCAATGGGCACCGTTGATTCATTGGGCTGACACTGCCAGGCGGTCACATCAATGGCGGCTTCTGTTGGACCATAGAGATTATGCAGTTCCACATTCGGCAGCTTTGCAAAGAACTGCTTTTGCAGGACTGGAGACAGCGCTTCACCGCTGCAAATCACCCGTTGAAGCGACGTGCAGCTACCCACATTTGGTTCTTCTAGAAAGGCTGCCAACATGCTGGGAACAAAATGCAGCGTTGTAATCTGTTGTTGGCAAATTGTTTGTACCAGATAAGCACTGTCTTTATGACCTCCTGGCTTGGCAATAACTAGGGTCGCTCCATTAAGCAAAGGCCAGAAAAGCTCCCAGACAGATACATCAAAGCTCAGGGGCGTCTTTTGAAGGATGCGATCCTGCTCGGTTAGGCCATAGGCTTGTTGCATCCAACACAGACGATTGACTAAACCTCGCTGAGTATTAACCACCCCTTTGGGCTGCCCCGTGGAGCCAGAGGTATAAATCACGTAGGCGCTGTTTTCTGAAATTAGCCCACACTGTGGCTCTGTAACAGACTGCTGTGCCCCATCGGCGATATCAATAATTTCTAGTCGAGATCGTTGGCTTCGACTGCGCTCAGCCAACAGAGGCAGATCTTGCGTTTTATCTATGAGCACCGCTGCCACATCGGCATCTTCTAGCATCCACTCTAGTCTTGCCGGAGGATAGTCTGGAGCTAGGGGAACATAGGCCGCGCCTGCTTTAATCACAGCTAAAATCGCCACCACTATACTTAGGGAGCGCTCAAAATAAATGGCCACGCGCTGCTCAGCGGTAATGCCCTGGGCCTGTAGGTGATGGGCCAGTTGATTAGCCTGCTGGTGCAGCTCTTGATACGTCAGGGATTTATCTTCAAAAGTAATCGCTGTGGCATGGGGAGACTGCTGGGCCTGCAGCATCAATAAATCTGGCAGTACTCGATCTAGCGGGTAATCTGTTTTGGTTTGGTTCCACTCTGTTAGCTGCTGCTTTTCAGCAGTGGTCAGCAAAGAAATCTCCTGTAAATGACTTTGGGGATTTTGAGCTAGAGCAACGATCAAAGTATGCAAATGGTCTAGCAACCGAGCTACGGCCTCAGGGGAGATTTGCTCAGAACAATATTTGGCGGTAATGGTTAACTCATCTCCTTCAGAGACAAGCAGTGTCAGGGGAAAATGGGTCCATTCATTAAACTGAATATTGTCTAGCTTAAAGGACGTTTTGCCTTGGAACATATCTGTTGCCACCGGATAGCTCTCAAACACCAACAGACAGTCAAATAAAGAGCGTCCCTCGTTTACCCAGGCCTGCAGCTCTCTTAGGGATATATATTCGTAAGATAGAGTGTCTGTTTGCCGGGCACTCAAGTCCTGTAGCCATTTGGCAACGGTTGCTTGAGTCTGCACCTGTACCCGCACTGGTAACGTATTGATAAACAACCCCACCATGGAGAGTGATCCTGATAGCTGGGCCGGACGCCCGGCATAGGTCGTTCCAAAAACAACATCGTGACTGTTGCTATAGCGACTGAGCAATAGTCCCAATGCTCCCTGTATCAGAGTGTTAAACGTAATTTTATGGCGCTGAATAAAGTCTCGCAGCAGCTGGGTGATTTTGTGAGAAATCACATGCTGCTGCTGTTCTAGCGATGCTTGGACAGGACGTTTAGACTGCAAAATGGGTAACGCTGTTGGTCCCTGCCAGCCGCTTAAATAAGTTTGCCAAAAGTCCTGAGCAGCTGTTTTATCTTGCTGATTTAACCAAGCAATATAGGCTCCATAGGGCTTAGAACCGGTAGCTGTTAGGGATGGCAAAGAACCAGCCAGTACAAAATACTGTTGAAAAACCTCCTTCAGCACCTGACTGGTGGACCATCCATCCAAAATTAAATGGTGATAGCACCAAATCAGATAGTAGCGTTCCGAGCCTCCTTTACCCAGGGATACCCAGGTAAGGCGGAGCAACGGCGGTCGATTCAGGTTAAACGGCTGATTGCGATTACAGTCTAGCAGTACCGAAAGCTTGGATGCCTGCTCAGTCGCTGACAGGCTAGACCAGTCTTGTTCTACCCAGGGTAGGGCCACCTGACGCTGTACCACCTGAAAGGGCTGGTCCCGCTGTTCCCAATAAAAGCCAGTGCGAAGAATGCTGTGGCGGGCAAGCAGGGTTGTCCATGCCTGGTGCAGCAGTTGACTATCCAACTGTCCAGAAAACGACAGCACTATCTGGGGGACATAGGCCCCCGCCGTGGGGGATAACAGGGTATGAAACAACAGTCCCTGCTGCATGGGAGAAAGGGGATAAATATCCTCAATGGCGTTGCGCTTTGCTGCGTCTTGTTGCTTGGTAGCCATGGTCATGATATTTCTCCTCCTCCATTACCCAAATCTAGACTGCTTAACAGATCGTCTAGCTCACCCTGGGCCAAATCCATCTGAGGAAAATCGGCTGGACTATAGCCCTGGTCTGTTTCAGACGATAGACAGTAATCGATTAATTTTCTTAGCTGATGTAGATAGCCATTGGCGAGACTCTGGATGGTTTCTTGACGGTGAATTTCTTGGCCATAGGTCCAGTGCAGGTGTAGCTGCCCTCGACTAACCACAGCATTAATCTCGATTAGCACGTCACGAGCATCATGGGGACTGCGGGACATCCCGGTGGACTCAGAAGCAGGGGATAGCAAACCGTTGAACAGCTGATCGGTTTGTCCTAAATAGTTAAAGCGAATGGGGGTGTCCGTTGCAAGATTTTGATCGCCAGTCTGGAGATAGCGCAGAATACCATAGCCCAACCCCTGATCTGGCAACGCCCGCAGAGTCTCTTTTACTGCCTTAATTGCTGTGCCTAGATTATCGGTCTCGGGCATTTGTAAAAGTATCGGGTATAGCGTGGTGAGCCAGCCTACGGTGCGAGTCAGGTTGCTGTTGTCGGGGCGGCCATGGCCTTCCATGGCAATGCGTAGCGTGTTGCCAGCCCAGGGGGTTAGGGTCAGCCCCAGGGCCGTCCACAACAAGTCATCAATGTGGACGCTGTAGGCTGTGGGTACCTGCTGAAGCAGCCGCTGGGTATCCGCCCCGGATAGACAGACAGATACTGTATTTGCCAGAGCCATGATATTAGTACCGTCTGGAAAATCTTTGGGGAAATGAGGGAGAAACTTATTGGTGATTGCTTGCCAGTAGCCAAGTTCTGACGATTTATCAAGCGTTGCTAGCTGATTCACCCAATCTCGGCTAGGCAGCGTTTTGAAAGGTAGTTGGGCTTCACCTGTCTGGCTCAGCTGGGTGTAGAGCAGCTGTAAGTCTTCTAACAGAATGCGCCAGGAGATGCCATCTATCAGTAGGTGGTGGCAGATAATCAGCAACCGGCGTTGCGTCCCTGCTGAGCTTTCTAGCTCAAAGTACACAGCCCGCCATAGGGGGCCTTTAGCGAGGTCAAAGCTGGCCTGGACAGTATTAGCCGTATTGGTAATCTCTGTTGCTAAATCTGTGGGTGAATCACCAACGGGTTTGCGAATAATGGCGATGGGCACCGCAGTAGAGGGGGCTCCATATTGCTGTTCCCAACCGGCTTCTGTTTGCTGGAATGTAGCTCGAAGACCATCGTGGTAGGTCATGAGCTGCTCCAGGGCTCGGGATAGAATCTCCGTTTTGATGGGTTGCTGAACGTTGAGTAAAACCGACTGGTTCCAGTGATGGGGATGACTTAGATTTTGCTCAAAAAACCAGTGCTGAATCGGCGTGAGGGGGACAAGACCCACGATAGGTTCTTGCTGTACCCGTGTGTGAGTTTGATGCTGGGCAACGGTGGCTAGCTGGGCAATGGTGGAATACTGGAACAGATCTCTAGGAGAAATATACAGGCCTACCTGCTGGGCACGAACAACAGCTTGAATTGCCAGGATGGAGTCGCCACCTAGCTCAAAAAAGTTGTCATGTAAGTTAACGGACCGCTGTAATAGCGCTTGCCAGATAGCGACTAATGTTTTTTCTGTTTCGGTTTGGGCAACGGTATCAGCCTGGGTCTGTTTTGGTAGAACCGGCGTTGGTAGAACCTTGCGATTGAGTTTGCCATTGGGCAGTAGCGGCAGGCTTTCTAGGGGGACAAACAGAGCTGGAATCATGTAGTCGGGGAGGGTAGTTTGGAGGTGCGATCGCACCTCATCCATCTCACCTGACCCCAGCGCCACTCCCGGCTCCATATTTTCTGGCAGATTTTCCAGCACTACATAGGCCACCAGTCGGCGATTCTCTTGATCATCCGTCCACACACTGGCCGCCGCCTGAACCACCTGCGGATGCTGCAACAGCACCGCCTCAACTTCTCCCAGCTCAATGCGGAAGCCCCGAACCTTTACCTGAGCGTCGATGCGCCCTAAAAATTCTAGCTGTCCGTCAGGTCGATGACGAACAAGATCCCCCGTTTTGTAAAGGCGGGTACTGGTCATCTTCACCGAGTCAGACACCTGATTAACATCAACAAATTTTTCCTGGGTCAATGCCGGTCTCTGCCAGTAGCCCCGCGCCACTCCATCCCCTGCCAGGTAAAGCTCTCCCGCCATGCCAATGGGTACCGGATTGTGCCGCTCATCTAACACATACGCTTGAGTGTTCGCAATGGGACGACCAATGGGAACAACCGCATCAGCAGTTGATAACCGTGTATATGTCGAATAAGTAGTGTCTTCAGAGGGTCCGTACAGATTAAACACCTGTTGCACAGAATCCACAGCATAAAGCTGCTGCACCAGCACAGACGGAATTGGTTCACCAGCCAGATTAATCGTGGAGACGCCTTTGGGAATGCCCCCTATCCGGTGTAGTTCAGCGATGGCCGTCGGTACAGTATTAATTAGGGTAATCTCATCGGCGGCGGGTAAGTCGGGTACCTGAAGCACGTTATCTGCAAGCACAACGGTGCCACCGCTGCTGAGGGGCACAAAAATCTCAAAGACCGATAGATCAAAACAGATGGATGTGGCCGCCAACACCCCTGATAGCTGCTCGGTCGAAAAAGCTCCCTGCGCCCAGTGAACTAAAGCCACCGGGCTCCGATGCTCAATGGCCACACCTTTAGGCTGGCCAGTGCTGCCGCTGGTGTAAATAATATAAGCCAGATTGCTAGGCTGAACATTTGAAGCAATAGAACTCTCAGGCTGATAGAGAGATTCTTTAGAGTCTATTAAAACATTCTTAAATGGGCCCTTTCCCACCAATTCCTGATATTCTTTCTGGGTTATAACAACAGAAGCTTCAGCATCCTCAAGAATATAGGCCAGTCGGCTTTGGGGGTAGACAGGGTCTAGAGGGACATAAGCTCCCCCTGCTTTTAGAATCGCCAGCAGTACGATCACCAAATTTGCTGAACGATCCAGACATACACCTACACGAGATTCAGGAGCAACGCCTAACGATTGCAGGTACCGTGCTAATTGATTAGCGCGGGCATCTAGCTCTTGATAGCTGATGTGCTGGTCGGCTGCAATCAATGCAGTTGTTTCAGGAGTACGCTGTACCTGCTGTTCAAACAGTTGATGCAGGCAGTTATGTTTAGGATATGTCTGCCACGTGTTGTTCCACTGGGCTAGCTGTTGTTGCTGTCGAATAGGGAGTAGCGGCAGGGCTGAGACGGCTTTCTCTGGAGTCTGGACAATAGCATCCAGGAGCATACAAAATGCTTCAGCTATAGCCTGAACTGTGCCCGGTTTAAACAGATCTGTTCGATACTCAAACCTGCCGCTGAGGCCGCCTGCTTTCTCTGCCATCATCAGCGTTAGATCCACTTTAGTGGTGGTGCTTTCTAACGATATGGGCAACCAGGTTAGCTCTGTACCATGGGTTTCCAAACTTTCTGATGTTGTCGCCTGCCACACAAACATTACCTGAAACAGAGGTGAATGGCTCCAGTTGCGGGGAATATCAAGGGTGTCAATCACCTGTTCAAAGGGCACATCCTGATTGGCATAGGCCATCAGGGCAGTTTCTTTTACTTGCGCTAGTAGGTTAGCAAAAGAAGTGCCTTGAGAGAAATCGCTACGCAGCACCAGGGTATTTACAAACATACCCACGATGCTCTCTAATTCTTTTTGGGACCGATGGGCGATGGGCGTCCCCACCAACACATCACTAGCTCCGCTATAGCGATGGAGCAGCACCTTAAAAGCGGCCAGCAGTGTCATAAACAAGGTGGCGCTATACTGTTGGCCCAGCTGTTTTAGGGCAGTGGATTGGGATTGGCTGAGGGTAAACTGGTAACTGGCACCAGTAAACTGCTGCGTTGCCGGACGGGGATAGTCCGTGGGCAGCGGCAGCAGCGGCAGCGAGTCAGCCAGCTGTTGTTGCCAGTAAGTTAACTGTTGTTGAGTGTCTACACGCTGTTGCCATGCAGCATAATCCACATACTGCACGCTCAGCGGCTCTAAGTCGACCGGCTGCCCACGCTGGAGCTGACCGTACACCGTGACCAGTTCTTTAACCAACAGCCCCACTGACCAAGCATCGGCAATAATATGGTGTAGCACCAAGGACACCACATGGGTATAGGGACCCACTTTAATTACCTGTACCCGCATTAATGGGGCAGATTCTAGGTCAAACGTCTTTTGAATCTCTGATTTGAGATAAGTTTGTAGGGTTGCCTCTGTTGCTTCTAGGGATTCTAAATAGCTGATCTCAGGTAAAGCGTGGGATGAGATAAGGAGCCTTGCCTTACCGTTGAGCGATCTAAAACCGGTACGCAAACTTTCATGGCGATCGCAAAGGAGTCCTAGACTCTTTTTGAATATCTCCAGATTAAAGTCACCTTCCAAGCGAACTGCAGCAGGAATATTATAAAAAGCACTTTCCGGCTCCAGCTGGGCTAGCACCCACTGCCGCTGTTGGGCATAAGATAGGGGCAGGTCTTGGCTTCGGTCAATGGGCTGTACTGGCACAAAAGCCTGCTGTTCTCGCGTCTGGTCAATTACCTTAGCTAGATCCGACAGATGAGAATGCTCAAACACCGCTCTGAGAGGAACGGATACACCAAAAACAGGCTGAACTCTGGCAATGACTCGTGCAGCCAGCAGGGAATGTCCCCCCAGATTAAAAAAGTTATCGCTGGCATTGGTGACAGGACGATTTAGAACCTCTGTCCAAATAGCGGCTAACTGTTGTTCTGTTGCCGTTTGCAGAGGGATGTCAGACGCTGTTGATACTTGTTCAATAATGGGCAGGGCCTTGCGATCGATCTTGCCATTGGGGGTGAGGGGAAAATCCTCTAGTAACGCATAGGCTGTGGGGACCATATAGGCTGGCAACTGCCGACTTAGATACTGCCGTAGAGTTTGAGGCGCTTCTAAAATTTCAGCATCGGGCCACACCTTGCAGTAGGCAACTAGCTGGGGCTGCTCGGATTTATTTTGCCAGAGAACTACCAGTGCCTGATCGATATCTGGATGCTGGGTAAGCGCATTTTCAATGTCTCCCAGTTCGATGCGGAAGCCGCGCAGCTTGATTTGATGGTCAAGACGACCCAGATATTCTAAGGTGCCGTTGGCATGATAGCGAGCCAGATCGCCTGTTTTATAAAGGGTACCGGCAGCACTACTCACCTTTCCTAAACTATCTGGCGGATTGACAACAAATTTCTCAGCCGTTAGTTCAGCCCGATGCAAATACCCAGGGCTTAATCCTGCCCCACCAATACATAGCTCTCCAGGCACACCTATGGGCACAGGCTGTTGCTGCTGATCTAAAATATAGAGCTGAGTGTTGTCGATGGCTCCGCCAATGGGCACAAACTGTTTGGTGAGAGTGTCTTTATCAAGACGTAGGGCACTAGACCAAATAGTGGTTTCGGTGGGGCCATACATATTCCATAATTCCTGACAGCAGGGGAGAAGATGATGGGCGAGAACAGGGTCTAAGGCTTCACCTCCGCAGAGAATTTTGAGATTTTCTTGGCCTTGCCAACCAACATCTAATAGCAGCCGCCAGGTGGCCGGTGTCGCCTGCATCATCGTGATCTCGTCACTGGCAATTTGAGCAATAAGACGACCTGCGTCACAAACGGCATCAGAACTCGCAACTGCTAAACGGGCACCAACCGTCAAGGGCAACAACAGTTCCAATGTGGCAATATCAAAGGCCACCGTCGTCACCGCTAACAACGCATCATCTGCAGTGATGCCGGGTGCTTTGGCCATGGACCTCAGTAGATTGACCAGACTGCGGTGGCAGATGGGCACACCCTTGGGTTTGCCTGTACTGCCGCTGGTGTAGATAATATAGGCCAGATCGTCTGGGGTGATCTCCGCTGAGAGATTCTCTGTGGGCTGCTGATCGATTAAATCTGAGTGTTGTTTAAGATCGATTACCTTAGTATCTTCTTCTGGTAAATTTTTCTCAGAGAAAGCGCCATCTGCCGTAAGTACCAGTGCCACATCAGCATCCTGCAGCATGTATCGTAGTCGCTTAGGGGGATGGGTTGGGTCTAGAGGAATATAGGTGCTACCCAGCTTAAGAACTGCCAATATTGCGATTACTAGTTCGGCAGAGCGGTTAAAGGCTAAGGCAATGCGTCTGCCTGCCCCTTGGTTTTCTAGAAAATGGGCTATCTGATTAGCACGCTGATTGAGTTCTTGATAGGTCCAGGCTTTTTTAGGAACAACAAACTGGGAGAATACATTGTCGGCCAGACTGTGGTCAATGGTCAGTGCGATCACATCTGGTGTCTTCTCTACCTGGGCCTCAATCAGCTGGTGAGCGGCTACATTCGGAATAGCCGCATTCGTTTGATTCCAAGCAGCCAGGGTCTCTCGCTCTGATGCAGGCAAGAGGGGTAAACGTCCAACGGACGTATCTGGCTGGGCAACAATGCCTTCTAGCAATGTTTCAAAATGGGTCACCAGCCGAGCAATGGTGTCTGGTTTAAACAGGTCGGTGTTGTACTCAAATACACCGGTTAACCCTGCCTCGGTCTCGTACATATCTAGACTGAGGTCAAACCGAGAAGCATTGTTGGTAAACTCTAGAGCCGTCACCGTTAGATCGGATAGAGAGATAGCGGCCTTGGGGGTATTATGCAGGATAAACATTACCTGGAAAAGAGCGTTGTGGCTCAACTGACGCTCTATTTTTAGGGCATCCACCACCTGCTCAAAACTCACTTCCTGATGGGCGTAAGCAGCCAGGGCGTTTTGCTTTACCTGATCTAGTAGCTGCCGAAAGGTAAGCTGGGCATCTATCTGGGTGCGAAAAACCAGATTGTTGACGAATAAGCCAATCAGGTTTTGAATCTGGGTGCGATCGCGATTGGTCACCGTAGACCCCACCAAAATATCATCCTGACCAGAGTAGCGATACAGCAGAACCTTAAAGCTCGCTAACAGGGTCATATACAGCGTTGCCTGCTGCTGTTGACTGAGAACTGACAGCCTGGCCGAAAGCTGTTTCGAGAGCGTAAAGCTACGGCGTGCCCCGCGAAATGTCTGGACGGCGGGACGCGGATAGTCTGTGGGCAGCTGCAGAATGGCAGGGGGATTAGCTAACGTTTGGAGCCAGTAGTCAAGCTGGGACGCCCTTTGCTGACCGTGTTGCCAAACGGCATAGTCTGCATACTGAATCGGTAGTGCAGGTAATGGAGACTGCTGCTGCTGCTGAGAGAATGCCTGGTACAGCAGAGCAATTTCCTGCATCAGTACCCGCAGGGACCAATAGTCGGCAACAATATGATGAATACTGAGGGCCAGCACGTGATCGGCTTTATCTAAACGCACTAGCTGACAGCGCAGCAAAGGTCCTGTAGCCAGGTTAAACGGCAGCTTCACCAGTGCTTTTAGATAGGGAGCGATCTGTGCTTCTAGATTAAAATCATTACCATTTGAATCTAGAGTAATCACTGGCAGCTCCACAGGTCGGGGGGGGTGAATCGTCTGTGACGGTTCACCTGCTTGCGTTACAAACTGAGTACGAAGAATCTCGTGACGACGGACTATCTCATTTAAACAGCTCTGCAGGATATCCACCTGGAGTGTTCCCTGGAGTCTCAGGGCTGCCGGAATTGTATACACTGACTGACCAGGCTGCAGCTGATCAATAAACCAGAGCCGCTGCTGAGCAAAGGATAGCGGAAACGTCTGCACGGTCCGTTTGGGCTCAGCCCCGTTTTTCACCGCTTTTTTCTGCAGCAGTTTGGTCAGCAGCTCACGTTTTTGCTCAGGGGAGAGATGCTTTAAGTCAGAGGAATTCATGACGTCACCTCCTGCTGACTTTGAGCATTCTCTGTTAACAACTGGGCTAACAAGTCGTCTACATCTGTATCCGATAGATTGTCAATATCGGGCAGCGCTGTGTCCCTAGCCACAGGCTGGATTTCACTTTGTGGCTCAGACTCGCTAGATGCAGTCACCAGCTGCGCCTGGAGAGCCGGGGTGAGGGCATTAAATAGCTGGGCGATGGTTAACTCGGTAGAGAAGGTCTGCTGAAGCTGAGACAGCAGCTGCATAGCTGTTAAGGAGTTGCCACCCACTTCAAAAAAGTTGTCGTTAATGCCCACCTGGTCCACCTCTAGCAGCGTTTGCCACAGGTCAACAATTTTCACCTGAGTAGCGGTGGCTGGTGCGACATACTCGGTTGTTGCACCCAAGGTCGGAATAGGGAGCGCTCGTCTATCCACCTTGCCATTGGCGGTAAGGGGTATGGCCTCCAATATATGGTAGCGAGTAGGCACCATGTAGGGCGGTAGCGTTTTGCTCAGGTGCTTGCGTAAGGTGTCTGTAATGGAAACATTCTGAGGCGAACCGACCATCCACCGTTGAGACCATTGAGGATCAATCGCTCCCCCCACCAGGGCATGGAGGGGCTGATAATTGTCTGAGAGCCCCAGGGTTTGGCGTAACGCATCGCTGCTAAAGCCCCCAATGGGACACAGACCCAGATCAAAGTCGGGGGCCGTTTCCATCAGCAGCTGTCCCATGTAGCCGGTCTCAATTAGGCAAAAATCTCGAGCTTTTTCACCATAGATGGGAGCAATGGCCTCCATCTGAGCCACTAAGAAGAGGCTAAACGCACTGTCACCTTGGAGCTGTTGGTGGGGGCCATAGAGTTCGTTAGAGGATATTTGATTATCCGTTAGCCTGACCAGACGATGCTCCGCTGGGTGGTAGTAATACCAGCCTGAGGGAAGATCGGCAACTCGGTCTGCTCTAATGTGTAAATAGGTTTGAATTGGATAGAGAGAGCCCGCCGAGGCGTAACGATATTTGGGCAGTGGCGATGGGCTAAAGGAGCGAGACTGTAACGCCGAGAGAAAATTACTAAAGGTTTGTAGCGCCAGGGGCCGGTCTAAAAACTGTCGATGGCTTTGTCTCCGTAGAAACTTTTCTGGAGGGTGGTTGGCTGAAACCGGTAGCTCAATGGTTTCTTCGGTGGGTGCGATCGCACGAATCCCCAACTGCTGTTGCTTAAATTCTAGTTTTGCCAGCGGCTGGTTAAGCGCATTGGTTGTGTCTATTTTAGGCACTATATAGGCCACCAGCTCTGGAGGAGTCCCCACTGGGTTGACCACAGCAGAGTCAATCGCCGGATACTGCTGTAGCGCCGTTTCGATTTCTCCTAGCTCAATGCGATAGCCGTTAACCTTTACCTGAAAATCTTCTCGACCCAGAAATTCTAAATTACCGTTGGGCAGATAGCGGCCCAGATCGCCAGTCTTATACAGACGAGTCTCTCCCATAGGACCACCTGCCGAACCTTCCAGCTCAACAAATCTTTCTGCTGTTAATTCAGGCTGATGCCAATAGCCCTTGGCAAGACCGATACCGCCAATATACAGATGCCCAGGCACCCAGGCAGGGCAGGACTGAAGATTGTTATCCAGAACGTACCAGCGCTGATTGGCCAAGGGTCGGCCATAGGGAATGCTTCGCCACGTGGGCTCTACAGTCTCAATCGGATAGACTATGGACCAGATCGAAGCTTCAGTGGCACCGCCCAAACTGATAAGCTGTGCATTGGGACACCGCTGCGTAAACTGGTCTGGCAGGGTAAGGGGAATCCAATCTCCGCTCAGGAGGGCTAGGCGCAGGTCTGGGGCAATCTCTTCTCGGTTGTGCAATTCAGCTAACAGCAGCTGCATCAGTGCCGGTACTGAGTTCCAGATGGTCACCTGATGCTCTACCAAAAGCTGCTGCCAGTGAGCAGTGTTCTGCATCTGGTCAGCAGCGGGAATGACTAATGCAGCGCCTGCCGCCAGGGTGCCAAAGATATCGTAAACAGACAGGTCAAAGCTTAGGGAAGAAAGAGCGAAGATGCGATCGCACTCTCCGACGTCAAACCGCTGATTAATATCCAAAATAGTATTGACCGCACCCCGATGGTCAATCATTACCCCTTTGGGCGTACCGGTAGACCCAGAGGTGTAAATTACGTAGGCCAGATCCGTGGGTATTTGAAGAGTCTCCCAAGAGAGTCTAACTGGAACAATGTCGACAAAACTAACAACAAGCTGTTGAATGCGATCGGGCCAGTCGGCTAAATCTGTTGTTAGAACAGTCTCAGCAGCCGTATCCTCCATCAGCTGCCAGCGTCGTTCCTGGGGTAGGGTTGGATCAATGGGGACATAGGCCGCCCCAGCGGTGAGAATCCCTAACACCGCCACCACCTGCTGCCAGCCTTTTTCCATAGAAACGGCGACAAGCTGGTTTGGTACTACATTCAGCCGCTGGGCAAGTGCCTGAACCTGCTGGGCCAGCTCCTTATAGGTTAGCGTTCGTTCAGGGGTAATCACAGCCAGATTATCCGGCTGCTGCTGCGCCTGCTGAAAGAATAGGGTATGTAGTAAGCAGGGCGAGAGTACTTTGTCGGTTTGGTTGAATTCTGTGAGGTAGTCGGCGGGTGCCAGGGGCAATGTCTCCCAGGCGGTATCATTGGCTGCCAGCTGATTGAGAAACCGAGTGTAGGCTGCAAACATTTGATCCAACATCCCTGCTGGGAACAGGTCTGCAATGGCATCCCAATTAAAGACCAGCGCACCAGCGATTTCAGAAACCTGATGGTCCAGATAAACCTGAGAGGTTTGGCTAACGCTGTATACTGTCTCGGTTTGCCCACCCGCCTGAGCTGGAATCGCCTGATTGAGGGTGCTGGTAAATACCACAGGCATCAGCGCACCGGGGCTACGGTTTTGTTGTCGAGCCAGCTCTCGCAGCACCTGCACACCACTAACCGCCCGGTTATCTAAGTCATTCCACAGTTGGGTTTGCAGTCGCTGGGCGCGAGCCGTAAATGTGTTGTCGCTGCCGTCAACGGCCAGCAGCAGCGATGCGGTAAAGTCTCCCACCAGCTGGTTCACCTCTGGATGGACCGGCTGCCGGTTAAATAACGTGAGATTTAGGGTGAACTGGGGCTGACTGCTCCAGAGGGTAAGAATTTCTGCAAAGGCGGCAAGCACCATCCCAGAGGGGGTGAGGTTGGCTTGATAAGCCCGCTGTTTAAGATTTTGCCATAGTTCTGGCTCCAAGCGTCCGCTACGCCGCTCAAATTTAGGAGAGTCTATCTGGCTGGGGGCCATGGTCAGCGGCAAATCGGGGGTCGGGGGCATCTCTGGCAGTCTCTGTTGCCAGTAGTCCATGGCCTGCCTGTAGGCGCTTGTTTGACGAAATGCCTGCTCGGCGATGACATAATCGCGAAAGCTGATGGTCAAGGGCTGAAGCCGAGTACCATGAATCATCTGCGCCATTTCTCGACCCAGCAACTGGAAGCTCCAGGCGTCGCCAATGAGTACATCAAAGCTAACGTAAAACCTGATTTTGTTATTGTCTAGCTGGGCCGCTTCTATCTGGAATAGGGGCCATTGGTCAGGGGAAAAGACCTGGTGGGACATGCGATCGCGCAGACCGCGCAAACTATCTTCTCGATTCGAGTTGTCTGGTACATCAGCTACAGCAATAACGTACGGGGGCACCTGCTCTAAAATCTGTTGCTGTCCGTCATTGTTTACCACGGCCCTCAGCATGTCGTGCCGCTCAATCAAATGATTTAGCGCCTGTTCTACCTGAGCGATAGACAGCCCCACTACATCAATTTCCCGGTATCCGTGGGTACCAATATTGCCCAGATCAAATGCTTGAGCCCGACCCAGCCAATAGGCTTGTTGAATATCGGTAAGGGGGAAGGGCTGATGCCGTTGGGACAAGTCGGCCTCTAGCTGAGGGAACAGATCTAAAGCATCTGTATCGCTAGAATTCGCCGCAATCTGTGCCGCAAATCCAGCAATGGTGGGTGCTTGGAATAGGGTACGCAGGGGAATACGACACCCGAGGGCAGCCTCTGCTTGAGCAACAATTTGAATGCCTAAAAGAGAGTGCCCCCCCAGCTCAAAGAAATTGTCATCAATACCAACAGTTTCACGGGCGAGAATGTCGCTCCAAATTTTTGCTAACGTTTTCTCAACAGCGGTCCTGGGGGCTACATAAATATTGGGTTGGGCAGCTGGCTCAGGTAAGGCTCGACGGTTAATCTTGCCGTTGGGTAGCTGAGGCAGGGCATCCAGCTCCATCCATAGAGTCGGTACTAGATAATCAGGCAGCTTTTCTAACAGGCCTTGACGTAACGTTTTAGTCAGATCACCGTTCTGTATAGATTCTTTTGCCACCACATAGGCCACTAAGCTCTTCTCTTTTTCTCCATGGACGCTAACAACCACATCCTGTACCGTTGGCTGCTGTCGTAGTGCCGTTTCTACTTCACCAATTTCAATCCGAAAGCCGCGAATTTTTACTTGGTGATCAAAACGCCCCAGGAATTCTAGAGACCCATCGGGACGATAGCGAACCCGGTCTCCGGTTTTATAAAGACGGCGGACATCGCCCACCGTCAGCAGATTGTTCACAAATTTCTCCGCTGTTAATTTCGGGCGATTGAGATAGCCTCGAGCCAGCCCCCGTCCTCCCAGATAGAGTTCTCCGACAACGCCCACGGGTACCGGTTGCTGATATCGATCCAGCACGTAGGCCTGGGTATTGGCAATGGGTTGACCAATGGGGACGTGGTCAGTAACGTCATGGTGCAGCGGTGCACAGGTAGAGTAGGTAGTATCTTCTGAAGGTCCGTAGAGATTGTAGATTTTCTGCACCTGGGGCAGATTTTGTAGCTGTTTTACCAGAGTAACCGGCAGCGCTTCACCAGCTAAATTCACGGTGGTAACAGAGCTGGGTAGCGGGCTCAGCTTTAACAGCTGATTTAGAACGCTGGGTACTGTGTTGATCAGACTAACGTTAGTCGTATCCGAGAGTCTTGATAGGGCGAGCGCATTTTCTACGAGGACGACACGACCACCCCAGCTCAGGGGAACAAAAATTTCAAAGATGGAGAGATCAAAACAGATGGATGTAGCCGCTAGCACCCCTGAGAGTTCGGTAGGGGTGAACTGTTCCTGTGCCCAGTGGAGCATGGCCACGGTGCTGCGGTGTTCAATGGCTACCCCTTTAGGCTGCCCGGTAGATCCAGACGTGTAAATGACGTAGGCAAGCTGGCTGGGGATGACGGTGTTCTCCAGAGTCTCATTTACGCTGAGATCAGCTGGTAGTTCGTCAAGATCAATAATGGTGACTGCTTGGGTTGACTTAAAAGCTCCATTTTGAGTCAGCAGTATAGGAATCTCGGCGTCTTTGATGATAAAATCTAGCCGCTCTGTTGGATAGGTCGGATCAAGGGGAATATAAGTGCCGCCTGCCTTGAGAATGGCTAGCAGGCCCACTACCATCTGCCAGGAGCGGTCCATACAGATGCCGACGCGGGTTTCTGCAGTGACGTGCTGCGATCTCAAATACCCTGCTAACCGATTCGCCGCTGCATTTAACTCACCATAGGTGAGAGAGTTATCCCCGTCGGTGAGGGCAGTGGCATCTGGTGTTTTTTCCACCTGGGTTTCAAATAGCCCATGGATACAGCTATCGGTAGGATAGTCTCGCTGGGTTTGATTCCAGTCTATTAAAAGAGTCTTTTGTTCTTGATCACTCAGCAGCGGCAATTGCGACAGTGGCTGGTGTTCATCAGCGACAATCCCTGCCAGTAATATCTGCCAGTGGTCCACCATGCGGACAATAGTGCTCTCGTCAAACAGGTCACAGTTGTACTCCACCTGTCCCGCAATGCCCTCGTCTGTATCCTGTAAATTAAACCGCAGTTCGTATTTAGCCTGGGTCTCTGGTAACGGGTAGCGCTCCAGGGTGAGACCGTCCAGTTCCATGGGTTTTACATTGACCTGCTGCAGATCTAGCTTCACCTGAAACAGGGGCATCATCTGGCTCAGATGGCGCTCGGGGTTAATTGCTTCCACCAGTTTTTCAAACGGTAAGTCCTGGTGGGCCAGACCGTTAACAACCGTTTCACGCACCTGACTTAGCACCTGGCTAAAGCGCGGATTACCCGATAAATCGCTGCGGAAGACCAGGGTGTTGACCAGCAGACCGATTAGGCTTTCGGTTTCGGTGCGATCTCGATTAGCAATATCGCTGCCCACCACAATATCGTCACTGTCGGTATAGCGATGCAGTAAAACTTTAAAAGCCGCTAGCAACAAGGCAAACAACGTGACCTGATGCTTGCTGGCCAAGCCTTTGAGCTGCTCTGAGCAGTCACGGGAAATCTTAATCGGCACCTGGGCACCTCGGTAGGTGGCTATCGCCCCATAGTTTCGATCCCTCGGCAGATCTAGAACCGGCAGCTCTTCCTCTAGTTGTTCGGTCCAGTAGGTTAGCTGCTGCTGAAGTTTTTCTCCCTGAAGCTGCTGTCGTTGCCAAACGGCCCAGTCTCCATACTGAATCGGTAGCGGCGGCAGCGGTGAGGACAAGCCCTGGGAAAAAGCACGATACAGAAGAGTCATCTCCCGCAAAAACACCATCACCGACCAGCGATCGCTAACGATGTGGTGGGTGGCTAGCACCAGTAAATGACTATTTGCCCCTAGCTTCAGCAGCGCTGTGCGCAAAATGGAGTGAGTCAGATCGAAGGGCGTTTGGGTCAGTGCTTGAATGTTTTCCTGGGCCGCATTTTCAGGGGCCGCTTCGGCGGACAGGTCCATCACCTGTAGCGTTTGGAGACTAGGTGCATCGATCACCTGCTCAGGCTGATGGTCGCTATTGTTAACAAATCGTGTGCGCAGAGTTTCATGACGCTCTACTAGAGTATTTAGGCTCTTTTCAAGAGCAGAAATATCTAACGGCCCCTGCAGTTTGAGCACGCTGGCCACGTTGTAAGCCGTATTCTGCGGATCAAGCTGTTGCACAAACCACAGCCGCTGCTGGGCAAAGGAGAGAGGCACGGACTGCCCAAGAGAACGCTGGGGAATAGTGCTTACCTTAGGAGCCTGTAGTCCCTTTTCTGCGAGCTTTTTCTCAAACAGCGCCCGCTGGTCTGGGGTGAGCTTAGATAGCTGCTGATAAAATTGACTCATGCGTCACCTCCGGCTAGCTGGGCCTGCACTTGTTCTGTGGATAAACTTTGGACTTCCGCCAACAGTGCCGCCATCGTATCTAGCTCTTCTGTTTGGGGCAGCTGTTCTGCAATCACATTGGCAATGCCCGCCACCGTTGGCGCTTCAAACAACAGATTGCGCATTTCCACCTCCACCGGAAAGGCTTCCCGCAGCCGAGAAATTACCTGAATGGCCAGAAGAGAATGGCCGCCTAAGTCAAAGAAACTATCCTGGATCCCCACCTGTTCCAATCCGAGTAAATCTTGCCAAATCTCGGCAATGGTCTTTTCCACCTCGTTTCTAGGGGCGACGTAGGTGGTGGATATTTGAGGTCGATGGTGGGTGCTTTGGGGCTTGCCGTCGGCCTCGGTTTCTAAGCGAGGCGCTGGGTGAATCCATTGAGTAATGCGGTTTGAAAGACTGCCTTTGGAAATCACAATCTGGCCAGGTACCTGAGTCAAAATCCGCTCAGTAGCGGTCCAAACTTCTTGGGAGGTGAGGGCAAAATCTTTTAAGGTGCTCCCCCAGCCTGTCCCATCCGATGCCGCGTCCGACCAGGCATCCCAGTTAACGCTAAACCAGGGAAATGGCGATTGCTGATTTTGTTGGGCGACCATGGCATCCAAGACATGATTGGCCCCTGCATAGGCCGCCAAACCCACCCCGCCAATGACAGAAGATAGGGAAGACTGGACACAACAAAAGTCGGGGCTATGGTCGCTATAGTCACCAAGAACAGCCACCAGACTGGCTAAAACTTGTTGCTTGGTTTGATAGTTGTACTGCAATTGCTCATCCTGTAGCAGAGTAATGGGGGCGGCGGACTTTTCATTGGTGGTGGGTGTGCTCAAGAAAACACCGTTAATGGCACCCAACGCTTGCATCACCTGGATTAAAGCATCCTGCAGTTGTTCTAGTTGGGTTATCTCTGTGGTCAGGGTTAACACTGCTGCCGCGCCTTGTTCCAGTAGCTGTGTCTTTAGGTCGGCGCTATTATCTACTGTAGAAATTAGTGCCACCTTGGCTTGATACTTTTCAGCCAAGGAGCTGGCCCAAACTTGCCCCAGACCCTGTTCTAAATCACCTACAACAGCGTAAATGCCCCCTTTGCGCAGGGTGACTTTAGAGCCAGTTTCTACGGCCACGGGCTGATAAATCTGTCGCCACTGGTGTCGTCCTCGCTGCGCAACCACGGCTGCTGGTTCTGTCTGGAGTATTGACCACAGGGCATCTGCTTGCTGCGCTGTGCCCTCGGAGGCCACTATATCAACCTGGCGACAGCCGATGTGGGGATACTCTTGGCTGGTGACCTGACATAGCCCCCCAAGCACCGACTGGTGTGGCTGAACGGTCTCACTGCCAACAACATCGTAGATACTATCTGTTACGACCGTTAGCTGCAGAGGCGTGGGCTGCAGACTCCAGGTTTTTACCAGGGTTAACAGCGCCATAAAAATTTGCAGATCGGTCTGTTGTTGATTATCTTCAGCGAAATCTAACGGCCACAGATAAACTATGTCGGTAGGAACCATTTCTCGCAGCTGCAGGTCTTCTAACAGCTGTCGATAGTCGTTGGTCTCTGCTGTATTTAGGCTAAACTGACGGTACCCAGTCTGCTCAAAGCTGTTACCTGCCTTGACCGTAAACACATCCTGCCCAGTTCTCTCAATTTGCTTAGCTAGCTGCTGACCGATGCCAAGTGTATCTAAAAAGATTAGCCAGCAGGGTCTTTCTGTAAGGGCCAATGTTTTGGGTGTTGGCGCGATCCGCTGCCAGCTGGGGCGATAGAACCATTTGGTAGAGTCAGTCTCAAGGGTCGTTGATGGAGCCGCTGTTAACGCTCCAGCCATATCCAGATCTACCCAGTAGCGCTGTCGTTCAAAGGGATAGGTGGGTAGGGGAATCCGGCGACGAGGTTCTGGATGCAATGCGCTCCAGTCAATGGAAATTCCGGCTGACCACAGTTGGCCAGCGGCGGCTAATATCTGCTGAATGTCGGCGTGCTGCTCAGCAGCTTTAGGGTGGGGCAGGCTGTGGATAGTAGGTGCTGAACCCTGGGGAGAGAAATGCTGTCGTGTGAGGGTGGTGAGGGAATTACCTGGTCCCACTTCCAACAAAATAGCATCCGGGAGCTGCAAAACTGCAGTGATACCTTCGCTAAACCGCACAGGCTGTCGTGCCTGCTGCCCCCAATAGGTCGGGTCGGTGGCTTCTTCTGGAGTAATCCAGGTGCCGGTTACGTTTGAGATAAAGGGAATTTTTGGAGGACTAAGCTGAATCTGACGGACGGCTTCTACAAAAGGCTCGACCATGGGCCCCATCATCGGTGAGTGGAAGCCGTGGGAGGTGTGCAGCCGCCGACAGCTGATGTTGTTGTCTTCTAGGCGAGATTGGAGCGTTGCGATCGCAGCCTCTGTCCCCGACACTGCACACAGCTGCGGCCCGTTGGTGGCCGCCAGCGTAATGTCTGCACTGAGCCAGGGACGCAGCGCTTCTGGCCCCAGAGCAATGGATAGCATAGCTCCAGTTGCCTGCTGCTGCATTAACTGTCCCCGCAGTGTCACTAATGTCAGCGCCGTCTCTAAATCAAATACGCCAGCCAAACATGCTGCGACATATTCACCTAAGCTGTGGCCCACCAAGGCACTAGGTTTTAAACCCCAGTGCAGCCATAGTTTCGCTAGGGCATATTCAACCGCAAATAGGACCGACTGGGTGTAGCGAGTCTCGGTCAGTAGATCGGTGGCAGCACCCAAGAGGAACTCAGTTAAGGGGTAGTCTAAGGCTCCGTCAAGAATAACCGCGCACTGATCCAAAGCGGCTTTGAAGACCGGTTGGATCCTGTAGAGGTCCTTGACCATGCCAGAATACTGACTGCCTTGACCTGGAAAGAGAAAGACTAGATTTGGCTGTTCCTTGCTGATTTGGGCTGCGGGTATCTGTAGCTGAGCGACAGCTTCAGCAAAGGTCTGGACCACAACGCTGCGGCGATACTTAAAGGCACGACGACCAAGCTGCAGCGTATGGGCAGCCTCTGTCAAAGATATCGAGGAAGACTGGGACAGATACTCTGCCAGATTATTTGCGGCACTGTCTAGGGCAGTCGGTGTTTTAGCAGAAAGCACCAATATCTGAGGCTGTTCTGTTGATGCTTGTTCTGTTGGTACTTGTCCAGATGGAACCGGGGCTTCTTCTAGCACTACGTGGGCATTGGTGCCACCAATACCAAAGGAGCTAACTCCGGCGCGGCGTGGTGTCTCTCCCTGGGGCCAATCTGCGAGAGCCGCATTGACATAAAAGGGACTCTGGGCAAAGTTGATTGTTGGATTGGGCTGCTGAAAGTGTAGGTTAGCGGGAATCTGCTGATGCTTGAGAGCAAGAACAGTTTTGATCAGCCCGGCGATGCCTGCAGCAGCATCCAGGTGACCAATATTTGTTTTCACAGAACCAATGGCGCAAGCACCTGCTTTATCTAGGTCAAAGGCTTGGGTGAGCGCGGCGATTTCAATCGGGTCTCCCAGGCTGGTGCCGGTGCCGTGGGCTTCGATATAGCTAATGCTTTCAGGGGAGACTTCTGCCATTGCCTGGGCTGCTTGAATCACCACCTTTTGAGCGTCGATGCGGGGGGCGGTGTAGCTCACCTTGAGGGCACCGTCGTTGTTGATGGCGGACCCCTTAATCACGGCGTCAATGGTGTCACCCGCTTCTAAAGCATCCTCTAGACGTTTGAGGACGACAATCCCGACGCCGTTACCACCTACGGTGCCATCGGCTTGGGCATCAAAGGCTCGACAGTGGCCGTCAGCGGCATAAATGCTGCCGGTTTGGACGCGGTAGCCTAGCTGTTTTGAAATGGCCACACCACCGGCCAGGGCCATGTCACATTCACCACTCAGCAGCCCCTGGCAGGCCAGGTGAACTGCCACCAACGAAGAGGAACAGGCGGTTTGCACATCCAGACTAGGCCCTTGGAGGTTGAGCTTGTAGGAGACTCGGGTGGTTAAAAAGTCTTTATCATTAGAGATAAATAGCTCATAGGGGCTAACAGTCTCACGAATGACGGAATTGGCATATAGGTTTAATAGGTATCCATTCATGCCAGCACCGCCGTATACGCCGATACTACCTGGATAGCGATCGCTATCGTAGCCAGCGGTCTCTAATGCCTCCCAGGCGGTCTCTAGAAAAACTCGCTGCTGCGGGTCTAGCAGTTCTGCTTCCCGTGGACTAAAGCCAAAAAAGGCGGCATCAAACTGGTCAGTATCGGTCAATACCCCACCCACTTTGACATAGTTGGGATCGGCCAGTGTTTCAGGAGACACCCCTTGGGCCAGTAGGTGTCTGTCGTCTAAGGGCACAATGGACTCCACCGACTGCTGCAGATTTTGCCAAAATTCAGCGATGGACTGAGCGCCTGGAAATCGCCCCGCCATGCCGATGATGGCGATTTCTAAACCGGTTAGGGCTGCCTGTTGAGTACTCATTTTGCTGCACCTCCTAACTCTGTGGCTCCGCGTCGCTTTTGTAGTCGCTGTTTTAACCGTTGTTTACCAGCTGATAGTGCAATGGTTCGATCGTTGGTCTCTTCTGATGCTCCTGTCTGTTGCTGAGCGATGTGGTTAGCCAGGGTACTGAGGGTGGGATACTGAAATAAATCCATTAGGGAGATTTCTATCCCTAACTTTTGTCGAATCTGACTCTGGGCATTGACCACCAGCAAGGAATGACCGCCCACTTCAAAAAAATTGTCGTAGATGCTAACGGAGTCTAGCTTTAACACGTTCTGCCAGATTTCTGCCAAGGTTCTCTCTAGCGATGTTGTCGGTTGATGGTGAGCAGCAACGGCGGCTGGTTGGATGGCGGGCAGCGCTTTTCTGTCTACTTTGCCATTGGGCGTTAGGGGAAATGTGTCCAGCACTTGATAAGCGCTTGGAATCATATAGGTGGGTAATAGAGGAATTAAATAAGACCTTAATTCCTTCACTAAATCGGCTCCATCGCTGCCGTTGGCTAGCTTGAGGTAGGCTCCCAGTCGCTGGTCTGCAGGGCGATCGCCCTGGACGGTGGCGATGGCCTGAGTGATGGCCGAGTGGGTTGCGATCGCAGCCTCAATCTCTCCTAGCTCAATCCGGTATCCCCGCAATTTTGTTTGCTGATCAAATCGCCCCAGGTAGTCCAGGGTGCCATCTTCGCGGTAGCGAACCCGGTCCCCGGTTCTGTAAATTCTAGAGTGGGTGTTGGAGACCATCAACGGACTAGCCACGAACTTCTCTGCCGTCAGCTCAGGTCGATGCCAATATCCTTGGGCCAAGCCCATGCCACCAATGTAAAGTTCCCCTGCAACACCCACGGGCACCGGCTGTTGCTGTTGATCTAATACATAAAACTGAGTGTTGTCCAGGGGATGGCCAATGGGAACAGTCCCACTGGCTAATTGTTCCGCCGATAGCGCTAAGGCACTGGACCAAATAGTTGTTTCCGTGGGGCCGTATACATTCCACACCTCTTCTCCACAGTTCATCAGCCGTTTTGCCAGCGCCAGATCCAAGGCTTCCCCACCACAGAGAATCTTTAGACCGCTTTGTCCGCTCCAGCCAGCATTAAATAACAATCTCCAAGTGGCTGGTGTCGCCTGCATAATATCCACTCCAAAGGCATCTAAGTGGGCAATTAGCTGGTAGCTGTCGCGGATAATCTCATCGCTTGCTAACAGCAAACGGGCTCCGCTAATGAGCGGTAAGAAGAGCTCTAATGCCGCAATATCAAAGGCCAGGGTGGTCACTGCCATCAGCGTATCACTGGCTTTGACGTGCAGACGACGGGCCATGGCCCCCAGAAGATTACTCAGGCTGCGGTGCTGGATCGACACTCCCTTGGGTTTACCCGTACTACCGCTGGTGTAAATCACATAGGCGAGAGTATCTAGGTTATTTTGTGCAGCAGGATCTGCTATGGGTAAACTAGCTAAAGCTGTTTTAATTTGATCCAGGTCAATCGGTTTAACAGCAGAGCCAAGGTCAATCGCACGGGTAGAACCATGACAAATCACCCAGTTGATATCCGCATCCTCTATAACATAGCGAAGCCGAGCAACCGGATACGTAGGATCTAGCGGGACATAGGCACATCCTGTCTTTAAAATTGCTAGCAGGGTAACCACCATTTCAACGGAACGCTGCAGGCACAGGCCCACTAGGGTGCCGGAAGTGATGCCCTGTTGCTTGAGATAGTGAGCTAGCTGATTGGCTCGCCGATTTAACTGACCATAGCTGACCGATTCACCATTAAAGATTATGGCGGTGGCATCAGGTGTTTGGTCTGCCTGGTCTGCAATCGCCTGGTGAACGCAGTGTTTGGGGGCTCTATCCGTAAAAGAACAACCATATTCAAACAGTTGTTCTTTTTCAGTCTTTGAGAGCAAAGAAATATCTTTGACGTGGCTGGTTCCACGCGCAATCATGCTCTCTAGAACAGTCTGTAAATGACCCAAAAGCCGACTGATGCTAGCGTCAGAAAACCGATTTCGGTCATACAACGCCTTAAAGGTTAGGCTTTCTGTGGCTACTGCAAATAGAGTCAGGGGATAGTGGGTTTGTTCAATAATAGAAACATCCGCTAGCTCCAAGCCACTGGTTTTTTGTCTAGATTGGATGGGATAGTTCTCAAACACCACAACACTTTCAAACAGTGGCAGCGTCTTGGGAATGTCGCTAACGGCTTGAATCTCCACCAGTGGCGTATATTCGTAGGGCTGAATCGCCAGCTGCTGAGCCTGAATATTCTGCAGCCAGGTATTTATCTGATCATCCGGTGCGATCGCAACGGCCATGGGTAGGGTATTAATAAATAATCCCACTCGATATTCGCTTTGGGGTAAGCTGCTGGGTCTACCTGAACAGGCCAAACCATAGAGCACCGAAGATTCACCGCTGTAGCAGCTGAGTATTCTCGCCCAGGCTCCCTGCACCAGGGTGCTTAGGGTCAGACGATGATGCTTGGCAAAGGTTTTTAGCTTCTGGGTCAGCTCAACAGGTAGAGAGCAATGCTGTTCTTGATAATTAGTTTGAGCAGAGCCGGATAAACCACGGTCGATGCCCAGAGGAGTGGGGGCTGTAATCCCAGTCAGCTGTTTTTTCCAAAACTGTTTTGCCTGGTTTAGATCTTGTTTTTGCAGCCAGACAATATAGTCTCGATAGGAGGGCGGTGGGTCCAGTTGAGGCACATCCTGCCCACAGGCGGCCCGGTAGCCCATCATCCACTCCTGTAGCAAAATCGGTAAGGACCAGCCATCTAGGAGAATATGGTGGTGGGTCCAGACAATGCGATAACAGGTGTGGCTCAACTGCATTACCGTTAGCCGCATTAGGGGAGCCGCAGATAGAGTAAATCCCTGCAGTCTGTCAGCATCTAGCCACTCTGTCAGTCTCTGTTGACCATCAGACACTTCCTGCCAGTCTAACCAGATAATCGGCAAGGTAACCTTTTGCCCCACCACTTGTACCGGCGCTTCCAGGTTATCCCACACAAAGGCTGTTCTCAAAATAGTATGGCGTTCTATTAGCTGTTGCCAGGCTTGTTCAAAGGCATCGTGGTTGAGTTCACCTTTTAAGGTATAGCCCACCTGCACCACATAAACCCCTGTTTTCGGTCCATAAAAGCTATGAAACAGCAGGCCCTGCTGGGTGGGAGAGAGGGGGTAGATATCCTGCACATTACGATTCATCGTGCTACCTCCTGTTCTCCGGAAAAACTTACCTGGGCTAATACCGCATCCAGGTCAGACTGCTCGAGCTGCACTAAATTAAAGTCTTCAGGGGTATAATCTGCGTCTTGTCGAGAGAGCGTGTGCTCAATGATGGTTTCTAGATGGCCGATGAATTGCTGAGCTAGCTGCTGAGTTGTTTTGGCATGGTGCGGGTTGAAGGTAAATTCTGCAGAAAACTGCCCGGCTTCTATCCAGCTATTAATGTCAAGCTGGTGCAGTCGCTGATGGGTGGATGCCTGATTTTCTGCTGGAGTAGGCAGTCGATGAAATAGGCTTTGTTGCTGGTCGAGCTGTCCTAAATAGTTGAACCCGATGGCCGGGGTAATGGCTAACGTTTTCTGGTTGTGTAGGTAGCGCAGGAGACCATAGCTTAGACCGCTGTGGGGCACTGACTGGAGCTGTTGCTTGATGGTTCGAATTTGTTCTACTAGGGAGGCATTGATATCTAGAGTCAAGCAAACTGGGTAGATACAGGTAAACCAGCCCACGGTTCGCGACAGGTCTAACGTGTCGGAAAACCGGCCATAGCTTTCTAGATCGATCAGAGTTGGGGACAGAGTTTGGAGCCGCTGGGTCCAGTTAGCCAGGGTAAGCGCTGTTAACAGGATATCAGTGATTTGAGTATGGTAGGCTGAGGGTACCTGCTGGAGAAGGGTTTGGGTTTGCTCTTGAGTGAGGTGAACCGTAAGCCGTTGGGCTTGGCCAATGGTGCCAGGGTCATCCTGAGGGCTGGCTGGTGTTTTTGCGATCGCATCCCAATACCCTAAATCCGCCTGCACATCTGCGCTCTTCTGCACCAAATGTTTAGCCCACTGCTGGTAGGAATGGGTTTTAGGAGCCAGATAAATAGGCTGTTCTGCTGTGGCTTGCTGATAAGCCTGTTGCAAATCTGCCAGTAAGATTCGCCAGGAGACACCATCAATAATCAAATGGTGAATAACAATTAACAACTGGCTAGGGCGAGATGGCCCTAACTTAAACCCACCAAAAGCCGCTAGCGGCCCCTTTTGCAAGTCAAGGCTCTGCTGTAGAATTGCGGCCTGACTGGCAATGGTCTCATTCTGTTGCTCTAAGTCTAATGGTTCCAGATTAAACCACTGAATATTGGCAGAGGTTTCCTTTACATATCGCTGATACCAGCGGCCCTGCCCATGGACAAACCTTAATCTAAACGCATCGTGGTGTTGATAAACAGTTGTGAGCGCTTCTCCTAGGGCCGCACAGTTAACCTCCAATGGCAGCTCTAAACAAACGGACTGATTAAAGTGGTGGGGAGCATCCAACGTTTGTTCAAAGAACCAGTGTTGAATGGGGGTAAGGGGCACCTCTCCGGTGGCAGGCTCCTGGTGAACTAACACCTGGGGTTTGCTGCGCTCAACAACGGCCGCCAGTTCAGCAATGGTTTGCTGCTGGAAAAGCTGTTTCGGAGACAGAATTAAACCAGATTGGGTCGCGCGACTCACAATTTGCATGGCCAGGATGGAGTCACCGCCTAGATCAAAGAAATTGTCATCGATTCCCACAGATTCTACGGGCAGGAGCTGGGTCCAAATCTTAGCTAGAATTTTCTCGGTTTCGGTTTGGGGTGTGACACCATTGTCACTTTCCCAGCTGGGCTCAGGGAGTAATCGTCGATCCACCTTGCCGTTGTTAGTTAGGGGTGTCTGATCCTGCAGCCAAATAAACTTGACCGGGACCATGTAGTCCGGTAGCTGATTGAGCAAAAACTGTCGGAGGGTCTGAGAAGATAAGGTGTTAGCCTCCCCTGGGTGAGCAGACTGGACATAGGCCACCAGTCGCTTTTGCGCGCTGTCACCATGGACGACAACAATCGCCTGTTGGATATCAGGATGATGAGCCAGAGCGGTTTCAATCTCTCCTGGCTCAATGCGGAAGCCTCGTATTTTGACCTGTTGGTCTAGCCTGCCTAAATATTCTAAAATCCCGTCAGGAGAGTAACGTACCCGATCTCCCGTTTTATATAGGTAAAAACCATCACTGCCGACCTGGCGAATATCGTAAAACGGATTGGGGATAAACCGTTCTGCCGTTAACTCTGGCCGATTAAGATAACCATGGGCCAGACCAGCACCGCCAATGTACAGCTCACCGGGCAAACCAGGGGGCACCTGCTGCAGATCCCCATCGAGAACATAAATTTGAGTGTGGTCAATGGGAGTGCCGATGGGGATGGCTAAATTGTTGGCGACATCAGCTGACGTAATTCGATGACAGCAGGTAAATGTGGTGCCCTCCGTGGGGCCATAGCCGTTGATAATGCGAGTATTGTCTAACCTTTTCAGGGCTTTGCTTAGATGATGCTTAGACAGCACATCCCCACCCGCCAACAGCTGACCGACAGATTTTAGGCTGTTGAGCTGCTCATCCACCATGAGGTTAAACAGTCCGGATGTGAGCCACAGGGTGGTAACGCCATAGTCAACAATGGCCTGGCCTAAATCTTGCAATGATGGCGTCTGCTCTGCCATTAAGACCAGCCTGCCGCCATTTAACAGAGCGCCCCAGATTTCAAAGGTGGAAGCGTCAAAGGTAAGGGGAGCAGCCTGCAGGATAATACTGCTGCTATCAAGGGTGACATAGTTTGGATTGCTGACCAGTCGTGTGATGCCTCGATGGAGGGTGCAAACACCTTTGGGTTTACCGGTGGAGCCAGAGGTATAGAGAATATAGGCAAGACTATTGGGGGTGGAGAAACTACTGGAAAGATTGTTGGCTCCATATCTGCCTAGCTGAGGTGAAATCTCCCTGAGGTTAACGACCTCAACCAGCGTCTCGATTTCAGGAATAACAGCGCCATCGCTCAACAGCAATGCAAGCTGGGTATCCTGCACTATCCACGTGAGCCTTTCGGCAGGATAGTGAGGATCGAGGGGGACATAGGTGCCTCCGACTTTAAGAATCGCTAAAATAGCAACCATCATCTGGGGAGACCGCCGGATCCAAATGCCCACCCGTGAACCTGGGGTAATACCCTGGGCCTGCAGGTACCGAGCGAGCTGATTTGCCTGCTGATTTAAGGCGATGTATGTGATTTGGATTTGATGGTGGACAAGTGCGATCGCATCGCCATCTTTGCTCACCTGGGCCTCAAACAATTCATGAACACAGGGCTGTACCAGCGGCTGTACGGTAGTTCCCTGTCGCCACTGGGCTAGCTGCTGTCGATCCTGCTTGAGCAGCATGGGCAGCTGGGACAGCCGTAGCTGACCACTCTCTGGCAGCGCCTTGAGCAGCGTTCGCAAATGCCCTGCCATGCGGTGCATGGTATCTGCGCTGAACAGATCCTGACGGTATTCAAAAACACCCACCAGCCCCCGACTGGTTTCTTTGATCTCTAAGGTCAGGTCAAACTTGGCGGTACCGGTAGCCACAGGCAGCGGCGACCAATCTAGACCCTCAAGAGCAACAGATTCCATGGGGGTATTTTGCAGCGCAAACATCACCTGGAAAAGAGGGGTGTGACTTTGACTACGGGGGATATCTAGCTGGTCAATTAACTGCTCAAATGGCAAATCCTGATGATTATAAGCATCTAGAGCTACTGTGCGTACCTGAGTTAAGAGATCGCTAAATCGCGGGTTGTTCGATAGGTCGGTTCGCAACACCAGGGTGTTAACAAACAGCCCCATTAAGTTCTCCGTCTGAGCCTGACGACGGTTGGCAATGGGGGTGCCAATTAGTAAGTCGGTGATGCCGCTGTAGCGATAGAGCAGTGTCTTAAAAGCGGCTAGCAGGGTCATAAACAGCGTCACCCCCTGCTGTTGACTCAAGCGCTTGAGGGCATCCGTTTGCTGTTGCGATAGGCGAAACTCGTAGGTGCCCCCTGCCATGGAAGCCGCCGCCGGTCGAGGATAATCCGTCGGTAATTCCAATAGCGGAGCCGTTCCTGCTAATTGTTGTTGCCAGTAAGCCAGCTGGCCACTTAAATCTAGAGAGCGTTGCCAGGCGGCGTAATCACCATAACAAATCTCCAACGCTGGAACGTCAGCTGTCGTATTTTCCTGGCATGCCCGATAAAACGCTGTGAGTTCCTTTAGCAAAATGCCCATGGACCAGCCATCGGCAACAATGTGATGCAGAGCAAATAACAGAATATGCTCTTGGTGGTTGAGTGTTAACAGCTGTGCCCGCCACAGTGGCCCACAGATTAAATCAAAGACCTGTTGCGTCTGTTGCTGAATTATCTGCTGAATTTTAGCCCGCTGAGCAACGGGGTCTAAAGAACTTAGATCGGTTTGCTGAATAACAACCTGCTCAGCAGCTTTATCAGCGGGCATTATCTCTGGAGTCGCCTGGCCATCCACGGTGCGATAGACGGTCCTTAGGGTGTCATGGCGTCTAACCACCTGTGCTAGGCTCTGCTGAAGATAGTCAACCGATAAGTCCCCCCTTAGACGAACGGCGGTGGGAATAGTGTAGGCACGGCTATCTGGGGCCAGCTGGGCCATCAGCCACTGACGTTGCTGGGCATAGGACAGGGTCGACTGCTCGCTACGGGAAATTGGCGGTAGCGTTGGCGTTTGAGCGGTTTCTAAAACCTGAATAAAGTCAGCTAGGATGGGATGGCCAAATAGCGATCGCAGCGGCACTTCCACATCCAGCACCTGCCGCACCTGAGCAACTACCCGCGTTGCCAGTAGAGAATGGCCCCCCAGATCAAAAAAGTGATCCTCTAAGAAGACTTCATTTATGTCTAAAACATTGGCCCAAATCCCAGCTATTAGCTGTTCCTTTGCTGTGCTGGGACGGGTTTTACCTTGACCCACAGAATCCGGGGCTGGCAGCGCTTTGCGGTCAATCTTGCCATTGGGGGTGAGGGGCAAAGATGCTAACAGTCCATAGGCCGTAGGCACCATGTAAGCTGGCAGCTGCTGACTGAGCCACTGTCGTAAATCGTTAATAAGCTGGTCGGGGGACGTTGCTGTTTGGTTGTCATTGGACACCAGATAAGCCGCTAGCTGCTGATCTCGTACAGTTACAACGGCTTGGGAAATCTGAACATGCTGTTTCAGAACTGCTTCGATATCCCCTGGCTCAATCCGAAATCCCCGCAGTTTGATTTGATTGTCCATACGACCCAGGTAGTCCAGGGTGCCGTCTTCACGGTAACAAACTAAATCACCTGTTTTATATAGGCGGGGACCGCTTACCTTGCTGAGCAGACTCTCTGGCACCGAGATAAATTTCTCCGCCGATAGGTCAGGCTGTTGCCAATAGCCAGGGCTAAGACCGCTGCCGCCAATATAGAGTTCTCCTGGTACTCCTATAGGCACCAGCCTTTGCCGCTGGTCGAGCAGATAAAACTGGGTGTTAGCAATGGGGTTGCCCACGGGCACATTCCCCGTTGTCAGGTATTCTTCCGTAACCCGTAATGCGCCAGACCAAATTGTGGTTTCTGTGGGGCCATATAAATTCCACAGTTCACCACATCGGGACAACAGCTGCTGGGCTAGCGCCTGATCTAACGCCTCTCCTCCACATAAAATCTTTAAGCTAGGTGAGCCTTGCCAGTTACTGTCGGTCAGCAGTCGCCAGGTAGCTGGTGTAGCCTGCATTGTGGTAATGCTATGGCTGTCTAACACACGTCTTAGCTGCTGCCCATCTTGTACAATCCCACGGGCCGTTAATACCACTTCTGCTCCGACTACCAGGGGCAAAAAGATCTCCAAGGCGGCGATATCAAAGGCCAGGGTGGTAACGGCCAACAGTTTATCGGTAGGGGTAATGCCGGGGAAGGTGGCCATTGCCCTCAAAAAGTTGGTCAGGCTACGGTGCAGTACCGGTACGCCCTTGGGTTTGCCCGTGCTGCCGCTGGTATAGAGAATATAGGCAGTTTCATTTAAGCTACTCCGGATAGAGGGGGCTTGAGTAGCCTGCTGTGCGATCCGTTTGGCTTGAGTATCTAAGTCCAGCGATAGAACGGTCTTTTTTAGCTCTAAAGCTGTCTCACTGCTGGTGAGTAATAAATCAATCTGAGCATCGGCAACAATATAGCTGAGTCGTTCGAACGGGTAGTCAGGGTCTAGAGGCACATAGGTGGCACCGGTCTTCAGGATGCCCAGCAGACCTATCACCATATCCAGGGAACGGTGCAAGCAAATACCGACCCTGGAATCTTGACCTATCCCCTGGCGGATCAGATAGTGGGCCAACTGATTGGCACGCTCATTTAGATGCCGATAGCTGAGGGATTTTGTTGTTGTACCCTCGGCTGCTGTGTCGCTGGTGTGATCAGGAATAAATGCTGTTACCGCTGTTGCCTTGGGTGTTTGGCTAGCCTGGATCTCAAACTGGTGGTGAACACAGTGGGGAGAGATATCCATCGTTTGGCCCTGGGCGAACTGATTGAGCTGCTGTTGCTCCCTTGCTTTTAGCAGTGATACATCCTCTAGTGTTTGTTGAGGATTGACGACAAAACTATCGAGAATAACTTCCAGGTGACCTAGCAGTCTCTGGGCTGTCGCTTTAGAAATGTAGCTGCTGTCGTAACGCAGACTCAGTTGAATCGTATCTCCCGGAATCACGACTAGCGTCAGGGGATAGTTAGTGCGCTCGTAGCCCTGACCATCCTGAAGTGAAAGCTTCGTCATGCCCTGGGTGGCGGTTTCAATGGAGATGGGATAATTCTCAAAGACCAACAGACTCTCGAACAGTGGGGTTCCCCTGGGTACATCGCTCCAGGCTTGCAGGTCGGTGAGGGCACTGTAGCCGTAGGTTTCGCGATCGCGCTGGTCCTTTTGCAGCTGCTGTAGCCAGGGTAAGAGGGTGGCACTGTGGGGGAGGTGCGATCGCAACGGCACCGTATTAATAAATAGCCCCACCATCGACTCCACCCCCGACATCTGCGGCGGACGTCCGGCCACCGTAATACCGAATACCACATCGGTAAGCCCACTGTAGCGGCTGAGTAATATAGCCCAAGCTCCCTGAAATAAAGTATTCAAAGTCAGGCGAGCCTGCTGAGCAAATGTTTGCAGGTCTGTTGAAAGCATCGCTGATAGCCAAGCCTGCTGTTCTCCATGGGCGGCCTGGCTGCTGCTGTGCTGGCGAGCGATGCCCAGGGGTGTAGGGGCGCTGACCCCCCGAAGGATCCGCTGCCAATAGGCCTGGGTTTGGTCCTGTTGCTGTAGCCACTCAATGTATGTGCGATAGGGTCTTGGTGTCGGTAACGAACTGCCCTGCCCCTGATAGATGGCCAGTACTTCCTTGATCAACACACCATTGCACCATCCGTCCATCAGCAGATGATGATAGCTCCAGACAAATCGGTGTTGTCGCTCTCCTAGGGTAAACAAAGCACAACGCATCAGCGGTGCTTGATCCAATTGAAACCCTTTTACGCGCTCTCGGATTAAAAATGTTTCCAGTTTTTCCGCTTGCTGTACAGCCGTAAACTCTTGCCAATCTGCTTCTAACCAGGGCAGCTCCACCGTGTCATAAACCACCTGGAGGGGTTTATCCGTGTCTTGCCAGTGAAATTCTGTACGCAGTACGCTGTGGCGGTTAACCACCTGCTGCCAGGCCTGTTTAAAGGCTTTTCTATCTAAATCTCCCTGCAATAAACAGTGACGCTGCTCAAAATAGATGCCAGTTTCAGGGGCATACACCGTGTGGAACAGCATGCCCTGCTGGGTGGGAGAGAGTTCGTAAATATCCACAATATCCATAGCTACGTCCTCCCCTTTGCAGCCAGCTTATTCATCAGCTGGCTTAACTGTTTCGAGTCCACACGGGCTGCCGTAAGGCTGGCTGCAGGCTGGCGAGAATTACCGCTGCTATGACAGTGGGCAATCAGCGACCGGAGATTAGCTAAGTATCGTTGAGAAAGCTGTTCTAAGGTGCTGCTGTGGTAGCATTGCTGGCCATAGCGCCAGGAGAGTTTTAACTCCTCTCTTTTCGCTTTATTGGGCTGAACAAATGCAACCATTTCCATAGGGTAACGGCACGGTGTCTCCGGATGGCGCATGGCCGTTACTGACTCCGGTGCTAAGCCCTGAATTAAGTCCTGGGTCTCATCAATAGTCAACCGACCAAGGTAGTTAAAACTAATCTGTGCAGGAGAGTTTAGTGTGGGATCTGGGGCTTGCCCTGTCCGCAGTGCTCCGTAGCCCACACCATGGTTAGGGACCTGGGCTATAGTGTCCTGCACATGGCTAATTTGCTCATCCAGAGACCCTAGCGGCAGCGATAGCCTAACGGGAAAAAGAGCAGTAAACCAGCCAACGGTGCGCGACAGGTCAATATCCTCACTCCAGCTATGGCGGCCGTGATCTTCCATGTCAAAAACCAGGGTTTTATTACGGCTCCACTGGCTTAAGGTTTGGGCTAGGGCCGTGACTAGCAGTACGTCAACGGGGTGCTTAAGTGATTTTAGCAGCGTTGTCTGGTGCGTATCTAAGCCAACAGAAATTTCTCTCTGCTGCGCAACGGTATTACAGCCGTTCAGCTTATCCATCGGTAGAGGTGAAACCGGCTCACAAACCTTTGACCAATAGACACGTTCAGATTTAAATGACCGCCCTTGAAGATGGCGAGACCAATGGCCAAAGGCCGTAGTTTTCTGCGGTAAGGTGGGTATCTGCTGGGCTTCTAGCTGGGAGTAAGCCGTGAGTAAATCTATCAGAAGAATACGCCAGGACACCCCATCAACAATCAGATGATGGGCCGCTAGAAATAATCGACTGCCCCCTGTTTGCAAGTGCAGTAGAGTCGCTCTAAAAACAGGGCCTGTGGTGATGTTAAGGCTACCCTGAAGTTTAGCAATGGTCTCGTTTAAATGATGCTTGTCCGTTATTTCGATAACATCGAATGGCACCTCCACAGCAGGCCCATAGTACTGCTGCCATGGAGATTGATCTAACTCTTTTTTAAACCTTAGTCGAAAAGCATCGTGGTGCTCAATGAGCAGCTGTAACGCAGTTTGTAAATGTTCAACAGCGACCTCTGGTTGAACCACTACCATAATGGACTGATTGTAGTGGTGAGGTGTCGGTAATTCTTGGCTAAAGAAGTCCCATTGAATTGGTGCCAAAGGTGCTTCACCCACTGCAGGTGCTGGGGATAGTGAAATAGTATTTTGAGTCGCAACTGCGGCCTGGGTGGCAATGGTCTGATGCTCAAATAGCTGAGTTGGCGTCAGCGATAGTCCCTGCTGTTGGGCCTTAGATACAATCTGCATCGCTGAGATTGAATCTCCCCCTAGCTCAAAAAAGTTGTCCTGGGTGCCAATGGCATGACTACCTAAAATCTGTTGCCAGATATCTAATAAAATCTCTTCTTTGTCTGTCCGAGGTAAGAGCTGTGTCTGAATACTTTCAGCTACCTCCGGTGAGGGTAGTGCCGCACGATCAACTTTGCCATTGCTCGTTAGGGGCAAATGCTCCAATTCCACAAACTGGGTGGGCACCATGTAGGCAGGCAACGCTTGAGCGCTGTAGTGCCGTAGATCAGCCGCCAGTGACTGGGCAGAAGCGACCATCTCGCGATCAGCGCTTGCCATAACCACCACATAAGCTACCAAATCTTCTCGCCCGTGAGCCTTATGTAGCATCACCACAGCCTGATCAACCTGGGGATGCTGGCACAGCAACGCTTCAACTTCACCCGGTTCAATGCGAAAGCCACGAACTTTTATTTGATTGTCAATACGGCCTAAATAGGTTAAAGTTCCGGCTGATTGGTAGCACACCAAGTCCCCAGTTTTGTAAAGTTTGGAAGCTTGAGATGATTGCGTCCGACTCCCCGACTCGGTAAACGGATTGTCAATAAATTTCTCTGCCGTTAGTTCAGGCTGATTTAGATATCCTCGGGCTACACCGGGACCACCAACGTAAAGCTCACCTGGAATACCCACAGGTACAGGCTTTAGATACTGATCTAAAACGTAAAGCTGCACACCATCAATGGCACAACCAATGGGTAAGTTGTCACGGTCATCTGGGCTGACCCAGTGAACACAGCAGCCAACAACAGCTTCTGTGGGACCATACTCATTAATCAGAGCCACGTTTGGATACTGTGTGCGCCAAAGACTAATGTGGTGTTCATGGAGAGCTTCACCACCAATGATGAGTG
Source organism: Cyanobacteria bacterium P01_B01_bin.77 (assembly GCA_039028535.1). Lineage (GTDB taxonomy): Bacteria > Cyanobacteriota > Cyanobacteriia > Phormidesmidales > Phormidesmidaceae > Leptothoe. The sequence goes on from JBCCHX010000001.1 coordinate 156,980, forward strand.
CCTTTGGTAGCTGTTCGGGAGCTAGGGGCTGAGCCGTGAGCAGTGGTTGCAGTGCCCTGAGGTGGGCGGGGGTAAGTTTAATCAGACTTGCTTGAGTTGAGAGCGCTGTGTGAATCGCTTCAATCTCTGAGATGTGTGGATTAAAAAGAAGCGATTGACCCACCAGCAGCGGTGAGAACAAGCTAGTAATGGTGGCATCAAAGCCGACGGAAGACTGAACAGGGACACCGCTACCGTCGGTTAACGGATAGGACGAGATGCACCAGTTGAGATAGTTAATCAGTCCACCATGGGTGAGTAATGTTCCCTTTGGTTTGCCGGTGGAGCCTGATGTGTAAATAACGTAGGCTAGGTGGTCAGGCGTAATCTCAATAGCTAGATTAGTGATCGGCTGCTGAGCTAGAAGCTGCTGTTCGCGATCTAGGCAAACAGATAGGGCTGAATTCTCTTGTGCTAGTAAGCTCAGGTGCTCGCTGTGGGTAATCAGCACCTGGGGACAAGCATCCTGCACCATATATCGCAGACGCGTTTTAGGGAGGAGAGGATCTAACGGTACGTAGGCTCCACCAGCTTTCAAAATGCCCAGTAGGGCTACCACCAGGTCAATACTAGGGGAGAGACAAACTCCCACTAAAGTCTCGGAACTAACATCGTGCTCAGTCAGCCAGTGGGCCAGCTGATTGGCTTTTTGATTAAGTGCTTGGTAGGTGAGGAATGTTGATTCACGATTGGGTAACTTAACCTCAATAGCTAATGCATCCGGTGTGTTCTTTGCCTGTTGCTCAAACCGCTGTGGAAAGCATTCCTTAATTGGCGCTATAGCTCTACCCTGTCCCCATTCCAGCAGCTGGTGATACTCTTGGGGTGAGAGTAGGGGTAGGTCTGCAATAGAGCTATCGGGATTAGCAAGCACCGATGTTGTCAATGTTTGGAAATGGCTGAGCATGCGCTTGATGAGATCGCAACCAAACACCCCGGTGCGATATTCCACCGCCACCAGCAGCGACCCATCTCGCTCAATCACATGCCAGCTCATATCAAACTTGGTCTGATTCAGCTCAATCCAGCCTTGCACTGGCGATAGCCCTGGCATATCCACCGCCAGCTGCTCAGCATTTTGCAGCTGATAGCCGCTCTGAACCTGGAACATCACCTGAAATAAAGGATTCTGCCCCGGAGTCCTCTCCACTTCAAGGGCTTCCACCACCTCGGCAAAAGGAACATCCTGGTGCTGTAGGGCATCAGCCACGGTGGCTTGCACCTGATGTAGCCAGTCTCGGAACGTTGGCAAATCGTTCAGGTAAGTCCGGAGGACTAGGGTATTGACAAAGAAACCAATCAGCGGTTCTACGTCGGCAGTGTTGCGTCCTGCCACGGGCACACCCACCGCAATATCTCGCTGGCCGCTGTAGCGATGGAGCAACAGTTTAAACACCGTCAGCAGCACCATAAAAAGAGTGGCTCCAGACTGCTGGCTGAGATGCTTAATGGCCTGGGTCTGTTCAGCCGAAAAAGTACAGGTTAGGGTGCGGCTGGAAAAGTCTGTGGTGTTTTGCACCGATCCATGGTCGCGCGGTAAATTCAGCGGTGTTAGATTTTTTAACTGTTGTTTCCAATAGGCTAAATGCTCCTGATAATCAGGCTGTAAAGACTGTTTTTGCTGCCGCATAACATAGTCGGCATACTGAATGCTCAGCGGCGATAGGCTCACCAGCTGCCCGATGCAGTAGCCGCGATAATATGTAGCCAACTCCTGCAGTAGCACGCCCCTAGACCAGCCATCGGCGACGAGGTGGTGGAGCACCAAAACAAACTCAAACTGATCATCTTTGATCTGTAAGAGATGGGCTCGAACTAGCGGTGGCGTTGCTAAATCAAACGGCTGATGGGCCAGTTGTTCTTGCCATTGTTGAACCTTCTCAGCTGGATCAGCCAGCTGTCTGAGGTCAATAACTGGAATTTCTAAGGATAGATGCGGCAAGATCTTCTGATGGGGCTGCCCATCTTGCCTGATAAAAACTGTTCTGAGGGACTCATGACGTTGGACAATGGCTTGCAAACTCTGGGTCAGAGCCGACACATCTAAATCGCCTACCAGCTGTAGCGTAATAGCAATGTTGTAAGCCGATGTCTCTGGATACAGCTGATGAATCACCCACAGATGTTTCTGCGATGGGGAAAGGGGTAACCGCTCAGGACGAGGCGCTAGCTGGGAAGCTGGCTGGGAACCCACGATCTCATGCCAGTCTATGCCCTGAGCTTCAAGCTGCTGCCGTAGAAGCTGCTGCTGAGCAGAAGAAAGGGACAAAATACGTTGTCGAAGCGCTGCTGGTTGACGACTGGTCATGATAAATAGCGTGAATGCGTTTCGTGGTAATAACAGCCATTGCTCGACCTGGGAATTCTTCTCCCCTAATGGCTTGGATATCTTTCCCCTCTGGCGAGGAAGCTAAGCTGTCACCATTGTTTGCTCGGATAGCGACTTTGATGACGTTACGGCTAGCTGTCTGAGCTGATTGAGATAGGGTAGTGAACCCATAACAGCATCAAAATCTTGCACAAAATCAATTAAACAGGCGACTTCATCTACGCCTGCATGGTGCAATTTTTGAATAAATGCTTGACAGCTTTCTGGTGTTCCAATTAAGGAGCGATCTTTCATGAATCCCTCCACTCCAAATAATAGCAAACTATCTAAATCATCGTCAGAAAAATCAGATAGTCTGACGTTTAAACCCATGCCTTTGGCTAGATTTTCTAATAAACCATAGTGGGTTTTCAAATAATCACAAAAAGGTTGACGAATGTCTTCTTTTACCTGATCAACATCTGCTCCTAAAAATGTGTGCATCATCATAGAAACGGTGCGAGATTTGGCATCATAGCCATGCTTAGTCAGGGTTTCTCGATATCGCTGAATTTTAGGGGCAACCTGATCCAGGGTTTCCCCCAGGAGGGATGTGAGAACATTGGCCCCCAGCCGACCCGCTTCGATAAAGGTTTCCATCGATTGGCAGGTGACCCAGATGGGCAACTCCGGCTGCTTTGGCTTGGGTAACGTTTTGGCATTTACCTGGCGTCCGTTGGCGTCTGTAAATTCAACATCCTGTCCCTGCCATAGCTTTTTGACAGCCTCGATGCCTTGCCACATAACGGTTTTACGACTGCCGTGAGGTTCCCTTGAAAGGATAAACTCATCCATCGTCCAGCCGGAGGCAAAGGCAACAGCGGCTCGTCCGTTGGAAAGCTGATCCACCACAGACCAGTCTTCGGCCACCCGCACGGGGTGATGGAGCGGTAATACTACGCTGCCTGCCCGGAGCTGAATAGTTTCGGTCACCATGGCTAGGGCCGCACTGGTCATGGCTGGGTTAGGATACAGTCCCCCAAACGCGTGGAAATGACGCTCAGGAGTCCACACGGCACTAAAGCCATTTTGATCGGCAAACTTGGCGCTCTCAATCAATAGTTTGTATGGATTTTCTTGAGGGTTTAACCCATCACCATCGAAGTAAAATAAGCTAAATTTCATGTCCGACTACCTTGGTTAGAATGAGAGGAATTTTGCTGATATAAAAAACTGAATTCAAGGAGGATTTAACAAAAATTGCTCATAATCTCTGCTCCACTTCTTCGGGATTCATACCTTCAATCTGATCGAGTAAATTTTCTAGGGTTGATTGGGTCTCATCGGGCAGGACGACTTGATTGTCGGTGATGATTTTAGCGATCCCAGCTACCGTGGGTGCTTCAAAGAGAAACGCTCGCATGGGCAGTTCCACTTGAAATTCCTGTCGCAGTCGTGTGACGGCCTGAATGGCCAACAGAGAATGCCCCCCCAGTTCAAAGAAATTGTCGTTCACACCGACCGCCTCAATGCCCAATAGGTCTCCCATGGCTTGGGCTACGGTTTGTTCAATCTCATTTCTGGGGGCGACGTAGGGAGTGGTGAGAGCAGGTCGGGCATAGGTCGCCGTTGTTGTCTCCGGCTGGCTCTCTGTGTTGATGGGAGCAGGTGTAAAGGCCTCTTGGATGCGAATTTGTAGATTTCGCGGAGAAATGATGAGCTGTTGGCAGTTGGCTTGAGCCAATGCCCGCTGAGTCGTTTGCCACACCTCATCAACCGATAGAGCTGAGGCCATGAGGGCAGAGTTGGTGTTCTCAGCTGTTTCTTCTTGCTCACAGGCATCCCAGTTGAGGCTTAGCCACTGGGTAGATGATGCCTGTTGTTGGTGCGCCAAGGTATCCAAATAGCTATTGGCGGCAGCATAGGCGGCAAACCCGACACCGCCAACAACCGTAGACAGGGATGACTGTAGTACAAAAAAGTCAACCGGTTGATTAGCCAGGACTTGTTGCAGTACTTGCATGCCTTCAACCTTGGTGCGGCAGATTCGCTGATAGCTGTCAGGATCTAGCTGGGAAATCGCACAGCTAGCCCGATCCCCCATCACATCAGTATGAAATACGCCCGTAATCGCACCAAAGGTGGCAATTCCCTGGTTCACCGTAGCCTTGACCCAATCTGCATCGGTTAGGTCGCCACTGGACCAAAGAAATGTTTTTCCTTCGGTGCCCAAAGACTGTAGTTTGCGGATCAGCCGACTGACGCTATGGTTAGCCCCATGGGTAGCCAGCCACTTTTCCCAATCGTGGGCGGCTGGCAAGCCTGGACGACCCAGTAAGATCAGTCTGGCCCTGAGATTTTTGACTAACGCTTGGGCATAGACCAGCCCAAGACCATCGACTAGGTCACCCGCAATGATATAGGTGCCCTCCTGTTTTAGCTGCGTAGGAGACTGTGGTGGCAGGGGCAGCGGTTCATAGGTTTGCACCCACCGTTGACCGTGGCGATAGGCCACCAGACGATGTTCAAGGGTAGAGTCCTGACAAAGCTCCTGGACCGCCCCCTGAAGATCGACGGCCAGATTAGCTAGATCAATATGGCGACAGCACAGTTTCGGATATTCCTGGGGAATGACCTGAACGAGTCCGAGAATTTTAGCTCGATCCGGTGAGAGAGATTCACCACCAGTTACAGGCTGTACCCCTTGGGTGATAGCGGTGATGGTTAAATCCGTTAAATCGTTTAACGCCAGTGCCTGGGTAAGATACAGCAGCGATTGAAAGGTATCTGCATCAGACGAAAGTCCCCAGCCATAGATAATTTGAGAGGGGGCTGGCAATTGCTCTAGGAGCCGTTGATAATCGGCCACTTGCCCTGGCTGCAGGGTATAGGTGTTGCCTGTTGTTGAAAATTCTGCACCGGGGGTAACCCAGATAATCTCTTTGACCAGGCTAGTCAGCGGCTGCCACAGCTCAAGGACATCTGCAAACACAACCCAGCATTCGTCAAGCCGTTCCGACGACAATTGATGGGTAATGGGTAACCGTCTCCAGGAGGGCAGATAGAACCAGTCGGCCATATCAGTGGCCTTACCTTCGGTGATCCCATTCAGGGCTGCAGGGTTTTGTGTTGCCGTATTCTCTGCCAACGGAATCCAGTAGGACTCTCGCTCAAAGGGATAGGTGGGTAGGGGCAACCGATGGCGGGTTTCACACTGATAAAACTTAGCCCAGGGGATCACTATACCCGTTAGCCATAGCTTGCCCAGGGCCGTCATCAGAGTGACGGTATCGGGCTTGTTCTCACGGGGGTGGGGCAGGGATTGAATGATGGAAACGTTATTCTCTGCAGCATGTGTCAAAGACACATGCTGCTGCACCAGCTTGGTCAGGGTGTGGCCTGGACCCAGTTCTAAAAAGACGGGATTGTTGAGCGTTAATAATTCGGTAATTCCCTGGCTAAACAGCACGGTCTGCCGCAGATGACGCATCCAGTAGTCGGGACTGGTGGCCTCTGCATCGGTGAGCCAGGTGCCGGTGACGTTGGAGATAATGTCGATATTTGGAGGGTGAAAGACAACCTGCTGTAGCACCGGCATAAAGTCCGCCAGGGCCGACTCCATTAAAGCCGAGTGGAAGGCGTGGGAGGTTTCTAGCAAACGGCAGGGAATGGTCTGGGTTTCTAGATGGGTTTTGAGGTCTTTTATAACCTCAGTGGGTCCGGATATGACACAGGTTTGAGGACTGTTGATGACGGCAATCTCGGCCTTGGGGGGAAGGTGCGATCGCACCGCTGCCGCAGGCTGCAACACCGACAGCATTGACCCGGGCGTACAGCGCTGCATCAGCTGTCCCCGCCGCAGAACTAGCGTCAACGCATCCTCTAAAGAAAACACCCCGGCCACACAGGCGGCTACATATTCACCAATGCTGTGGCCGATCACAGCCTGGGGCTGAATTCCCCAGGAGAGATAGGTTTTAGCCAGGGCATATTCAATAGCGAAAAGAGCGGGCTGAGCGTTGGCGGTATGGGCAAGTGGGTGAGTGGGCTTCGACGTGGGCTCAGCCGACCGTGAATGAGGGCGTGGGGGTGGATACAGGGCGGCTAACAGTGGAAATCTGTCGCCAAGGATACTGGCACATTGATCAACGCTCTGGCGGAAAACAGGTTCTGACTCGTATAGGTCTAAGGCCATGTTGACATGCTGAGAGCCCTGGCCAGAGAACATAAACACCGTGGAACGATCGGCCTGAACGGCTGTCCCGGAGAACTGGAGCGCAGAACCGGCGTGGGATAACAGTTCGGTTGCTTCTGCGGTGGTCTGACACAGATATACCCGACGATGGGGCCAGTCACGACGTCCCACCTGTAGGGTGTAGGCCACATCGGCCAGGGACACATCGGCATGGGCGCTCAGGTGAGCGGCTAGGTTGTGGCGCATTTTCTCCAGTGCCGTCGGGGTTTTAGCAGAGAGCATCACCAGCTGCCAGGGGCGAGATCCACGCTCACCAGAAACCACCATCGGTGCTTCTTCTAAAATTACATGGGCATTGGTGCCCCCCATGCCAAAGGAGCTGACTCCGGCTCGTCTGGAGTTGTCGCTAAGCCAATCGGTTCGCTCATGATTGACAAAGAATGGCCCCTGGTCAAAATCAATTTTTGGGTTGGGTATTTCAAAATTTAAACTGGGCGGGAGAACTTTATGTTTTAATGCCAATACTGTTTTAATCAGTCCAGCCGCTCCCGCTGCCGCATCCAGATGACCAAGATTTGTTTTTACCGAGCCTAAGGCACAGCGAAACTGTGCTGTTTGTGGATAGTTAAATACTTTGTTGAGGGCGGCCACTTCAATCGGGTCCCCCAGCGGAGTGCCGGTGCCGTGCCCTTCTACATAGCTGATTGTGTTGGGGGCAATGCCCGCCTGGTCCAGGGCGGCTTGAATCACTTTAGCCTGTCCCGAGATGCTGGGCGCGGTCAGCCCCACCTTGTCGGCTCCATCATTGTTAATGGCCGAACCCTTCACGATGGCATAAATATGGTCGCCGTCCCGCAGGGCAGTCTGGAGTCGCTTGAGCACCACCAACCCCACACCGTTGCCAAACAGGGTGCCCTGTCCTTTGGCATCAAAGGCTCGACATACACCGTCCGGTGCAGCAATGCTGTCGGCCTGATAGGTATACCCCTGGGGAGTGGCGCTGCTGACGGTGACACCCCCCGCTAGGGCCATATCACACTCGTGGTTGAGAAGACTTTGACAGGCCGTGTGAATGGCCACCAGGGCGGTGGAACAGCCGGTTTGAATGCCGCAGCTCGGCCCCTTTAGATCTAACTGATAAGAGACTCGGGTGGGCATTAGCCCCATGACATTGCTAACCACCGCCTGCACTGGGTCCGTCGAGTCTCGTACTGTCGGGTTAGAGTGCAGATTCACTACATAGCTGTTGAGGGCAGCACCGCCGTAGACGCCGATGGTGCCGTCGTACTGTTGGCTGTCGTAGCCCGCATCCTCTAGGGCGCTCCAGGCGCATTCTAAAAACACCCGGTGCTGCGGGTCGATCAGTTCTGCCTCTCGAGGAGAATAACCAAAGAACCGAGCATCAAACTGGGTGGGGTCGCTAAAGCTGGCATAGGCGGGCACATAGTTGGGCTGTTTGAAGGTGTTTTCAGGAACACCTGCCGCCAAGAGTTCTGCGTCTGACAGCATGCGGATACCGGTCTCACCCTGAACTAGCAGGCTCCAAAATTCCTCCAGACTGTCTGCCCCTGGAAACCGTCCCGCCATACCCACAATGGCTACCCGTTCATTGCGGGCCTGTTCAATCGCCTCCAGCTGAGATCGCGCTTCTTTCAGAGCACGAAATACCCGATCCGATGTGGAATTGTTGGTTTTCAGGAAATCACTCATAGCCAGTAACGCAATCTTAGGATCGTTCTAACAGGGTTTCGAGGGCAGCTAACTCTTCTTCGATGCCAGGAGCTGCAGAGATATCGGGGGCGACAGGAATATCGGGAGGAACCTCGTCCGTTGGCTGGGGTGAATCCGGTCCTGAATCTGGCGGTTTGTTAGGCGGATAGACCATCTCGACTAAATGGGCGGCCAGGGTGCGAATAGTGGGAAATTCAAAAATGATGGTGGATGGCACCGGTGTACCTAATCGAGTGTCCAACTGATTTTTCAGCTCCACCGCCATGAGAGAATCCATCCCCATATCAAAAAAGCTAGTGGTGGTGTCGGCATGGCCGGTGAGACCTAACACCCTAGCAACTTCGGTTTGCAGGGCCTCAGTTAAAAAGCTAATTCGCTGGCGTTGGGGTATCTGGTTTAGCTGGGTGAGCCAATCGGCTGTTTTTTCTAACGAAGCTGTTGGCACAGGGTGGGCCTGTCCTGCTGACTGTTGGTTAAAGTTGGCAAAGAACGGATCGCGGCCAATACCCTGCTGCTGAGACCACTGGATGGGAACAACGCCCACCTGGGGAGACGTACTATTTAGGAGCAGTTGGGAAAGAGCCCGTTTGCCTTGGGTCGGTGAGAGAGTGCCCACTCCTCGAGATCGCATCTGCTGGCGAATAGAGTCGATGGCGGCTGACCCCACATCGGACCAGGGACCCCAGTTAATGCTCAACGCCGATAGCCCCAGGTGATGCCGGTGATGGGCCAGGGCGTCTAAAAAGCTGTTGGCGGCCACATGGCTACCCTGTCCCGGAGACCCAACCAGGGAGGCTGCCGACGAGTACAGAACAAACAAATCCAGGCAACAATGTTGAGTCAGCTCATGCAGATTCCAGGCACCCCAAACTTTTGGAGCCAGCACCGGTGCCATCTGTTCCCAGGTAAGCTGCTGCAGGATACCGTCATCTAGCACACCAGCGGCATGGATGACACCCCGCAGCGGAGGCAGGGTTTTCTCTATCTGTTGGAGGGCTTGTTTGAGTTGAGATCGCACCGCCACATCTGCCTGGAGTAACAGAATGGTGATCCCTTGTTGCTGTAACTGTTTGAGTTGAGGTACCGCTTCTATAGAAGAGGCCGAACGACCGATCAACGCCAGGTGTCGTGCGCCTTGTTCCACTAGCCAGGTAGCGGTTTCTAGACCCAGTCCCCCCAGTCCCCCCGTAATCAAATAGGTGGCTTCTGATTGGATGGCAGGAGGTACCTGAGTAAAGTCCAGCACAATTTTGCCAACGTGCTGAGCCTGCTGCATGTGGCGAAATGCCTGGGGTGCTTTAGCAATAGGAAAGACCTGACTAGGAACAATGGCGAGTTCTCCTGATTCAAACTGATGTTGTAGTCTTTGGAGCATCGGTTGAATCTGTTCCGGTTGATGACACCCAACCGACATCAGGTCAATAACGTGATATGCGATATCGGGTCTGGTGTCGGCCACCTGTTGCCCTGTCCAAATACCGCGCTTACCAATTTCTAAAAACCGTCCCCGGGGTGCCAACACCGACAACCCCTTTGGAATAAATTCACCCGAGAGCGAGTTGAGAACTACATTCACCCCCTGACCCTTTGTCTGGGCCATGATTGCCTCGGCAAAATCCAGGGTGCGAGAATTCATAATGTGAGTCACCCCCTGGTTTTGCAATGCCTCCCATTTCCCCGGACTGGCGGTGGCATAGATCTCTGCGCCAATTTGCTGGGCGATTTTTACAGCGGCCATGCCAGTCCCCCCAGCTGCCGCATGAATTAACACTCTCTCCCCAGGTTGGAGTTTGGCGATTTGCCGTAGGGCATAGTCAGCCGTCAAAAAGTTAGCTGGTATGGTAGCAGTTTCTGTTGGGCTTAGAATCTGGGGCTGATGCCCGACTAATGCAGCCGTTACTGTCACATACTGTTGGAAACTTCCAGGGGCAAGGGCGATAACTTCATCGCCAATGTGAAACCCTTCTACACCTTTACCGGTGGCGACAATTTTGCCAGCACATTCCACCCCTAACCAATCTCGCTCAAAGGGTAGCAGAGCCAGGGTATCTAACACATCGATAAAGTTTAAACCAGCTGCTAGCACCTGAATTTCTACTTCCCCAGCTGCAGGTTGGCATCGAGTGCAGGGAACAAGGTGTAGATGCTCAGGAGAACCCTTGCGAGATAACCCTAACTTAAAGGGGACTGAGGGAATGTCTAGACCCGATGTTTCGGCTTTGGCAAGACGCGCGATGTGCCGCCGCCCTTGACGATGGAGAACCGCTCCAGGTTTCGCTATTGCCAGCTCTTGGCAAAGTATGGCCACCTGCTGTTTGGTTGTCATGGTCGGCTCCAGGTCAACCCGACAGCAGTTTAGATGAGGATACTCCAGCTCAATTACTCGCCCCAGGCCCCAAGCAGATGCCTGAGCTGGACTGCTGGCTCCATCAGTTGCCCCCTGGGTTACTATAGTCAGCTGGGCATTGACTAATGGGACATTTTTATCTAGAGCCTGTACCAGATGGAGCAAACTACTCAGGGACTGTTGCGTAAAACCCTCAAGAGATTGTCCAGATTCTGGCTCATCCACCAGGTAAACAATCTGTTGTAACTTCTCGGTATTGGTTAGCAGAGAGGTAAATCCGCTCAATAACAACGGATTAATTGTTTGCTTGTCTCCAGTGGCAATATCTAAACAAACTAAACGAGCCCCTAGTTCTGTTGCCAACGGTACTGCCAGTTTAATCTGCGGCGCTGCCAGTACGATAACTTCTGTTGCAGATGGGGGTGAGGTGGCCAAAATAACCGATTGGGCCAGTGACGCCCCTGACTCAGAAGATAAGGGCACCACTTCGGTAAACCCCGACCTTTGTAGCTGTGACTGCCATTCAGAAACTGACAGTAGGGGATGGCCAGGGCGTTTCCACCAGCCTGCGGTCATACCAAAGATTAGGTCCAGCCAGAGGAGAGGCTGAGTGCCTTCTAGCAGAACTAATTGACCGCCGGGGACCAGGAGCGATCGCACATGGGCCAATGTCTGGTCTAAATCCGCCGTTGCATGGAGAACGTTGGCAGCAATTACCAAATCGTAGGAATGAGATTCAAACCCTTGACCTGCAGGGGACTGCTCGATATCCAGCGTTTGATAATGAACGTTGTCATAGTCGGCAAAGCGTTCTTGGGCCTTGGCGACAAACAGCGGCGAAATATCAGTAAAGACATAGTCGGTGGCGCTGCTGGCGGTGCCCAAGACCGATAGCAGATGGGCGGTGGTACCGCCGGTGCCGCCGCCAATTTCTAGAATGCGGGGGGGACGGGGTAGGGATGCGATCGCACCTTTAACAGCCTGCTTGACCAAATCATTCATCAGTCGCGCCCCTGGTGACGCCTGATAGAGATGGGTTAAGTCGGTTAAACCTCCCGTTGGAAACAGCAGGGTTAACGGATCAATGGTGCCTTGCAACACATCGACTAAATTCTCTCCACACCGTTGAACTAACGTAAGCTCCGCCTGAGCTTCTGGGTGCTTATCCAGGAGTGTTTGCTGCTGGTTTTGCTGCCAGTTTTGCCCCATCTGCTTAACAACAACCGACCATAGGTGCTGACATAGCCGTTGTTGATCGGGTGAAATGTGCCATTTGTCCGTCAGGTCAGCTGCCGCTACTGCCGCTAAATCCAGGGGCAAAGACTCACCACCGTTGAGAGCGACAAATGCCTTAACCACATAGTCTAAGCTCAGATTGTCTAGCTGTGGAAGTAGGGCCTGATAGGCTTGTATTTCGGTTTGAGTTAATGCCTCAGCAAAGTGAGGAGCAATTCTCTGGGCTACTATGGAGGGCGCTATGAGCTGGGCCAGTGGCTCAGGCTGCCAGTCTATCCGATAAAACCAATCGTCTAAGGACTCTCCCGGCGTTAGCACCCGCTCTACGCTAGCAGGCTGTAACCGCAGCCCGCGCAATGCTCCCAAGTAGTCACCGGTCACAGACCAAAGATGGATATTCGCCAGCAGATAGTTATCTCGCGTATCGACCTGAATGTGGCTCCATAGCTCAGACCCCATAGTTCCAATGATGGAAGCCTGTTCGACTGCTGCTGGTAAGTAGGTTTCAGCTGTTGGCAGATCGGCAAAAACGGCGGCGATGCTTTGTAAACAGGCATCCATTAACACTGGGTGCAGCCGATAGTCATCTACCGTAGAAGCTATGTCTTGTGGTAAACGCAGGCGACTCAGTGACTGATTCTCACCTGTCCAAATTTGTTGCAGCGCTCGGAAATTCTCACCATAGGTAATGCCCTGGGCCGCTAATCGTTCATAACAGCTGGCGACAGAGACTTCTGTAGCGCAGACAGTTTGTAATTCACTGAGGGAAACGGGTTCATCTAGGTCAGGTCCATGGGTGAGATGGCCGCTGGCATGGATTGTCCATTGCTCATTGGACAGGCTGAGAATTTCAAACCTGTGGTGATCGCCGTCAGGCGTGAGAATTAGCTGTATCGTTTGAGGCTGGTCTAGCAGTAGCGCCTGTTGAAACGTGACCGCTGCCAGACTGTTGCCTAGATCAGAATTTTTTCCAGCAGCCAGGGCCATTTCTAAATAGCCTACAGCAGGCAGAACTGTAGCACCAAACACCTGATGCTCCGCTAAAAATAGCACCGATGTAGCGCCGACTTCGTTCTCGAAGAAAACGGATTCACCACGAGCTAGATTTAGCCGCTCACCTAAAAGAGGATGTTGAGAAGAACGCTGCCGAACGGGTTGAACATCAATCCAATAACGCTGTCTTTGGAATGGATAGGTGGGTAAAGACACCCGTTGACCAGGCTCACCAGGCCATTGAATCGGAGCTCCCGCAGCATACAGATGCCCTAGACTCATCAGCATCGTTTGTCGATCTGATGAGTCTAGGGCATCTCGTTTGGGATGCAGACTGGGCAGCCAGCGACCTGACCCATCGGATAAACATTGTTGCCCCAGGGTAATGAGGGTGGGTTTGGGGCCAATTTCAATCAGAATGTCATAGTTTTCAGCGGCTAAACTCTCCATCGCCTGGGAAAATTTAACCGGCTGTCGAATATGGCGTACCCAATAGTCAGGCTGGGTAATTCCTTGGGTTATGGTTTGTCCAGTGACTGTTGAAATTATTTCAAGCTGGGGCAGCTGATAAGGCACACTGTGGGCAATCGCTTCAAAGTCTTTGATCACAGGCGTCATCAAAGGAGAATGAAAACCGTGAGAAACTCGCAGGGGTTTTGTTTGGATGCGTTGCTTCTCTAGGTTAAGTAGAACCTTTTCCAGCGCTGTCTGTGAACCCGAAAGAACAGTATTTGTGGGGCTGTTATATGCCGAGATCGCAACCCCAGTCTCCAAACAAGGCTCAATCTGCTCAGGAGAAGCCATCACAGCGACCATCCCGCCACCTTCGGGCAGTGCCTGCATCAATCGCCCCCGCACGGCTATCAACCGCAGTCCAATCTCCCAATCCATGACCCCGGCCGCACAGGCCGCTGCATATTCGCCAATACTATGGCCCACAACGCCGCTGGGGGTGATGCCCCAAGATTTCCATAGCTCGGTGAGGGCGTAGGCGATGGCGAAGAGAGCGGGTTGGGTATTGGCCGTGTGGTGAATGGATACTTTAGACCTATTAACAGAGACGTCCGTTGACGGATAAAGCAGCTCTAATAAATCAATGTTGTCTGCCTTTAGAATTTCAGCACAGTGGTCAATGGTGTGTCTAAAAACGGGTTCGGTTTGATAGAGCTGGCGGCCCATGTTGATGTGCTGTGCCCCCTGGCCTGTAAATAGAAAGGCGATCTTGGGGGGGCGCTGCTTTGCTCTGCCGGTAATTGCCTGGGACGATTGGCCAGTGAGCTGGGTTTGGGCGTCTTCAAGGGACTTGGCGACAATGGCCAGACGGTGGGGATGGTGCGATCTCAACGCCCAAGCACTCCAGCAAATATCCCTTAGCTCAGTCCCTGGTTGGTTTAGTCTTTCACTATAGTGACCTGTCAGTTCTCTCAGCGCGGTGTTGTCTTTGGCCGATAGCGCCAGTAGATAAGGGCCAAAACTATCAGGTTTATTAGTCTGAGGCTGTTCTACTGCACCCACAACAACGTGAGCATTGGTACCGCTAAATCCAAAAGAACTAATGCCAGCCAGCCGAGGTTTCTCCTTACTATCCCAGGCCTTAGCCATAGCTGTGACCTGAACCGGGATGCTTTGCCAATCAATGTGAGGGCTGGGCTGTTGAAAATGTAGATGGGCTGGCAATGTGTCATGCTGCATTGCCAGCACCACCTTAATCAGGCCAGCAATTCCTGCCGCCGCTTCCAGGTGACCAATATTTGTTTTAACTGATCCAATTTGGAGAGGAGTTTGGCGAGAATGACTCTGACCAAAAACAGCACCCAGGGCACCCACTTCGATAGGGTCACCAAGGGCTGTGCCTGTGCCGTGGGCTTCAATGTAGCTAATGTCTTCTGGTTTTACCCCAGCCCTAGCCAGTGCCTGACGAATAACAGACTGTTGCGAGGGACCATTGGGCACAGTCAAGCCGCTGCTGCGACCATCTTGGTTAACGGCAGATCCGCGCACCACTGCCACAATGTTGTCATTGTGAGCCACCGCATCCGATAGTCGTTTGAGCACAACCACACCGCAGCCTTCTCCCCGAGCAAAGCCATCGGCAGAGGCATCAAATGTCTTACAACGCCCGTCGGGAGCCAGCATGTGGGCCTTGGAAAAATTAATACTAAATTCTGGGGCCAAAATGCGATTCACTCCCCCCGCCAAAGCCACCTCACATTCCTGGTTGCGCAAACTCTGACAGGCTAAATGTACCGCCACCAGTGAAGACGAACAAGCCGTATCCACTACTAAGCTGGGTCCAGTGAATCCTAAACTGTAGGACAGGCGGCCTGCGGCGACACTATGGGCATTGCCCGTGGCCAGATATGCGTCGATTTCGCTTTGATCACGATGGGATAAATGCTGGGAATAGTCATGGCTGCTGATGCCCACAAATATTCCCACCGGTCGGCTAGCCCATTGCTCGGGCACCATGCCGCCATGTTCCATCGCCTCCCAGCTGACTTCCAGCAGCAGTCGCTGCTGCGGATCCATACTCACTGCTTCCCGAGGAGAGATACCAAAGAACGCAGCATCAAAGTCCTGCAGGTGGTCAATAAAACCACCATTTCGAGTAACAATTTTGCCCAGAGCATCCGGGTCAGCATCGTAAAACGTATCTGCTTCCCAGCGGTCACTGGGTACCTGGCTAATGGCATCTGTTCCATTAGCCAACAACTGCCAAAATTCCTCTGGACTGTTAGCGTTGCCTGGGAATCGACAGCCGATGCCGACAATGGCAATGGGCTCCGTGCGGGCAGCTTCTGATGCTGTAAGTTTTGCCTGCAATTTTTCAATAGCCTGTAATGCCCGAGCCATCCGTTGTTCGTTGGCTTGTTGAAGAGACTGGCTACTCATGATGCACCGTCCTCCCCAAGCAAACTTTCAATGTCGTCTAGCCTCTGATCCATCAACTCGGCCAGCTGATCGCCTGAGGGTAGCTCTGTTTCCCCTGAAATTCCTGCTGGGTCATGGTCAGTCGTCACCGCGGATGTTTCAGCTCCAGCCTCTAGCAGCTGTACCGTCAGATATTCTAACAACGCAGCTACGGTTGGGTAGTCAAATACCAGGGTGTTGGGTAAGGAAATACCCAAATTAGTTTGCAGATTATTCTTTAGTTCTAAAGCTGTGAGAGAATCCATACCCAGGTCAAAGAACCCAGCTTGCTGATCTAATTCTTCTAATTGAAAACCTAAGGTTTGGCATACCTGCTGGCAAACAAAGGTCTCCAAATACTGCCGCTGTTTTCCTGGGGGAGTGTCCCTAAGCTGTTCTAAAAAGAGTTTAGCAGTCCCCTGTGTTGATGTTTGAGCCCCCTGTAGAACGAGATTTTCTCTTAAATTTTCAAATAAAGAAAAGTTTGTAACCAAGGATTGTGACAAAAACTCTGACCAGTCAATGGGCACAATCCCTACTTGAGATGCTGGCGTGTGCCAAATCTGCTCTAATTTAGCGAGACCCTGTTCGGGGGTGATTACATCCACACCGAGTAAATGCTTGAGACTGCCCTGTTGCTGATACTTGAGCGCTGAACCCACATCAGACCAGGCTCCCCAGTTGATGCTTAATCCCGGTAGCCCCAGCTGCTGACGATAGTGGGCAAGACCATCTAAAAAGCTATTGGCTGCCGCATGATTGGCCTGGCCAGGGGACCCCAACAAGGCCGCCGCTGATGAAAATAGAACAAAAAAGTCTAGAGCGATCTCTTGGGTGAGTCTGTGCAGATGCCACGCTCCAGCTACCTTAGGGGCAAGCACCTGCTCAAACTGAGGCCAAGTTATCTGCTGCATCAGACCGTCATCTAAGACGCCCGCTGCATGAATAATCCCTTTCAGACCTGCTGGGAAGCATACATGTTCTGTAATCTCCGCCAGGGCATTTTCCAGAGCGTTATGATCAGTGACATCGACGGCCAGGACACTCACCGTAACACCCTGACTTTCCCATGTCCTAATGGCGGTCTGTGTTTTGTCTGTGGGCCTACGGCGACTTAGCAATGCAATGTGCATGGCCCCATGGTCTATCATCCACTGGGCCATGGTTAAGCCCAAGCCACCCAGGCCGCCTGTAATTAGGTAAGTAGCATCTGCTTGAAACTGGATTGCTGGCAGTACTCCGGTGTCTTGCGGCTGTGTAACAACAACTTTGCCTGTATGTTTGGCCTGCTGTATGGTCCGAAATGCCTGAATCACTTCGTCTCGGGTAAATTCTGTTACCGACAAAGGAGACCAGATGCCTTTATCTACCTGATCCTTTACATGACCCAGCATAGAGTGAACTAACTTAGGTTCTTGAGGGCATAGTGCCGCCAGATCCACTGTGAAATGTTTAATATCAGTTCGCAGCTGGGTGATTTTTTCCGGTGTTAACCCATTACCTTTACCAATTTCAACAAATCGCCCTTTCGCGGCTAAGACAGCAACGCTGCTGGTACGAAACTCACCGGGCAGTGAATTAAGCACTACATCAACGCCTATTCCCCCGGTGGCTGACATGATGGTACCGGCGAAGTCTAACGTGCGAGAGTTCATGATGTGAGCTACACCATAGTCTCTCAGCACATTCCACTTACTAGGGCTGGCCGTCGCAAAAATCTCAGCTCCTATCTGTTGAGCGATCTGAACAGCGGCCTGTCCCACCCCACCTGTTGCCGCATGAATCAGTACCCGTTCTCCGGGCTGTAGATTGGCCAGGTGACACAGACTGTAGTAAGCCGTTGTAAACGCAACGGGAAGCGTTGCTGCTTCACTAGAGGTTATCTTTTCTGGTATCGGGGTGACCAAATCTTGGTGAACGATCACTGTTTGGGCAAAACTCTCTCCTGCAATGGCCATAACAGCTTGACCCTGCTTAAGAGTACTGACGTTGGCTCCCATAGCAGCGATCGTCCCCACACATTCACAGCCAAGGGGTGCTGTCTCTGGATACTGATCCATGGCAATCAATACATCGCGGAAGTTAAGCCCCGTTGCCTGTACCCGGATTAACACGTCATCAGCACCAGGCTGATGGGCTGCCATGGGCTGCCAGCTTAGACCGGTTAGAGTACCCGGCTGCGTAGAGACTAACTGTGTGGGTATATTGACTGAGCTGTATGGAGCTAATCGGGCTACCTGTCGCGACTGCTTAGTCGAGATTATCTGAGCCTCTGGAGACTCGGTCAATAGCTCTTTAACGAGGGTATCGTCAGTATCCGCTTGAATGCGCGCACAGCGTAGTTCGGGATGTTCTAGCTGCAGGGTTTGCACCATCCCCCAGAGCGGCGCATAAGCTAGCTGTGATTCTGGAGAGTTGTCGGCAGATACCAGGTAAATCTGCGGGGGGTGAGACAATGGGGTTAACCTCTGCACCAAAGATAATAACTCTCGGCAGATGTTGTTCGAGGTTAAGACGAGAGTCTCCCTAGCTGTTTTAGGTAAGACATAGACAAGACTATTAAAATCTGACGACTGATCTAGATTCAGGTCGCCATAGTCAGCAGTCTCCGCTAACTGTCCTTTGGTTGTAAGCAGATCGCTGATTATATGAGCTGTTGAAATATCTCCTGTGACTAACCAGCGCTTAGCTCTAACCGAATTTGTCTGGGCAATAATCACTGACTGAGCGAGCTTTATGCCGTTATCTGGTTTGAGTGCCGTAACAGCACTAAATCCGTTAGCTTGTAAAACAGCTTGCCATTGCTCAACGGCGAGAAGCGGATGGTTGGGCCGCAGGTCTCGGTCTGTAAATTTCCACCAGCCTGGGGTTAGTCCAAAAATTAGATCGATCCAACCTACGGGAACCGTGCCTTCTAACAGTATTAGCTGACCGCCCGGTGCCAGTAATTTGCTGAAATGGCCCAGCGTCTTATGGATATCAGCGGTAGCATGCAGAACATTGGCCGCAATAACGACATCGAAATTAGCGTCAAAACCTTGCTCTGCAGGTGATGTTTCAATGTCTAATAGAGCGTAGTCAACAAATTGGAATTGACCAAAATTCTCTTGGGCGGCAGTGGTAAATCGAGGGGAGATATCGGTAAAGACGTAGCTGATCGCTTGGTCTAAGTCTGCCAGCAATGGCAATAGCTTAGCCGTTGTACCCCCGGTCCCTGCACCAATTTCTAAAATGCGCAGGGACCGCTGATGGGGAGCATGGGCGATGGCCTGTATCAGGGCTGCTTGCAGCAACTGATTCATCACTGAGGCGCCCACGGAACTGCGATAAAGCTGAGACAGGGCCGTTAAATCTCCCTGGGGAAAGAGTAAGGCGAGGGGATCAGTTTCTCCCTGGAAGACGGTGGCAAGATTTACTCCGCAGCGCTGTAGCAGGGTCATTTCAACCTCTAATAGGGGCTGCTGTTGCAGCTGCGGCTCTAGCTCTTGTGCGCTGCTTGGCAGCAGTGCGCCCGTAACTTGCCATTGACCATTAGTCTGGGTCAAAATGTTGGCTTCGTGCAGCAGGGCTAAACAGCGCTCAAATAAATTGTGATGTTTAGCCGTAATTTCTAGTATCTGTGCTAGTGCTGCGCTAGAAAACGATTTTCCCTGCTGGGGTGTCCAACCTAGTTGTGAGAATGCCTGAACTATGTAGGCAACTGCTAGGCTATTGAGTTCAGGCTGGAGTCTCTGGTAGGTGAGAAAATCGGGTTGCTGAATTAATTGGGTAAACTGGGGTGCGATCGCATCCCTCACCTCATCTGGCGCCCTTAAAAACTCCCCTGGTACCTGGGGGCGTTGCTGATGCTGCCACACCACCTGATGGAGCCACTGAGTGGGACTCTGGGACGACTCAACAGCCTGTAGCCGTAGCCCTGTAAGCACGGCAACCACCCGATGCTCAGCATCAGTCCAGGTAATATCAATCACTGGCTGTGGCTCGGCTGAGCGCCGCTGCGCATGTACCCATGCAGCGTCCTGCTGCCGATGGTAGCTAAACCGTTCAACCGCTACGGGTAAGTATGATTTAGAAGATGTCTCCTCTAAGGTGGCACCCGCTAGCTGCAGCCCTGCATCTAGCAGTATCGGGTGCATCTGAAAAGAAAGGGGGATTGACTCTGCTAGCTTGACCTGGGCTAAGGCCTCCCCATTCCCTAGCCAAACCTGTTGAACTGCCTGGAAAGATGCACCGTAGCTTATCCCTTGGGCCGCATAGCGTTGATAAAACTGTTCTCTAGAGAGAGTCTTTGTCAGTCTTATTTGGATATCCGGAACTTTAAGGTTAGGCCGTGTTAACCGTGCAGACGATAGTTCTAGGCTGCCGCTGCTGTGACCACTCCACTCTTGCTCTTGGCGACTGTGAATCTCAAATCGATAGCTGTCTGTCTGCTGAGTGACAACTGTCTGCAAACATGCTGGTGTACCCTCATTCAACCACAGCCCCTTTGCAAACGATACATTGGTTACCTCGTAACCAGATTCTTGGAAAATATCTCGACCTGCCGCCAATGCCATTTCTAAATAGCCTGCCGCCGGGAACAGCACGGCTTGAAATACCCGATGGTCTGCCCAAACTAGAGGGGCATCCCATAACAAATGGGTTTCGTAATATCGCGCTGTGTCTCCTGCCAGGGACAGCTGTTTTCCCAGTAGGGGATATTGGCTCTCTGTAAACTGAATGCTGGGAGAGGACCTTGCTGGCTCTAGCCAATAGCGTTTGCGCTGAAATGGATAGTTAGGCAATAAGACCGTCTGCCGAGGGTAGGCTTTGTCAAAGCTAGCCCAGTCAATGGTGCATCCGGCCTCATACAGGGTGCCCAGGCTCGATGTGAGAGTTTGCCAATCTGGGCTAACGGAATCTCTCTCTTTCCCCGGCGATAGACTGGGTAGCCACAGAGCCTCTAACTCAGGCGCACAAAGCTGCCCCATGGAGACTAAGGTGGGGCGAGGTCCGATCTCAATAAAGATATTGCAGCCTTCCTTGGCTGCGGTGGACATTGCCGGAGCAAACTGCACGGGACGACGCGCCTGGTTTACCCAGTAGCCAGACTTACTCATCTCTGTAGCCACCGATTGCCCCGTCACACTGGAGATAATATCAAGGCTGGGTGGGCTGTAGCTCACCGTCTGAGCCACTTGTTTGAAGTCCGCCAGCATGGGCTCCATTAATGCTGAATGGAAGGCGTGGGAAACGTTAAGTCGCTTAACCTTAAAGCCTTGGGCTTCTAGCGTAGCAACAACGCTATCCAATGCTGCTAATTCACCAGAAATGACCGTATTTTGAGGTCCGTTTACGGCTGCTATTTCAACCCCGCCCAACAATCCGGCAACTTGCTCTTGGGAGGCCATTACTGCTGCCATACCCCCACCTGCAGGTAGGGATTGCATTAGCCGTCCCCTTGCCGTAATCAGTTTTAGTCCATCTTCTAGACTAAAAACATCTGCTATGCAGGCCGCCACATATTCACCAACGCTATGGCCTAGAACATAGTCAGGCTCAATCCCCCAAGATTGCCAGAGCTTAGCGAGGGCATACTCAATGGCAAAAAGAGCTGGCTGGGTATAAAAGGTGTCGTGGATTGAGAGCTGAGAATTAACAGCTGAGCCGGGGTAGAGAATCTCTAGAAGAGAAACCCCTAATTCAGAAAGAATCTTGGCACAGTGATTAATTGCATCGTAAAAAACGGGCTCGACTTGGTATAGCTCTTGGCCCATGCCTCTATACTGAGAGCCCTGACCTGTAAAAAGAAAAACAATCTTCTTGTTAGATAGGGGCAGAGCTTGCTGACTGTCTTTAGAAAGCTGTGCAACATGTCCGAGCCGCTGACTCATCTGAGCCGTGTCAGCGGCACAGATAGCTAAACGATGATTAAAGTGAGAGCGGCCAGTATTGGCAGTGAAACAAATGTTGGCTAACGGATGTTCTGTTTTTGTGAGCCAGGTTTGATACTGTTGAGCTAGAACTTGCAGGGCTGTTTCATTCCGGGCAGATAGCGTCAAAATATGTAAAGGACGCTGAGATTCTAAAGGCAGTGACTCACCCAAGCTCTTATTTTCTGATGGTGGAGCTTCTTCAAGGATAATGTGAGCGTTAGTCCCACTCATGCCAAAACCACTGAGTCCCGCTCTCCTGGGCTCCGCTGTTTTAGGCCAGTCCATAAGCGTTGTTGGCACCTGAATTGCCAGACGCTCCCAAGGAATGTAAGGGTTGGGGGTATCCAGATGTAAATGGGGAGGGATTTCCTGGTGCTGTAATGAGAGAATCACTTTCATTAGCCCAGCGACACCCGCAGCGGCCTCTAGATGGCCAAGGTTGGTTTTAACCGAACCTACTAAAAGCGGTTCAAAGCGGCTTTCTAAAGCCTGATTCAAAGAAATTAACTCAATGGGATCTCCCAAGGACGTGCCGGTGCCGTGGGCTTCTACATACTGAATCTGTCGGGGCTCCAAGCGCGCATTTAAAAGGGCCTGACGGATCACAGCTGTTTGGGCAGAGCCATTGGGGGCCGTGAGACCGTTACTAACACCATCGTGGTTCACAGCCGAACCTTTAATTAGGGCCAGGATGTTGTCCTGGTTGGCGATGGCATCTCCCAGCCTTTTCAACACCACTACACCACAGCCTTCCCCGCGACCATAGCCATCGGCAGCCGCGTCAAATGTTTTGCACCGACCATCGGGAGATAACGCCTGCAGCTTACAAAACCCAATAGTGGCTTCTGGTGAAAGCATGAGATTTATGCCCCCTGCCAGGGCAAGGTTGCACTCTCCACCACGCAGACTCTGACAGGCTAAATGTACTGCTAGCAGTGATGACGAGCAGGTGGTGTCCAGCTGCATTGTTGGTCCCTGGAAGCCAAAAATATAAGCAATCCGACCAGCGGCAATACTGCGAGTGTTACCAAGGCTGCTAAAGGCATCGATTTGATCTAGATTACCGGAGCGCACGCTGCGCTGGGCATAATCATCAAAACTGAGACCCACAAACACTCCGGTGGCCGAGCCTTGCTGGTCAAAAGCGGGAATGCCTGCATTTTCCAGGGCGTTATAACTCACCTCCAGCAACAGCCGCTGCTGCGGGTCAAGACTTTTTGCCTCACGGGGTGAAATACCAAAAAATTGTGGATCAAACTGATCCACCGCATCCACAAAGCTACCTGCACGGGTATACATTTTGCCAGGAACAGTTGGGTCTGGATCATAATAGGTATCCGTATCCCAACGCTGGAGAGGAATCTCCCCCACGGTATCGATACCATTGCGCAACAGCTCCCAATAGGCTTCTGGCGTGTTAGCTCCACCGGGAAATCGACAGGCCATGCCAACAATAGCAATGGGTTCCACCTGACGCTGTTCTACTTGATCTAGCTGATTTCGCAGTCTGCGGATTTGAACCGTCGCTTCCTGTAGCAGGTCGCGATAGTTTGAAGAGTTGCCTCCAGATGAATTGTTACTAGCGGGCCAGCGCGATTGGATCATAACTACCTCCTGCGCACCATGGCGAGTTCTGCGGCTAGCATATCTGCCATCTCAGCCTCAGATAAGTTGTCAAGATCGGTTTCTTCTTCTGCAGGCACATCGACTGATGGCTTCTGAATATCTTCTACTTTTGGAGAATGGGTGGACAATTCTGCTAGATGCTTGGAGAGTGTTGAAATGGTGGGGAAATTCCAGGCTAGGGTGGCATCTAAAGGCTGCGACAGGGTGAGAAAATCTTCTAGATCCTGAGCCAGTTCAACGGCCATGACAGAATCGACGCCATAATCAGCTAAGGCTTTTTTTAAGTCAATCTGAGCCGTTGCTATTCGCAGGTGCTGAGCCAACCACTGAATTAGCCACTGCTCGATTACTTTTTTCTGCTTTAACAGAGACTTACTGGAAATATCGCTTTTAGCCTGACAAATGTCAGTCAACAACGCCTCTGTTTGTTTTGATATGGGCTGTTCTGGAGAATCTGCTCTGAGCCACTCGTCTAATTTCTCGTCAGCACCTGAATGGGTCTGCTCAAGCTCACCAATATTATTGTAGTAGTGACTAATCTGTTCTCTTAAGGTTGTTGCGGTTGATGTGTTATTGGGGTTGGCTATCTGGGCAACTGTCTGGTCAAAATAATGTTGCGCCCATTCAATATTGGAGGATGTTACCTGGGCAGAGTCTGTCGGTAGAGATTTGAGGGCTGCGATTGCAAGTCCCCAAGCCGTCGCCTGTCCGGCAACAAAATTAGCCTGCTGCCGAGCAACTACATCGTCTGAAAACGGCGACTGTGGACCCTGATAGTAGGCTAAAATCTCGTCAGTTGCTGCGACCAGTGAACCGGCAAGCGGTTCTAGATTTAACTCTGTTAAAAAATCCTTCAGACTGGCTGGCTGGTTTAGCATCCGTGCACCCAGATACATCGCCAACGATTCTGTTGGCCCTTCAAAAATCCTTAGAACTCTGGCATCTCTGAGAATCTGTGGGGCTATGTTGGTTTCAATGTAGCCCCTTCCCCCCAGACATTGCACCAAATTATCAGCCGCTTGCCAGTAAAGCTCCGGTCCTAAAATCTTGCAGGCGGCATACAGCTCTTCTGGGACGGACAGGTCTTGATCTAAACGCTGGGCGATAAAGGTGACCAGACCATGGAGCGTTGCGATCGCATGGGTCAACCAGTTCAATCGGGTTAGCGTAACCGGATTGTTAAGTAATGGTCCAGTGGAGATACTGCGACGAGAGCTGTAGTGTAGCATCAGTTGGGCACAGCGCTTCATACCTCCTACGCTGGCAGCTGCAATTGTCAGACGTCCATACATCATGGCATCTTGCGCCACCACCATACCTGCTCCGGGCTCTCCTAACAGCTGAGAGCTATCCACCGATACGTTGTCTAAAAAGACTGTATTTTGGACCATGGCCCTCATGCCCATGGTCAAAGCTTCCGGCCCTTGACGTAGCCCTGGTGAGCCCTTTTGCACTGCAAAGCTGCTAACGCCCATGGGATTGCCGCTGGCATCATACTGCTTAACAAAGACATTGATTATCCCTGCCCAAGCTGCCGAGCCGCTCCAAATCTTTTGTCCATCCAAATGCCAGCCGTCATTTGTGGGGGTGGCTTTTGACATCATGCCAAATGGGTGGGAGCCCGCTCCTGGTTCAGTCAATGCAAAGGCGGCTAACTCTCGCCCGGCGGCTAGTTGCGGTAGTAGCTGCTCTCGCAGTTCAGGCTGCGCATAGCGCAAAATCGGGCGAACCCCAAGCACATTATTAAGCCCAACAAAAAGCGCCAGGGTAGGATCAATGGCTCCGAGCTGCTCTAAAACCCGCAGCATAGATTGATTGTCCAAACCCAGACCGCCATATTGCTGAGGCACTTGCATACCCAGCAGTCCCTGGTTGCCAAAGTCTAGGATCACCCCCGGCGAGATGCAGCGCCGCTCGTCCATAAGGCGAGAGTTGATTGACTCATTGGTGTACTGGCGGAGCCAGGTAAGGAGAGATTGGAGCGTTTTGTTGTTGGTGGGAGAAGGCGATGATAATTTGGCTCTGGATTCAACCTCATTCAGGCTGCTTTCTTTTGATTCTAAATTCTTGTATTCCTGTGCTTCCTGAGCCGAGGACCATTTCTCTAATGTTGCTAGCGTTTTTTCTTGAAATAAGACTTTACAGGCCTGTCGCTGCACTTTACCGCTGGTGGTTTTGGGCAAATGACCGGGCTTGAGCAGCCAAATGGCAGATACCTGTAGACCGTGGTGTTGAGAGACCGCTGCTCGAATGGCTCTGACAACAGTCTCTGTGTCTAACTTTCGGACGGCTTCACGCGTCACCTCTTGAAAAACAACTAGACTCTCTTCTCCTTGTATATCGAGGCTAAAAGCAGCACCATATAGGGTCAGATCTGTATGGCTCTGGGCAACGGTTTGTTCGATGTCCTGAGGGTAGTGATTCTGCCCACGAATCACGATTAAATCTTTTAGACGTCCGGTCACATAGAGAGAATGGCCATCATAAAAACCTAAATCTCCTGTGCGTAGATAGGGCCCCCTGCCGTCAGGCAAGTAGGCATGAAAACTTTCCTGGGTTGCATCAGAATTTTGCCAGTATCCCTGGGTAACACTATCTCCGCTCACCCAAATCTCACCGACTTGCTCGGTTGAACAGGACTGTTTACTATCTGGATCAACAATTATTAGGTCCGTGTGCTCACAAACATCACCACAGCTAACGATGGAGATCGCTTGTTCATAAACAGAAGGCATCTCAACCACATTGCCTTGACTAAGATCCTGACGACTCAAGCTCCGAATTCTAGCAGGGGTATCTTGATGACCGCCTGATACAAAAAGAGTTGCCTCTGCCAAGCCATAACAGGGGTAAAAGGCCCTTGCCTTGAACCCGCAGCTAGCAAACGTGGCCGAAAAGTCGGCCAATGTCTTTGCTCGTACAGGTTCGGCTCCAGTAAAGGCAAGTCGCCAGCTACTTAGGTCTAGTTGTTGTCGTTGAGCTGTCGTGATCCTATGCAAACAATAATCGTAGGCAAAATCAGGCCCACCGCTGGTTGTTGCCTGGAAGACAGAGATGGCCTGCAGCCATCGTAATGGCTTTCGCAAAAAAGATTCCGGCGGCATCAAGGTAACGGGAAACCCACCGTAGATAGGTTGCAGAATACCGCCGATCAGTCCCATATCGTGGTGGGGTGGTAGCCAGATAACTCCGTGACTGTCGGGACTGTGGCCAAAGTTCTGGTAGATTACCGCTAAATTGTGCATCAGGTTGCCATGACTAACCATGACACCCTTAGGATGACTAGTGGACCCAGAGGTATATTGCAAGAGTGCTGGGGCTGAATCTGATACCGTCTGCGAAGCCTGAGTCTCCTGAATCTCTGGTTGATTGCTCTGTTTAGCTAATCCATCAGTGGCTAAACAGAAAAGCTTACTATTCGCTTGACTTGCAATTACTTGCTCTACTTCAGGCAACAAATTTTGGCTAGTTAGAATACCCTCTGCCTGGGCATCGCGCAAAATATGTTGCCAACGTGTCCCACCTTGATGACGACGAGCAGGCTGCACAGGCACTGCGATCGCACCCGCATACCAACAACCAAACAAGGCTGCTACGAATTCTAAACCTGCGGAGTAAGCCAGCAGGATCCGCCGCTGTTGAGAAACTGACTGAGGTGCCAAGTAGGTTCTCAGACGAGCGCCAATATACCGCGCTTGCTGGTCCAAATCAGCGTAGGTCAAACGATTGGCTTGGGCGGCTTGGGTAATATTGCTGGCGTCGATAGGTAAAAACTGACAGGCTGTTTGCTCAGACTGGTGGAGTGCTCTCCATTGCAATACATCTACCAGCGTTTCCAGCGTAGATAGAGAATTTTGACTCGTTGTTTGCAATGGCTCTGTATATGCCAGTCGGTTTGCCATACCTTTTGCCTACTACTTTCCTCAGCCTAATTACATCGGATACATGAGCTTCACCGCTTTAAGATTCGGCCGATCAGACAACTCCAAAATCTGCGTGTGCTCTGTGAGTCTTAAAACCTTTCTAACAGTTGCCATAAGCAATGCATCGAAGAAATACTTCCGTTAACACGTTTTGACGACAACTTAGCCAGCAGCTACTACGTCGTAGTGAGAATAGCAACCATCGTGAAAATCGGAACTATTCTCAATAATATAGCACTATATAGTTTTCGTAAAGTAAAATTGAGTTGCATCCGCAATTTGATCCTATGTGGCTGAAAGTGGTTGAAATTGTGCGTACAGAGGTGCCTGTCAAGATCTGTAATACTCTTAATATAAGGCTTTTGAGGGAAATAGTATTGCTGCTAACCATAGATTTAAAGAGTTTTGAATTCGAGTTGTAAGCAATTTTTAAGGTTTTCGAGCATGATTTTATGCAGTCTGTTAATAGAAAAGAAAGTCATTAATGAAAACTGATTTTGAGGGTGCGTAGGTAAAAATAAACGATTATTCGCCTTTTGGACGCGTGGCAATAGCTAGCTTGGCATTTTCAATTGTTCTAACCTCGTCCATGACGCTAATAACTTTTCCATGGGAGGCGTCTTCATCGGCATGGATAGTGACGACAGTGGTCTGGCCAGGGTTAACTTGCTTTAGGATAGTACTTCTGAGAGATTCAATCGAGATAGGCTCTCGATTTAGGGAAATTTGCCCAGCGGCATCCACGGTGACAGTAAAGTTAGCATCGGGCTGACGCTCTGATGTTTGGGCCTCGGGCAAGCTGACCGGTAAACCATCAAATCGGGTCAGAAACAGGGTAGATATAATGAAATAGGATAAAATAGCAAAGATGACATCGATCATTGGCAAAATGTTGATCTCTACATTATCTTCTGCCTCTTCATTGAATCCGCGCATGTGAATCGTTCTCCTGTCGATGGACTTGTTGACAATGCCATTCATGCACGATCTCTAACTGACTAGTGCATTCTTGTAATAGATCCATTTGACGACGGTAAAATGCTTTGAATATATTGAATGCTGTGAGGGCAAAGATAGCGACGACCATACCCGCAGCCGTAGAAACGAGCGCTTCACTGATACCGCCAGTGACCGTGTTGGCGTTGGCTCCAATTTCACCAATGCGTACAGCCGCAAACGAACGGATTAGACCCAAGATCGTACCAAGCAACCCGAGTAATGGGGCGATCGCAATAATGGTTTGAAAGACGCTAGAAAACCGCTTAAGCAAAGGACGTTCTGCATGGGTGGCTCCTTCCAATGCCAAACGAAATTGATTTGGAGAGGCATTTTCTAGCTCTAGTGCCTCTAGGAATATTCGCGCCACAGGGAAACTAAGATTCCGTTTCAAAAGGGGAAAGACCTCAGATGGTTGCTGACGGTAAAGATTTAATACTTGCTTAATAATTGGCCGCTGACGTCGATTAATGCGGAGCCAAAATATGGAGCGTTCTACTGTCAGAATTAACGTTGCAATGGAGAACAAAAGCAGGGGCCACATGACAATACCGCCTGCGGCAAATAATGCGTTCATAAACTGAGAATCCCACCTTTGAAAGGTTCAAAAACACAAAATAATGTTGTTGCTAAGCTATCGGTATTTCCACCCATGGCCTAGCAACATACGATTAATGCGATTGTATGTCAAGTAACTTTTGCTCGGTGAGTATCTTGCGAAATGGCTGACATGACTGGCTTTGAGGCGCTTCAGCTCAGCGCAAGGCTAGCAGCTGTAGCTAAGTAATTAACGCTGCATTTTCTCATGGTTGTAATGTATCTTTAATATGTTGCGAATGCTTATTGATAAGCTTATTGGGCTAAGTTTGCTGAGCAATCAGGGTATCGGTTGATTGGGTGCTGGGAATCGAGACGCTTATGTTGGAGCTGTAATGGGGTTTTCTAAGTCGTGTTTTGATCAATACCGTCGGGAGCTCCGATTCATGTGGCGCGCACTAGCCGTTGGCGCTTTTGTCGCAGCTGGGTTTCATATGCTTTCGATTCCTCTGGCGGCTCGGTTTACGGCCAGATTAATGGGCGCTTTTGATCCTGCTGTCGAGTTAGAAGCGACCCCAGTCGAGGTCGTTGTGCTTGAAGAAGAGGTTATCCAGCAGGCCCTTCCCCCTGAAGAAGAGTTACTGGACTCTCCCCCTGATGAACCAGTCGCAGCAGCAGAGCAATCCTCTGCTCCGCCTTTAGCGACAACAGCGGAGCCGATGCCAACCGGAACACAGTCAGCTGATACGGTGCAGACGGCGGCCGCGATCGCAACTGAAAACGGTGCTATCGGTGGTCAAGGGGCGGTCGGCGACTCCACTGTCATTGGGCTTGTCCCGGGGTCAGGAACCCCAACAGAGGGTAATTTTGAAATTAACCTACCCTCTGTTTCTTCACCGCCGAACCCTGCCCGTCAGCCTGTACAGCAGGCCCGTCAGCGCACCACGTCCCGCTCGGTGACCTGCGCTCCTTGTTCTTTGCCAGACTATCCTCTTACTGAGCGGCGAGAACAGATTGAAGGTCAGCCAGTTATCAGCGTTATTTTTGATGGCAGTGGGCGGGTTGTTCAGGCTGAGGTGGAAGTTTCCAGTGGCAACGCCGCCTTTGACCGAGCTGCTCTGGCTGAAGCCCAGGAGAATTGGCGATTTCGCGACTCCCAAGGGATAGGGGGACAGGTCTCTGTAGATGTGACCTTTGTGATGGAAGGATCAGACCAGTATGCTGAAGCCCAACAGGCAGGTGAGATTCGCTCAGTGGAGCTGCCACCACAGCAGACGAGCAGCAGCCGACCGGCTGTGTCAGCCAGTCAGGGGCCAACGGAGACTGCAGCAGCAGCCGACTCTTCTGCCAGCCTAGATGCTGTTGAGTTGTCCAGTCAGATATCACCATCTAATGAACTGCCGATTGAGCCGTCAGCGCCTACTCCCCTAACGGTAGATTCGTCGCCCCCAGAGTTTGACCCAGGGGTTCCTGTTATGGCTCCAGCGTCTGAACCAGCCACCGACAGTACAGCAGCGCTAGCCGAATCTTTTCCAAAAATTTCAGAAAATAACGAGCCGCCTGTGGCGTCAGGTGAACCGGTTCCTGCATCTACTCCAGTCGTTAGAACTCCAGTGCCAGAGGCACCTATGTTAGAACCTGAGGGTTTCAGTGAGTAGTCGTATTTTCGCCCAAAATTTTAGGGCATTTTCAAAGACGTCCATGAAGTCATTTCGTGAGCTGGCTGCTTATAGCGTTGCGATCTCACCCATCTTTTTAGGGCAGATTGCGTTACTTTTATTTTGGGTTGAGGCTAGCTATGCTCAAGATTCCTCAACTGAATTGCAGCCTCAGATTGAGCCGCCGCCAGCAATCAATCCGCCATCGCCTGATGCTGCCTCCCCCCTAGCCCAAATTACCGATGTCGTTTTAACTGAATTAGAAGATGGCCTCCAGGTTGTGCTAGTCACCTCCGATCCCAGTTTGGTAGAGGTGTTTCAGTTTCAAGAACAGAATACCCTGGTGGTTGATATTGTCAGGGCCAGACTAGCCCTGACAAGCGGCGAGACTTATCAGCAACTAAACCCAATTCCAACGGTTGCCTCTGTGACTTTAGAGCAGCGCGGTGACGAAGTTCAAATGACCATTGTGAGCACCGGAGAAACGGCTCCCAATGCTTACCTGGAGCGGCTGGTCGATGCCCTGCAGCTAGATATTGTCACCACGGCTCTGGATGAAACAGACACCGATCTAGAGTTTGAAGGTAGTGGCAATCTGCGCATTATCGTCACGGCTGAGCCCCTCCCCAGTTTTCGAGTTCCCACGGCCAGCGCCGGTACCCGGACCGATACCGATCCGCTCAATGTGCCCCAGGGTATTCAGGTGATCCCCGAAGCTGTGTTAGAAGATCAGGCGTCTAGAAGTTTGTCGGACACCCTACGCAATGCCAGTGGCGTCAACGCTGGCCGAGCCGCCACCGGA
Source organism: Cyanobacteria bacterium P01_B01_bin.77 (assembly GCA_039028535.1). Classification (GTDB taxonomy): domain Bacteria; phylum Cyanobacteriota; class Cyanobacteriia; order Phormidesmidales; family Phormidesmidaceae; genus Leptothoe. Next base: position 188,196 of record JBCCHX010000001.1, read on the forward strand.
CTACGGGCTACAACAGCCGTTATTCGCGGTTTTGAAAGCGACAATGTTCTCCGCAACGGATTACGAGACGATACGCTGCGCATTGGCTCCGGCATCACTAATATTGAACGCATCGAAATTCTCAAAGGACCGGCCTCGGTATTATTTGGTGCAGGTAATATTGGCGGCACGATTAATTTGGTCACCGAAGTTCCCCTGGAAGACCCTCGCTATGAGTTTGAACTATCCACTGGCAATAATGATTTATACGGCGGCTCCCTAGATGTGACAGGTCCTTTAGATGAAACAGGCACACTGGGCTATCGTCTGAACATGGCCTATGAAAATCAAGGCAGCTTTAAAGACTTTGAGACTAGCGAGTTTTTCTTTGTTGCCCCCACATTTGAGCTAGCCAGAACCGAGCGTAGTAGTTTAATTGTAGACATTGAATATCTTGAAAACCATTCGGATGGAGCCGCTCCGGGACTGCCTGCGGTATCCGCCATTGGTGCAGATGATAATGAGCTACCCCAGCTGGCGGCACTGTCGCCAGAAGATGCACCCTTAATCGGCACCCTGAACCCGGACACTAACTTAGGAGAGCCAGACATTACCTCTAGTGAAACGCGAGTAGCTCGTCTGGGAACTCGTTTACGCTATGACCTCAACGATGACTGGACACTTAGAGGTGAATTTTTAGGCTCATTTCAAGAAACCCCTAAAGATAGCTTTGTTGTTGGGACAGGCTTTTCTCAAATTGCTGGCCAGCCTGACTTTGGTCTTTTAGATCGGATCTTTATTAACAACATTAGCCGTCGAGATATCTACACACTGAATGCCAATATTGTTGGCAATATTGACGTGGGAGGATTTGATCAAACTCTGTTGTTAGGGGCTGAGTTTTCCCACGAAGACTCTATCGATATCATTAATCAACGATTATTCTTAAACTTTCTTGCACCCGAGAGTGACCCGTTTCAAATCTTTGACCCCAACTACGACACTGAACGGTTCTTTCCTGATGAAAATGGATTTATTAGTCCTGAACGTCCCGGCAGCAATAGTGTGACTCGCTCAACGAGCCTGGGGCTTTACGGCCAGGCTCAGCTCAATGTCGCTGATAAGTTACTGCTGGTGGCGGGTGGCCGCTTTGATATTGCCGATCAGTTTTTTCAGGATGCAGTCAATCGGGGTGATACCGCCGCTATTAATACCTACGATACGGCGTTTACCCCACGTCTGGGGGTGGTGCTCAAACCGATCGACAATGTCTCCTTGTATGCCAGCTACACAGAGTCATTTAATCCCACTCTGGGGCGAAATATTGATGGAGATGTTTTTGTGCCAGAGGAGGGTAAACAGTTTGAAACGGGGATTAAGGCAAGTCTGTTGGATGATCGCCTGGCGGTGAGTCTGGCCTATTATCAGCTACGCCGTAGTAATGTAGTCACCCAAGATCCCACACCTGGAAACGATGGCTTCCAGGTGCAGGTGGGGGAGCAGGCCAGTGACGGCGTGGAGTTTGATATTGTTGGAGAAATCTTGCCGGGCTGGAATATTATTGCCAACTATGCCTACACTGATGCCCGTATTAGCGAAGACAGCGTATTTGAAAATGGGCTGGGACTTCTCAATGCGCCCCAAAATGCGGTCAATCTGTGGACCTCTTATGAAATTCAAAGCGGCGATTTAGCTGGGTTAGGGGCAGGTATCGGCGTCTATTTTCAAGGAGAGCGTAACGGCGATTTGCGAAATCCATTTACCTTGCCTGGCTACACTCGCACTGATGCGTCAATCTTCTACCGTGGAGACCAGTTTAGGGCTCAGCTAAATTTTCAAAATCTGTTTGATATTAACTACTTTGAAAGCGCTCGCGATCAGTTCCGAGTTAACCCAGGTGAGCCTTTTACGGTAGAGGCTAGCCTAAGCTGGGAGTTTTAAGCGGGTGAAAACGTTTCTAACCATCTGGGTCGGGCAGCTGGTGTCTACACTGGGCAGTTTTATGACGGTGTTTGCCCTCACCCTGTGGGTGTGGGACCAAACAGAATCGGCGACGGCTCTGACGCTGGTTTTATTTTTTGCCCAGCTGCCACGCATTGTAGTTACCCTATTTGCCGGGATGATTACCGACCGGTTTAATCGGCAGCGGCTGATGCTGTTGGGAGATACCAGTGCGGCCATATCGACGGCTGTCGTGGGGGGACTGTGGCTGACAGGTAGCCTACAGGTATGGCATTTATGCACGGTGATGGCGGTGCACGGCTGTTTTAGCCAGCTACAGCAGCTGGCCTATTCGGCTTCGATCGCCCTGATGGTGCCAAAGGCCCAGTACACTCGGGCGGGTAGTCTGAATGCGGCGTTGGGATTTGCCGCAGCGATTTTGGCTCCCGTATTTGCCGGCAGTCTTTACCCTCAGATTGGTTTGGGGGGAATCATGGTAATTGACCTGCTCACATTTACGGCCGCCTTTGGCACGCTGTTGTCGGTAAAGCTACCCCAGCCTTCACAAAAAGATAGCTTAGAACAACAGCCGTCAGACGAGCACATCCAGAAAGCTCTTAAGTTTAACGTTAGCGATCTGACCTTTGGGTTTCGCTATATTAAAGCTAGCCCTGGCCTGAGCGCGATGGTCATTGCCTTTACCTTATTTGCCATTCCTAATGATATAGGTCGAGCGCTCTACAACCCGATGATTTTGGCCCGCACTGGGGGAGATGCCCAACTGTTGGGATCTGTGACTACTATGGCCGGTATCGGCGGTGTTGTTGGGGCCTTGGCCGTCAGTATTTGGGGTGGGTTTAATCGCCGCATTGACGGTATGCTACTAGGCTTTATTGGCACAGGGCTGAGCAAGCTGGCCTTGGGCATAGGTCAATCTGCATGGATTTGGTTTCCGGCTCAGTTTTTTGCTCACCTGCATACACCTTTGATCTTTAGTTCAAGCAATGCCATTTGGTATGCTAAGGTGCCACCAGCAATTCAAGGTAAGGTCCTAGCAGCGGATACGTTGGTAGGGTTATTGGTGGGGGCATTCTCCCCTCTAGTTGCTGGCCCCCTAGCCGACTATGTTTTTGAACCAGCCATGGCGGCGGACGGATGGCTAACTCCTGTTTTTGGACCCTGGTTAGGTACTGGTCCAGGGAGTGGTATTGCTCTGTTGTACTGTGTGAGTGCGATCGCAATGATCACCATCGGCGGTCTGGGCTATTGTTTTACAACCTTACGCAAAGTAGAGCAACTTATCCCAGATGCTGAGCAGGTGCCATTGGTAGAAGAAAACTCCACTTTGTGATTCTGCAGATTTGCAACATTTGCAAATCTGCAATGATGGCTTTTTGCCAAATAATCGGCATCTATTCTCAATAGTGCTGTTTGATGAGAGTGTATCAAGAAGTCTGCTGACGAATCTTTTTAGGTACCCTGACGGCTCAAAAACGTTGTCTTATATGACTTGCTTCTTTAAATGTTCACTTTGAAGATGTTATTTGAATAACAACTTATATCTTTTGTAAACAGCCTCTAGATTGCTTTGAGCGAGCTTGAGAATTGTAGCCTTTGCATAGTTACGGTGATGGCTGATGATGGTGAGCCTTGCCTGGCAACTGCATTTTTACAGCACTATAGGGGATTGATAGGTGTGCGCTATGGGAAATGCAATAAGACATTAAATGAGCTTTCTCGTAATAACTTTTTAAGAAATGGTTCACAGCTCACAGAAAAAAGAGTGGTACTATTATGATCGTCAGTTATTGACATCCGATCCCAATAGCTGACGAGTGAGGATTAAATACAAATCAATAATTTAATCCTCTTAACTCCTACTAAGGGGGACGTTATGTATCTGTTGAGATACATATTTTTTGTGTCTGATTAAGCCAACTGTTTCTTCAAATACTCTCTTTTGAGTTTGCAGGAGGACTTCAAGAAATACTTCCGTATATGTTCTGATTTTTCCTCGTTACGAATCATTATTGACATTCATTGATTGGAGTCAATCCTTATTGCATATGAGGGTAAGCCTAGAAGTCAATAGTTTTAAATTTGTTTAGTTAACTGTTAGCTGGGCTTCTCCTAGAGAAGGTTGTGATTAGTGATGTTGTTTTTCCAATGCGCGTGACCCGTAGATGGTTTTCGCACGTTTTTAGGCGCGCGTTATTTGTTACGTCGATCTTGTCGTAGCCAAGATGGAAAGTTCAGGCTGTTAGACACGTTTTGTAAATTTTGTAAGCAGATAATATTGGAGACAGTGTCACTGTGGTTCAGGTTAGTTTATCAACATCTACGACCTTTGATGGTGATCTCAACGCTTTGGTTGAAGATCAGGGGACTGCTTTAACGGTTCGATTTGATTTAGATGAGCCAGCTCCTGCGGGTGGCTTGAAGGTTTATATTGATAGCGATACTGAGCAAATATTAAATCGATTGGATTTGCCAGGGGCGATCGCAAATCCCCAATTTGAAAATCTCAATCTCCTAGGTACCCAGACCAATGCTGATAATTCTGGCCTAGCCGTTCAAATTACTGAAGGGTCCACATTTGCCACGGTTACCCTGGAAATCTTTGACAATGTCGAGCCCGATACCTTCTTGCCAGAGACCTTTGACGGGTTGGTAGAGGCCACCCTCTCATTAGTTACGGCGGATCAGATTGCCCCTGAGGATCAAAACGCCGTCACCAACGTTAGCGACTACACCATTGATCCCAACGCTGGCAGCAGTGTAGTACTGTTTGCAGACACCGAGAGTCAGCTACCCGGTGCGCCTACCCCGCCCGAGCCGCCTGAACCACCAGCACCCACCAGCGGCTACGACGAAGCCGTCAGTGGAGATATTTCCGGCAACCCATCTAATCCACTAGAGTTGGAACTCTCAGAGGGGACCACTCGACTATCAGCGTCCACAGGTGGCGGTGATCAAGAATATGTAACCGTTACCGTTGCCGACGGCACCCAGCTAGAGTCCCTAACCCTAGAATCTTACTCTGCCGGTGGCGACGTTGCCTTTATTGGTGTTCAGGAAGGTTCTACATTTACAGAGCCTCTAGATGATAGTGCGGATACAGGCAATCTTCTAGGCTATACCCTGTTTGGTGGCAGTCAAGCAGGCACCGATATTCTAGACAATATTTCCAACGGTTCGGGCTCCATGCGATTTGATGGTCCCTTGCCCAGCGGAACCTACACCTTTGCCCTACAGCAGCTGGGCCAGACCAGTGACTACACCCTGGCCTTTAACGTCACTGAGGCAACAGTAGAGCCCCCAACTGAACCGCCTACCGAGCCCCCAACCGAGCCCCCCAGTGGCCCCCCAGTCGTAAGCTTTGAGGTGCTGCCATCTGAATTCTCTGAGGAAGATGCTGGCAACGTTGTCGAGTGGAAATGGACCGTTACTGGCGACTTCCCTGCGGATGGTCTCGTCATCAATATGGCCACTTCCGGTGGTGATGAAGCATTTGCCTTTACCGGACAGTTTGCCGCCGATCCCCCTGCTGAGTTTGTTGACGCAGATATCGTTGGCTTTGATGAAACTGGAGCACTTAATATTCGCTTGGATGCTCCTGAAGCCTCCTTCCGTCTGTTCTTCGGCAATGACATTATCGAAGAAGGTGCCCAGGAGTTTGAATTTCTGCTAGTAGACGGCGACGGCTACACCGTAAATTCAGACGTTAGCGGCGGCACCTTCACCATCACCGACGACAACGGTGGCCCCGGTGTTGGTCCCACCGTTGGCTTATCAGTTTCTGAAACAAACCTAGCTGAAGGTGATCCCCTAACGGTCACATTTGATGTGGCTGGCGACATTCCTGCCGAAGGCGTTCAAGTACTGGTGCAAAGTGATGTGTTTGGTGCTCTGGGTCAGTTTGACCTGAATGGTGCCAATGTCGGTTCGACGCTCTCACTCACCGGTATTTCGGGTGTGCCAGAGGTGGGCGATGCTGGTGGCGGTAGCTTCTTGGTAACGATTGTGGAGCCAACAGCCAGTATCACGCTGAATGTCTTTGACGACATTCTTGCAGAAGATCCTTCGGACATTACCTTTAGCCTCGCCAACGGTGAGGTGTATGAGATAGATCCTGATGCGGCTAGCGTCACGCTGACGATTTCTGATGAAGTACAGCCCGCTGGTCCTACCGTTAGCTTGAGTGTGGACAATAGCACTTTGGTTGAGGGCGGAGACCCCGTAACACTGACCATCTCAGTGGATGGTGAGATTCCTGCCGATGGTCTACAGGTTCTGATTAACGACAACAACAGTGTTCAAAATCAGATTAGAAGCCTGACTGAGTTTGATGTCGGTAACGTCACCACCACGGGCATCGCTGGGTTCCCCTCCCCTGCAGAAGGTGATAGCGGTTTCTTTGTGACGATTACGGAGCCCACCGCCACCATTACCCTAGCTGCCTTTGATGAAGGCGCTGATGAGGACGAGGCCCTAGAGGTGTTTACCTTTGAGGTGGTTGATGGTGAAGCCTATGAGGTGGATGCCGCTGCTGGCAGCATTACGGTCAACATTCTGGATGCAGCACCGGTTGAGCCCACGGTAAGCCTGAGTACCGATGTCACCACCCTGACTGAGTCTGAGGGCACCATTGTTACCTTTACCCTAGAGACCAGCGGCACGCTTCCTGAAGTTGTTCTGGATGCCGATGGTGACTATGTTTCCGGTGGCTTGCCAGTTTCCGTGCAGATTGATGCAGATCAGCTCGACTGGTTCTTTGACTTCGACAACAATAGCCGTCCCCGCACCAATGCTGAAACCGGCAGTTTTGATGAAGTCCTACTCCTAGGTGGCGAATCCACCGGCATCGCTGGCGGACGTTTGATTGGTAGACTGCAACCGCCCGACTTCAGCACGGTGGAGCTGGTGCTAACTGAAAGTACCGCCTCCTTCCAGTTTGAAATCTTTGACGATGTGTTTGCCGAAGCCAACGAAAATATCACCTTTACGTTATTAGACGGTGATGGCTATGCGGTTGAGGCGGGCAACGAGCCCATTACCCTCACACTGCAGGATAGCCCCGATGGCACTATCGATGGCACTTCCCCTGTGGTTAGCCTTTCCGTTGATAGCACCACTGTTGCAGAGGGAGAGTCCCTAACGGTTACCTTTAATGTGACTGGCGATATTCCTGCAGACGGTCTGCAGGTGTTTGTTGACAGTAATGCAGCTGGGGTACTGGGTGAGTTTAATCCAGACGCCGTTGAATTTACCGGGTTGGTAGCGCCTCCAGGACCTGATACAGATGCGGGTGGCTTTGTCGCCATTATCAATGAAAGCACTGCCACAATTACACTGCCCGTCTTTAAGGATGGCCTTGGTGAAGGTGTTGAGACTTACACCTTTAATATTGTGGACGGTGAATCCTACGATCCCGATCCTGCAGCGAGTGAAGTTACTCTCACCATTGAAGAGACTCCTCCCGTCATCTCTGTGGATGTTGTTGGCGGTGTCTTTGAAGGCAGTGATTTACTCACTCCCAATTTGGTAGAGACTCCCGACGCAGGTACTCCCGTATTGAGCGTAGTGGTTCAATCGGATGCCCCCATTCCTGAAGATGGATTGGTGGTCAATATCAACACCGATCTTGCTGATATTACCGAATTCGTTGAAGGCTCCAACTTTGTTCCTACTACATTTGGTGGCGAAGTGCTGGGTGCCATCTACGATGCGGACGGCAATGCCACTGGCCTACAGGTCAGAATGGATGCGTTTAACACCGTAATCAACTTTGTTGGCGGTATCGGCCTTGAAGGTGACGGTCCCCACGAAGTTAGCTTCTCGGTAGAAGCCGGTGGGGCAGCTTACATTCCCTCTGATGAGAGCGCTAGCATCACGGTTTATGACACCCCCGACCAGGTGCCTGCGGTAACAGCCGTACCTGAAATTGGCATCAGCATTGCAGAGCAGCGTCGACCCCTATCCGAAGGTAGTGGCGCGATTACTGTGGAGTTTACCGTTGATGGTGAGATTCCCCCTGAAGGTGTGATTGCCTACGTTAGCACCGGTGAGCGGGCTGGGCTGGGTGACTTTGACGTGCTCAATGCGGGCGTTGTCGGTGGCACATTCCCCCCCCCGGATGGTCAAGCGGGTGGCTTCTACTTCAAGATTACTGAGCCCACGGCTAGCATCACGCTACAGGCTGCAGTTGATGACGAAGTAGAAGGCATTGAAGACGTCAATTTGGCACTACAGCCGCTACCTGGTTACACCATCGCTGAGGATGCTGCCACTGCCACTGCACTGCTTCGCGAGGGCCGTGGTACGGAGATTCAGGTGAGCCTGTCGGGTTCTCCTGATGTACTGGTGGAAGAAGATGGCACCTTAGCTGTGCATACCTTTGAGCTTAGCGCTCCCCCACCGGAAGAGGGCATCACTATTACAGTGATTGCTGATGCGACCCAGGGGCTGACTGACTTTGACGGCGGCGGCATCCAGACAACAGGAATTACTGGGGATGTTGCGATCGCAGAAAGCTTCCCTGAGCAGATTACCTTTACCATCACTGAGCAAACTGCCACCCTGAGCTTGCCGGTTGCCAATGATGGCACTGTCGAAGGTCTAGAAGTCGTTTCTTTGACCCTGGCAGAGCCCGGTGGAGATGCTAACTATCAGGTGGATCCGGTTACTAACACCGCCACCTTTACCATCGTTGATACCGCTGCTGAGGTTCCAGCTGAGGGCATCACCGACGGTCGCTTTGACTCCATTGGTGACACCATTGCTGAGGCTCAAGAAACTGGCTTAAGTGCTGACAACAGTAACGTCACTATTGAGGCGGCCATTAACGGTAACTTCTTCAATAGCGATCGCACCCTGACCGATAGCACCGAAGATGTAGACATGTACTCGGTCGATCTATCTGCCGGCGACGTGCTGCGTATCGACTTGGACGCTCAAATCATTAGCGACGAAGCTCCCGATACGGTGCTAAGGGTGTTTGATGCTGACGGCAATGAGCTAGCTAGCAGTGACGATGACTTCGCACCCGATGAGCTATTTGCTCCCGGTCGTCGGGACTCTTATGTAGAGTTCACCCCCGATGCGGATGGCACTTACTACGTCGGTGTTAGCAGCTTTGGTAACGGTCAGTTTGACTTCTGGACCAATGATGACGGCACGTTTGATAACGATTTCTACGATCCAAACGTGGCGGGCAGCGGTGCCGGTCGTAGTGATGGTCCATACACCCTGAACCTGTCTCTCAATGAAGAGCCTGGTTCTGCAGCGACAGAGATTCCCACCAGCACTGGTGAAGGGCCAACGGTGTCTCTCTCGGCCACATCTGCCACCTACGACAGCGATGACAACCTGATTGCTCCTGTGCTGGTTCAGTACACGCCGGAGTTTAGAAACGCCTCTATCTTGACTCTGAGTCTTGATGTTGATGGTGAAATTCCCGAAGGCGGTGTTGAAACCTACATCACCACTGACGTCGATCTCTCCACCATCTTTAGCACTGGACAACCCTTCAGCTCAGAAGGTGTAGAGGTACTGGGCGCGGTTTATGACGATATGGGTGCCCCCGTTGGCTTGAAGGTGAACCTCACCACCAGCAGCGGCTTTATCAACCTCAACCTCGACGATCCTGACGAAGCGCCTACCGATGGTGAGGAGACCATCACCGTTACGCTTGAGCCCGCAGCGGGCTATGCCGTGGGTGAGGGTTCCATCTCCACTACCATCTACGACACTCTGGACGATGTACCTGAGTTACCGACGGTGCCCACGGTAAGCATCTCCGTTAGCGAGACCGCGTTAATTGAGTCCGAGGGGAATACAACCACCCTCACATTCGAGCTCAATGAGGCACCGCCAGAGGGTGGGTTAACCATCAACGTTGACAGCGGCGTTCGTGCTGCCCTGGGCGAGTTTGATGTGTTTAATGCCGAGATTGTGGGCGGTAACTTCCCCTCCCCCAACTTCCAGGCCAGCGGTTTCTTCTTCACCATGACGGAGCAAACTGCGACTATCACCCTAGCGGCCTTTGACGAGACCACCAATCCAGATATTCCCGCAGAAAATGCGCTGGAAGGGATTGATGAGTTTACGTTCACCGTACAGCCGGGCGCTGGCTACGCTGTTGCGCCTAATTCCAATGCAGTAACCGTAACCATTGCTGACAATCCTGATTCTGTCGTGATTGGCGACGGTGGCAACGGTGGCAACGGCGGCGACGGCGGTGACAGTGGCCTCACCGAGACTGAGTTCAATGACACCATCGCCGATGCTATGGTGACTGGCTTTAGTGCTACCAATCCCTTCTTTGAGATTGAGGGTGAAATTGATAACAGTCGCCAGACTCGTAACTTTGTCGATGCCACTGAAGATGTGGACATGTACGCCTTTGATCTAGAGGCGGGTCAGGTCGTCATCCTGGATGTGGATGCAGGCGGTACCGGCAGTGCGGGTGTAGAAGGCTCTCTGCTAGACAACATCCTGCGGGTATTTGATGCTGACGGTAACGAAGTTGCCATCAATGAAAATGGCGGTGCGCCCGATGAGGTCTTCCAGGCCAACGGCGACGCCTATCTAGAGTTTGAGGCCCCTGCAGATGGCACCTACTACGTGGGTATCAGCAATCTGGGCAACAACTTCTATGACCCCAACGTCCAGGCCAGCGGCAGCGGCTGGGAATTTGAGGGTCGGTTTGAGCCCGGTCCCTACCGGTTTAGCGCCACCCTCAAAGGTGCAGTTGTTAGCGATAACGACAGCGTTAGCGGCAATGATGACACCATTGCCACCGCCCAGACCTTGGATCTCTCTGCTGAGAACCCCAACATTCTGGTGCAGGCATCCTTTGATCAGCGCTTTGAGGACAGCAACAATACCGCAGATGCCACTGAAGATGTGGATATGTTTGCGGTGCAGCTAGAAGCAGGAGATCGCATCACTGTTGACGCCGACTCCGTGCTGATTGACTTTGATGGTTTCCCCTCCGGTCCGGCTCCAGACCTGAGAATCTTCAATGCTGCGGGCGAAGAGCTGGAATACGTGCGCATCGCAGGTGCGCCTGATGAAGCATTTGTGGCTGGGCGCGATGCTTACCTTGACTTCACTGCGACTGAGGCTGGCACTTACTACATCGGTGCTTCCCAATACCGTAATGAGAGCTACGACCCCAATGTTGTAGGCAGCGGTTCCGGTGCGGTCTTTAGCTCCCGCTTCGGCGTACTGGCTGGCGGCGAGTACACGCTAAATATTGCCCTCAACCCTGAAGGCTTTACTGGCGAGGTATTCGAAGAGTTCGATGGTACTCCAGCGGATGATGCCCCCGTGGTGAGCTTTACCACCACTGCCGGTACCTTTGGTAGCGGTGATGTGGTTATCTCTAGCCAGTTGATTGAGGGCGAGCCCGACACCACCGGTATTCTGGACTTTACGTTCAGTGTTGACGGTGAGATTCCCGAAGGTGGTCTAGAAGTCCTCGTCAAGAGTGATACTGACTTCAGCACCTACTTCGAAGGGTTGGCATCCAATCCTCGCGTAGCTGTTGGTGGCGAACTCATCGGTGGTCTGTACGATGCTGATGGCGGTTTGATTGGCTTTAGAGCATTGCTCACTGCCAATAATGCTCGCTTCCCCTATAACGCTAATAGCGAGCGGGAAGATGACCCCACCACACCCGATACAATCACCTTCTCCCTGGCCAACAGCGCTGACTATGCAGCCAGTGAGGCATCGTCTTCATCCGTCGTCACTTTCTACGACGATTTGGCCCAGGTGCAGTCGAGCGGTGGTCCCGTACCTGAAGTCGGCATCTCGGTCGATCAGACCCAGTTTATTGAGTCTGAAGGCACGGAAGTCACCCTGACTGTTACCACCACAGGTGATATTCCCGACGATGGTCTATTGGTCTACATCGACGGTGCAGAGCGGGGCTTCCTGGGTGAGTTTGATGTGTTCAATGCCCAAGTTAATGGAGGCACATTCCCCTCTCCTAACGGCGCTGCCAGCGGCTTCTTCTTCCGCGTCTTTGAGAACACGGCAACGATTACGCTGCAGGTGTTTGATGAAACTACCAACGACCAGATTGCACCGGAAGATGCCCTCGAAGGCGTTGAGAACTTTACCGTAACGCTCCAGCCCACTGATGCTTACACGGTAAGTGAGACGGCTGCATCCTTCGATATCACCATTCTGGATAATCCTGACTCCGTACCCTTACCTGCCGAGGGTGGTACTGGTGGTGGTACTGGCGGCGGCACCGGTGGTGGCACTGGCGAAGGTGTTGGTGGCGGCACTGGCAGCGGCACTGGTGGCGAACAGGCTGCTGTTGTTATCACTGACAACGATGGTCGCAGCACTATCGATGACACCATCGAGACCGCTGTTGTCACTGGCCTAGGTCCTAACCAGACTGAGGTTAGCGTTGAAGGCTCCATTGGTGTTCGCTGGCGTAATGCTGCCGAGCAGCGGGCTGACAACACCGAAGATGTGGACATGTACTCCTTTGACCTGGTGGCAGGTGAAACGGTGTCCATCGACGCCACTTCGGTACCGTTTGAGCTGGATGGCACTACCCAGGTAACAGCTCCCACCCTGCGAGTGTTTAACGCTGCTGGTGAAGAGTTGGCCCTCAGCGGTAGCGAAATTGGCTTAGACCCTGTGGCCGATCCATCCCTTAGCTTCACAGCCACTGAGGATGGTACCTACTATGTAGGCGTTTCCCAGTATCTGAACGACAACTACGATCCGCTGGTAAATGCTAGCGGTGACGGTGTTCAGCTGGTGGATGAAGGCATTAGCCCCGGAGAGTATACTCTGGCTTTGTCCTTGACCACTGACAGGGAGCCGGTACCTGAAGTCAGCATCAGTATTGAACCTGATGTGCTGTCTGAGGAAGATGCTGATACCACTCTCGTGAGCGTTGGCTTTAATGTGGTAGGTGATATTCCTGAGGGTGGCCTATCGGTACTGGTAACCGGTAGCGTCAATATTCTTGACCAAGTGGATGGTTCCCGAGACATTGAGTTTAACAATGCCGTTCTCGGAGAGTTCTTTGACGCTGCCACCGGAACGTTTGAGGTGATTCTCAGCGCCAATTCTGGCTCGATTGATCTGCCTATTTTGAATGACATTATTCAAGAAGCGGATGAGGACTTTACCTTTACGGTGGTTGAGAATGATGGCTCGCTAGATTCGGTTTATGCCGTCGATGCGACTGCGAATACGGATACGTTCACCCTGGTAGACGGTAATGGCGGTCCCGGTGTTGGCCCCACTGTCAGTCTGTCTGTAAGTGAAACTGAGCTACTTGAAGGGGATAGCTTTACCGTCAACTTTAATGTGGATGGCGATATCCCTGACGGTGGCTTGACTGTTCTGGTTGATAGTCCCACGCCGCGCGTTCTGGGTGAATTTAACATCTTTAATGCTGATGGGACTCCCGCCTTTGAGTCCACTGGCATTGACGGTGTGCCTGTTGTCGGGGACACCGCTGCTAGCAGCTTCTTGGTCACCCTGACTGAGAATAACGCCAGTATCACTATTTCCGCCTTTGATGATGGTGCCAATGAAGGACCTGAAACGGTTAGCTTTAGCCTGATTGACGGAGAAATTTATGAAGTCTCTCCCGATGCGGGCACGGTCACCTTTACCATCAATGACTTTGAAGTAGTGGGTACCGAAGCGGATGAAATTCTCGTCGGTGACCCTGCTAACAACAGCATCGCTGGTCAGGACGGTGATGACATTATTGCTGGTGGCGAGGGTGATGACATCATCCTGGGTGATGGTGGTCACGATGTCCTGCGCGGCTCGCTCAATAGCCGCAATCCTCAGGATGGCACCAACGGCGGCAACGACATCATTTTTGGTGGTGAAGGCAATGACCGCATTGGTGGTAAATCTGGCAATGACATCCTCAGCGGTGACGCAGGTGATGACATGATCTGGGGTGACGATGGCGATGATATCCTCATGGGTGTAACCGGCAACGACATTCTAGTGGGCGATAACGGCTCCAACGGTAGCGGCAGTGACCTGTTTGTGTTTGGCAATGGGGACGGCACTGACACCATTGTTGACTTTGAGGTGGACATAGACCGTATCGGTCTGGTAGAAGGTGAACTTACCTTTGCTGACTTGAGCCTGACTCAGGACGGTAACAATACTCTCCTGGGTGTGACCAGCAGCGGTGAAACCCTGGCGATACTGAACAATGTTCAGGCGTCTGACTTGGGTGAGAGCGCCTTTGCTATCGTGCCGGATGTATCCAGCATTGATGGAGCATTAACACTCATCTAATTTCCCTTCCCATAGCCTTAGCCATCGTTAGTTTTCTAACGATGGCTAAGGCTTTTAATGCTTTACTGCTTTAATTCTCATTCTTCAATTAATTGAATAACAACGGAGAATTTCAACTATGGTGCAAGTTAGTTTATCGACTTCGACTGACTTTGATGGGTCCTTAAATGCTTTGGTTGAGGATCAAGGGACGGCCCTAACGGTTCGCTTTGATTTAGATGAACCCGCTCCTGCTGGTGGCTTAAAGGTTTATATCGATAGTGATACTAACCAGATACTGAATCGATTGGATTTGCCGGGTGCGATCGCAAATCCCCAATTTGAGAATCTCAATCTCTTAGCCACCCAAACCAACCTAGATAATTCAGGGTTAGCCGTCCAAATTACCGAAGGGTCTACATTTGCTACGGTAACTCTCAACGTTTTCAATAATGACGAGCCCGATACATTTTTACCAGAAACCTTTGATGGGCTGGTTGAAACTACCCTTTCGCTGGTAACTGCGGATCAGATTGCCTCTGAAGATCAAAATGCCATTACCAACGTTAGTGACTACACCATTGACCCAAATGCGGCCAGTAGCACGGTACTATTTGCCGATGATGCTAGTCAGCTACCCGGTGCGCCTGAGCCGCCTACACAGCCACCCGTGTCTGGCTACGATGAAGCTGTGAGTGGAGATATTTCCAACGATCCTAGCGCTCCCCTGACGTTAGACCTGGCGGAAGGAACAACGCGTCTATCGGCGACCACTGGTGGTGGCGATCAAGAATATGTGACCGTCACTGTTCCCGATGGTTTTCAGCTAGACTCTCTTAATGTCGAGTCCTACACTCCCAATGATGTGGCCTTTATTGGAGTGCAAGAAGGCTCTACATTCACTGAGCCCCTAGATAACAGCGCCGAGCTTAGCGAATTTTTAGGGTATTCCCTGTTTGGAGCTAGCGCTGTCGGCACCGACATCTTAGATAACATTGGTAATGGCTCCAATGGCCCTGGATTTGGGGGGCAAGGGTTTGAAGGCCCATTACCCGCTGGCACGTACACTTTCGCGCTACAACAGCTAGGTGCAGACAGTGACTATACCCTAGCCTTTAATGTGGGTGAAGCAACTGTAGAGCCGCCGACTGAGCCCCCTACCGAACCGCCGACTGAGCCCCCTACCGAACCGCCAGTTAGCGGTCCACCGGTAGTGAGTTTCGAAGCCGTTCCGGCCACCATTTCTGAGGAAGGCACCGCTGAAGAACGCCTACTAAGGCTGGAGTTTAGCGTCGCTGGTGAGATTCCTGAAGGGGGTCTCGTGGTTCTTTTTGAAAACCTCTTTGGCATCACCGATCAAGCAGATAGCGAAGCTGATGGAGCCGCCTTTGAAGGCTTGGGCCTAGCCCCACCCTTTGACCAGGAAAATAATATTATCGGTGTTCGTTTATTGGAAAACCAAGCTGCAATCCAGCTACCGATGATTAACGACTTGGTTGAGGAGACAACCACCTTTGACTTTCGCTTGCTTGAAGGCGATGGCTATACCCTCGATCCAGATCAGAACTCAACGCTATTTACTATTACTGACGACAACGGCGGCCCTGGCGTGGGTCCCACCATCGGCTTATCGGTCTCTGAAACTAGCTTGGCAGAAGGCGATACCTTTACGGTCAACTTCGCAGTCGATGGCACGATTCCAGCCGGAGGTGTTGATGTCTTAGTAACCAGTGATGAAAGTGTTGCTGGCCCCCTCGGGCAGTTCGAATTATCTAATCTTGACGCGCTGCAGCTGTCTGGTGTTTCCAACCTGCGCCCTGGAGATGACCGTGGTCAAAGCTTTATTGCCACCATCACTGAAGCCAATGCATCCATTACCCTGAATGTCTTTGATGACATCTTGGCTGAAGAATCGGTCGAGATTCCGTTCACCCTGGCCAATGGAGAACTTTACGAAGTTGACCCCAGCGCCGAAAGCGTCACGCTGATTATCTCTGATGAACCTCAGCCCGTCGGCCCCACCGTTGGTCTGAGCGTTGATCAAACTACCCTAGTTGAGGGTGGTGATTCTGTAACGCTAACAATCTCGGTGGATGGTGAGATTCCTGCCGGTGGTCTACCGGTGCTCATCAACGATACCGCCAGTGCTGGCAGTGGCATTAGAAGCCTAACTGAGTTTGATGTGGGTAATGTGACAACTACCGGCATTGACGGATTCCCCTCACCTGCAGAAGGAGACAGCGGTTTCTTTGTCACCGTGACTGAGCCTACCGCCACCATTACTCTCGCCGCTCTTGATGATGGTGCCGATGAAGATGAGGCCGCAGAGGTCTTTACCTTTGAGGTCATTGATGGTGAGGCCTATGAGGTGGACCCTGCTGCTGGCAGCATCACTGTAAATATAGCGGATGCAGCCGATGCAGGTGGTGGTACAGCCCCTGTTGTTTCCGTTACCACCACCACCCCAGAGTTGACTGAAGAGCTGCAACCACAGCTAGAAATCACCTTAACTGTGGATGGTGAGATTCCTGACGATGGCCAAGGGGTAGTCGTCACCTTCGGTGGTGATGGAGTTTCAAAACTGTTTGTCCCAAGACTTCTTGACGAAAGAAGTCAACCAGTTTTCGACCCACCAGATGGCGTAGTTCCCATTGGTTTCACAGGCACAGAAGTAATCCTTGGTCTTTTAGTCCCAGAAGTTACAGTTACAGCAGGGCTTTTTGATGACCTAGTCGAAGAAGAACGGGATGTTCTAAACTTCGAGCTACTGCCAGGAGACGGTTACACCGTCGGTGAAGGAACTGTCAGTATTGGCATTGAAGATGGACCGAGTGCAACCCCTGGGGAAGGGCCAACTGTAAGCCTTTCTGTGACTGATTCGGATTTGACCGAAGGGGAAGAATTCACAGTCAACATTTCAGTTGATGAAAGCACTGGAGCCATTCCAGACGGTGGTCTAGAACTGTTCATTGATAGTGGGCCGACTGATATTGGAGAATTTGTCATCTTTGGAGAGGATGGCATTGATCCTGAAACCGATTTAGTCGGTATCGATGATTTCCCACTTCAAGGGGATCGTAATGGTGGTTTCTTTGTGACTGTAGTAGAACCAGAAGCGTCTATTGCCCTCACAGTATTTGACGATGGACCCAACGAAGGTTCAGAAACCTTAGACTTTAGCCTAGCTGACGGGGAGATATACGAAGTTAATCCTGATGCCCAGGACGTCACCATAACCATCGAAGACGATGGCGAAGACGCGGAGTATGAAGTTGAATCCGGCGTTACTAGCGTTTTCTTAGACTTTGAACTCTTAGCAACAGCAGCAGGCATTACTCTGGTTGGTGCCGATAGTGATGCTACGCCAGAATCTCGTCCTGCCTTCTTATCTCCATTCCAAGTTGGATTTGAGATTACCGAAGAAACCGACTTTAGCTTTGCCCCAGTTGGCTTTGTTCCCTTGGGTGGCAGCATCGAACACGATGGCACCATTACCCTAGGCATTGGTGGCGCAGAGGTCACAGTGGGAGAATTCTCCATCGGCTTTGACCCAGCCCGTGCCTCAGATGTCGCTAGTGGTTTCTTTGTCGCCGATACCTTGGATGATGCTTTAGGTTTAGAAGTCCTATTCGATTTGGGCATTCCAGCAACTGCTGCGGTATCAGGAATCGATGGCGATGACTTGAACCTGGGAGATGCAGACTTACTACTGGCCCCAGAGGTAGCCAATGCTCTAGGCGATGCTGACTTGGCAGGAGCCGATGTGGGCGATGCTCGTGTTGATGCGCTAGTGTCTCTACTTGACACCGTCGTGCCCCCACCGACTCCTACTGGTTCGTTTATCACCCCAGTAGCCGACGAGTTTAGCCCATTCTATTCTACTCTCAGTCTCGGTCAAGTCCCTCTAGATACGGGCGGATTTGTTCCCGGTGGCTATGGCGGCATTGCCTTTCTAGATGATGACACCCTACTGGTTTCAGGAAATGCCTACAGCTCGGATGCCGCAATTTACTCCGTAGATGTGCTCCGCGATGCTGAAACTGAAAGTATTACCGGGTTTGCTGGCCCAGCGACGTTTGTTGCCAATGCCCCTGGTATCAATATCACAAACCCGGATGTAGAAACCGATCCTGATATCGAGGTTGGCGGTATTGATGGTGGTCTACTTGTTGCCCCTAATGGCACGTTACTTTACACCACTTATTTCGATAACAGCATCGGTCAAATCCTCCCCGGCAATACGGATCCTGAGCTTGATGCCTTTATCGATCTAACTGCTCTAGGGATTGATCCTCCATCTACCGGTGCCCTTACCATTGTTCCCGAGGGCTTCCCTGGTGAAGGACGGCTGAAAATCACCTCCTATGACAACGGCAATTTCTATGATGCTCTGTTGGTTCCCAATGATGATGGCACCTACGATGTCACCATTGAAGGCACCGTCGATCTGATTCCTGAGGAAGATGGTGATTCGAGAGGCTTAGAAGGTCCCGTCTATGTGGATGAGAGTTATTCCAACTTCACCACCGATTCGGTTCTGATTTCGCAATTCGATACCAATACCATTAATGCCTTTGAGGTAGATGATCTGGGTAACCCCATTCTAGAGACAGAAAGAGTCTTCTTAGATGGGTTGACTGGTTCTGGTACCCCATTCATATTTGGCTTTATTTCCGATCCGGTGACGGGCGATTTCCTCACTAGTTTGGATCCTGCCTTTACGGCTGATGGTACTGGTCAGGGTGGTCGCTTGTTGTTGATCACAAATGAAACACCACCTACGGCTGTTGCCGACAACGATCCGTTTGATAATGCTGTGGCGCTGGATATTTCTGGTGGTTCAGCAACCGCTTCGAGTACAGTGAGTATTAGCAACGATGTGTACTCCATCGATGCCACTGCGGGAGAACTACTCACCATCGAAATTGATGTGACTGAGACCCTCAATGGTATCGCCTATACCAACGATGATACTCAGCTATACCTCTACAACGAAGCGGGCGATGTTTTGGCATTTTCTGAAGACAAACCCGATAGCTTTGCGTCGAACCTGTTCAACTACCTAGTTCCTGAAACAGGCACTTATTATGCGGCTGTTACAACAGCTGGCAATGAGCCGATTCTTGAACTCGGTCAGGTAAATCAGCTGCTTGGCTTCGAAGAGACTGGTCTAGCTAATGTTGCTTATGACATAACCGTTGATGCCCAAGATGTACCGTCAACAGCTCGGTTGTTTGATATTGCCCTAGAGGTTGACCCTGGCAATCCGGTTGGTAATGTTCTGATAAACGAAGGAGAGGTTTTATTCCTCGACCTCAACGGCACCAGAAATACTGATGTTACCGGAGTATTGCCCATTGAAGTGAATGCAGAGGAAGTTAATTCCCCAGAGTTTACTTTAGACAACACTCTGGTGTTTGAAGATACGCTGAGCTTTGGTCTCGATGTCTTCGACTTCATCCTAGACTTTGACGAGCCGTTTGCCTCGACCGATCTGAATGACATTATCGATAGCCTAGAAACATCGGGCATTACGGCGATTGTGCCCCCTGATGATTTGGTTCAGCGCATTGTCTTTACCGAACAATTCATTGATGCCCAGGTGGGCAGTGATGACGGAGAGACTATTGTGGGTAGCGATTTCCGCGTCAGCCTCGACGGTCAAGGCGGCGATGACACCATTGCCGGTGGTCTGGGTAACGACCTGATTCTCGGTGGTGATGGTGATGACGTGTTGCGGGGCGACCTGAACGAGCGCGATCCTCAGAATGGAGGTAATGGCGGTAACGACATCATCTTTGGTGGTGAAGGTAACGACCGCATTGGTGGTAAAGCTGGCAACGATATCCTCAGCGGCGACGCTGGTGATGACATGATCTGGGGTGACGCTGGTGATGACATCCTCATGGGTGTTACCGGTAACGACATCCTAGTGGGTGATAACTTCTCTGGTGGTGAAGGCGGCAGCGACCTGTTTGTCTTTGGCAGCGGTGACGGCACCGATACCGTCCTTGACTTTGAGGTAGGTATCGACCGTATCGGCATAGTCGAAGGCGAATTCACCTTCGCAGACGTGACCCTGAATCAGGATGGGGTCAATACAGTGCTGGGTGTTTCCACCACTGGCGAGACTCTGGCGGTATTGAACAATGTTCAGGCCTCTGCCCTAGGAGAAAATGACTTTGTCACTGTACCCGATGTGTCTAATCCTGATGAGGCTCTAGCCTTGATCTAACAATGATTTATCAGCTGTAGCAGCAGTTGTCTGCTACAGCTGAGGCAGAGGTATCTGTTTATTAAGTGCACTTCGAATATTTTAATTAAAATGGAGAAGATTCAAGATGGTATTAACCAACAATTTTGAAGATGGCTCTGCCCAAGGCTGGGGGATCGGAAATGCATCGACCCATCCTAACCCCCCAGCCAATATAACCTCAGGTGGTCCCGACGGAGTGGACGACAACTTTCTGCAAACCCAGGCTAACGGAGGCGCAGGCGCAGGTAGTCGTCTTGCTTTCTTCAATGAAAATCCTGAGTGGACTGGCGATTACACTGCAGGTGAAGTAACCGGCATCACGGCGTCAGCCAACAATCAGGGTGGGGGAACAATTGTTCTGCGGGTGGCATTAGATGGTGCTGGTGGACGGTTTGTCACGACAGAGGGCATTACCCTATCACCTGGTAGTGGTTGGCAAGATGTGGCCTTTAGTATTGAGGCAGCGGATCTAACTGCGGTGGGCGGCACGGATGTAGCCGCTACACTGGCTGATGTTTCCCAAATTCGTTTTATTAATAGTTCTACCCCGTCCTATCAGGGGGCTCCTGTTGCCGCCCAGCTGGGTATCGACAACATTGCTACGGTGGGCGGAGAACCAGGTGTCGAACCCCCGACTACACCTCAACCCCCAAGCGGAGATTTGCCCATCGTTAGCTACGAGGCAGTACCCGCTGTCTTCTCAGAAGAGGCAGAAAATAATTTAGTTGAATATAAGTTTACAGTGGATGGTGAGCTACCAGAGGGTGGCCTTGTTATCAAATTCAAGTCATTTGGTGAGAATGATTTTGTTGAGTGGTCTGAGCAGTTTGCTGCTGATCCACCTCCCGAACTGGTGAACCTAGAGTTTGCCGATTTCACCTTTAACGAAGAGACTGGGCTATTAGATGACTTCGATCTGTTGCTAACGGATAATGAGGCGTCATTCCAAATCTTTATCGTCAATGACATTCTAGAAGAAGGCTCCCAAGTCTTTGACTTTCGTATAGTAGAGGGTGAAGGCTACATTGTTGATCCCAATCAATCACCTCTATTTACCATCAATGACGATAATGGTGGTCCCGGTGTTGGTCCTACCGTCGGTTTGTCGGTGTCTGAAACTAACCTGGTGGAGGCAGACACTTTCACTGTCACCTTCGATGTAGAAGGGGATGTTCCGGCAGAGGGTGTGCAGGTGCTGGTGCAAAGTGATGTACCTGGCTCCCTCGGACAGTTTGACCTAGCAAACCTGGGCAACATTACCACCACTGGTATTGAGGGCTTACCTCAAGTTGGTGATGCTGGCGGCGGCAGCTTCTTTATCACCATTACAGATTCAACGGCAACAATTACGCTAGATGTCTTTGATGACATTATTGCCGAAGATCCTCTAGATATTACCTTTACCCTAGCCAATGGTGAGGAGTATGAGGTGGATCCTAATGCCGCTAGTACAACGCTGACGATTTCTGACCAGGTACAAGATTCTGGTCCTACTGTCAGCCTCAGTGTGGATAGGACTGAGCTAATTGAAGGTGGCGACCCGGTTACATTAACTATCTCTGTGGAAGGAGATATTCCTGAAGGTGGTTTGCCGGTGCTGATCAACGATGCCACCAGTGCTCAAAGTGGCGTTAGAAGCCTCACTGAATTTGATGTGGCTAACGTCACCACCACCGGCATTGACGGATTCCCCTCTCCGGCAGAAGGCGATAGTGGCTTCTTTGTTACGGTAACTGAACCTACGGCCACCATCACATTAGCTGCTTTTGATGAAGGCGCTGATGAAGATGAGGCTTTAGAACAGTTCAACTTTGCAGTAATTGATGGTGAAGGCTATGAGGTGGACCCAGCGGCTAGCAGTGTGACTGTCAGCATCGCTGATGCGGTTCCTGAACTACCCACTGTTACACTTACTGTCACAGATGTTGCCAGTGAAGATGAGAGTCCGACCCTCACCCTTACATTTACAACAGAAGGGGATATCCCAGCCGTTGAGTTTGACTCTGAAGGTAATCAAGTTGGGGGTGGATTACCGATTACGATCGAGGGTGACTTTTTAAACCTCTTCTCGCCAGAATTGGACTTGCTTAATCAGAGTATCCCGTTGGGAATTGAACCAGCGACTGGGATTATCCCCATCGCAAATCGTGGCGCTGAATTTGATCTTGCTTTGACAGCTCCAGAAGTTAACGTTACGGTTACTCTCTTTGATGACATTATCGAAGAAGAACCTCTGAGTCTGAGCTTTGCGATTTCAGAAGGTGAGGGCTATGAGGTAGGTGGAGATGGCCCTGCAACGGTCACCATCGTAGATGGCGACAGTGTGACTCCCGGCAGTGGTCCTACTGTTAGTTTGTCTGTAAGTGATACTGACCTTGATGAAGGCGATGAACTCACCGTTAACTTCGATGTTGAAGGTGAAATTCCTGATGATGGTCTTCAGGTCTTCATTGATGGAGGACCCACTGCCCTGGGCGAATTTAATATCTTCAACGAAGATGATTCACCAGCAGTCGAGCTGGAGGGTATTAATGAATTTCCCCTCCAAGGTGGAGATTCGGGTGGTTTCTTCGTTACCCTAAACGATAATCAGGCGTCGCTTACCCTCTCGGTATTTGAGGATGGTCCCGGCGAAGGTGAGGAAGTCCTCAACTTTGAGTTGACCAATGGCGAGCAGTATGAGGTGGATCCGAATGCAAGCACTGTTGACTTGACGATTAATAATGATACTCCGGAAGGAACGGCAATCGTTGGTTTAGCGATAGAGCCAGCCTTTGTTTCGGAAAACGCTGAGGATACTTCTACCGTCCTGACGTTTAATGTGACGAATGCTGAGATTCCCACCCCTGAATTTGATGCCGAGGGTAATTTGGTATCTGGGGGGCTTTCTGTGTTCTTTGATGGCACCGATGCAGGCCCTCTGTTTGAAGAAATCATTGGTGGTCCTGTCCTGGATGGATTGGTGATTGGTGGTTTCTCTGATCCAGATCAGCCTAATTTGTTCGAAATTGTACTGTTGCAAGAGACCTCTAGCGTCACCCTTGAGATTATCGATGATGTGATTGAGGAAGAATCTCAAGCGTACAGCTTTAGCCTCCTGAATGATGATGCGGGTGTGCTGGGGTCTAACTATGTTGTCAGTTCCGATGCCTCAACGGCAACGGTTACGTTGAATGACGGTAGCGGTGGTCCTGGTGTGGGTCCCACAGTGGGTATCACAGCGACTGAGACTGATTTAGTTGAAGGGGGAAGCGTCACCCTGAACTTTGCAGTGGATGGCGAGATTCCCGCCGACGGACTGGAGGTGTTGGTTCAAAGTCCGACGCCTGGAGCCATTGGTGAGTTTAGTATCTTTGACGAAAACGGTAACTTCCTGATTGAGACCACTGGACTGGCAGGCTTCCCTGAGTCTGCTGATGGCGTTGGCAGCAGCTTCTTGGCGACAATAACTGAGCCCAATGCCAGCATTACGCTATCTGTGTTTGATGATGGTCCTAATGAGGGACTGGAGACATTGACCTTTGATCTGGTCAATGGAGAAGAGTACGAAGTTGCTTCCGATGCTAGCAGTGTTGAAATCTCCATTGATGATGGTGGCACATCCTCTGAGCCACCTACCGAGCCACCTGCTGAACCACCGACTGACGATGCACCAGTGGTTGGCATCAGCATTGAGCCCGCTGTGGTTACCGAAGAGGACGCAGATGCGGCCTTTTCTATCACGCTGACGGTTGATGGAGAGATTCCCACACCGGTATTTGACGCCGATGGCAACTTGGTTTCTGGTGGACTTTCCGTTCTGCTTGGACCCACTGATATCAGTGTTTTCAATCAGTTCGGCGGTAGTAACAACTTCGAAAACTTTGTCTTTGGTCCGAACAACTTCTTTGGTGCCATTCCAGATAGTTTTGCCAGTGAGTTAATCCTGCTGGAAAATACGGCCACCCTTACCCAGGGAATCTTCAACGATATTCTTGAAGAAGAAACAGTTGAATATAGTTTCCAACTGGTGGAAGCGGGCGACTTTATCGACTCCAACTACATTATCGCTCCAGATGCTGGGACTGCTAGCTTTACCTTCGAAGATGGTATTGGCGGTCCAGGCGTAGGTCCCACAGTGAGTCTGTCGGTCTCTGATAATGATCTGTTTGAAGGGGATGAACTGACCGTTAACTTTGATGTGGACGGTGAGATTCCTGAGGATGGTCTACAAGTCTTTGTAGGTGCAGGCGGCCCTGCTGATGTCGGTGAGTTTGTAATCTTCAACGAAGATGGCTCTCCGGCGGTTGAACTGGAGGGGATTAATGAATTCCCACTCCAAGGGGGAGCTGATGGTGGCTTCTTTGTCACCCTAAATGAAAATCAGGCGTCGCTTACGCTTTCAGTGTTTGAAGATGGTCCTGGTGAAGGCGAAGAAGTTCTGAACTTTGCGTTGGGTAATGGTGAACTGTATGAAGTTGCACCGGATGCGGGCAGCGTTGATTTAACGATTAACGACACGCCACCAGGAACACCGATCATCAGTATCACTGCCGATACAACTGAAGTCTCTGAAGAAGACGGGACAACGCAAACCGTTACCTTCAGTGTTACCAATGGCGAGATTCCGACACCTGTGTTTGATGATGAGGGCAACCTAGTTTCAGGGGGGCTGTCTTTCTTAATTGATGGTTCGGCACTGGCAACTCTTGGGGAAGAGTTGGTGGGTGGCAACCCAACTATTGGGGAGGGTATTGCATTTGGTTCCTTCTTTGACCCTGAGCGACCATTGCTCTTTAATTTTGTATTGTTGGAGAATAATGCAACTTCAACCGCTACATTCTTGAACGACATCATTGAGGAACCGACCGAGGAATACACGTTTACCCTCTTACCCAGTGATGCTGGCCCAATCAATTCGGACTATGTTGTCAGTTCCGATGCCGCTACCGTCTCATTGAGATTAACTGATGGCAACGGTGGTCCTGGTGTGGGTCCCACAGTGGGCATCACAGCAACTGAGACTGATTTAGTTGAAGGAGGAAGCGTCACCCTGAACTTTGCAGTGGATGGCGAGATTCCCGCCGACGGACTGGAGGTGTTGGTTCAAAGTCCGACGCCTGGAGCCATTGGTGAGTTTAGTATCTTTGACGAAAATGGTAACTTCCTGATTGAGACCACTGGACTTGCGGGCTTCCCTGAGTCTGCTGATGGTGTGGGCAGCAGCTTCTTGGCGACAATTACTGAGCCCAATGCCAGCATTACGCTATCTGTGTTTGATGATGGTCCTGGCGAAGGCTTAGAGACCTTGACCTTTGAAGTGGTTAATGGAGAAGAGTACGAAGTAGCTCCTGATGCTAGCAGCATTACTGTCAATATTGACGATGCTGCTGCTACTGAACCTGAGCTACCAGTCATCAACTTCTTCTTTGAGCCTGCGGTTGTTGCAGAAGATAGTAACCAGGAACCCTTTAGATTTACAATTACCGTTGATGGAGAGATTCCTGAAGATGGCTTGCTGTTTAGGGGTAACGAAGGCTTCATCCAATTCTTCACCTCTGGTGTTTTAGAGGTCGACCAAACTCTACCCTTCAGCGTTTTACCAGACGTTGGTGCATTTGGGCCGGTCGACTTTATGCCGGGCAATACTGAAGTAACGTTCAGACTGACTGGTGCACCCTATATCATCGAGGCATCAATCTTCGACGACATCATCGAAGATGAGGATGTGACCATTGATTTTGAAATCTTGCCTGGTGACGGATACTTGGTTGGACCCAACAGTGGTGCTACAGTCACCTTCACCGATGGGGACAGCGTGATTCCCGGCAGCGGTCCAACTGTTAGCCTCTCTGTAAGCGACACCGAGCTCGAAGAAGGCGACGAACTCACCGTTAACTTCGATGTGGATGGAGAGATTCCTGAGGATGGTCTTCAGGTCTTTGTGGATAGCGGCCCGACCGATCTGGGCGAGTTCAATATCTTCAACGAAGATGGGTCACCGGCAATTGAGCTGGAGGGCATTGATGAATTCCCTCTCCAAGGTGACGATACGGGCGGTTTCTTTGTAACCCTGGTGGAAAATCAGGCGTCTATTGGTCTATCAGTCTTTGAAGATGGTGCCAATGAAGGATTAGAAACCCTCACGTTTGACCTGGCCAACGGTGAACAGTACGAAGTTGGCGATGGTACGGTTACGTTGACTATCAATGACTTTGAGATTGTTGGTACTGACGAGATTGAAACCTTAGTCGGTGATGACGCTGACAATACCATTGATGGTGAGGCGGGTGATGACATCATTGCCGGTGGCGCAGGTAACGACATCATTCTCGGTGGCGACGGCGACGACGTCCTCCGGGGGGCTGAGAACAGTCGTAATCCCCAAGATGGAACCGATGGCGGTAACGACATCATCTTTGGTGGTGGCGGTAACGACCGCATTGGTGGTAAGTCGGGTAACGACATTCTTAGCGGCGACGCTGGGGATGACACTATCTACGGTGACGATGGCGATGACATCCTGATGGGTGTTACTGGCAACGACATTCTGGTGGGTGACAACTTCTCTGACGGCAGCGGCAGCGACCTGTTTGTCTTTGGCAGTGGTGACGGCACCGATACCGTCCTTGACTTCGAGGTGGGTATCGACCGCATCGGCATCGTCGAAGAGGAATTCACCTTTGCAGACTTGACGCTCACACAGGATGGGGCGAATACGGTGCTGGGTGTTTCTGGCGAGACCCTGGCGATATTAAACAATGTTCAAGCTTTTGCTTTAGGAGAAAGTGACTTTGTCACTGTGCCCGATGTCTCGAACCTGGATGATGCCCTGGCACTGATCTAGGAACTCTAATCTATATGCTCCCAGAGGTTTTAGAGGTCTCTGGGAGTTAGTTTGTTTTTAAGGAGACAACAACGATCATGGTACAAGTTAGCCTGTTTGCCTCCGCTGGTTCCGATGACCCTAATCGATTGATAGAAAGCGAGGGCACTGTCGCTAGCCTAACCTTTAGCCTGGATGAATCGCCACCAGCCTTGGGCCTTAATGTAGGAATCAATAGTCCCAATCTGTCGGAGTTTGATGTTAACCAGATTCAAATTATGGGGGGTGAACTGGGCCTAGGCGAAAGAGTTGAAACTCAGTTAGAGGCTATTTTAGTCAATCGATTGTCTACAGCGGTGCCGGGGGGGGCAATCGCAACCACCTCTCCCCTGGGTAGCTGGTCTGGTGCCGCTGGTTTAGCCAATATTGACACCGATATCCCTGTAAACCCGGACGATCGTTTTGAAGTAGGCAGCGTTACCAAAACATTTACCGCCACCACGCTACTCAAACTGGTTGAAGCTGGCACCTTAACCTTGGACGACCGTCTCACCGACTGGCTACCCGCCTCGGTAACAGACAATGTCCCTAACGCTAGCAATATTACCCTGCGGCAGCTGCTGAACCACACTAGCGGTGTGCCGGAATATGACTTTATTTTATTAGAACGAGGGATGTCTAATCCCTTTGTATTTTTACAAGACTGGCAGCCCAGCGCCATTGTTGAGCTGATCGCCGACTCAGAGGCTGTTTTTTCCCCAGGCGAAGGCTGGCAATATGCCAATACCAACTTTGTTTTAGCTGGCATGGTGATTGAAGCCGCCACGGGCAATAGCTTAGCCGATGAAATTCAATCTAAAATTATTGACCCTCTCGGTTTGGAAAATACCTTTCTCTCTACCACTAAAGAGACAGTGCCAGGGGGATATATTAGCGGTTATCTGGATTTTGATAACAACGATAGTCTCGATGATGTGTCCATTGCTAATCTCTCCTGGTCCTGGGCGGCAGGGGCGATGGTTTCCAATACGGATGATTTGACTGAGTACGCCCGTGCCCTCTATGCAGGGAATTTGCTCTCTGACGAAACTCGGGCTGAAATGTTTACCCTGGTGGATACAGGACGCGGCTACGAGTATGGTCTCGGTATGATGAGCTTTGACACGCCGGAGCTGGGCAGAATTGTTGGCCACCGGGGGGGTAGTTTAGGCTTTAACGCCAACATGTGGTATGCCCCAGACGACGATTTTACCTATGTGGAACTGTTGAACGGGCGCACGGAAGAAGCCCTGGTTACCGATACAATTCCCGCATTTAGCAGTGGCCCAATTGTGGAGGTGGCCAATATTAGCGACTACGGTCAGTTTAGGGTGACCCTGACTGACCAGACGGCACAGATTCTTCTGCCAGTGGTCAACGATGGCGAGCCAGAAGCAGAAGAAACCGCTACCTTTACCCTCGAACCGGGGGCAGATTACACCATTGACCCCAGCGGTCAGACTCGTACCTTAACCATTGTTGATTCCCAGGAACCTACGTCTATGCTGCCCGATCGCGTCACGACTGCCCTTGATACTGCCCTTGACAACAATCTTCCTGCTGAGGTGCCCGGTGCTGCTGTGGCCATCCTCACCCCCGAGGGAGAATGGTTTGGAGCCAGCGGTGTTTCAGATTTGGAGAATGGTGTCCCCCTAGAGCCCGATGACCGATTTGAAGCAGGCAGCATCACTAAAACCTTTGTGGCCACCACTATCTTGCAGCTGGTAGAAGAAGAGCAACTATCGCTGACGGATACATTAACGGACTGGCTGCCCACCGAGATTACAGATTTGGTGCCTAATGCCAGCGAGATTACTATTGAGCAAATCCTTAATCACACCAGCGGTATCACCGACTATTTGGATGTGTTCACTGCCCAGGCGGCTGGAAATCCTACCCTGTTTTTGAATGAGTGGACCTCTGAGCAGCTGGTAGGTTTTATTGACGGTGTGGAACCGTTTTTTGAGCCGGGTACCAGCTGGCGCTATTCTAATACAAACTATATTTTGGCGGGTCAGATAATCGAG
Organism: Cyanobacteria bacterium P01_B01_bin.77; assembly: GCA_039028535.1. GTDB lineage: Bacteria > Cyanobacteriota > Cyanobacteriia > Phormidesmidales > Phormidesmidaceae > Leptothoe. The sequence continues at coordinate 217,528 of JBCCHX010000001.1, forward strand.
GCGGTTACCGGCAACAGCTATGGCCAGGAAATTCGCGATCGCATCCTCGACCCCATTGGCTTAGACAACACCTTCGTCTTTGGTGAAGAAGACATTCCCGGCGGCTACATCAACAGCTACTGGGACTTTAACGGCGATGGCACCCTAGATAATCTCAACATTGTCAATCTCTCCTGGACGGGCTCAGCCGGTTCGATGATTTCCAATACCGAGGACCTGGCTGAATTCTTTGATGCCTTGCTGGTAGAGGATGCGCTGCTGGAGCCTGAGACTTTAGAGCAAATGCTCGACACCATCCCGGTGGAATCTCCCAACTATGATTCCTATGGTCTGGGTATTGGGACTTTAGAATCGCGCAATCGCTTTTGGTACGTACACCGGGGACAAACCCTCGGTTTTCGCTCCAACCTTTGGTATTCTCCCCTCGAAGATATTACTTATGTAGAGTTAATCAACGGACGCTCCAGCAGTAATCTCGTTAGTGATCTGCTGCCCACCTATCGTCGCACCATTCAGCCACCCACTCCTGATATTATTACCTATGAGTTTGAGTGGACCGGGCAGATTGCCGAATTTAGCGTGGAAGGCGAGTTTAGCTATGACGCTAGCCAGTCCTTTGCCTTTGAAGAAGGTATTGTCCGCGAAGAAGATCTAGAGTCCTTTGACATCTCCTTCTTTGACCCCGATGGCAATTTACTCAGAACCTACGAAGACAACCATCTCACCTTCCCCGAATTTAACTTTGCCTTTGATACCAATACTAAGCAAATTTTGACCGATGGTATCTTTACTGAACCAGACGGTTTAAACGTAGGTGAAAAGACCGCCGTGGGTGACGGCTTTACTGGCTTAAACCTGTGGAGTAAGTCAAAAGAAACCTCGTCTTCGCTCATCCATGTGGATGATTGGTCCGATGAGTTTGGGTTTCCGCTGGGTTACAGTAGCCATGAAGACATTGCCTTCTTAACGCAAACAACGGCTCAGCTAATCGAGACGGGCAAAGTGGGCGAGACCTATCTTGACGATATTCAAGATACTTTAGATGAGCTGGGCAGTCCTATTGCGGTATCTCTACCAGCCAATGAAGATGGTTCATTTGAAGTGGTCGATGGCGCAACCAGCCTGTTTCTTAATTTCTCACTGTTTGAATCGGCGGGGCTGGTGATTCAAAATGCTACACCGACGGCAGATGCTTTTTCAAATCAGTTTCAGTTAGGGTTTGCGATCGCACCCACTACAGACTTTACCTTTGATGCCGTACCAGACCTCACCGCAGGTGGCACCATTAATCACACTGGGGACATTACCTTCCTGGTGGGCGGTGATACCCTGTTGACCCTTGGCGACTTTGCTATTAGCTATGACGAAACTCGCGTGAGTGAAACCAACAGTGGTTTCTTTGTCGCCGACACCTTAGACGATGGCTTGGGCATTGACGTTCTCTTTGACATCAGCAATCCAGATCGGTTTCTGGTGAGTGAAAATGCTCTAACCGTAGCCGATGCTGACCTACTGTTGGCTCCTGAACTAGCCGGAATTTTAGGCCTCAACGATTTTGTTGGTGCTGACATTGGTGATACCCGCATTGATGCTGAGATTGTGCAAGCAGGTCCACCCCTAGAGGCTTTAGTTACTGTTGACTTTAGTACAACCGAATTTATCGAAGAGTTAGGTACGCCATTCCCTGGTGAAGTAGAAAATCCTCAGGCGTTGACGGTCACCTTTACGGTGGAGGGCGATTTACCTGATGGTGTAAATCCAGTGCTCAACTTTGCCTCTAGCGAGCCCGACGGGCTGACCAGATTCTCTCTAACGGAGCTACAAACGGATGGTCTGATCGCCGTCGCGGATGTGGCCAACTTTGAATTTACCGATGCAGAAATCACGCTGCTGGAGCCAGTATCTTCGTTTACCATTCCTGTTTTTAATCTGCCCGATGACAGAGATCTAAATAGTGATGGCACCATCGAAGACTTTGCCGGTCAAACTGAGATGGTTGACTTTACTATTACATCGCTCACAGATGGTGTAACCATCAATCCAGACACCGAGACATTTACCAGTACATTCTTTGAAACAGTTGCCGATGCTGAAACAGCAACCTTGCCAGTAGTTTCTTTCAATATTGAAGAGGACGTAGTGGCTGAAGATAGCGATAATCCCAGCTTTACTTTCACCATTACGACTGAGGGGGAAATTCCTGAGAAGGGCATCACCACTGTCTGGGGAGGAGATTTCTTAACCCAGCCGCCTAGACTCTTTGATGACAATATCCCGATACCGTTCCTACCCGATGGCAGTGTTGAGTTCGGTGAGCCAGTCTTTGATGACGAGGGGAATCTAACAGGCTTTACGGCAACTATTTTTGCGGATGTGATTACGGCTAATCCATTTATCTTTGATGACATTATTGAAGAAGAGCCCATCGATCTCGTCTTTACACTGTTGTCCGGAGAAGGCTATGTTGTGGGTCAAGCTGATGCTTCCGTCACCATCATTGATGGCGATAGCGTGACTCCGGGCAGTGGTCCTACGGTTAGCCTGTCGGTCGATCAGACTGAGCTTGAAGAAGGCGATGAATTTACGGTCAGCTTTACCGTGGATGGTGACATGCCCGAAGGTGGCCTGCAGGTCTTCGTTGATGGACCTGCAGCTAGCCTGAGTGAGTTCAATATTTTTGGTGATGATGGGATCGATCCGGCTACTGATATTGTCGGGCTGACCGGATTACCTGATCCTGACAACGATGCTGGCGGCTTCTTTGCCACAATTACAGAAAACCAGGCGTCCATTACGCTTTCCCTATTTGACGATGGGCCAAATGAAGGGCCTGAAACGCTCACATTTGAACTGGTTAACGGTGAGGAATATGAAGTTGGGGCCGACAGCATTACGCTTGCTATCAACGATGTTGACATTGCCGGTACTGACGCTGATGAAACGCTGGTGGGTGACGATGCTAACAACAGCATCGCCAGTGTGGCTGGTAATGATACCGTAGCTGGTAAACTCGGCAACGACATTATCCTTGGCGGTGAAGGGGACGATGTGTTGCGGGGTGATCTGAATTCTCGTTCTTCTCAGGATGGAGAATCTGGCGGTAACGACATCATCTTTGGTGGTGACGGCAACGATCGCATCGGTGGCAAAGCTGGCAACGACATCCTCAGCGGTGATGCCGGAGATGACACCATCTGGGGAGATGCAGGCGATGATATCCTCATGGGTGTGACTGGCAATGATATTCTTATCGGCGATAACTTCTCCAACGGCAGCGGCAGCGATCTGTTTGTCTTTGGCAACGGCGACGGCACCGACACTATCCTTGACTTTGAGGTAGGCATTGACCGCATTGGTCTAGTAGAAAGCGAGCTAACATTTACCGACCTTAGCCTAATTCAAGACGCTGGCAATACCCTCCTGGGTGTCACCAGCAGCGGCGAAACCCTGGCCATTCTCAACAATGTTCAAGCCTCTTCCCTGACGGAGGACAGTTTTGAAATTGTTCCTGATGTGTCTAATGTTGCTCAGGCCTTAGCCCTGATTTAAGCGTTCAGAGGACTGGGGGACGAGACAGAGCGACGCATCTACCCGCGTCTGTTGTTCTCGCCTTCCAGCACCTTTTTGCTTCCACCCCACAACATTTCAGCCGCTATGTTTCAGGTCGAAGAAGCCACCATCACCGAAATTAACCAGGCTCTGGAGTCTGGCACGTTAACATCGGAGCAGCTGGTCCAGCTGTATTTAGATCGGATTGCCACCTACGATCAGCAAGGGCCAGCTATTAATAGCATCATTACGCTAAATCCCGATGCGTTAGAGCGTGCGATCGCGCTGGATCAAGAACGTCAGGTACAAGGACCCAGAGGTCCACTCCACGGCATTCCTGTTTTGATCAAGGACAATATCGATACCGTTGATCTGCCCACATCTGCGGGGGCTTTAGTCTTAGAAAATTCCATCCCTGTTGATGATGCTTTTGTCGTTCAAGAGCTGCGAGAAGCGGGTGCCATCATCTTAGGAAAAACCAACTTAGATGAATTTGCCAGAGGGTTTCAGGGTCTTAGCTCCCTGGGTGGCCAAACCTTAAATCCCTACGCCTTAGATCGCGTGGCTGGTGGTTCTAGCGCAGGCACCGCTGCGGCTGTTGCAGCTAATTTTGCCACCTTTGGTTTAGGAACAGAGACGGGGGTTTCCATCAGAAATCCGGCCGCAAACAATAATCTTGTCGGCATTGCGCCAACCGCTGGCTTAGTCAGCCGTGATGGGGTGGTGCCAATCTCATTTACACAGGATCGAGTGGGTCCCATTGCGCGTACCATCACTGACGCTGCGATCGCGCTAGATGTCATCGCCGGGTTTGATGCCAGCGACCCGGTCACCGCCAATAGTCTTGAAACCATCCCTGAATCAGGCTATACCAGTCTGCTCAGTACAGAAATATTAGAGGGCTCACGCATTGGAGTTTTTCGAGATTTGTTTCGCTCCGGTGAACGCCATGAAGAATCTATCGACATCATTGAACAAGCTATTGATGATTTAGCGGCAGAGGGTGCCGTCATTGTCGATGATGTCAGTTTAGGATTTGACCTATTTGATTTTCTGGACAATGCTCGGCTCAATCTTTTTGAGATTAAACCTGCCCTCAATAGCTATCTTGACGGCTTGGGGCCAAATGCTCCAGTAAACACCCTGCAAGATATTCTCACAGACGGTAGGCTATTACCTCGCACAAACTTGATTTTGACGCTTTCCCAGTCATTTGAGGCACCAGACAATAATCCAAATTATTTAGAGCGTCTATCCCGTCGAGAGTTTTTGCAAAATGCCACTCTTGATCTGCTTGAGGAGCTAGATTTAGACGCTTTAGTTTACCCGATGAAAACATTGCCAGCTCCTTTTTTGGGTGAACTATCGCCAGAATCTGACAATCCATTTACCTCAATTTCAGGACTGCCAGGGATTGTGGTTCCAGCTGGTTTTACCGCAGACGGACTGCCAGTTGGCCTAGAGTTTTCTGGTCAACCGTTTAGCGAAGCTTTACTGCTGGGCTTGGCTTACGATTATGAGCAGGCCACTCAACATCGGACTTTACCATCAAGCGTTCCAGCACTTATCCATGGGGCTACTTTAGTTGGCACTGACATTGCAGAAACTCTTGTGGGCAGCGATCTCAGCGATAGCATTGACGGACAGAACGGTGATGACACCATTGCTGGAGGCTTTGGAGACGATGTCATTTTAGGGGGGAATGGCGACGATGTACTGCGTGGCGATCTGAACACCCGTAATTCGCAAAATAGCAAACCTGGAGGCAACGACATTATCTTTGGCGGTGACGGCAATGACCGCATTGGTGGTAAGGCAGGCAACGACATTCTTAGCGGCAATGCGGGCGATGACACCATCTGGGGTGATGCAGGCGATGATATCCTCATGGGCGTGACTGGTAACGACATCTTAGTGGGCGATAGCGGCAGCAGCGGCAGTGATCTGTTTGTCTTTGGCAACGGCGACGGCACCGACACCATTCTTGACTTTGAGGTGGGCATTGACCGCATTGGTCTAGTAGATGGCGAGCTAACGTTTGCCGACCTTAGCCTAATTCAAGATGCTGGCAATACCCTAATAAATGTCACCAGCAGCGGTGACACCCTGGCCATTCTCAACAATGTTCAAACATCTTCCCTGACCCAGAGCAGTTTTGCCATTGTTCCTGATGTGTCTAATGCCAATGAGGTTCTGGTCTAGCATCTATCAGTAACGTGAATAGTCAGGGGATATGGCTCTAAACTGGGCGATATGTCCGAAAAAGAACACAGGGTTGTGCCTTTTTTCTCTTTGAAGCCCATTACCGTTACATTTAATAAGCTCTTAATATCGTGTTCTTTTGTTTGAGTTAAGGGACCTACATTCAATTCTTTATGAGATTTACCTGAGAATAGCCTAATTTTTTGTTTATAAAACTGTCTGGCAGTGTTAGCATAATAGGGACTTGCTATTGAGATTGAATCTCAATAAGATCAGTTTCTTTCTTTTAACTTCTCTTCATATACGCAGCGTTTGTCTAACATTTTTCTGATTAGAAAAGAACGTTTGTGCTAAGCAGAATGGCTTGTTTAGATTGCTAGAGCTGGGCATGTGCGGAGACGTTAGGTTTTTGCCGATTGTTAGATCTTTTCTTTTTGTAATACGCACAACATATGTCTACTCCGACCGTTTCATTGCAAACGATTACTGGTACGTTCGATGGTACGCGTGATGAAAATCGCGATCGCGTTCTATCGTCAGAGCTAGTTGAATTCCTTGGCGACCAGCCCGGTGCCAGTGTGCTCTCGCTGGTGCTCGATGTGGATGGTGAGATTCCTGCTGCAGGTATCGAAGTTGTCATCGACAGCGACAGTGATTTTAGTCAGTACTTTACACGTTTGGGTCGACAGCCCTTCAGCCTGGGTGGAGAGGTGCTTGAGGCAATCTATGAGGCTGATGGCACTCCAGCCGGGCTCAAAGTCCTGGTGACCGGTCCAAATGCGCTGTTCTCATTCACCGCTGCTCAAACTGAGACTGCTGAGACCGATGGGCCTGAGTCTCTAACCTTCTCTTTGGCCGAAGGGACAGGCTACACCATCAACGGTGATGCCCAAGCATCCACGGTTACTTTCTACGACACCATTGCTAACATACCTGCGCCCACATCTGCGCCCACAGTCGGCATTAGCATTGATAATACTGAGCTGGTGGAGGCCAATGGCGATCAGCTCCAGCTAACCTTTAATGTTGAGGGTACCATTCCAGATGATGGGGTGCTGGTTTACGTTGATAGCGGGGTTCGAGCCGCAGTCGGAGAGTTTAACATCTTTGCCGCTGAGGTTAGCGGTGGCGTCTTTCCCTCCTCTAACTTTGCTAGCAGTGGCTTCTATTTCAAAGTGTTTGAAGATGGAGCCAGTATTACCCTAGACGTATTTGATGAAACTACCAACCCTCAAATTGAGCCAGAGGATGCGGTAGAAGGGATTGAGAGCTTTACTTTCGCAATTGTCGAAGGGCCTGGATACACCATTGACGCCAGTGCTGGGTCAGTCAGCTACACCATAGCCGATGCCGCAGATTCTGTTCCTTTGGTGAGTTTGGAAACTTCTCCCGCAGTTCTGGCTGAATCTGAAGGCACGGTCTCGGTTCACGAATTTACTGTCAGCACCGCACCACCTGCCGAGGGAATTACAGTCTCGGTTGAGGCCCCCGAGCTAAGCGAGTTTGACCTGGCTCAGATTGCGGTCACAGGGGGTGAAGTTGTCGGTGTGACTGATACTGGATTTGATTTCAACATCACAGCGCAAAGTGCCACCATTGAGCTGCCCATTGCCGATGATGGTGTTGCTGAAGGGATTGAAACGGCTACATTTACCCTGCAGCCAGGGGCAGGCTATCTGGTTAGCCCCAGTGACGCCGGTGGTGAATTTACTCTGAGTGATGAGCCGGTGGTGGCACCGCCCAGCGATTCTGAAAGTAATGACACTATTGCAACAGCAGTTGTTAGTGGTCTAAGTGCCAATAATCAACTTGTTTCGATTACGGGGGAGCTAGATCAGCAGCGTAGTCCTGCAGTGGACCGCACCGAAGATGTGGATATGTACTCCGTAGATCTAGCCGCAGGGGATGTGTTACGTCTAGATACGGATGCACGGGCACTGTTTGATAGCTCAGAAAGTCCCGATACCATTCTGCGCGTGTTTGATGCTGATGGGAATCAGGTGGCTCAAAGTGATGATAATTTTGCGCCCGATGAGCTGTTTGGCCCCGGTCGCCAGGATTCTTACATTGAGTTCACAGCAGAGGCCGCTGGTACCTACTATGTTGGGGTTAGCAGCTTTGGCAATGGTGAGTTTGGATTTGATAACAATCCTTACGATCCCAATGTTGTTGGCAGCGGCACCGGTCGTAGCTTTGGCCAGTATATTCTCAATATGTCGCTGAACCGAGACTTTGCTGCAGACGCAACCGAGATTCCGGCCAGCACTGGTGAAGGTCCTACCGTTTCGCTCTCGGCGACACCTGCCACCTACGACAGCAGTGACAACCTGATCTCCAATGCGCTGGTGCAGTTCACGCCCGAGCGCAGAACAGCTTCAATCTTGACCCTGGGTCTCGATGTTGAGGGTACGATTCCGGAAGAGGGCGTTGAGGTTTTCCTCACTAGCAACATTGACCTGTCCACCGTGTTTAGCACTCGTGCACCTTTCAGTTCAGAGGGCGTTGAGGTGGTCGGAGCGGTCTTTAACGAGGCTGGTGAACCAGTGGGTCTGAGAGTCAACATGACGGCCAACAGCGGCTTTGTTAATCTCAATTTGGATGACCCAGATGAGGCACCCACCGACGGGGAAGAAACCGTTTCCTTGACCCTAGAGGCCGCTGCGGGCTACACGGTCGGAGACGATACGTTCTCTACCACCATCTATGACACCATAGACGACGTGCCCGTGCTGCCAACGGTGCCCACCGTAGGAATCTCCGTCAGTGAAACGGCGCTGGTGGAGTCCGAGGGCAACACTACGACTCTCACCTTTACCCTCGATTCTCCGCCTCCGGCTGAGGGCGTCACTGTCAACCTCGATAGCGGCATTCGCGCGGCGCTGGGCGAGTTCAACGTATTTGATGCTGAAATCGTTGGCGGTAACTTCCCGTCTCCCAACTTCCGGGCTAGCGGTTTCTTCTTCACCATCACCGAACAGACTGCGACCATTACGCTGTCGGCCTTTGATGAGACGACCAATCCGGCTATTTCGCCAGAGGATGCGCTAGAGGGGATCGATGAGCTGACCTTTACACTCAATCCGGGTGTGGGGTATGCGATCGCACCTGATGCCAGCGCAGTTACTGTAACAATTGCCGACAATCCTGATTCTGTTGTAATTACTCCCGGTGAAGACAATGGCGACGGTGGTGAAGAGCCCGCTATCCCCTTTGAAGTCGAGCTCAATGACACCATCGCCGATGCAACCGACACTGAACTCAGTGCCGACAGCACCAGCTTTATTATCCAAGCCGAGATTGACTCTACCCGTGCCACCCGCAACCTGATCGACGCCACTGAAGACGTTGATATGTATGCCTTTACCCTACAGGCAGGTGATACGGTGATGCTGGATGTTGATTCGATTCCCTACGAGCTAGAAGGGTTTGATCGCGAACAGCGAGTGGATACCGAACTACGGATCTTTAATGAGGCGGGTGAAGAGCTAGTACTTAACACTGAAGCGCCAGCACCGGGTGAGCTGTTTGAATCTGGCCGCGATGCCTATGTAGAATTTACCGCGACTGAAACTGGCACTTATTATGCCGGTGTTGCCATGCTGAGCAATCGCGCCTACGATCCCAACGTGGCCGGTAGCGGTAGTGGTCGTGTCTTCCCCAGATTTGGCATCAACACAGGGGAATATACCTTTGAAGCCACTCTAATCGTAGGAGATGCGGGCACGGCGGATATTCTTGTTGGCGATGATGACGACAACACCTTAGATGCTGGTCGAGCCGATGATATTGTCGCTGGCGGTATTGGCAATGACATCATCCTAGGTGGTGAAGGCGCTGATATTTTACGCGGTGACCATAATTCTCGCTCTACCCAAGATGGCGAAGCCGGTGGTAATGATATTATTTTTGGCGGCTCGGGTAGTGATTACATTGGTGGCAAAGCCGGAAACGATATCCTTAGCGGTGATGCGGGTGACGATCTAATTTGGGGTGACGCAGGTGATGACATTCTGATGGGCGTCACTGGCAACGATATTCTCGTGGGCGATAACTTTTCCAACGGTAGCGGCAGCGATCTGTTTGTCTTTGGCAATGGCGATGGTACCGATACTATCCTCGACTTTGAGGTGGGTATCGACCGTATCGGTCTGGTGGAAGGCGAACTCGTGTTTGAAGACCTCACGCTAACTCAAGACGGTAGCAATACCCTCTTGGGTGTGGCCGACAGTGGCGAAGTTCTAGCGGTGCTAAACAATGTTGAAGCGTCTGCTCTGAGTGCAGATAGCTTTACTGTAGTACCGGATGTTTCCAATCCTGATCAGGCGTTAGCTCTGATTTAGAGATTTTTCTGTGGATGTAGGCGTAATTGTCTACATCCACAGGAACAAGGGGCAGTTATAAGATAAAGCTAAAAATTTAGTGATAAAAAATAAATATGAGCTTAATACCATTTCATTTAATCTATGGGGCTTTACCCATAAGCTAAACAATGGTTCTCTCTTGTCGAGAGCAGTTGTAGCTTGTGGGTTATCGCTTTTGGCTTAATGCTTTGTTTACCGTCGTATAACAGAAGAGGATATATGGACATTTCTCTTGCCTTTAACGATATCCAAACAGTAGCGAAAGACTTTCAGCAAACCTATGGTGGCAACTACCAGCTAGCCAGCCGAGAAACGGTTTTACTGATGCCTGCAGTGATTGGTCAGGGGTATCTGCGTGGGATTAACTTGCGAGAGGGACTCGATCTATTTATTTATGAGTATGAGTTAAACTGCGATCTAATCTTAGATTTTCAGAAACTTTCGCTAGACAATTCATTCGTTAACCTATCGTTTTGTGTTTCTGGCAATTGTAGTGGCTCAATGCCAGGAATTAAAGGTAAAGTACATGTCTCATCCTGGCAAACGACCTTTTCCACAGTTCCCTATGCGATGGGTACCATAGAGCTTTTAGCCGAGCAGAAAATCTGTGTCATTGAATTAGTGATGGCACCGACGTTTGCCATGACGTTAGTAGAAAGAGAGTTAAACGCAATGCCAGGAGATTGGCAACAGGCGCTTAAATCTTTGGCATCTAGACCATTTTACTGTCTGTCCAGCATCTCTCAAGAAATTTCACAGATTCTTCAAAAGATGTTGCGTTGCCCTTATCAAGGGACACTGCGGCAGCTTTACTTAGAGGGAAAAACCCTAGAGCTGATTGCTCTTTATTTTTCGGACGCAATTGATCCATTAGGTAGGCAAACAGTCTCAATAAAACGAAAAGATTTAGATGGTCTACACCAGGCTAAAAGTATTCTGTTACAAAAAATGGATAATCCACCATCGCCCTCTGATCTGGCAAAACAGGTGGGCCTAAGCGAGCGCAAGCTACAGCAAGGATTTCAAGAACTATTTGGCACAACTGTTTTTGGCGTTCTCCATGATTATCGGATGGAGCGGGCCAAGCAATTATTAGAAACAGATCAGATGACGGTGAGTGCGATCGCAAATACTGTCGGCATCTCACACCGGGGCTATTTTGCTACTGCCTTTAAGCGAAAATTTGGCACTACACCAAGGGACTATTTGAAGCGCTTCCAATAGAGAAGAAAAAGCTAAAGTTCGTTTACATCCACTATTAGTATCAAGAGAAAAATAGACGTTACGATTGAGGTAAGAACGGCTGTGAAACCTGGATCTGCTGCTAGAGTAACCAAAGTATCCATGCTTCCCATGAGCGACAAAAAGATAGAAAAAACGTTACTCATTGCTGAGTAACGTTGATAGGCTACAGAACTCTATCTAAAGCCTAGATTTGAGGAGAGTCATAATTATTAAGTAACGCTGCTGTAGAGCCTTACCCTAGCCAAGGCGTCTGAGGTTGGCGATTACCACGGTTATAATCATTACCGTGATGATGAACCTGAAGGTAAGCATCGAAACCCCTATGGGATTTGTCTAAACCAGCCCCCGATAGAGCATGAACTAAAAACAGATTTAGCGCAATAGTTGTAATCATCGTTAACATTTTGGTTGATCCTCCTTAATAAGCGGCATATTTGGACCTAAACAGCGATTTCTATCCAGAGCGAGAAACATTGTGTCCATGGCTGTGGGTGTGAGAATGACCGTGAGCGTGAAAGTTTCCGTGAGAATGACCATTAGGGCCATGAGTGTGATTTAAAAATGGATCGTCTAGATTCTGTGAGCCTGGTCCCATAGCCGTATAGATTGCCATTAGAGTGATTGCGAGGGTTAAAACAGCAATCGCAATTATAAGAACTGTAGCAGTATCCATAATTTAGATAGCCTAATTTGCTAACAACAAGTTGGAAATAGCACTCAATCGTCCATGCTTTCAAAATCTTTGAAACGCTGCTACAGAAAGCATGGCTCTGTAGAGCCTGATAAAATGTGCAGCTGGGTTATTAATTGCACTGCAGTGCAGAATTTTCTTAAGCGTTGATTAAGCAACAGAGTTACTGCTGATTTGGAAGATACGTCAATCTGCTAAAAATGCCGCATGTCAGCGGCATAGAAATGTTGCCATACCTAAGGTCAGCAACGCTAACTAACAAAACTATCCCATAGGGATAAAGCCAGAAGAGAAATAACAACAACTCATGAACTAATTGCTCAAAATAAGAGTTGAATCATGTCTCAACCTCTATGTTGCTCTCAATGTCGCCCATGGGGCGATGAGACCTAACAGAAGACTTCTAGCCTACTTGGAATAATGTACTTCAATTTATAACCTAGTTGAGAATCATTTGCAACATTATAGGGAATAATTCTCAATAAGATCAAAGTTACTATTTCTAAATAAATTTGTTTGTAAATACCTAGTCTGCTTAAGTTATAGCCTGCATATGATTGCCTTCAAGGATTTGAGGTTTTTCAAAACGTGATTTAGCTACTTTATATAGATACTTTTATTGATAACTATTATTGATAACTAATGCGTGTAAGCCATATCGCCTGGCCACAGATGAACATAAATTACTATTCGTTCTATGAGCTAGCTCATGGAGTAAATTGGAAAACCCTGGCAGACTAAAGTCAATATTTTGAGGTGCAGGTTATGGCTCACATCAATCTTAAAACAGCGCCTGGTCATCAGGTACTTGCAGCGGCTGGGAAACAGGCATTACGCCCAGGCGGATACACCGCAACAGAACAACTCTTCTCCTGGGCCAAGTTTCAACCCGGTGACACTGTTCTTGAATTAGCCGCCAGCTTTGGCTACAGTGCAATCTCATTAGCACAACGCTATGGCGTGCGGGTAGTAGGGGTTGAGAGAAACCCTGACAGCGTGGCCCGCGCCCAGGCCAATATCGCTAAAGCTGGATTGAGCGATCAGGTCACGATCGTGGTGGGTGATATTTTCCATTTAGAGCAGATTACAGAGCAGTTTGACTATGTTTTGGCCGAAGCCATTTTGACCATGCAATCTGCGGCTGGAAAGGCTAACGTTCTCGCTGGAATTTGCAATCGCCTCAAACCTGGCGGACAATTCCTTAGCCAAGAACTGTGTATCAAAGGCAACAACTTCGATGCCATTCATCGGGATTTATCCAGCACAATTCGGGTCAATGCGGCCCCTTTGCATCCGCAAGATTGGATGACGGCCTGCCACAACGTAGGACTGAGCGTAGAACAGCATATTACAGGGCCAATGACGCTGCTCAACCCTCGTTGTATTGCCCAGGAAGAGGGACTACCCACACTGCTGACCATCGGCTGGAATCTGTTAACTCGCCCGGTGCTGCGTCAGCGCATTCTGGCCATGCGAGCTACATTTACACGCTACGGTGATCGACTGGGCTATATCGTTCTCACGGCTAAAAAAGAGAATTAAGCCATGGCTAACATCCTACTCTCTTCCAAACTACCTTCCATTCAACTTAAAGACCACATTGAGTATCCTGACGCTGGCATCCTTAGCAAAGTACTGTGGAAAAATGATGGCTGCCAGTACAGTTTGTTTTGTTTAGCCGCAGCAACTGAAATTTCAGAACACACCTCTACGCGTAATGCCACGGTTCAGATATTAGAAGGGACCGGATCGCTAATCCTCAATGGAGAAATTATCTCCCTGGTGCCGGGATTATTTATCTTTATGGCGGCCAATGCCCCCCATGCGGTATCGGCCGACACCAACCTGGCGTTTATGCTCACATTATCTACAGCAGATCAGTAAGATGACGACCACCTCAACCAACTCTTCCGCAACGCCCCCGACCGGCCGACTTAAAAAGCAATGGTATCATCCGACCGTTTCCCCAGAACATGGGGCTTATGTGGTCTTAGTGCTGTCTTTTTTAACTGGGGCAGCGGCGGCCCAGCAGTGGATCTGGGCAACAACGCTGGCGCTGGTGTGTGCCTACTGCGGGTTTCAAGCGGAGCATCCGCTGGGGCTGCAGATTCGACAGCGGCGTAGCTGGAAACCTCGGTTTTTGGTGTGGGCTGGGGGATATGGAGGAGTTGCCGGGGCGATCGCACTCTGGCTTTTCTGGCAACAGCCAGAAAACTGGACGCTGCTGGCTATCTGCGGTGCGGCGGTGGTGGCGACTTTGATTGACGGTGTCTCAGTATGGCAGCGCCAGCAACGGGCCATTTGGAATGAGCTGATTACCTTTGCTGCAGTGTGTTTGTCGGCTCCGCTGGCCTATGCCGCCACGGTGGGAATGGTGACCTGGCCAGTAATAGGACTGTGGCTCCTGAATGCTCTGTTTTTTTCCAGCGCTATTTTTACGGTCAAACTGCGAAAAATCAAAACCGCATCCATTGTGCCAGGGATTATCTTTCATATTGTTGCCACTGGCATCGTCATCTTACTGTGGCAGGTGCATTGGCTATCGCCGGTCACCGCTGCTGCGTTTGGGGTGGTCTTGATCAAATTTGGAGCAATTTTATGGCAAAAGGATTGGTACTGTCACACTAAAATTCAACATGTGGCCCAGGTGGAAACGGGATCAAGCCTCTTATTTTTTGCGATCGCGGCCCTGTCTTTGCTACCACCGTATCTAAACTAAAGTTTTTCTCCAATAAAAGTTTTCTAACGATCGCTATGGCGATCTTATGTGCCTCGATTGCGATCATCACTCATCCTAAAGCTGACTATTATGGCGTTATAGCTCATCGTTCGACGGAGTGTAATGACCATGACAAAAGTGACCGTTGACCTTGGCCCGGTGCAAGAAACTCTGCTTATTCCCCTACTGGGACGAGCCGTAGAAACCCAAAAAGACAGCGGTCTCATTCAAGATGAAAAAGCCGTTCATATTGTTGAGTCGCTAGATTACGATTTCTCAAAATGGAAAAAATCTAAATCTCTGATCGGAGCTACGGTGCGAACCCGCATGTTTGATGACGATGTCCGGGCTTTTTTAACAAAGCATCCGACCGGCACCGTTGTTGAGATTGGCTGTGGCCTCAATACACGATTTGAGCGATTAGATAACGGTCAGGCTCGTTGGTTTGATTTAGACCTCCCCGATTCCCTAGCGCTGCGGCGACAGTTCTTTCAAGATCAGTCCCGTCGCACCATGCTGGAGGCCAGCGTTTTAGAACCCGATTGGATGGAGACCGTTGCAGCGACAGGCGGTCCCTGGTGTTTTATTTCTGAGGCGGTGATTATCTATCTTGAGCCCGCTCAGGCCCGACAGGCCATTACTCAGATTGCCCATCGTTTTCCTGGGGCGTGGCTGCTTACCGATACCACGTCTCAAAAGATGGTTGAGGGGCAGTCCACCCACGATGTCATGCGCTATATGCCCCAGGCAAGCTGGTTTCGCTGGGCCTGTGATGACCCCCGCGAGATTGAAAGTTGGGCAGATATACGCCTGATCCAGTCTCGTACATTTCTGGATGCAGGGGATGAATTAATGCAATATGCGCCTGGGTCAATGAGATTTTTTGCCCGCTGGGCACCTTGGTTGATTCGTAGCAAGGTAGCTGGCTATCGTCTCAATCGGTTTATGGTAAACACCTAACTAAAGCACGACAATTCTTTTATTTATTAAAAGTTTGCTCGACTACGTCAATAATAATTAGTGAGAGGTAAATGGACGTTACGATGGGTGAGAGAACAAGAGAGAATCTTGGGTCTGTAAGTAAAAAAACAATACTATCCATGTAGACTCCTTACTAATTATTCAGATCAAGATTTCAGCACAAGACAGTTAAACGCGCTCAAGCTAGCCATGATATTTGCTACGCAAATTCATTAGCTCGATGTGAATGTTGAATCTTATTTGTGTAGTAACGCCATAATCATAAATACATTAATTGAGAATAATTCGCAATATTAAAGAGAATAATTCTTAATAATTTCAATAAATTTCATTGGCATTATTAGTTAGGTTTATTGACCCAGTCAGATAGGTTAATAAACCTAATGCGCAATGTTGGGAGATAAAAGATTAAACTAGGGAATGATTGAGATGAGTAATCTTTATGTAGTTAATGATAAAAATTCTCAATATAAAAATTCCCGATACTGACAGAGCCAGAGGGGAATAGGTCAGAATGTTTTTTGCGAGAAGAGTTAGATTTGTCAGCGGATCAGCGGACCATGATCTGCAAATTCTTATGGGATTTTTTGCTCGTTAGCTTTTCTGGCTAATACGTAAAGGATTGATGACTATCGTCGTCTGGATAACCTCTTGATATCCGCTTTGCCATCATACTTATAGGCTTAAATAAGTAGAGTTAAATAGGCTCGAAGCTAAAATGCGTCACCCTAGAACATAGCGGCAGGATAGTTGCCCATGGATATTAAGCTGCGCAAAATCGTAAGAGAATAGTGTATGAAAACTAGGCTTTCATTTGAGGAAGTTCAACAGGCAATTGCGGATTTGAACCGTGACTATAGGAGTCAGCTAAAGCTTGAGTCGAATGAGTCCATGGTGATGTTTCCCCCTGCTTTGGGACATGGCTATGTGCGAGGCATTAGGCTGCGTGAAGGCTTAGACTTGGCTGTACAAAAATATGTTCTAAAAACAGATTTACTGCTGCATGGTCAAAATCTAACTGTAGAAGCCGCCTGTGCGAGTTTAACATTTTGTCTCTCAGGTCAGTTTACCAGTACTTTTCCTGGCATCAAGTCTAACATTACGATGAAAGCCAAGGAGGCTGGATTTTATACTACTCCCTACGCTGCCGGCACCCTTGAGTTTAAGGCGGGGGAGCAAATACATCTGGTGGATATTACGCTTTCTCCTGCTTTATTGCTGAGCTTAATCGGCCAGGAGTTGGCTCAACTGCCCCATAATTTGCAGAAAGCTGTTCAATCAGAAGCCTCCCAGATGGCATTTCATTTTTGCGATACGTCTGCTGAGATGGCCCAGGCGCTGCATAAGATTATTCGATGTCCTTATCATGGAAAAATTCGTAACGTGTATTTAGAAGGGCAGGTGTTAGAGCTTATCGCCCTGTACTTTGGTCAGTTTTGTCAGCCTTGCAGCTCACCCACTGCGCTGACTGCCGCCTCATTAGAAGAGCAAGAAACCAATCAGCTATACAAAGTTCGAGAGATTTTAAAACAAAATTTGATGACCCCACCCACCCTGGAAGAGCTTTCTCATCGAGTGGGCCTGAGCGAACGACGGCTCCAAGCAGGATTTCGGGAATTGTTTGGCACAACAGTATTTGCGGTTTTGCATAGCGAGCGCATGGAGTACGCCCGTCAGCTGCTTAAAACTCAACAGATAAGCGTGGGCGAGGTTGCTGATAGAGTAGGCATTTCTCATCGGGGTTATTTTGCCAAGTCATTTAAGCGTAAGTTTGGGAGCACTCCTAGAGACTATTTAAAGCAGCTCAATTGAAATTGAGAGCCGAGAGAATTTCAATAAATAGCCTTAGGGATAAAGTCTAAAAGTTAATGCTGGAGAGACGTTCCATGGAACGTCTGTACATCCAATAGTGAGGCTTAATCAATTTTGTTTCCTTACATCCAATAGTGGAGCTTAATCAATTTTGTTTCCTTAGAGAGCTTTCAAGAGCTATTGGCAAAAATTTGCAGCTTGAGTGATCAAAGATTGACGCTCTTGTGATCATATGCTCGAATCAATCGCGATAGGATTCAAGCTACTACAGCAAAATCGAAAACCATTGTGCATCAATGGTTAGACCGCAGTGGGGACAAAAACTCTAAATTTCACGCAACTTCAAAATTAGAATCATGGATAGCAGCTATTTTCAGCTCACTGAAGTAGAGTCTAACGATACCCTTGATATGGCAAATACTGTTGCCTTATCGTCAGACAGCCCTAAAGCGATCGCAACAGGCAGCATTAACTTTGACTTTGACAACAACCGCGATGTTGATGCCACCGAAGACGTCGATCTCTACAGGTTTGAGCTAACGGCAGGCGACACTATCATATTGAATCTCGATCCATCTGGTGATGTTAAACCCATCGACGCCGCTGAGCTAATTTTATTTGACAGTGAGGGCAACAACATTGCCCAGGGTAGCTTTACCAACCCTGGCCCTGAAGATGCATTTACTTCTTTGCTTCCCTATATTGAATATACGGTCGCTGAAGCAGGCACTTACTATGCAGGCGTAAGCGCCTATTTGAATGCGGATACTTTTTTTGCTAACAATGCCTACGATCCATTTACCGCCGGATCAAGCAGTGGCGTCACCTTTGAACAATTTGGCTTAAATAGCTTTGGTGATTACGCATTAAATTTGGAGCTGGTGAACGACTCTACCCCTGTTGTCGATCCACCCGAACCGCCCCCTAGTGGGACACCACCCGCCGATGCACCTACTGTTTCTCTGCAAGCGATTACAGGTACCTACAATGCAGATGGCAGCATTATTGTGCCAGCCTTAGTT
Source organism: Cyanobacteria bacterium P01_B01_bin.77 (assembly GCA_039028535.1). Classification (GTDB taxonomy): domain Bacteria; phylum Cyanobacteriota; class Cyanobacteriia; order Phormidesmidales; family Phormidesmidaceae; genus Leptothoe. The sequence goes on from JBCCHX010000001.1 coordinate 236,110, forward strand.
GAAACTGTCAGCGATCAGGGGTTAAGTCCCATCTTTGGTATAGGCGGAGCAGCTATTACCTTTGCGTTAACGACCGAGGGAACAATTCCAGCAGAGGGGGTGGATGTTGTTATCAATTCTGACGTTAATTTGGCAGACTATCTGTTTACCGTAGATCCCTTTGTCCGGGGTGCTGAGACATTGGGGCCAGCGTTGGACGCCGACGGTAATCCCTCTGGTATTCGTCTCAACGTGACTCAAAATACGGCGCTGTTTAACATCAATCTGTTTGACAAACCCGTTCCAGAAACAGATGGTCCTGAGCAAATTACGTTTACCTTAGAAAGTAGTGAGGCTAACGTCAGTGCCACCACTGGCACATCCATCATTACGGTTTACGATACGGTCGCCGATGTCCCAAATACATCTACAGAGGGGCTGACCGTAGGTCTGGCGGTGGAGAATGGTGCATTGATTGAAGCCGATGGCAATCAGGCTACCTTGACCTTTAGTCTCAGCGAACCGCCCCCGGACGACGGTGTGCTGGTTTATGTCAATATGTCTGCAAAAACGGCGGGACAAGCAGCGCCTGATGGTCAGATCTTTGGGCTACTGGGCCAGTTTGATGTATTTAACGCTGAGATCACGGGCGGTGCTTTTCCCATTCCTGATTTTGCCTCCAGCGGCTTTTATTTCAACATTACTGAACAAACTGCAACGATTAACATTGCCGCATTTCCCGATGCGGTGGTGGAAGGGGTGCAATCTTTCCAGGTGTCCTTGGCTGGCGGTGCAGACTATCAGGTGGACCCGGCTGCTAGTACCGTGAACGTAACCCTGGCCGATATGGCTGACTCCTTGCCCCAGATTAGCCTGAGTACCGCACCGACGGTTTTAATTGAGTCAGAGCAAACTGTTTCTGTTCACACCTTTACCCTCAGTGCGCCGCCCCCAGCCGCAGGGCTACAGGTGTCGGTGACAGTAAATGGCCTAGATGAGTTTGATTTAAGCGGCATTGAAACAACAGGCATTACGGGAGACATTAACATTGCTGAAAGTGAACCCCCTCAGCTGGTCTTTACCGTTACCGAAGATATTGCCACCATTAGGCTGCCCATTGCAGACGATGGCGCAGCTGAAGGATTAGAAACGGCAACGTTTACCTTAAATCCGAGCGATGCCTATCAAATTGATGCCATAGCCACGTCCGGCAGTTTTCAAATTGTTGATACTCCAGCTGATGTGCCCCCGTCGCCGTTCGAAATAGAGGTAAATGATTCGCTAGATACTGCGATCGCAGTTGATCCCACACCTGAGAATCCGGTTGTTATTGCCGGTGCCGCCAACTATATCTATGATTTTTCTGGCGTCACTCCCATCCTCGACTTTTCCGAAGATGTGGACCTCTATTCTTTTGAGCTAGGTGCAGGGGAATCCATTGCAGTTGATGTCGATGCTACGGCTGAGTTTGATGGCAGTGCTTCTTTACTCAAGCCCGTTCTGCGCATCTTTGATGCCGATGGCAATGAGTTAGACATGGTGGGTCAAGTCGATAGCCTAGATCAAATTAGCACTGATCCAGGAGACGTCACGCTCACGTTTACTGCCCAGACCGAAGGCACCTACTATGCAGGTATTAGCGTACTGGGCAATGACGACTACGATCCAACCATACCGGGCAGCGGCAGCGGCTGGATTATTGAAGGAGTGGCCGAACCTGGTGCGTATCAGGTGACCTTTGCTCAACCCCTAGCATCGGATAAAACCTTGGTGGGTACTGCTGCTGACGATACCCTAGAGACTGGTAGCGGCAACGATACTGTCGCCGGAGGCCTGGGCAACGATGTGATTATTGGTGGTGGCGGTGATGACGTGCTTAGGGGGGGCGACAACTCTCGCTCTGCCCAAGACGGAGAGCCTGGCGGTAACGACATTATCTTTGGCGGTGCGGGCAATGACCGCATTGGCGGTAAAGCGGGTAACGATATCCTCAGCGGCGACGCAGGCGACGACTTCATCTGGGGTGATGCTGGCGACGATATTCTTATGGGTGTCACCGGCAATGACATCCTTGTCGGCGACAACTTTTCCAACGGCAGCGGCAGTGACCTGTTTGTTTTTGGCAACGGTGACGGCACTGATACCATCCTCGATTTTGAGGTGGGTATTGACCGCATTGGTCTAGTGGAGGGTGAGCTAGTGTTTGCTGACCTCAGCCTGACCCAGGACGGTAATCATACGCTGCTGGGAGTCAACGGTACGGGTGAGATTCTGGCCGTGTTGGAAAATGTTCAAGCCTCTGCCCTAACCGCCACCAGTTTTGAGGTAGTGCCCGATGTTTCTAACCCCGGTGAGGCCCTGGCTTTGATTTAGTCGGCCATCTCATAGCTAGTTAACGTCAGCTATTGGCATTGGCTTAATGCGGAGGGGGATAGGTTGACACGGAGAGAACTCTGGGTAGAGATTTCTGGTGTGAGCCTGTCTCCTCCATAACCCATGGGTACATACAGCACGGTCAACTACCCCTCTCTTATTGATCAGCACAAATCCTGTTATCTCTTGAGTGCAAAGCTTAAGGAAATCTAAGTTTATTTAGGATCGCAGCTGGAGTGATCAACTTTGCTGCTCTAGCGATCATTTGGCACAAAGTTGCACGATACCATCCAAATGTTGCCGAGGGGGGACACTTCAGAACTCGGTTACCCACTAGTTTTTACCTTAACCATGGATGGTATTGGTTTTATGAATAGTGATCCAATTAATCTGATTGAAATTGAGTCCAATGACACTCTAGATACAGCAACTGCTGTTGCACTATCTGCAGAATCACCTAAAGCGATTGCCACCGGCAGCATTAATTTTGACTTTGACAACAACCGCGATGTTGATGCCACAGAAGATGTCGATCTTTATGCCTTTGATCTAGCCGCAGGCGATACCATCCGGCTTGATCTAGATGCTGCTGGCGACACCATGCCCGTCGACCTGGCGGAACTGATTCTGTTTGACAGTGAGGGCAACAATCTGGCCGTGGGTAGTTTTTCCAATCCAGGTCCGGATGATGCCTTTTCGTCTTTTCTCCCCTACATTGAGTTCACAGCCACTGAAGCTGGTACTTACTATGCGGGGGTTAGTGCCACGTTTAATCTGGCATATGATCCGTTTACCGCAGGTTCTGGCAGCGGTACTACGTTTGAGGCCTTTGACTTCAGTGGTTTTGGTGACTATACGTTGGGCCTTGAGCTGGTTACCGATGCTACCCTACCGCCCAGCAGCACCCTTGAGATTCCTGCATCTGACGCACCGCCGCAGATTTCTTTAGAAACCATTGCTGGTACCTACATCTTAGATGAGTCGGTGGTTGCACCAGCGGTGGTGGAAACGGTTAATGATTTGGGCTTAGATCCCATCAACGCACTGGGCGGGGCTGCCATTACATTGTTGCTCACTGCTGAGGGTGAGATTCCAGCATCAGGTGTGGAAGTCGCTGTGAATACAGGGGCGAATTTAGCCGACTATGTCTTTACCAATGAGCCCTTTATTGTCGGAGCAGAGGTACTAGGTCCGGTGTTAGATGCTGATGGTAACCCGTCAGGTCTACGTTTGAATCTGACCCAGAATCGGGCCCTGCTCAATTTAACCCTGCTGGATAAACCTGAGCCCGAGACCGACGGGCCAGAACAGATTACCTTTGCCTTAGAAGACAATCCTGGCATTACGATTAATCCCGATGCGGCCGCGTCTACCCTCACCGTCTATGACACGGCTGCAGACGTTCCCGCGCCCAGTGTAGAGCCAGTTGTCGGCTTTACGGTTGATAATAGTGCTCTGGTGGAATCAGAGGGGAACACGGCCACCTTTACCTTTACCCTGAGTGAGCCGCCGCCAGCCGAAGGGGTGATAGTTTATGTCAATACCACTACACCCAGTGCTTCCCCAGCAGGACAGGCATTTCAGGGGCTAGGCCAGTTTGATATTTTCAATGCTGAGATTAGCGGTGGTGCCTTCCCCGCCCCCAACTTTACCTCCAGCGGGTTCTATTTCAAAATTACGGAACAAACCGCTACGATTACCGCTGCCGCCTTCCCCGATGCTGAGATAGAGGGAATTCAAGAGTTTCAATTTTTCTTGGAAGAGAGTGCTGGCTATCAGATTGATCCGGCTGCCAGTGCGGTAGTGGTCACCACAGCGGATACGGCTGACTCACTGCCTCAGCTGAGCTTAAGTGTAACACCGCCCACCCTGGTTGAATCTGAGAATACTGTCTCAATCCACAGCTTTAATCTCAGCACCACTCCTCCGCCGGAGGGGGTGGTCGTTTCGGTGACCGTTACGGGTCTAGAAGACTTTGATATCACTGGGCTTGAAACGACCGGTATTACTGGGGAGATTGCTGTGGCTGAAAGTGAGCCGCCCCAGCTGGTCTTTACAATGAGCGAGGCGATGGCCACCATTAGCCTGCCAGTTGCTGATGATGGGGTTTCAGAAGGTGTGGAAACGGCCACATTTACCCTCAATCCCAGTGATGTCTATCAGATCTCTCCTCTGGCAGAGGGGGGTAGTTTCCAAATTGTTGATACGCCTGCAGACGTGCCGCCGTCACCGGTAGAAGTAGAGGTAAACGATACGCTGGAGAGTGCGATCGCAGTTGACCCTACCCCAGGCAACCCGGTGGTGATCTCCGGAGAAGCTAAATTTACACCCGACTTCTCCACCTTCCCCCCGGTGGTGATCGATATCTCCGAAGATGTTGATCTCTACTCGTTTGATCTTGCGGCCGGAGAGTCCATCACCGTAGATGTGGATGCGGTTTCTCCCGATGGTTCAGAGTCTTTGCTACAGCCCGTGCTGCGCATTTTTGACGCCGATGGCAGCGAACTCGACTCCGTGGGCCAGGTTGAGACCCTCGATGCCATTACCCCCGGAGCAGGGGAGGCTGAGGTTACCTTTACGGCAGACACAGCAGGTACCTACTACGCGGGTATTAGTGTGTTAGGTAACGACGCCTATGACCCAACTGTCATTGGTAGCGGCAGCGGTTGGACAGTTGAAGGCGTGGCCGAACCCGGCCCCTACCAAGCGACCTTCTCAACCCCCGCAGATGGGACCGGCTATGTTGTCACCAACCTGGCAGCCAATGATGCCCAATACGATCCTCTCCTGCTAGATCCTTATCTCAGCCTGGGCTGGGGCATTGCTATTCGCCCCGCCGGACTGGGCGGCCACTTTTGGCTTAGCGCTAGCGGTACCGGCACCAGCACAGAATACGTGGGTGATGTGGGCGGTGTTCCCATCTATCAGGACAGCCTTAAACTTGTTGAAGTCACGCCAACGGCCAATAATATCTTTGGTATTTCAGGACCGACGGGGCAGGTCTTCAATGGCAGCAGTGATTTTGTCATCACTCAAGAACATCCCAACGGAGACATCACGGCCCCCAGTAAGTTTATCTTTGTGGCGACTGATGGCGGTGTTTCAGGCTGGACTGAGCGCCGTAATCCCGATGGTACCGTTGACCGGCCGCTGGTCTCCGAAGTAGTGGTCGATAAGTTGTTCGACTCGATCTACTACGGAGTTGCCATTACCAACTTTGAGAGTGACAATCGCCTCTACCTTGCCGATTTCGGCGCAACGCCCGACATTGAAGTCTACGACGGTAGTTTCAATGAAATTACCAGCGACTTTGCCTTTACCAATCCCTTTGCGGATGAAGGGTACGCCGAATACAACATTCAGCTAATTGACGATTCGTTACTAGTAGCCTACGCCGCGCCCAATCCTGAAATACCAGGGGATGAAATTGTCGAAGAGGGGCTTGGGGGCATTGCCGAGTTTGATCTCGACGGTAACCTCATCAGCACCTGGGACGGCAGCGGCCTGCTGGATGCCCCGTGGGGATTTGTGACGGCCCCAGACAACTTTGGGGAATACAGCAATATGCTGTTGGTGTCTAACTTTGGCGATGGCACCATTGTCGCCTTTGACCCCGAGACGCGCACAGCGGTTGATTACCTGCGCGATGGCAATGGGGACGCGATTGTCATTGACGGTCTTTGGGGCTTGACCTTTGGCAACGGTGGCAGCCTGGGCGAAACCAATGACCTATATTTTGCCGCCGGTAACGATCTCGGTGAAAATGGAGGCGATGGCGTCTTTGGTAAGGTAGAAGTCGCCACCGATGTGGATATCCCCGATCCAGGTGGCGATCAAACATTTACCGGTACAGCAGGGGACGACCTTTACGTGGTTAGCGGTGACAACAACACCTTCTTGCTAGGTGATGGCAACAATACGGTCACTGCTCGAGGTCTAAACCACACGATTGAAGTCGGGGATGGGGACGATATCCTCAGCATCGGCAGCGGCGTGGTGGATCTAGGGGACGGGACCAACTTTGTGGCTTCTACCGCTGGCTCATCGACGGTTACCGGCGGTGCAGGCGACGACACGGTGAACCAGGTCAAAGGTAATTTAATCGCTAATGTCGGTGAGGGGAACAATCATGTGACCTCGGGTGATGGCGATGATGTGATCACCGCAGGCAGCGGCGACGATATTGTGTATGCCGGGGCTGGCACCAACACCCTGGATCTAGGCGACGGCAATAACACCGTCAATACCATCGTGGTTCAGAATGTTTTTCTCACATCTGTTGGTCAAACAACAGTGACCACCGGCAGCGGCAGTGACACCTTTAGGCTGGGTGCGGGTGAGGGGATTTTGACGATCACCAACTACGATAGTAGCGATCGCTTTGAGCTGGTGGGCTTCAAGCCTGACTTTTCTGGGGTGATTGGCTTTAGTGACCTGACCATTGCCCAGGACGGGACCGATACGGTGCTTTCTCTAACGGGCACAGAAGATGTGTTGGCGGTCCTGCAAAATGTTCAGGCTGACACCATTAACAGCGGTGACTTTGAGCCGGGACAAACCCTAGTGGGTGACGATGCTGACGATACCCTGGATGCAGGCGGCGGTGATGACACCGTAGCGGGTGGACTGGGCAATGATGTGATTACCGGTGGCGGTGGTGACGATGTGCTCAGGGGCGATGCCAACAGCCGCGCTCCTCAGAATGGTGCGGGCGGCAACGACATTATCTTTGGCGGTGACGGCAACGACCGCATCGGCGGCAAGGCCGGTAACGACATCCTCAGCGGCGACGCGGGCGATGACCTGATCTGGGGTGACGCGGGCGACGACATCCTCATGGGTGTCACCGGCAACGACATCCTGGTGGGGGATAACTTCTCCGGCGGCAGCGGCAGCGACTTGTTCGTCTTCGGCAATGGCGATGGCACCGATACCATCCTTGACTTTGAAGTGGGCATTGACCGCATTGGTCTAGTGGAAGGAGAGTTAGTATTTGCTGACCTCAGCCTGACCCAAGATGGTAACAACACGCTCTTGGGTGTAACAAGTACGGGAGAAACATTAGCCGTTTTAAATAATGTTCAAGCGTCTGCTCTAACTGAGGGCAGCTTTGGAATTATTCCTGATGTGTCGAATCCAGAACAGGCATTAGCCCTCATCTAGAGACCACACTCTGACGCAATCAAGCCTGAACCTACAAAACCAGCTGTTGCCACTTTAGGTAGTACAGCTGGTTTTGTATTGCTTTTGGGCTAGCGATTACTACATGCCTAGCCTCAAGACGGACAAACGCTCCAATCTCTCAGGTTTTTATCCTCTGATGGGCTAACTTGAGAGGACGATAAACAGCGTCTGATTATATTAAATTCCTATAGATATTACTGTTCACGAGTTATTAATTGTTACAATGAAATATCTCAATCAAATTTTAATATTTTTTAATTATTGATTTAAAATGTCCATCGTTGTAACAATAAACGAGTTTCAACAACAATTTCAAGAATCTGCCGAAGAGTCTCTACAGCAAGATGTCTCCGATGAGTTCGATATTACCTACAATTTTGATACTCAAATCTCTCAAGGATGGCGACGAGAAATCTATTTAAGAGAAGGACTGCGGCTCTATTTGGATCGTCATCAACCGTTGGATCGCCTAATACTCAAAGATCTTGATCAAAAAATGAGCAATCTTTATTGTTCATTTACGCTATCGGGTCATGGTCGAGTATTCAATGCGGTCCTGCCCGATGAGTCTGAGATTTTCCAAATGGCTGGCAAATACTATTTAGAAAGCAATGGTATAGGCTCTAAATCCATGGCTGATTACTCAGAAGCAGAGCCCTATTCTGTCCTTGAAATTGCAGTTCAACCAGAAATGCTGCTCTCTTTTGTCGGGTCTCCTCAGGGAGAATTACCCAACAATCTCCAGCACTTGATCAAGCATTCTAACGAAGAAAACTATGATCGAGAAGGCGACATTCAGCCAATGATGGCTAATGTGCTACAACAAATTATACACTGTCCTTATCAGGGGATGATCAAGCGCATGTATTTAGAAAGCAAAGTGATCGAACTTATGGTGCTAGTACTCGATCATGAGATCACCCTACAGCGGGGAGAGGCTAAAAAGTCTAGACTCAAGCCCGAGCAGATAGAGCGGATTCACTATGCCAAAGAAATTTTGTTGCAAGATTTGAGTACTCCTCCATCTCTAGTAGAGTTAGCCCATCGGGCAGGCTTAAATGATTTTCTTCTCAAGCGGGGTTTTCGTCAGGTGTTTGGTAAAACGGTCTTTGGAGAACTGCGATCGCACCGCCTAGAACTGGCTAAACAGCAATTGGCCGAACAAAATACTAGCGTCACAGAAGTGGCCCGTCAGGTCGGCTACGGTAGCGGAACGGCATTTGCTAGATCCTTTAGACGAGAGTTTGGCATCAGTCCAAAGGAATATCAAAAAGCCTGTCAGTAAATAGCGAGCAAATAAACAGATTTTATTAAGGATCAAATCAACAAAATTCTGCACTCACGGTTGAACACTCAAAAAATCCGGGACGGTTTCAAAAAAATCCGGGACGGTTTCAAAAAGAATAATCAAACTCCGTACTATTGCTGGGAATAGATCCCATTAATGACGACCAGGATGTTCGATGCAGGAGATACATTCCTTTCCCATTGCTGGACATATAGCAATCATCAGCGCTGTTAAGACGCGATTGCAAGCCGCTTGATATAGCGAGCGGACTGGTCAAAGCTATCAACAATAACGGAGTTTCCCAGCAATGCTCAAAGTTAGTCTTTTTACAGGCCCCAACTATCTGATTGAAGATGAGGGTACCGTCAGCGCCCATGCGTTTAATGTGACCGACGGCGTCATTCCCGAAGGAGGGCTGGTAGTCTCGGTGGATGCCCCCAACTTAAGTGAGTTTGCTCTCAGCGGTGTGACCGTAGAAGGGGGAGAGATTGTCGCGGTGCGCGACGGCGGGTTTGACCTGCGGATGACAGAATACACCACCCTGGTGAACCTACCCATTGCCAACGATGGCGAAACCGAAACGGTCGAAACCGCTAGCTTTAAATTATCGCCAGGAGACGGCTACGAGATTGTTGCCGACTACAGCGGCGGTGGCTTTGGCCTGGTGGATACGCGAACAGATATTCCCCAGGGGGTGATCAATGAACCCAACAACGTGATTGGGTTTGCCACCAATACCCAAATCAGTCCTGAAAACCCCACATTTTTCGGCACCGATGCGGTCTACTTCGACATTGGCAACCGCTACCTAAACGAGGATGGCACCTATACCTATATTGACTACAGCGAGGACGTCGATGTATATCAAGTTGATCTAAAGGCCGGGGATACCATTACCATTGAAACCTTTGACTTTGATACCAACGTTGACTCTTTTGGCGTTGGCTTTGCCATTAACGCCCTTGTCTACGATGCCGAAGGCAACCAGCTGCAAGACTATCTCAATACAGGCTTTGATCCGGCGGCGGCTCCCGATAAGCTGTTTGGTGGCCTCGGTCCCTTTGATGAGAATGAAACCGACAGCTACGATGAATTTACCGCTCCCGCAGACGGCTCCTACTTTATTGCCCTCGGAGACGATGGCCAGGTGCAAAACTTCTGGGATGTGGTGGCTCCCTTTTATGATCCCAACACCCCAGGGTCTGGCAACGGGAATCGCTCCATCTTTGGTGATTACAGCATCGAGATTAATCTAATCACTGACGACAATCCCCGTAAGACAGGGACGCCCACACCACCCGTCAGCAATCCTGACGTCACCAATCCGCCAACGCTGTCCTTAAGTGCTAATCCCACCACCACCGATGGCGATGGCAACTTCACTAATGCGGTAGTGGAACATGTAGACGTGGGTGGCGTGTCCAGCGTTACCTTTACGATTCAGGCGGAGGAAGAACTCCCCGACGGCGGCGTTGAATTCGTTCTCAATAGCGATGCCAACCTGTTTGATTACGTGTCCTACCTGGGCCAAAGTGCTCTTCCCAGCACCATTGGCGGTCAGTCCCTGGGCGCTTACTACAACGAAGAGGGCATTCCCACCGGTATTCGTTTGCTAATTGACGAACCGCTGATGACCGTTACCTATGAATCAGCCAACAATCAGCCCTGGTTCCCCGACTTTTACGGCAATATTGTAGATCGCTATGAGCCGCTAGAAAGCGATGGTTCCGAGGCTGTTAACTTCTTTCTCCAGCCAGGAGAGGGCTATACCGTTGCGGCTGATGCCGGATCAACAGAGGTGACCTACTACGACTCCATAGCCGATGTACCGCCACCCACAACAACTGGAGACACGGTTCCCGAAGTGGGTATTACCGTTAGCGAGACCACCCTGATTGAAACAGAACAAACGGAAACCACCTTAACCCTTACCCTTTCAGACGCACCGCCTGCAGAAGGGCTGACCATATTTGTGGACAGTGAGGATGAAACCACCGTGGGTAGTCCCCTCAGCCAGTTTGCCGTACTAGAAGCGGAAGTGACCGGCGGTAACTTTCCCGTTCCCAATGGCGACTCGTCTGGATTCTTCTTTACCGTCACAGAACAAACGGCCTCCATTACCCTGTCTGTGTTTGATGAGCTGACCGTACCGGGGATTGATCCTCTGGCGGTGCAAGAAGGGTTAGTTGCCCTGAACTTTGCCCTCCAGCCCCTAGCTGGTTACACCATTGATCCAGAGGCCAGTGAAATTAATCTCACTATTGCCGACAACCTTGAGTCTGGGATTCAAGTCAGCCTGACTGGGGCACCCGACACCCTGATTGAATCGGAGGGCACCGTCAGCGTTCACACCTTTAATTTGAGTACGCCTCCGCCCGCTGAGGGCCTAACGGTCAGCGTTAGTGCATCGGCCTTAGATGAGTTTGCTCTGGATGCCATTGACGTGACGGGGGGCACCATTGCCGCCGTTCGCGCTGATGGATTTGACTTTACCATTACCGAGCAAACCGCCACCATCAGTCTACCGATTCTGGATGATGGTATAGCCGAAGGCAGTGAAACCGCTAGCTTTGCCCTAGTCGCCAGTGATGACTACGAACTCAACGCCGCCTTTAATCAGGCCAACTTTACCCTGGCAGATACCCTAGATCAAGCGACCGTTTCGGAAGAGAGTGAGCTGACTGGCGATGAAATTAGCAACAGCACAATTCCTGAAGCCAATGCCCTCAGTCTGAGCACCGCTAATCCCATCGTATCCATTAGTGGTCTGATTGGTGAAAGCTTTAGCGACCTGCCGGAAGACGTTGATTTCTTCTCCTTTAATCTTGATGCTGGGCAAACGATCGGTCTAGATATTGATACCGAAGAGATCCTACCCAACACGATTAACTTTAGGGAGGTGGTGTACCCGGCGTTGGCAGAGATTTTGCAAAAGCCAGATACCGAACTGCGGTTATTTGATGCAGACGGCAACGAACTGGCAACGAACAATGACGGAGCGGCTGCAGGTGAGGACTTCTCCCGTGACCCTTATTTGGAATTCACTGCTGAAACAGCTGGCACTTACTACGTGGGCGTCAGTCAGCTGGGTAATCGCAACTATGATCCCTTTGTCTCAAGGAGCGGCAGCGGCTGGACCTTCCCCGAGATTGGCGTCAATAATGGCTTCTATGATCTCACGGCTACGCTCACGGTCGGCGACATCCAACCGCCGGATTCTACTGCCACCCTTGGTGACGATACCCTAGCAGGCACCGACGGCAATGACACCGTCGCAGGTGACCTGGGCAACGACATCATTACCGGTGGTGCAGGTGACGACATTTTACGAGGTGACCTAAACTCTCGCTCGACCCAAGATGGGGAACCTGGCGGTAACGACATCATCTTTGGGGGTGAGGGCAACGACCGCATCGGCGGTAAAGCCGGAAACGACATCCTCAGCGGCGACGCAGGCGATGACATGATCTGGGGTGACGCGGGCGACGACATTCTTATGGGCGTTACTGGCAACGACATCCTGGTGGGCGATAACTTCTCCGGCGGCAGCGGCAGCGACCTGTTCGTCTTTGGCAATGGCGACGGCACTGATACCATTCTTGACTTTGAAGTGGGTCGCGATCGCATTGGCTTGGTAGAGGGCGAGCTAGTGTTTGCCGAGCTGACCCTCACACAGGATGGGGTAAATACTTTTCTGGGCGTTGCTAACACGGGTGAAACTCTTGCCATATTAAACAATGTTCAAGCCTCAGCACTAGGTGAGAACAGTTTTGAAATTGTTCCTGACGTGTCTAACGTCGAGGAAGCGTTGGCGCTTATCTGACAAAAGTTTTTTAGGTTAATCAAAACTTGAACTATTGATCCAGTTGTTGTCATTATTAGTTGACAGCAGCTGGATTTTCTTATGTTTAAGCCTGCGATTGCTAAGTTTTTAGTCGCATTCTTAAAGGAAATTTCAGTAGTGCAGCTCAATTTTTATTTCAGCGCTGGGTTGCACGCCGATTGGCCTACCCGAGCAAATGCAAAACTTCAAGTTCGTTCAGGGTGCCTTAGAGAGTTATACAGTGCTGATTCCTCAAAGACGTTAATAAGGTCTTCATTAAATATGGTTTAAGGCAACTGTAAAATAAGGGCGAAAAAAGACGGAGGCTATCTGCTGCCCAGCAGCGCAGGTATAGCCAGATTTGCAATATTTGCAAATCTGGCTATACAAATCTCAAAGCACTCTCATCTACTTGCTTTTATTGTTTCCTGTTATCACCATGGTCATTAGACTCACAGAATATGAATGTGAAGAACAATTTCAGGAAGCTAACGCTGATGAACTAAATTGGGACCCTATTGATGAGCTAGATAGTACTTGGAAGTACGATGCTCGATTTGCGCAGGGATGGCTGCGAATAATCGACTTAAGAGAAGGTATCGCGCTAAGGATTGATCAATCTCAATCTACTGATCGCATACTAATTGATTCTTTTGAGGTTGAATGTCATTACATTACATGTTGCTTCCTACTTTCAGGCAATGCACAGTGCAGTATGGTCTCTAAACCGAGTGAACCTTTCTTAAGTTATGCAACTGGTCAGTACTGCTTACGAAGTAACGGCCTGTGGCCTAAATTTATTGAAGATTACACTATTCAACCCTGGTGTTCAGTCGCAGTTACAATTCATTCAAAAATACTTCGTTCTTTTGCTGTATGTCCAGAAAATGGAATATCTAAAAGCCTTCAACATTTGTTCAAAACGTCAAGCCAAGAATTTTTTGCATGCTCTAGAGATATTCAGCCAATGATGGCTACGGTGCTACAGCAAATTTTGCACTGTCCTTACCAAGGCATGATTAAGCGGGCTTATTTAGAAAGTAAGGCCATTGAACTTATTGCCCTTGTACTAGATCATGAGGTTGTTGTTCAGCAGGGAGCTATAAAAGAAGATTCTCTTAAGCCCGATCAACTCGAGCGAATTTATTATGCAAAAGAGATTTTGCTGCAAGACTTAAGCAACCCACCCTCTTTATCGGAGCTGGCTCAACAGGCAGGGTTAAATGAATTTATATTGAAGCGAGGTTTTCGCCAAACGTTTGGGACAACAGTATTCGGTGAGTTACAGGGGCACCGTATGGAGACAGCTAGACAACTTTTAGTAGCTCGCAACACCAAGATTTCTGAAGTCGCCCATCAAGTCGGTTATGCCAGTGGTAGAGCTTTTGCAAGAGCTTTTAGACGCCAATTCGGAATGGGGCCTAAAGCTTATCAGAAGACATGTCAATGAAAGATTAAAAACTCGGTCAAGTGATAGATTTTATTAATAATTCTATTGCCTAAAAAGTGCGTCGTATTTTTAAGGATAAAAACTCCGGATCGGTCCCAAAAAAACTCCAGATTGGTCCCAAAAAAACAATCCATACTCTGTATGATTACCGAACATAGCCCTCAATAACGAGGACGCAAAAAAAGACGTTTGGAATCAGGAAATTATTTATTAGCGTTCTAAGTGGGGCAGTGCAATTTTTGTTGCGCTGAGTTTTTGGTACGAGAAGCGGCATTGGCGGAGCAATGTCAGAGGCTTATATCGTCTGACATTGCCCCTTCGAAGTTGCTGCGCAAGTTCATGCCCTGAGGGCTTTACAGAATGACATTGCCGCTCAGCTCACGAGATAAGCCTGTCTAACTTATATCGTTATGCGTTTGCAATTCTTTATGGAGTTTCTTCAAAATGACTCAAGTCAGTTTGTCTACTTCGACTAGCTTTAATGGTGATCTTAACGCTTTAGTTGAAGATCAAGGAACGTCTTTGACCGTTCGGTTTGACTTAGATGAACCTGCACCAGCAGGTGGTCTGAAAGTTTACATTGATAGCGATATCGAGCAAATTCTAAATCGACTCGATTTGCCAGGTGCGATCGCAAACCCCCAATTCGAAAATCTCACCTTAGTAGCAACCCAGACCAACTTCGATAATTCTGGTCTGGCCGTTCAAATTACTGAAGGGTCCACCTTTGCAACGGTCACTCTCAATGTTTTTGATAATGAAGAACCCGATACCTTTTTGCCAGAAACGTTTGATGGTTTAGTAGAAGCGACGCTCTCATTGGTGACGGCGGATCAAGTAGCGCCTGAAGATCAGAATGCGATTACGGGTGTGAGTGACTACACTATCGATCCAGATGCGGCTAGCAGTACGGTACTGTTTGCAGATACTGAGAGTCAGTTGTCTGGTGGTACCCCTGAGCCGCCTCCCGAGCCGCCAACCGAACCGCCAACCGAACCGCCAAGCGGCCCCCAAGTATCAAATATTACTCCATTAGCCGGCGAGTTTAGCGATTTTTATTCCACCCAAAATCTGGGACGAATTCCTCTAGATACGGGTGGTGTTATTCCTCTAGGTTATGGTGGAATCGCCTTTTTGGATGATGACACCTTGTTGGTAGGGGGAAGTCCCTACACAGCGGATGCGGCTATCTATTCAGTGGATGTTACCCGCGATCCCGACACTGATAGCATTACCGGGTTTGCCGCGCCAGCAACCTTTTTGGCGAATGCACCAGGTAGTAATGATCCCGATGCAGTGATTGGCGGGTTAGACGGGTTGATTGTCGCTCCCAACGGGACTTTGCTCTATACCGCCTATGAAGACAACACTATCGGTCAGATCTTGCCAGGAAATACTGATCCTGATGCTTTTATTGACCTAACAGCTTTGGGAGTTGAACCATCCACAGGAGGGTTGCAAATTGTTCCTGAGGGATTTCCTGGAGAAGGAAGGCTTAAACTTACATCTTTCGATGGCAGCGTTTTCTATGATGCTCTGTTAACTCCTAATGAAGATGGCACCACATATAGTGTCAGCTTGGGAGAAGAGAGTGTGACTTTCGATAGTCCTGATGGAATAAGAGGGATCGACGGCATAGTCTACGTGGACGAGAGCTATCCCGGTTTTACTAATGATACTGTTCTAATCACGCAATATTTCGCACAAGATATTAGCGTCTTTGAGGTAGATGATATTGGGAACCCCATTTTAGAGACCGAAAGACTCTTTGTGGATGATTTTGATGCAAGTGGAGGGTTTGTATTTGGAACTACCATTGATCCGGTGACGGGAGATATTCTAGTTAGTCTTGACTCTGGCTTTCCTGAGAATGCTCCTGAGACAGGGGGTACCCTTCTGTTGATCACAGATGAAGCGCCCCCAACTGCGGTTGCCGATAACGATCCGTTTGATAATGCTGTCGAACTAGATATTTCCAGTGGTTCAGCCACCGCTTCCAGCGCGGTAAGCACTAGCAATGATGTGTACGCCATCAATGCCATTGCCGGAGAGTTACTGAGTGTCGATATCAATGTCACCGAAATCTTGAATGGCATTGCCTATGCTAGCGACGATACCCAGCTGTATCTATACAACGAAGCAGGTGATGTTCTAGCCTTTGCTGACGACAAAACTACTGATTTTTCTTCCAGATTCCTCAACTATTTAGTCCCTGAAAGTGGAACTTACTATGCGGCTGTCACAACGGCTGGCAATGAGCCAATTCTTGAACTAGGTCAAGTTAATCAGCTGCTTGGCTTTGAAGAGACCGGTTTAGCCAATGTTGCTTATGACATCACCGTTGATGCCCAAGATGTACCAACAACAGCACGTCTGTTTAATATCGCCTTAGAAGCGGATCCTGGTAATCCGATCGGGGAACTTCTGGTCAATGGAGATCAAATTTTATTCGTAGATATCAACGGTACTAGAAATACTGATTCTACGGGACCATTGACCATTGAAGTGAATGCGGAAGAAGTTAATTTCCCAGAAAATACCTTAGACAACACCATCGTCTTTGAAGATACGCTGAGCTTTGACCTTGACTTATTCGACTTCATCCTAGACTTTGACGAGCCGTTTGCCTCTACGGATGTGGACGATATTGTTGATAGCCTAGAAACATCCGGTATTACCGCTATCATCCCGCCTGATCAGCTAATCCAGCGGATTGTCTTTACAGAACAATTCATTGATACTCAAGTGGGTAGCGATGACGGCGAGACGATTGTGGGTGGCGACTTCCGCGTCAGCCTTGATGGTCAGGGTGGCGATGACACCCTTGCTGGTGGTCTCGGTAACGACCTGATTCTTGGCGATGATGGTGATGACGTGTTGCGGGGCGACCTGAACGAGCGCGATCCTCAGGATGGGGGCAATGGCGGCAACGACATTATCTTCGGTGGTGAGGGCAATGACCGCATTGGTGGTAAAGCCGGTAACGACATCCTTAGCGGCGATGCTGGCGATGACACCATCTACGGTGACGCAGGCGATGACATCCTTATGGGCGTCACCGGCAATGACATCCTGGTGGGTGACAACTTCTCTGGTGGTAGCGGCAGCGATCTATTTGTGTTTGGCAATGGTGACGGCACCGACACTATCCTCGACTTTGAGGTGGGTATTGACCGCATCGGTCTAGTGGAAGGCGAGCTACTATTTGCTGACCTCACCCTTACCCAGGACGGCAATAATACGCTGTTAGGTGTTGTTAGTAGCGGTGAAACTCTCGCCATATTGAACAATGTTCAAGCCTCAGCATTAGGTGAGAACAGTTTTGCAATTGTTCCTGATGTGGCCAATGTCGAGGAAGCGTTGGCGCTGATCTAACAACAGTTTTTTAGATTAATCAAAACCTGAACTATGGATCCAGTTGTTGTCATTATTAGTTGACAGCAGCTGGATTTTCTTATCTTTTAGAAGAGTGCTCGGTTTTAGAGCCAGGGTGAGTTTATCTGCGATCGCAATAGGCCATAAGATAGAATAACGCATTGAGGAATACCTGCTACTAAGGAATCAAATCGACATCTGCAACATTTGTAAACGTCGACGGTACCTTCAGACCACTCTCAGCTCCTCCCTATGCACTGGAACCTAGGAATTTCCATGTATCTTTGATTTCTAATGCTCTGATTTTTCGCCATGACAATCGAATTGACATCTGACCAATTTGAAGCACAGTTCCAAGAGACTGAGGCATGTGAGCTACAGTGGGATCCATCGGATGAGTTAGATATCACCTATCAGTTTGATTCTCGTATTTCTCAAGGATGGAGACGTGAAATCGATTTAAGAGACGGTCTATGGCTACAAATTGATCGCCATCAACAAAATGATCATTTAGTCATAAAAAGTCCTGAGTACCAGCATCGACATATTCATTGTGTCTTTATCCTTTCATGTAAGGGGCAAGTATTTTCTGCGTCGGCTGAGTCGGATATTCTGTGTACTGCGGGGAAATATGGGCTCATGAGTAATGGTATAAGACCTGGAGATGTTGGAAAATTTTCAAATGCAGAGCCATTTTCTTCCCTTGAAGTGATCGTTCAACCAGAGGTACTAAGCTCTTTCGCTGTCTCCTCTGAAAGAGAACTGCCTAGAAACCTTCAGCATTTAATCAAATCGACTGAGGACGTTGTATATCAACGATTAGGAAATACTCAGCCCTTGATGAACACTGTGCTGCAACAGATTTTGCATTGTCCCTATCAAGGCATGCCCAAGCGGATGTATTTAGACAGCAAAGTCATTGAATTAATTGCGCTAGTGCTTGATCATGAGACTACTATCCAGCAGGAAAAATCACAAAAGTGTGAGCTTAAGCCTGAACAGCTAGAGCGGGTACATTATGCCCGGCAGATTTTACTGAATGATTTAAGCAATCCACCAACCTTAGATGCGCTAGCCCGCAAGGCTGGTGTGAATGACTATTTACTCCGGCAAGGGTTTCATCAGGCATTTGGCACAACGGTATTTGGAGAACTCCAGACGCACCGACTGGAGATGGCCAGACAGCTATTGGCAGCACAAAATATAAAAGTTTCTGATGTCGCTTACAAAGTCGGTTACGCCAGCGGCAGTGCGTTTGCGAGGGCTTTTAGACGTGAGTTTGGTGTTGCTCCCAAAGCTTATCAGAAAGCATATAGAGGCAGGGTTAACCCATAGATAAGAAAACAGGCGAAAAGATTGAGGACGCGATGGCTATCCACGATGTCGCAAAATAACAGATTAAATTAACGACTTAATCGACTAAAAAATGCACTAGTCAATTTGGGATAAAAACTCTGGATCGGTATCAAAAAAACTCTGGATCGGTATCAAAAGCAAATTCGATACTCCTTATGATTGCTGAGAATAAATCTCACTAATGATGGCAAAGACATTGGGGGGCAAGAATCCTTTTTGCATCGTTGTGAGTCAAGTACCAATCATGGAGCTTCACAATGCTACAAGTTAGCCTCTTTACTGGCCCCGACTATTTAATTGAAGATGAAGGCACCGTCAGCGCCCATGCTTTTAACGTGACGGGGGGCGTTATCCCTGAAGGCGGTCTGATTGTTTCTATCGATGCACCCAACCTAAGCGAGTTCGATTTAGAAAATATTTCTGTTGAAGGGGGAGAAATTGTTGCTGTTCGCGACGATGGCTTTGACCTGAAGATAACAGAGTACAACGCTTTGGTAAACCTGCCGATTGCGAACGATGGAGAATCTGAAACGTTTGAAACCGCTAATTTTACCCTGGTGGCAGGTGTTGGATACGAGATTGTTGCCGATTACAGTGGGGGTAGCTTTGCTCTGGTGGATACGCGCTCGGACATGCCGCCAGGAGCAGTTGATGCAATCAACAATACGATTCCATTGGCAACCGATACAAACATTAGTCCTGAAAACCCGACCTTTTCTGGCGATGCGTCTATATATTTCGATATCGGCAATCGCTATTTAAACGAAGATGGCACCTATACCTACATCGACTACAGCGAGGATGTTGATGTTTACAAGGTGGAATTAAGAGCAGGCGATACGGTTGCTATTGAAACCTTTGATTCCGAGACCAACGTTAATTCATTTGGCGATGCCCTTAGTTTATCCACAATGGTCTTTGATGCCGAAGGGAATCGCCTGCGGGACTATGATGCATCTTCTTTAACGGCTGCTCCAGATAAGCTCTTTGGTGGGGTTGATGCATTTGATGAAAACCAAACTGACGGCTACCAAGAATTCACTGCCCCAGAAGATGGTGCTTACTACTTCGCCTTTGGCTCATTTGAAAATGTAACAACCTTTGGCTTTAGTCAAGCGTTTCGCACCCCATTGTATGAGCCATTCACGCCAGGTTCAGGGGGCGGGAACCGGTCAAGTTTCGGTAACTACGGCATCCAGATAGATTTGTTAACTGAGGATAATCCGCGTAAAACAGGCACACCGACTCTTCCGGTGAGCAATCCTAATGTGACTGCTCCGACTACCCTCTCTTTAAGTGCTAGCCCCACTACCATCGACAGTGAGGGTAACTTTACCAATGCAGTTGTGGAACATGTAGAGTTTGATGGCATCTCCAGCGTCACATTTACGATTCTAGCTGAGGGTGACCTGCCTGAAGGCGGCGTTGAATTTGTGCTCAATAGCAATGCCAACCTGTTTGATTACGTCTCGTTGTTACGTCAGAACTTTCTTCCCAGTACTATTGGAGGTCAATCCCTGGGCGCGTTTTATAACGAGGACGGTATTCCCACCGGCATTCGTCTCTTGATTGATGAACCGCTGATGACCGTGAACTTTGAAGCGGCTAATCCCCTATCCTTCTTTCCAGATTTTTATGGCAATGTTCTTGAGATATTCGAGCCACTAGAAACCGATGGTGCTGAAGATGTCACCTTCTTTTTGCAACCAGGAGAAGGGTATGAGATTGCCCCAGATGCTGGCACGGTAGACGTCACTTACTACGATTCTGTTGCCGATGTGCCCCCACCCACCGGTGAAGGAAACGTTATTCCTGAAGTGGGCGTTACACTCACTGAGTCGGAATTGATTGAAACGGAACAAACTGAAACCACGCTAACCTTTACCCTGAGCGAGCCTCCGCCAGAGGATGGACTGACTGTATTTTTAGATAGCGATAGTAACGTTCTTGTTGGTAGCGTTCTCAGCCAGTTTGATGTGTTAGAAGCTGAAATCAGCGGGGGTGATTTTCCGGCGGCTAACGGGGATGCTTCTGGCTTTTTCTTTAACATTACCGAACAAACGGCCACCATTACTATTTCGGCGTTTGATGAGTTAACCGTTGCTGGCATTGACCCTGATGCAGTTCAAGAAGGCATTATTGATATCAATTTTGCCCTCCAGCCCCAGGCAGGCTACACCATTGATCCTGATGCCAGTGAAATTAACCTCACCATTGCCGATAATCCAGACTCACAGATTCGGGTGAGTTACACCAATTTAGATGAATTTGAAGAGCCCAGTCCTCCGTTAATTGAAGCAGAAGGCACAGCTGGCCTTCACACCTTTAACCTTAGTGCAGCCCCACCCGCAGAAGGTTTGACCATCAGCGTTAGTACCCCTTCTTTGGATGACTTTAATTTAGACGCCATTGAAGTAACCGGTGGCACCATTGGTGCAGTGCGAGATGATGGGTTTGATTTCACCATTACCGAACAAACTGCAACAATTAATTTGCCTGTTCTCGATGATGGTGTGGATGAAGGGAGTGAAACAGCTACCTTTACCCTAGAACCAGGGGATACCTATGAACTGAATCCCGCTGCATCGGAAGCGACCTTTGTGCTAGCGGATACTGTCGATCAGATTAGCGTTCCCGAAGAAATCGAACTGATTAG
Source organism: Cyanobacteria bacterium P01_B01_bin.77 (assembly GCA_039028535.1). Taxonomy (GTDB): domain Bacteria; phylum Cyanobacteriota; class Cyanobacteriia; order Phormidesmidales; family Phormidesmidaceae; genus Leptothoe. The sequence goes on from JBCCHX010000001.1 coordinate 257,594, forward strand.
CTTTGAAGAAACGAATAACACTATCCTTGAGGCTGATGTTCTTAGTTTGAGTTCTGAGAATCCCTCTGTATCTATCAATGGGCTAATAGGTGAAGAATTTCAAGATCTTCCTGAAGATGTTGATTTCTTCTCCTTTAATCTGGAAGTGGGGCAAACCGTTGCCCTGGATATTGATACTGAACCGTCACTCGTCAACGGCATTATCGACTTTAGGGAGGTTGTTTTTCCGGCATTAGCGGACATCGTCCAAACCTTTGATAACGAACTGCGGTTATTTGACGCAGAGGGCAACGAGTTGGCAGCCAACAATGACGGTGCAGCGCCCGGCGAGGACTTCTCTCGCGATCCCTATCTAGAGTTCACTGCCGAATCAGCAGGCACTTACTACGTCGGTGTAAGTACACTGGGCAACCGCAACTACGACCCCTTTGTCGAAAGAAGCGGTAGTGGTTGGACGTTTCCAGAAGTGGGAGTATTTCATGGGTTCTATGAGCTAACGGCCACCCTCTCGGGCGGCGACATCCAGCTGCCCACCGCCACCCCTGGTGACGATACCCTAGCTGGCACCGATGGCAATGACACCGTCGCAGGTGACCTGGGCAACGACATTATTACTGGTGGCGCTGGTGACGATATTCTGCGGGGTGATCTAAACTCTCGCTCGCCTCAGGATGGAGAGCCGGGCGGTAATGACATTATCTTTGGCGGTGAGGGCAATGACCGCATCGGCGGCAAAGCTGGCAACGATATCCTTAGCGGCGACGCAGGCGATGATCTAATCTGGGGTGACGATGGCGACGACATCCTGATGGGGGTGACCGGCAACGATACGCTAGTTGGGGATAACTTCTCCGATGGCAGCGGTAGCGACCTGTTTGTCTTTGGCAATGGTGACGGCACCGATACTATTCTCGACTTTGAGGTGGGTATTGACCATATTGGCCTGGTGGAAGGTGAGCTAGTGTTTGCTGACCTGACCCTAACTCAGGACGGCAATAATACGCTGATAGGCATTGCTAGTAGTGGTGAAACTCTCGCTATATTGAACAATGTTCAAGCTTCCTCATTGGGTGAGAATAGTGTTGAAATTGTTTCTGACGTGTCAAATCTACAGGACGCACTAGCGTTGATTTAGGAGATAAAGAGGTGAAAAGTGGGAAGATAGGGCAATAAGGGGATTTCTATCAAAGAAACTCTATCTTCCCGATTCCTCTTGATACGCTGGTAGTATAACCTTTTGATTAGACTCATCGTTATGGCTGTGAATTGATTAGTGATATGACGACTACTTCCTCAGATTCTTCCTCAAAGACATCCCCACAGCGGCTAAAAAAGCGGTGGTATCATCCAACAGTTTCTCCGGAGCATGGTGCTTATGTGGTGCTGGTGATATCTTTCTTGCCTGGAGCGGCGGCGGCCTAGCAATGGACCTGGGCAACAACGTTGGCACTGATCTGTGCTTATTGTGGCTTTCAAGCAGAGCATCCGCTGGCATTGCAGATTAGACAGCGACGTAGCTGGAAACCTCGGTTTTTGACATGGGCTGGAATTTACGGCGGTATTGCTGTAGCGATCGCATTCTGGCTCTTCTGGCAAAATCAGCAAAGCTGGTTCCTACTGGTTATTTATGGTGTGGCTGTGGTAGCGACCCTGGTGGATGGTGTTTCAGTATGGCAGCGTCGGCAAAGGGCGATCTGGAATGAGCTGATTACCTTTGCGGCGATATGTTTGTCGGCTCTGCTGGCCTACACAGCGACGACGGGTACGCTGACATGTTCAATAGTGGGGCTGTGGATACTTAGCACCTTGTTTTTCTCCAGCGCCATCTTCACGGTAAAGCTGCGAAAAATTAAGACCTCATCGATTGTTCCAGGGATTATCTTTCATGCCGTTGCCACCGGCATTGTTATCTTGCTCTGGCAAGTGAATTGGCTATTGCCCATCACCGCCGCTGCTTTTGGCGTTGTTTTACTTAAATTTGGGCTGATTTTATAGCAAAAGGATTGGTACTGTCACACTAAGATTCAGTATGTGGCGCAGTTGGAAACCGGGTCGAGTTTATTGTTTTTTGAGATCGCAGCCTTATCATTGTTGCCACCCTATTTAAGTTAGAACTCTTACCAATGCTGGATGTAAGTAAAGACTTGATGCAGTGTGTTCTCTAACTCATCATAAGGGGATTTTCCCGTTGGGCACCGCCTGATGTGTTTGTATAGGGCCATTATCATCCTAAGACTTTCTAAAGTGTAGCCATAGATTTATTGATGTCAACTATTGCAAAATACTTGCATTAAGCAGCGATAAGAGCAATATTATTAGTAACGTTGATGGAGTATGCTACGCCTTCGTGTTAGATAGCTATCTTGCCATGGCATAGCCCGCCTATCAAAAGCTTACTAAATTCAAGTGGGGACCGGCTGAAAGTTAGCAAAAAGTCTGTCGGTAAAGGAGCTGATGGACCTTTGTATTGACATAGTTTTACTTACAGCTGCAGATCAGTACTGTCTGTACTATTATATTTCGGAGATTTCTGGCCAATGTTCTTCACGCTGAGAAAAAGTCTTTTTATTGGTTTAGCGCTGAGCCTGGCGATTCCAGCCCAGGCTGAAGCGATTGAGTTTAACTTTGACTGGACTGGGCAGATTGCGGGGTTTCAAGTATCGGGATCATTTGGCTATGACGAGACCCAAAGCTACTTAGATGGGATTGTTAGAACCGATGATTTAGATTTTCTCAATATTTCTTTCTTTGCACCAGATGGAGGGTTGTTGCAAACCTACACAGACAACCATCTTGACCCCGGCGTTAACTTTAACTTTGATACCAACACTCAAGAGCTGCTTCAGTCTGGCAGCTACAATGAGCCCGATGGTATGAACCTAGGTGCTCCCAACTTTGACCAAGAAAGTGGCAATGATCCTGCCCTAGCTGCAGGACTTAGCTTCTGGTCCAAACCACCACGCAGTGGTACGCCCCACGTACACTTTGACGACTGGGCTGATGAATTTGGCTTTGCTCCAGGCTTTGCTCCCCACGAGGATGTTGCTTTTCCCTCCAGAACAACCCAGGAGCTGGTTGATACTGGTCGGGTTGATGCCACTTACCTGCCACCTAACGGTGAGCTAGCTACGCCTCTCAATGAAACTGGACAGTTCGCTCGGGTTACCCTTGCGACGCCTGCGTCCGTGCCAGAACCTGGTTCAATCCTTGGGGTACTGGGCCTTGGCAGTTTATTGACGTTTGGCCTAAAGCGTCGGCAAACGGCTGATGGGGTTCTGGCCTCAAAATAAATTTGATTGAGGCTTGAATAACAGGCGTTTCTGTCTCCCTATGGCGAATTCCTAAGCTCTGTCTGAGGATTAGCCATAGGGAGACTTTGCTTCCAATCGATTTTTTGCGCCTCTATTTGGTAATTGTTTCTGTGCTTTAGCACCCAGGTGAGACCATTTGCAATCTCGACCAAACTTACCTGCACGCGCTGATTTTAATAGCTTTTCTGAAGCAAACCTGAGTTATCAGCCTAGCCGTTCTCTCCTCTTCTTTGGGAGCTGATTTTTCTACATATCAGCTTAATTTGATGCATTTTGGAGGTGAAATCGCATCGCTGTATTATCGCAGTGTTGTCACCTCTTTTACTGGCTTGCGTAGGTTTACAATTCTCTGGTTTGGCCATCTAACTTCAGTAATCGGCACCAGCATGGCCGATTTTGCCATCACCCTTTGGGTTTGGGACCAAACCGAATCAGCTACAGCGCTGACGCTGTGGGGCTTTTTCTATCAGTTTCCACGTCTATTTACCTCACTATTTGCAGGAATTTTGGTAGATCGGTTTAGCCGTAAGAAGTTAATGATCCTGAGCGAGTCCGTAGCCGCGACCACGACAATCGCGTTACTAGGCTTGCTATTAACCAATCAGCTAGTGATTTGGCACCTGTATGTGGCCTTTTGTATTAATGGGGGTTTCCAGAAATTTTGGCAGCTGGCCTATCGGGCTTCATTGACGCTGCTAGTTAATCCAGAAAATTACACCCGTGCCAACAGCATGAATACGGCTATCGGCTACACTTCAGCGATTACGGCCCCGGCACTGGCGGGTATGTTTTACCCTCGTATCGGGCTGGAAGGCATTTGGTCAATTAATTTGGCCACATTTGTCTTTGCTATTGTCATTATTGCCTTGCTAAAAATTCCTCAGCCGCTGCCTGGCCCTGTAGAAAAAACTGCTAGTCGTATTGCCACTGCTTGGAAGGAAGCTATCTTTGGCTTTCGTTACTTGCTGACTTCCCCCAGTCTGCGGTCTCTGTTGCTGGTAACTACGCTATTTTGGGCAACACTGCATCTGACTGAGATGATTTACGATCCGATGATTCTGGCGCGCACTGATGGTAGTTCTGAGGCGTTGGCGGCGGTTTGGTCTATCGCGGGCATTGGCGGTGTTACCAGCGCTGTGCTGGTGAGTCTGTGGGGTGGTCCCAGGCGTCGGGTAAACGGTATGTTAACCGGGTTTATGGGGGCAGGTCTGGCGAAGACAGTGTTCGGAATTGGTCAAAGTCTTTCAGTGTGGATGCCAGCGCAGTTTTTCTCATCGATGAGTTTTCCGCTAATTGAGAGTTCAGAGATGGCGCTGTGGACGCTGGCCACGCCAGCGGCGGTGCAGGGGCGGGTGTTTGCGGCCCATTTTCTAACCTATGAGCTGGTTACTGCACCGATTGCGCTGATTGCCGGACCGCTTAGCGATCGCATCTTTGAACCCGCCATGCAATCATCAAGGTTTATGCAAGCTGTATTTGGCCCCATAGTTGGTACCGGGTCAGGATCTGGAATGGGCCTGCTCTTTACATTAAGTGCAATTATCATGCTATTAGTCGGTCTTAGTAGTTACAGATGGTCCCAGCTTCTTTCTGTTGAGCGGGCAAATAAGGACGCAGAAACGTTATGACCATTCGACTGACACAGGATGACGTATACGACCAATATCAGGAAGCTGATGAAGAGGAGCTACAGTTCGACCCCTCAGATGAGTTAGACATTACCTTGAAGTACGATGCTCGATTTTCTCAAGGATGGAGAAGAGAAATTGAGCTGAGAGAGGGGATGTATCTCAGCATCGATCAATCCCAATCTACAGACCGCTTAATTGTTGACAGCCCCGATGCAGAGGGGCTTAATATTCACTTTACGTTTCTGCTTTCGGGTAATGCTCAATGGATAGAAACTTCTAGATCTGATAAAATCTTATTTAACCGTGCTATTGGACAATACTCCGTAAGAGGGAATGGTTTAAACAATCAAATTACATGTGACTATGGCACATATCCCTGGGCCTCAGTTTCAATTGAAATTGAGCCTAATATACTTTATTCATTTGCTGCATCTCCAGAAAAAGAATTACCCAAAAATCTTCAGCATTTAATTAGGCCCCCAAGTCAAGATCTTTATTGGGGCCATGCAACTATTCAGCCGATGATGGCAACAGTTCTGCAACAGATTTTACACTGCCCTTATCAAGGAATCGTTAAGCGAGCATATCTGGAAAGTAAGGTAATTGAACTGACGGCTCTGGCGCTAGATCATGAAAGTGTTATTCAACAGGGAGAAACCAAGAGGAATTCTCTCAAACCTGAACAGATAGAGCGTATTTATTATGCTAAAGAGATTTTATTACGAGACTTGGACAACCCACCGACCATAGCTGAGCTGGCGCGTCAGGTAAGGTTAAATGAGCATTTGCTCAAGAAAGGGTTTCGTCAAGTATTTGGGACGACGGTATTTGGTGAACTCCAGGCCCATCGACTAACCATAGCAAAAGACGTATTGGCCGAGCAGGATATGAGCGTCACTGAGGTTGCCCGTCTGGTTGGTTATCTCAACGCCCGGTCTTTTGCCAGATCCTTTAGCCGCAAGTTCGGTGTAGGACCAAAAGCCTATCAGAAGTCTTGCCGATAAAGCAGAATTTACACGTATCTGGTTAGAGTAAAAAATAGATTTAATTAACCATTAAATTGGTAATTTTGTGCATCAAACGAATGCGGTCAAAAGATCCGGATCGGCCCCAAAAAGATCCGGATCGGCCCTAAAAAAAGAAGCCAAATTCCATATTATTACTGGGAAATTGTCCCATTAGCGATGTAAAAGGGTACGCCCTTAGAGATGGGAGACGGGGGACTTGCGTAGGTTGGGCAATTTGAAAGGTGACGACAGGGGAGCCAGGAAGTATTCTGGAGTTCTCTGTTTCTTAGTCATGCTCACTTACTGACATCTCTTCGCATCGTTGTGGGTTTATAGACAGTAGCGGAGTTTCAAAGATGCTCAACGTTAGCCTTTTTACAGGTCCTGGCTATCTGATTGAAGATGAGGGTACAGTTAGTGCCCATGCGTTTCTCGCCACTGGCGGCGTTATTCCTGAGGGCGGCCTAATTGTCTCAGTCGATGCACCTAACCTCAGCGAGTTTGACCTAGCAGGAGTTTCCGTAGAAGGGGGAGAAATTGTCGCTGTGCGCGACGGCGGCTTTGACTTGCGGATGACGGAATATACCACCCTGGTTAACCTGCCCATTGCCGCTGATGGTGAAACCGAAGTTGGCGAAACCGCCATCTTTACCTTGGCAGCAGGCGATGGCTATGAGATTGTCGCCGACTATAGTGGCGGCACATTTAACCTGGTGGATACGGCCTCAGATATTCCCCGTGGTGTGATTACCGAGGCCAATAACACCATTCCAACAGCCGTTGATACCCAACTCAGCGCTGAAAATCACACATTTTCTGGCAGCACATCCCTCTACTTTGACATCGGTAACCGCTACCTCAACCCAGACGGCACCTACACCTACATTGACTACTCCGAAGATGTTGATGTCTACAGGGTGGACCTGAGTGCTGGCGAGACCATTGCGGTCGAAACCTTTGATTTCGATACTAATGTCAATGAATTTGATAGTGGTCTAGCTGTGTCAGCTAATATATTTACTGCTGACGGAACTCGGCTCTTCGACTACGAGCTTGGAATTAATGCTGCACCGGATAAGCTGTTTGGTGGGTTTGGTCCCTTTGACCCCAATGAAACAGACTACTATTTTGAATTTACCGCGCCTGAGGACGGCGCTTACTACCTCGCATTTGGGTCTAACCTAAATGTAAACACCTTCCAGTTTATTGAAGACTTTGTTCAACCGTTTTACGATCCATTTACGCCGGGTTCCGGCAACGGAAATCGGGTAAGCTTCGGTGACTATGACATTCAAATTGATCTGTTGAGTGAAGATAACCCTCGCCGCACGGGGACACCAACTCCGCCTGTTAGTAATCCTAACGTTACCAATCCTCCCACCCTTTCTCTGAGTGCTAACCCGACAACCGTAGACAGTGAAGGTAACTTTATCAGTGCTGCAGTCGAGCACGTAGACGTGGGGGGAGTTTCTAGCGTTGTCTTTACTATTCAAGCAGAGGGAGAGCTGCCTGAAGAGGGCATTGAATATGTTCTCAATAGCAATGCCAACTTATTTGACTATGTTGCGTATTTCCGTGAGAGGTCGTTGCCTAGCACCATTGGCGGACAATCCCTCGGAGCGTTTTACAACGAAGACGGCATCCCAACGGGTATTCGACTGCTGATTGACGAACCCTTGATGACAGTTACCCTTGAAGCCGCTAATAATCCCTCCTTTTTTAACGATTTTAGGGGGAATGTGATTGATGCCTTTGAACCCCTAGAAACCGATGGTGCTGAAGATGTCACCTTCTTCCTGCAAGCTGGTGAAGGCTATAAGATTGCCCCTGATGCCGGTACTGTAGACGTTACCTACTACGATTCTGTCGCCGATGTCCCACCGCCCACCGCTGGGGGAGGCACCATACCCGAGGTGGAGATTACCATCAGCGAGTCGGAACTAATTGAAACCGAACAAACCGAAACCACCCTCACCTTTACCCTGTCTGAAGCCCCCCCAGAAGACGGGCTGGTGGTATTTGTCGATAGTGAGGACGATCTGTTAGTCGGCAGACCCCTGAGTCAGTTTGACGTTCTCGATGCAGAAGTAATTGGCGGTAATTTCCCGGTTCCCAATGGGGATTCCTCGGGCTTTTTCTTTACCATTACCGAGCAAACCGCCACCATTACCCTGTCTACCTTTGATGAGCTGACCGTCCCAGGTATTGACCCAGTGGCAGTTCAAGAAGGCGTGATTGCCCTCAATTTTGCCCTTCAGCCTTTGGCTGGTTACACCATTGATCCAGATGCCAGTGATATTAACCTCACCATCGCCGATAATCCAGACTCACAAATTCAGGTGAGTTTGACCAACTTCGATGAATTTGGCGATCCCAGTCCGCCGTTAATTGAAGCAGAAGGCACGGTCGGTCTACACACCTTTAGCCTCAGTACCCCGGCTCCTACTGAAGGCGTTACCGTTAGCGTCAGTGCCCCTAACTTAGATGAATTCAATCTAGACGCCATTGAAGTGGCAGGCGGTACCATTGACGCAGTGCAAGATGATGGGTTTGATTTCACCATTACCGAACAAACTGCTACCATTAGTCTCCCGATTCTGGATGATGGTGAGGCTGAAGGCAGCGAAACGGCGATCTTTACCCTAGAACCAGGAGATACCTATGAAATTAATCCTGGCGCAGCGACGGTAACCTTTGAGCTAGCGGACACCTTGGATCAGGCGTCTGTGTCCCAAGAGAGCGAGCTGATTACATTTGAAAATACCAATAACACCATCCCTGGTGCAGATGTTCTGGGCCTGAGTGTTGATAATCCCTCTGTTTCTATTGAAGGTGGGACGAATGGAGGTGCTTTTATCGATCTTCCTGAAGATGTGGATTTATTCTCCTTTAACCTGAAAGCAGGTCAAACCGTCAGCCTGGATATCGATACGGAAGAAATCTTACCCAATGAGATCAGCTTTAGACAGGTTGTTTTTCCCGCTTTAGCAGACATCCTACAAAAGCCGGATACGGAACTGCGGCTATTTGATGCAGAGGGCAATGAGCTAGCGGCCAACAATGATGGTGCTGCACCAGGTGAAGAGTTCTCTCGCGATCCGTTTATTGAGTTCACGGCTGAAACGACAGGCACCTACTATGTGGGCGTCAGTCACCTGGGCAACCGCAATTATGATCCCTTTGTTAACAGAAGCGGCAGCGGCTGGACCTTCCCAGAGGTCGGCGTATTTAACGGATTCTATGAACTGACTGCTACGCTTACTGAAAGCGACATCCAACCGCCCAGCGATGAACCCACCCCTAGCGACGACACTCTCTCCGGCACTGACGACGACGACACCCTCTTCGGGGATCTCGGCAATGACGTTATTACCGGCGGCGCAGGTGACGATATCCTGCGCGGTGATCTTAACTCTCGGTCTCCTCAGGATGAAGAAGCTGGCGGTAACGACATTATCTTCGGTGGTGAGGGTAGCGATCGCATCGGCGGTAAGTCTGGCAACGACATCCTCAGCAGCGACGCTGGTGATGACATTATCTATGGAGACGCTGGGGACGATATCCTCATGGGTGTGACCGGCAATGACATCCTAATCGGCGACAACTTCTCTGACGGTAGCGGCAGCGATCTGTTTGTGTTTGGTAACGGGGACGGTACCGATACCATCCTCGACTTTGAGGTGGGTATAGACAGAATCGGTCTTGTCGAAGGTGAGTTGTTGTTTGCAGACTTAACGCTGACGCAGGATGGCAACAACACCTTGCTAGGTGTGGCCAGCAGTGGCGAAACCCTAGCGATTCTCAACGAAGTCCAAGCCTCTAGCCTTACAGAAGGTAGCTTTGAGGTGATTGCAGATGTCTCTAACCTAAACGAGGCAATGGCATTGACATAAAAGCAACCGCTTTGGAGTGGATGCATCTCTTTCAATTTAGTGCACATAAAACTAACTTGAACTCTGTCGGCAGTTTCGGACTTTATCGAGGCTGCTGGCATTTTTTGCTTTAGATAAGATCGCCCACCCTCCAAACCTGCAAAATTTGCAAATTGAAAGGCAGGCCGACAAACGCTGTACCATCGTAATGCCGTTACCTGTCGTCACTTGCAAAGCTTCATAATCCTCTGCCTCAGTCGCTTTTCTGCCGCTATCGGTGGCAGCATGGCAGATTTTGCCATCACACTTTGGGTCTGGAATCTGACCGGTTCAGCTACAGCCCTGGCCCTAACTGGATTTTTCTATGAACTACCCCGCATCGTAGCGTCCTTATTTTCAGGGATTTTGATCGATCGCGTTGGCTGTAAATCCCTCATGATTCTAAGTAGAGTGGTCACGGCTAGTGCCACGCTGGTGCTGCTGCTGCTCTATTTGAGTGGGCATCTGGCGATTTGGCATTTGTATGCCGTGGCCTTTGCCAAGAGCGGATTTGAGAAATGTGGATGGATTTCATATCAAGCCTCTGTGGCGCTACTAGTCGCACCGCAAAATTATACACGGGCAAACAGCATGGAGGCAGCCGTTGGCTATGGCTCAAGTATCATTGCCCCGGCAGCAGCTGGAGTGCTGTATCCCATCGTAGGGTTAGGCGGGATTTTACCCCTTAATCTGCTAGCGCTATTGATTGCGATCTCAGTTTTGGCCGTGCTGCACATTCCACGACCTGCAGCTACTCCTGAAGCCCTTTCCTATCAAGCCATCAAGGTCTCAAACGCAGCCGGAAAACGAGGGAAGGATATTGTCACTAAATTCGGGAAGCTTTGGGCAGACGTTACCTTTGGCCTTCGCTATGTTTGGCGAGCTCGCTGCCTCAGAACACTGCTCGCTGTTACGGTTGCATTTTGGCTGATGTATGGGCTGATTGATATGGCTTACAGTCCGATGATTCTATCTCGCACCGATAGCAACTCAGCCACATTAGGTGCGATCGACACGGTATGGGGAGTTGGTGGAATCATCGGGGCGATCGCCCTGACGATTTGGGGCGGGTTTCGGCAAACTTACAAAGGACTGCTGCTTGGGGGCATAGGTATAGGATTTGCCGAAATAGCATTTGGTTTCGGACGGGGGCTATCGGTTTGGCTATCGGCACAGTTTTGTGCAGCGCTTATTTCTCCATTGCTTGAGGGATCAGAATCCGCTCTCTGGATGGCAGCGACGCCCCCCAGCTTGCAAGGGCGTATCTTTGCGGCGCGTGCTGTGGTGGACGATATTTTAGATATGGTTGTGGTGCTCTCGGGTGGGGTATTGAGCGATGTGCTAGAAGGGTGGTTCCGACAACATTTTTTTGAATCGGCGATGCCGTCATCCCATGGCTGGCAGTCTTTGGTTGTTTCTCTTTTCGGCACAGGAGCAGGAGCAGGATATGCGCTGTTTTATGTAGGATGTGCGATCGCCATGCTGCTAGTCGGCATTGTCGGCTTTAGACTGCCTCAGCTTCGTCTACTTGGAAAGGCCAAAAAAGCTGCACCGAACCCATAGATCTCTCTGGCTTATGGGTTCAACATGAAGAACGCAACAATTCCTAAAAGCGTCGGACAAAGGCTGGATAGACATCTTATAAAATTGAGCATGGAGACCCTAAGAATAGGGCTGAACATACAAATGTGGCAAATCTTTCAAGGCACTCTCGGCTCCTGTTATCCATTATCTGCTACCTGCTATTTGTATCCTGTTCCCTACTATCCCTGCCATGACCATTAAAATAAAAATAGATGAATTTGACGAGCAGTTTCAGGAAGTGGACGACGAGCAGCTGCAGTGGGACGCTTCCGATGAGTTAGATAATACTTATAAATTTGATGCCCGCTTTTCTCAGGGATGGAGACGAAGTATTCAGTTGAGAGATGGCATCTGTCTAGAAATCGACCGCCATCAGCCTATTGACCACCTTTTCCTAAAAGATTCTGGGGAAGAAGTGGATGAAATTTTATGTGCTTTCACACTTTCAGGAAAAGGGCAATGGATAGTTCCTTCTGCACTCAGTGAAACGCTACTTTCGCGTGCTGCTGGAAAATATACATTGTGGAGCAACGGTTTATGGCCTCAATCAATTATTGACGAGTCAAATATAGATCCCTATTGCCACCTTTTCATCATAATTTGTCCATCAATACTCCGCTCTTTTGCCTCGTCTCCAGAGGGAGAACTACCTGCAAATCTTCAGCATTTAATCAAAACTCCAAGCAAAGAGGTTTACAGGCGCTGTGGAGATATCACGCCGATGATGACTGCCGTACTGCAACACATTTTAAACTGTCCTTATAAGGGTATGGTCAAGCGAGCTTATTTGGAAAGTAAAGTTATTGAACTAATAGCACTGGTGCTAGACCATGAGATCGCTATTCAACAGGGAGAGGTAAAAAAAGCTTCCCTTAAACCCGAACAAATAGAGCGCATTCATTATGCTAGAGAGCTTATTTTGCAAAACTTAAGCAAGCCTCTTTCCGTGGCGGAGTTATCTCGCCAAATTGGATTAAATGAATTTTTGTTGAAGCAAGGCTTTCATCAAGTATTTAACACGAGTCCGTGGAAAATGGGGCGCGAAGAACGTTTGGCAGCTGCCAAACGACTTTTAGCAGAGCAAGATATCAGCATCACTGAAGCAGCTTACAAGGTCGGCTACGCTAACCTGGGTTCCTTTTCTGAAGCTTTTAAGGAGCAATTTAAAATCTCTCCCAAGAAGTATCAAAAAAAGTGGCGATAGTTTGGGATAAAGGCTTGTCTATTAATGTGGTATCGTGGGGCACTGCACTCCATAATACCATTAAATCTTTTTCAGCTTACTTATGAGCTTAGATAAAAACTGAAGAGCAGAAAATAAATAAAGGATAAAGAATACGAGGAAAGATCCGTTTTCGGGAAAAAAAAATCCGTTTTCGGGAAAAAAGATATTTTCGAATTCCGTATGATTACCGAGAACAGATTTCATTAGCGATGCAGTTATCTATTTAATTCAAAAATTTTAGATAGTTCACGACGGATGTGCAGGGAGATTGCAAGTCAAGCTTCCCACCGAGCACCCTGTTTTATTGGCATCGCAATGGAATACGTCACGCATCTTCAGATTAAAGGAATTTTTAAACTATGGTCGCAGTAAGTTTATCGACCTCAACCGATTATCCAGGGTTGCAAAACGCTCTGATAGAAGATCAGGGAACAGCATTGACTGTCCGCTTTGACCTGGATGAACCAGCCCCTGCCGGTGGGCTCAAAGTCTATATCGACAGCGAAGTTGAACAAATTCTGAACCGCCTTGACCTGCCTGGTGCGATCGCAAACCCCCAATTCGAGAATCTCAATCTGTTGGCAACTCAGACCAATTTCGATAATTCTGGACTAGCGGTTTCAATTACTGAAGGGTCCACATTTGCGACGATTATCCTCAATATTTTTGACAATGAAGAGCCCGATACCTTTTTGCCAGAGACGTTTGATGGCTTGGTAAATGTGACACTCTTGTTGGTTACAGCAGATCAAATCGCACCTGAAGATCAGAGTTCGATTACTGATGTGAGTGATTACACCATCGAGCCAGATGCTGCTGATAGCGTAGTACTGTTTGCCGATACTGAGAGTCAGCTGCCGGGTGCGACTGCCCCTCCCACCCCGCCTACTGAGCCACCGACAGAGCCCCCAATTGAACCACCAACAGCTCCAAAAGGAGAGAGTTCCAACGATACCATTGCCACAGCAACGCCTACTGGTTTAACGGCGGAGAACCCCACCGTGACGATTAGCAGTGAAATTTTTGGTAATTTCTTTGATCCCGATCTGTCATTGCGCACAGATATCAGTGAAGACGTTGATATTTATTCTGTTGAGTTGGCCGCAGGGGATGTCTTGCAAATTGATACCGATGCTAACCAAATCGGATCAGAAGTCGATACTCTCTTGCGAGTATTTGATGCAGACGGGAATGCTCTAGCTCAAAGCGACGATGACTTTGCACCGGAAGAACTGTTTAATCCTGATGTTGGCGTTGATTCTTACATAGAGTTTACAGCAGAAACAGCTGGGACTTACTACATTGGGGTGAGTAATTTTGCCAATGGCGTATTTGAGGACTTTCCCACCGATGTCTACGATCCAAACGTGGTGGGTAGCGGTGCAGGACAAAGCTTTGGTGAATATGAGCTCAATCTTGCTCTGAACCAACCAATTTCCTTTAATGGTGAGCCAACTGTGGTTGACCCTCCAGATGGCAGTGGCCCTGCCGTTTCCTTTACGGCTACACCCGTCACCCTTGCGGGAGATACCATCCTTGCCAATGCTTTAGTACAGTCTGTTCCTAGTAGTGAAGAATCACCGGCAAATTCTCGTCTGACGATACAGTTCTCTACGGCAGGAGAACTTCCTGAAGATGGTGTAGAAATCTTGTTGAATACCAATGTGGATCTCACTGAGTTAATTGATGTCAATGAATTCATTGATGGCAGTGGTATTTCGATCAGTGGAGTTATTTATGATGAAACTGGCGTTCCTTCTGGATTGCGACTCAATGTATTTGCCACCGCTGCTACCCTAGCGCTGGATTTAGACAACGCAGAAATTGCGCCCACTGATGGGACTCAAACCTTAGAGTTATCTTTGATCCCAGCGGCTGGCTATCAAGCCGATGAGACCACCTTTTCTACCCTCATTTACGACACTTTGGCTGATGTGCCTGATGTGGTCACCCCACTAACCGCTAGCTTGTCTGCCATCAATACAGAACTCATCGAATCGGAAGGTAACGCAACAACCTTAACCATTAGCCTGAGTGAGCCCCCTCCTGCGGCAGGTGTATTGGTTTTTATCGATAGTGAAACTGCAGACGCTATTCGTGAATTCAATGTGTTTGATGCTGTCATCACAGGCGCAGATGCGCCCTTCGTGAACGAGGATGCCAGTGGGTTCTATCTGCCCATGACAGAGCAGACCGCGACTATTACCGTATCGGCTTTTGATGAAACCACAAATCCTGGTCTCACAGCAGAGGATGCCCTCGAAGGCATACAGACTTTTACCTTTAGCATCGCTAGTGGCCCAGGATATACCATTGCCCCAGAAGCCAACTCAATTGACATCACAATTGCCGATAATCCCGATTCCGAGGTGCTTCCCGACGACGGCAACGATGATGATGGTGACGGCAATGGTGATGATGATGGTGATGTGCTCGTTCCTGTCCCTGAAGAAAATCATGAGAACGAGCTTAACGACACGATCGCAACCGCCACTGAGACGGATCTGAGCATTGATAACCCGGTTTACACAACAACCGCAACGCTGGATGTTCAAGATGTCACATTAGGCTTTATCAATGATGTTTCTTCATTACTGAATGAGTTTACTGACATTACTGAAGATGTCGATATGTATGCCTTTAACCTAGAGGCAGGGCAAACGATCACCTTAAACGTCGAAGCTAGCGAGACGACCAACGAAGCCGGTGAGGTGGAAGTCTCGCTGGTGGCTCCTGTTTTACGCTTTTTCGATGATGCTGGTAATGAAGTTGCCATCTTTGAAAATGCGGTCACAGAAGATACTGTCCCTCAAGCGACCAACAATGCCTCTCTCGAATTTACGGCACCTGACGCTGGCACTTACTATGCAGGTGTTAGCGTTTTAGGCAACACTTTCTACGACCCAAACGTGGAAGGCAGTGGCAGTGGTTGGTTTTTTGAAGATCAGTTTGAACCCGGCTCCTACGAACTCGCCACCACCCTTACTGAAGGTGATACTCAGCTCCCTACAGACGTCGAACTCATCGGCACCTCTGGCGACGACACGATAGAAGGAACTGCTGCAGACGACACCGCCGCAGGTGATCTCGGCAACGACATTATTATCGGCGGTGCAGGCGACGACATCCTACGCGGTGACCTGAATTCTCGTTCTCCTCAAGATGGAGAGTCTGGCGGCAATGACATTATCTTTGGTGGTGAAGGCAACGATCGCATTGGCGGCAAGGTCAGGAACGACATCCTCAGCGGCGACGTTGGCGATGACGTTATCTGGGGTGACGACGGTGATGACATCCTTATGGGTGTGACCGGCAACGATATCCTGACCGGCGACAATGGCTCCAGCGGCAGCGGCAGTGATACCTTTGTCTTTGGTAATGGCGATGGCACCGACACCATCACAGACTTTGAGGTCGGCATCGACTTTATCGGTTTGGTAGATGGTGAGCTGATGTTTGAGGATCTGACGTTCACTCAAGACGGTGCCAATACCCTACTCGGCGTAGCTGATAGTGGTGAGACGCTAGCGATTATGAACAATGTTGAGGCTTCGATGCTAGATGCTGGCAGCTTTGTCATCGTGCCCGATGTATCAAACCCACAGGAGATATTGGCGCTTATCTAAAATCAACGTTCCTGAGCAATCAAACTTGAACCATAGATCCAGTTGTCATCATTTTGCTGATGCGGCTGGATTTTCTTATGCAGAGTAGTTATCAGTCTGAATCCCTCTGTGATTTAAGCTAACGATAGAACATTAGTAGATTTGCAAATCTTTGGGGCACTGTCTAAATTATTCTCCATAGCCTATTTGCCCTTTGTTACCTTGATTACTCGTAATGACTATCAAACTAACCAAAGATGAATTCTGGGAGCAATTAAAAGAAACTGATGATGATGAGCTACAGTGGGATCCCTCCGATGATTTAGACATTGTCTGCAAGTTTGATACTCGCATTTCCCAAGGCTGGTGGCGAGAAATCGAGTTACGAGAGGAGCTTTGGTTAACTATTGATCGGCATCGGCCGACTGACCGTTTGATGATAGTTGAACCTGAGGAAGCAATAGATGCTATTTACTGTGTATTTATGCTGTCGGGCAAAGGACAAATGTCCTCTGCTTCTACATCTTCTGAGGTTTCACAGACTGCCGGGAAATATCATATAAGCAGCAATGGTGTATGGAACGATGCCATTGTTGATTATTCTGATGTAGAACCCTGTTCTTTTGTTGAAATTGGCATGCAGCCATCCATACTTCGTTCTTTTACTTCTTCTTCGACAGGCGAGCTACCTGAAACACTTCAACATTTGATTAAATCTCCTGATGAAGCGGTATATGTACGACATGGAGATACCCAACCGAAGATGATCAACGCACTACAGGAGGTTGTGAACTGCCCTTACCAGGGATTGGTCAAGCGAGCCTATTTAGAAGGTAAAGTGATTGAGTTAATCGCACTTGTGTTAGACCACGAGGTTACTGTTCAGCAGGGAGAAAAAAACAGGAATTTCCTTAAGCCTGAGCAGCTAGAGAAAGTTCACTACGCTAGAGAGATATTGTTGCGTGATTTGGGTAATCCTCCCACCTTAGAGCAGCTAGCTCACCAAACAGGGCTGAATGAGTTTCTACTTAGGCAAGGTTTTCGGCAGGCATTTGGCACAACTGTGTTTGGTCAGTTGCAGGCACATCGTTTGGAGCTGGCCAAACAGCTTCTGGCAGAACAAGATCCCAATGTTGGGGAGGTTGCTCATCGAGTTGGCTATATTAGCACAAGCTATTTTTCTAGAGCCTTTAAGCGAAAGTTTGGCATGGGGCCAAAGGCGTATCAGAAGAGATGTCGATAAGTTGCAAGTAATCATCAATCAACCTTGGTCACGTCTAGAACTGGAGTTTCTCTCAGGGAAATCTATACATTGCAACTTGGTGTGGTTGTAGGAGAAAACTTACTGAGCATTGGACTTAAGGTTGAACCTGATAAGTCAAGGGCTAAAGATTAAATCAATCAAAATTAGCCATAAAGAATTTATAAATGTTTGCCAATGCTCGGTTTAGGGCAAAAAATAATCGGTTTAGGGCAAAAAATAAATCATCAAGCTCTGTAGAATTGCTGAGAATTTATCTCATTAACGCTGCAAAGGATTCTTGTTTAAGGAGGCAGGCATCTCTGGGAAAGAGCCTTCTTACATACTTTCGCATCTTCGTGAGCAGCTACTGAATTATGGAGTCTTAGCAATGGTACAAGTCAGTCTTTTCACAGGTCCCGATTATCTGATTGAGAATGAAGGTACGGTTAGCGCCCATGCCTTTCTGGCTAATGATGGCGTGATTCCTGAAGGTGGTTTGGTTGTCTCCGTCGATGCGCCCAATCTGAGCGAATTTGACCTAGCGGGAGTCTCCGTCGAAGGTGGAGAGATTGTTGCTTTGCGTGACGGTGGGTTTGACCTGCGAATGACAGAATACACGACTCTAGTCAACTTACCCATTGCCGATGATGGTGAAACCGAAATTGGCGAAACTGCCAGTTTCAGCTTAGCTGTGGGAGATGGGTATGAAATTATTGCCGATTACAGTGGTGGTAGCTTTAGTTTGGTGGATACCCGTTCCGATATTCCCCGTGGCGAGACCACTGAGCCCAACAACACGATTCCCTTTGCCACCGACACTCAAATCAGCCCTGAGAGTCCAACATTCTCTGGCAGCGGTTCTGTCGACTTTGAGATTGGCAACCGCTACCTGAACCCCGATGGCACCTACACCTACATCGATGTTACTGAAGATGCTGACCTGTTCAAAGTAGAGCTGAGTGCTGGCGATACGGTTACCGTTGAAACCTTTGAAGTTGAGGGCAATCCGAATTCGTTCAATCAAGGCACAGTTCTAAACATGCAGGTATTTGATTCTGCAGGAAATCGAGCTCGAGACTATGCTTCTCCAGGCGAGGTTGCTCCACCCGATAAACTCTTCAATGGTTGGGATCCAACAAGCGAGAATCCCATTGATAATTACGGAGAATTTACGGCTACCGAAGATGGTACATATTATGTGGCTATTGGTGCCTACTTCAATCTACAAGACTTCCCCATCTATCAAGAGATTAGTCAACCCGTATACAATCCCTTGGAGCCAGGTACAGGCAACGGCGATGCGCCTTATTTTGGCAACTATGACGTTGAAATCAACCTACTGACGGAAAATAATCCTCGCAAAACGGGGACACCCACGCCGCCTGTGAGTAATCCCAACGTGACGGAACCGCCCACCCTCTCGTTGAGCGCAAACCCGGCCACTACCGATAGCGAAGGAAACTTCACCAATGCTGTGGTAGAACATGTCGAGGTTGGAGGGTTTTCCAGCGTTACCTTTACCATTCGTGCCGACGGTGAGATCCCAGAAGAGGGTATTGAATTTGTGCTGGGCAGCAATGCCAATTTGTTTGATTACATTTCGATTATTCAAAATTCGAATCTTCCCAGCACCATTGGTGGTCAGTCATTAGGGGCTTTCTACAACGAAGACGGTATTCCCACAGGGATTCGACTTCGTATCGAAGAACCTACCATGACGGTCACGTTGCAATCTGCCAATCATCAAACCTGGTTTGCCGACTACTACGGGGATATCATCGGGCAGTATGAAGCGCTAGAAACCGATGGCCCCGAGGATGTTACCTTTTTCCTTCAGCCAGGGGATGGCTTTAATGTGGCGACCGATGCTGGGACGACGGACGTCACTTACTACGATTCAGTTGCAGATGTACCGCCACCGACCGGTGGTGACATCGTTCCTGAAGTGGGCGTCACCATCAGCGAGACGGAACTGATTGAGACTGACGAAACAGAAACGACCATTACCTTTAAGCTATCTGAACCCCCACCAGAAGATGGCGTCGTGGTGTATTTGGCAAGCGAGCAAGACCCGTTGGTGGGTAGCGTCCTCGGTCAGTTTAATGTGTTAGAAGCAGAAATCACAGGGGGCACCTTCCCGGTTCCCGATGGCAATGAAGCGGGCTTCTTTTTCACCATTACCGAGCAAACGGCTGGCATTACCGTGTCTGTTTTCGATGAGTTAACGGTGCCTGGTATTGACCCCTTTGCGGTGCAAGAAGGGATTCTCGCTCTCGACTTTGCCCTCCAGCCCCAGGCGGGTTACACCATCGCTCCCGATGCTAGTGCATTTAGCCTTACCATTGCTGATAATCCAGATTCCAAGAATCAGGTGATTTTGAGCGGTGAGCCTGCAACCCTCGTGGAGTCAGAAGGCACCGTAGGTGTGCATACCTTCACCGTCAGTGACACCTTGCCACCCGAAGGCATCACGGTGAGCGTCAGTGCCCCTGATTTAAATGAATTTGATTTGGCGGCTATTGAAGTGGCTGGAGGTAGCATCCCGGCGGTGCGTGACAATGGCTTTGACTTCACTATTACCGAACAAACCGCAACGATTAGCTTGCCGATTCTTGACGATGATATAACTGAGGGCAGTGAAACCGCCACCTTTACCCTGGAACCAGGCGATACCTACGAGGTTAACCAGCAGGCGACTGAAGCTACTTTCATTCTGGCGGATACGGTTGATGAAGTGAGCGTGCCGGAGGAAATTGAAGGTAATGACACCTTAGCCGAAGCCAATGCCCTGGGATTGAGTGTCGAGAGTCCCTCGGCCTTTGTGACAGGTTTGATTGCTGGCGACTTTTACTTCGATCCGTCTGAGGATGTTGATTTCTACACGTTCAACTTAGAAGTGGGACAAACCGTCAGTCTCGATATCGATGCGGGTGAGTGGAACACTTTTGAGACGTTTGAGTATTCTGTCGTCTATCCAGCTCTGAATGAGGTACAACTGACCGATACGGAACTGCGCTTATTTGATGCTGAAGGCAATGAGTTGGCGGCTAACAATGATGGTGTAGCCCCTGGTGAAGAGTTTTCCCGTGATCCCTATCTAGAATTCACGGCTGAAACAGCAGGCACCTACTATGTGAGCGTTAGTGGCCTTGGCAACCGCACCTACGATCCCTTTACCTTCAGAAGTGGTAGCGCTTGGACCTTCCCAGAGGTGGGTGTATTCTACGGTCCCTATGAGCTAACGGCCATCCTTACTGCAGGCGACATTCAACCGCCCACAGGCGGCGGCCTTATCGGCACCGATGACGATGAAACGCTTACCGGCACTGACGGTGATGATATGGCTGCAGGCAATCTGGGGGACGACATTATTACCGGCGGTGCAGGCGATGACATCCTCCGGGGCGACCTAAACTCTCGTTCTCCTCAAGATGGCATACCCGGCGGTAATGACATTATCTTCGGTGGCGAGGGCAATGACCGCATCGGTGGCAAAGCCGGTAACGATATTCTCAGCGGTGATGCCGGGGATGATGTTATCTGGGGCGACGATGGCGATGACATTCTGATGGGTGTTACTGGCAACGACATCTTGATTGGCGACAACTTCTCTGATGGTGGCGGCAGCGATCTGTTTGTCTTTGGCAATGGCGACGGTACTGACACTATCCTTGACTTTGAGGTCGGTCGAGATCGCATTGGCCTCGTCGAAGACGAATTGGTGTTTGCTGACCTGACGCTGGCTCAGGATGGCGCGAATACACTCTTAGGCATTGCTGAAACCGGTGAAACTCTCGCCATACTAAACAATGTTCAAGCCTCCACATTAGGTGAGAACAGCTTTGTAATTGTTCCTGACATGTCCAATCCTGAGGAGGCGCTAGCTATCATTTAGTTTTCCTTACCAAGCAAACCTGAACCATCAGTTCAGCTGCCCCCTCCTCTTCTTGGGGCAGCTGGATTTTCTGCATATCAGCTCAGCTAGTGATTTGGCATCTATACGTTGCCTTTGGTATCAATGGCGGTTTTGAGAAATTTTGACAGCTGGCCTATCGAGCCTCATTGAGATGGGGATGGGGGCAGGCATGACGCAAAACTGTTTGCGTGCGATCTCATAATGATCGTAGGTGTTTATGCATGGCGGTAGATCAGGCGGTGGCACATTAAATAGACCGGTCTTTAAACAATTTTTCTAGAAGCAGTGCCAGTTAATCGTGTAGAATTAGCATCTGTTTATTGAGAACAAAAGTCAATAAGCTCGCCTTCACTGTTTCTGGCTAAGGTTGATATTGATATTGATTTAGATCAGTTGGAACGAGAAGGGGATTCCGATATCCTACGAGGAACATAATGGACACCAATGGATTTGAACAGTTTGCGTCCCCAGAAGCACTAGCTGATTATTTAGTCGCGCAGGCACTGGAGCAATATTCGTTTTTGTTTGGTAGGTTTGCTGGTTTTATACCGGTACCCATGTCGGAATCCGGTGTAGGTGGTGTAGGCAATGAAGACATCACTAATAATCAGGTAGATGGTGTAGATGAAGCAGATCTAGTGGAAACCGATGGTGAATTTCTGTATCAGGTTAATGGCCAAACCTTAACAGTTGTTGATGTGTCAGATGCGTCGGACCTTGAGGTTGTCTTCCAAGGGCGGTTACCAGCTCCCTGGCTGCTCAATGGCTCTAGCAGCGGCACAATGCCAGTCGAACCTTTATTTCCCATTGGTGGCCCAGTTGGCAGCTGGAGTAATATTGACGGAATTTATCTTCAGGATGATCGGCTAACGATTATTTCCTCTGGCTATGGGACTGAAGAGTTTCCTGTTGGTGCTCCCATTGATGTACCCTTTGTCGAACCAGCATTTGATATCTATTTACCACCCGGTCAACCCCAGGTGCAGGTTACCGTTTTAGATGTCAGCGACCCGACCAAAATCAGTATTTTAGAAAGCTCTGTCATTGAGGGTAATCTAATCTCCTCACGAGCCATTGGTGATGAAGTCTTTGTGGCTACCAACAGCGGCCTGCTCCTGCCTGCTCCGCTGATTATTGAGGGTACCTATGAAACTGAAGCTGAGTATTTAGAACGGATTGAGGGGCAGATACTAGACTTGGCACTGCCCAATATCGAAAGCCGTAACCGTCCAGGACAACCAACAGATTCAGAGCTGTTATCAGATCCGACCGATATTTATACGCCCCTAACCAACAGTTTTTATCAACAGCTAACAACCGTTTCCACGTTTGACGTAGGTGACGATAATATTGGTGCAGATAGCGCTATTAGCATCACTACCGAATCCGTCAACGAAATCTTTAGCTCCGTTGAGAATCTTTATTTACTGCGGCAAAGCTACGCAACTGACGTTGCCAGTACCCAAATTTGGCAGATCGATCTCGATACGTCTAAATTGCTAGCATTTGGCGAGGTGCCAGGGATTATCGACAATCAATTTTCTGTGGATGAAGACAACGGGTTTCTCCGCATTAGTACCACTACCGGCTTTGGTGAAAGCGCCCTCAACAATGTATATATTCTGGATCAAGAGGGCCCAGAGTTAAATGTTGTTGGTAGCATTGAGGGACTGGCTCCCGGTGAGCGTATTTTCTCTACTCGGTTTGATGGAGACTATGGGTTTGTTGTCACCTTCCGCCAGGTAGATCCGTTGTTTACCCTAGACCTGCATAATCCTGAGCATCCTAGGGTGGCAGGGGAGCTAAAGCTGCCGGGCTTTTCTGAATATTTGCAGGTAATTGAGCAGGGGGATCAGTCATTACTGTTAGGCATTGGTCTAGACGCTGATCCAAATACAGGCATCCAAGGCAATCTTAAGGTCTCTCTATTTGATGTTACAGATTTAGAAAGTCCAGTCGAAATTGATAGCTTTGTTTTTGAGGGAGACTTTACCTCCTCTGAGGCACTCTGGGACCATCAGGCCATTAGGTATGTTCCTAATCAAAAACTGCTAGCGATTCCTACCCAAATTTACGATGAATCCACATTTACCACCATATCCTCACTTTCTGTGTTTGAGATTGATGGTCACACTGGAATTGACCGCTTAGGAACCATCGAGCAAGATAGGGCCTGGATTAATCGCAGTTTGAGTATTCAAGGTGATCTATATGCAGTTTCAAGTCGACAGATTTCCTCCCACAGCGTGCCTGCTTTGAGTCTTTTGAGCGCAGTAGATTTGACAGGAGAGCCCGACTATCTAACTTGGTCAGCTAGCACTCTTTTAGGAACAGAGGCCGCCGATACCCTGGTGGGTGATGAATTTAGAAATATCATCAATGGCCAAGGCGGTAATGACAGTTTGGCTGGTGGCCTGGGAGATGACACTATCTTCGGGGGGCAAGGAGATGATGTATTACGTGGCGATTTAAACAGTCGCGATCGTCAAGATGATGTTGCTGGTGGCAACGATATTATTTTTGGTGGTGAAGGTAGCGATCTCATTAGTGGCAAGTCCGGTAACGATATCCTCAGCGGTGACGCAGGCGATGACATGATCTGGGGTGACGCAGGCGATGATATTCTCATGGGCGTTACTGGCAACGATATCCTTGTCGGCGACAATATGTCCGGCGACAGCGGCAGCGATTTGTTTATCTTTGGCAACGGTGACGGTACCGACACTATTCTCGACTTTGAGGTTGGTCGCGATCTCATTGGCCTGGTCGCAGGTGAGCTGATGTTTACCGATCTTACCCTTACCCAGGACGGGGCTAACACCCTGCTGGGTGTTACCAGCAGTGGCGAAGTGCTGTCCATACTAAACGGTGTGCAGGCGTCGGCACTAGGTGAGAGTGACTTTGTGGTTGTGCCTGACGTGTCGAACCCGGAAGAGGCGCTAGCATTGGTGTAAGCAAATATCTTTAGGACAGGTTGCTTGGATTTAGTGAGAGATCGGCCTGTAACTTGCTGCCTGTGAGCTACCTGTGAGCTAATCATGCGAACAGCCCTGTTCAGCTACAGTACATGAATTTATGTACTGTTTGCTTAAGGATTTTTATGCGTCTGAGATATTTGTGCTTTTCTAAATTTTATGTTGGTACTGTAAAACAGTCAGGATGCTATGAGAGCTGTCATCAACGCATATTCCTACACGACTACCCTCACCTCCTTTGAGCGCTTTATTGATACACGTTGGGAGCAGGGATACGATATTGCCAATGTTGAGTTTGGGGACGGTGTTTGGTTTGGTGTCTTTAGTGAGAATGTTGGCGCAGGAGCTTATTCTCTCAACTCCGATATTGACGAATTTACTGAAGACATTGCTGAACGATGGCAGCAGGGATACAATCTAATCGATGTTGGCTATGGCAACGACGTCTGGTTCGGAGTATTCAACGATCAAAAGTCTGACAACATAAACGGATATTCCTACCAGTTTGGCCTGACAAACTTTGAGACAGCCATTTTAGATCGCTGGGACCAAGGATTTGTACTGACCGACGTTGAGTATGGAGATGGTGTCTGGTTTGGCACTTTTGACCAAGGTTCAGGTCGCAGTGCGTATAGTTATAATCCTAGTCTGAATAGATTTACAGACGAGATTAGTACTCGTTGGGACCAAGGGTACGAGCTTATAGACGTAGAATTTGGCAACGGTACTTGGTTTGGCGTTTTTGGAGAGTACGAACCGGGTACTAGTGCTTACTCTTACAACTCAAGCTTGGCAGACTTCGAACAAACAATTGCGCAACGATGGGATGACGGATATGAGCTGATCGATACTGCCTACGGCAATGGTACTTGGTTCGGAGTGTTTTACCAAGCTGGTGACGACAGCTACGAACAAAATGATTTTTTCTCAAGTGCCTACGATCTGTCAGCAGATGAACAAGTCTGGCTCAGTGACCTGAGCGGGTTGGGGGTGCAATCCGATGATGACTGGTACAAAATCTCAGTCACACCAGGATACGAGAACGTTATTGTCGACCTGCAATTTACCGATAGCGAGGGTGATATTGACTTAGCGCTCTACGACGCAATGGGGCAATTTATCACCAGCTCAATATCTACCTCAGACAATGAATATATTGATATCGTCGTTCCTGAGTCAGGCGACTATTACTTACAAGTTTATTACGACGATGCGGGCAATGCCTACGATCTGTGGTGGGATGATCTACTAGTCGAAACCGTAACCCCGCCGTCTAACTTTCAAATTGATGTCAATTTTGTGGGCAGTGGTCTAACGGCTACGCAACAAGCCATATTTGACGAAGCGGCCGATCGCTGGGAACAGATCATCGTGGGTGATTTACCAGATACTTTTGTTGCTGGTGTTGGTGTTATTGATGATGTTGTGATCGATGCAAGAGGGATTGCAATCGATCGTGTTGGCGAGGTTCTAGGACGGGCTGCTCCTACATCCTTTCGACCAGGTTCTTTGCTACCCCAAACAGGCTTGATGGAATTTGATACATTTGACCTCAACAATTTGGAAGCTAATGGGGAGCTTTTGGATGTAATCCTGCACGAGATGGGGCACGTGCTCGGGATTGGGACTTTGTGGGATGACCTCAATCTTTTAGATACTTCTGTTGCTGATGATCCTCGGTTCTCGGGCCAGTTAGCAACTGCGGAATACAATCGTTTGTTTGGGGTTAATGAGACTTCGGTACCTGTTGAAGCTGACGGAGGACCAGGAACCGCACTGAGTCATTGGCGAGAATCTGTCATGGGCAACGAAGCGATGACAGGATTTAATGATAAGGGTGTGAATCCGCTTAGTCGCATTACAGTTGCCTCGTTGGGGGATCTTGGCTACGACGTTGATATCTCTGCTGCCGATTTCTACCGACCGTCGGATATCTCTGACCGGTCTGGTCTTGTTCGCAATAGTCTTAATTTTCTCACCCTCAGCAGTAACGCTGTATGCAGCTGCCCGTCGTGCTGTATTGGCGCTGTCTCTTTACATTCTGCAGAGGGTGACGCTAGCAACGGCATACAGCCTCTAAATTCACTTGCCCTGGACGATGTTAGCCAGTTTATGGCGCGTGTTACTAATACCTCCCAAGATGAGCTGAGAAACGGCGATCTCAACGCAGCTAACTTATTAGTTGATGAAGTTGGGCACAATCTACTGTCTGGAGAGGCTGGTAACGATGTGCTGCTTGGCAAGTCCGGAGATGATCTGTTGCACGGTGGCAGCGGGCATGATCTTCTCTTTGGTGGTTTAGGTAACGATACCCTTACAGGCGATGATTTAGACAGAAGTTCAGATAATAAGGGTAACGACCTCTTTGTTCTTGCCCAAGGTTACGGTGCAGACACTGTGACAGATTTTGAGGTAACGATGGACCTAATTGGTCTCGTTGGTGAGCTGACATTCGCGGATCTCAGTATCGAACAAGTCGGTGATGACACCGCTATTAGCCTTGGCAATGAAAGACTTGCAACCTTGGTTGGCGTAAATAGTACTCACTTACAAAGTAGCCACTTTATCAATAACTTTGTTGCTAGTGTCTGAGGCTGTGTTTTTATCGAACATTGCTGACTAAGATAGTCGGACTCAAACATTTTACATAGCGTTAGCTCACGGACGATTTTGAACCATAGGTCTGGTTGTGCTCATTTGAGACAACCAGACCTTTCCATGGGTATTTGGCAAGTAAGGGAGTTTAGCTATATGCTTTACTTTGACTTGCTTAGAATACTGCTTGAATACCAACTGTTGCGCTAAAGTCAGTTTCCAGTTGAGGTCCAGAAAGGTTGCGATACACGGGCAAGTTGAATTCTGCCGCTAGCCGCGCTCCTTTCAGAGCACCTTTCGGTGCGTAAAAGTTAAGCCCTAACCCTAAATCTACCTGTGTGCCTGCTCGCAAATCTGGGTCTGCGGTGGGGATCACAGCTGGGTTTAGCCGATCATCTGCACCGCTGATATTGCCCCAGGTGCGTCCACCCAAACGCAGGGACGTGCTGAACCAATCTGTCCAACTACGTGCGCCCCAGGCATCTACCGCAAGCTGGTTTCCCAACCTATAGCCGTTATCGTTTTCACCTACGCGAATTTTGCCCAAAACCTGACTGCCCCAAGACCATCGGCCTGCCTGTCCTAAATAAGTCACGCCAGGGCTAAAATCAAAGGTGCCAGAACCAATTTGCATTGGGTAAGACAGAATCTGGTTCGGTCCCATCGGTGTGGCATCACGCTCTTCAATTGAACCAGTGGGAATACTCAGGTCCAGGTTTAGATGTACCCGCTGCCGATTTTGATCTAATATAGCAGTCGCCACTAACGTTGGGGCAAGGATTTTAGACCTGTAGTTCTTTCAATCCAATCCAATGTCCAGACCTATATGGCGATTGCTATACCTTGTAGAGTCCACCAAAGCTGATATCATCAATGCCTTCGGAATTTGTCGTAAATCGCATCCCATTGCGAGTGACGTGGTCCATCTCTTTGGTGATATAGGGCACCATGACCATTAGTGTCAGCTCATCTGTTGGTGCATACATCCCGCCTAACATATGCATTTCCATGTCCATTTGGGTGGGGGGAACCATGAAGTCTTGCAGCACATCTGCCGTGCTCACCGAGTCTGTACCATCGCGGTTACCGTCCATTTCCATGGTCATGTAGCGATACGAGAACATAAATTCGCCCGCTTCGTGGGTGTGGTCGCCCATGATGCTGATGGGCGCGTGGCTGTCAGGCCGAGACGGTGACCAGTAGATGGTCTCTCCAAAGTCTGGCACCCCACCATCTGCTAGCAATCTACCGCCGCTCAACTCGCTATTGGTCGAAAATATAGCTGAGAAAGCTCATTTGCGTCAAAGTAAATGTCTGCGCTAGTTATTTGATCGCTATCCGGTGCCTCTACACTGGTATCTGCTGTGAGGGTATTGTTTACATTGCTATAACTACTGCTTTCAGTATCTTCTACATGGTTGGTCGCAAGAGGTTGATGAGATTCTGGGAAGGCTACTGTGAATGGTCTAGCTTCGGGCTTAGGCTGCTCAGCATTTTGAAGTGTTAAGGGTGATTGATTGATGAATTCTATATCAGCCGTATGACCAGCCACACTGTTATCACTTAATGTTAGCTGCTCTGCTCTGGCATCTAGCGCAAATACTGTCGTTCCTAATCCAGTTAGAAGACAAAAGGAAGTAAATAAACTTAAAGTTTAAAATTCTCACACTACACCTTTTTAACAAGTTGACAACAAACTAGAATGTTCGTTGCTCATGTGCTTGAATCTTACAACTTTAATTCGGTCAAATCAAGCAAAAATTTCTTATTGGCAGGTGTCTCCAACCCTATGAAACAAGGATTTTATCAATTTTCAAGGTTTGACCGTGTGTCTTTTTTCTTAACTGACAAGATATGATAATGGGAGACTGCATAGGAGCGACTCCCAGTAAAAAATTCGGGTATATTGAAGATTAAAACAACTGGAATATTTTAATCTTTTAAGTGCTGACTTTGTGTATATCAAAGCTGGCTAAAAAATAGTTTCAAGATTTTTCGTAGATTCAAGTCAGTGCTCCATCGGTTATGTTTCCTTCAGATTCTAGAGACTTTCTTAAGTTCAGTTGATGGGGGCATTGTGATGTGGACAAATACTGCGTAGATTTGCAAACGTTGCAAAAGTTGGTTGACATAGTACCTGTCGAGAGCTACTGAAACTGATCGCAGTAATGCTAGCTGGCCTTTGTAATGACTAATTGAATGAGATGCCTAAATGGCTAGAGACTTACTGATTTGAAAAATAGTTCTATGATCGCCATTAAAATGGCTAGACGCATTGTAGATAAAGCGATTTGGAATTTTAAGATATGAGGTGCATGAAGATGCAGTAGATTCACACTTCATGTATATGCTCTGAAATTTACGTATGCTTTATGTAATTTTCCCTAGAGCTTTATGCTAACTTCACAAAATAGCTGCTTTAAACGATAGATGGGGGTGATAATGTCCATGGGAGCTATTGAGAAGGAATCGCAACAATCTTGGTAATTTGACAAGGTGCTTTAGTTTGTCACCAGCAGAGGTGAGCTTTTTCGATTTTGTTTGCAGGCGAAATCGTTTCTGATGGTATTTTTGCTCAATCTTATGTTTGCTTTAGGGCGTTGATTTTGAGCGCAGAGTTTTGGATGCGCCGCACTGACCTTCTTGTCTACTGAATTTCATGGATATAACGGTTGTTATCTGTACGTATAATGGGGCTCTATGTCTACCCAATGTTTTTGATCGGTTAGCCTCTCAGGTGTTTACGACTTCGGTGACTTGGGACATTATTGTTGTGGATAACAATAGCTGGGATCAAACGGCCAAGGTGGTTCGAAGCTATCAGAATATATCCGTTTTTGCAGATAGACTGCACTATGAGTACGAGTCAAAGCAGGGGTTAGCTTTTGCCCGTCGTTGTGGTGTTCGAGCGGCGAGGGGTAGGCTGTTAGCCTTTTTAGATGATGACAACTTGCCTGGTTCATCATGGATACAGGCGGTATACGATTTCGGTCAGCAGCATCCTGAGGCAGGAGCCTACGGCAGTCAAATTGTTGGAGCCTATGAGGTTGAGCCTCCCCAAGATTTTGAGCGAATTGCTTGTTTTTTGGCTGTGATTGATCGGGGGCATCAACCATTTCGTTATGACTTACTTGACCGCTGGCTGTTTCCGGCAGGCGCTGGTCTGGTGGTGCGAAGGCGGGTTTGGCAGGATCATGTATCTGAAAAGCCTCGTTTGTCAGGTGTTTCGGCTAAGAAATTGATGGGCAAAGGGGAAGATATTGAAACACTCTCTTATATAAGGAAGGCGGGTTGGCAAATTTGGCATAATCCAGAGATGCAGATTGAGCATGCAATTGGCAAGGAACGCATGACTGCTGTTTACTTACTCAACCTCTTTCGGGGGGTAGGGCTAAGCCGATACCATACTCGGATGGTGCGGTTTCAACGGTGGCAAAGACCGTTTGCGATCGCAGCCTATGGCCTTAACGATCTACGTCGCTGGCTACTCTATTATTCAACACATTATTCAAAAACACCCTCGCTCGTTGTTCAGTGTGAACTAACGCTGCTTTATTACAGCTTGCTCTCGCCTATCTATATACTTTTTCAGGCGTTAGCAAAAGTTGTTACCTATCGTCGTGACTGGTCTGTGGGTGTTGTCCGAGTTGATTCTTCTTAAGACAGTGAGGCAGATTGAATTTTCGCTATTACAAAAATCAGGGGACGCATATTTTCATCATTCGACTCAGCAACGCCACACTTAAAAAGGATTTAACCTCATGCTTCTGACGTCATCTATTTCAACACAGTCGGCAATTGACTATTTGGATAATAAAACTCTGGTCATTCTAGATGCTGGTGTAGATCATGTGCCATTACTAGCTACAGACGTATCATCATCTGTAGATCTGCTGATTCTAGATTCACAGAGCGATGGTCTTGCGCAGATCACCGCTGCGTTAATGGCACGTCAGTCGGTTTCAAGTTTGCATATTGTGTCCCATGGCTCTCCAGGTCGTTTAAGTCTGGGCAACACTCAGATTAGTTTCGATAGCCTCGATCGTGATGCGAGTCAACTTGGAAAATGGGCTGGTGTGCTTCAAGGTGGCGACATTTTAATTTATGGCTGTCAAGTTGCCCAGGGAGTCAAAGGCCATCTCTTTTTACAGCAGCTACACCAGCTTACGGGAGCAAATATTGCAGCTTCTGAACAGCGAGTCGGTCATGTCGATAGTCAGCAAAACTGGCATCTTGAGACTCAGATTGGCCAAATTCAGACCCCACTGATTTTCTCTGAGCAACTGCAGGCAAGCTATCCTGGTAATTTTGAGACCGTTAACTTTAGCATTAGCACGGATACTCTGATTGAAAGCGAGGGCACCCCCTTTAGCTTTAACTTCAGCGTAGATGGCCCGATTCCTGCCGGTGGTAGTGTTGTTCGATTAGAAGGTAGCATCCCCCAGGCAATCAACCAGCTAAATCTCTTTGCCCTGAGCTTTACAGGTCTAGCAGGTCAGCCTGTTGATGTGTCTCCTAACCAGGACTTTTCTGCCTTTGATGTCACAATTGTTGCTCCTAATGCCAGTATTAGCTTACCGGTATTTAATGACTTTTTAGATGACAGCCCCCAGGCGATTACCTGGAATGTAACCCCCGTATCTGCTGGAACAACCGTAAGCGGTAGTGGTGCTACTGTCACTATATTTGATGATCCAAGTGAAGTGCCTGCGGCTAATGCAGCCCCCGTTGCCGACAACGATAGCTATGATACTGGCTTTGAAACTGAGCTAACCATTGATGCAGGTAACGGGGTGCTTAACGGTGACACCGATGCCGATGGTGATGCTCTCACTGCGACTCTTGTTGGAAATCCCAGTAACGGTAGTGTCAGCCTTAACGGCGACGGTTCTTTTGTCTATACGCCCAATGCCGGCTTTAGCGGTGCTGACAGTTTTACCTATCAGGCGAACGACGGTACGGCAAACTCTAATCTGGCGACGGTGAATGTTAATGTGGGTGCGGCTCCGTCTATTCCTGAAGTGAGCCTGACTTCTGACATTACTACCCTAGTAGAAGATGAAGGTACTGAAGTAACCTTTACGCTGAGCTTGAGCGAGGCCCCTGCGGGTCCTGTTATTGTCGATATCAACACGGGTAAGGCATTCGCCCTTGGAGACTTTGATGTATTCCCCCCTGGACCAGCCGCTTCGGCAACGGGCGGACAGCTGGTGGGAGGGAATAGTGATAACAGTGGTTTCCGGTTTGCGATTACGGCCCAGACAGCAACTATCACTCTGCCCATCTTTAATGATGAAGATCGTACTGCTGACGGCACACAAACTGACCCGAATGGCCCCTTACGCAATGATGACATCGGTGAAGAGCAGACCACATTTACCCTAGCGTCCGGTGATGGCTACACGGTCTCTCCCAGTGCTAACTCGGTGACGTTGACCCTCAGAGATACCAATGCTGTTGCCAATAGTGCGCCTGTTGCCGATGACGACAGTTACAGTACTGCGTTTGATACGATCCTGACGGTGGATGCAGCCACGGGGGTTCTGGATGGTGATACCGATGCTGATGGCGATACATTGAGCGCTGCGATCTCAACTGACCCCAGCAACGGAACGGTTGCTCTAAGCGCAGACGGTTCTTTCTCCTATACGCCCAATGCAGGCTTTAGCGGTGATGACAGTTTCACCTACAGTGTTAGCGATGGTAACGGCGGTACCGATACGGCAACAGTCACCGTTGCCGTTGCCCCCGACACAACTGGTGGCGGAGATCCCATTGTCAGCTTCAGCACCACACCCACGTTAATCAGCGAAGCGGACGGCACGGCGCTGGTGATGAACTTTAGCGTTGAAGGTGACATTCCCCCCGAGGGCATTACCGTCAACCTGGAAGGTGATGCTGCGCGTATTATGCAGCAGTTTACTGTGGCCCAAACGCGGTTTGATGCTGATACTGGCAACATTCTCTATCGTTTTGATAATGGGTTTGCTGAAAATGCTGAAGGCCTGATTGTCGGTGGTACTTTAGACCGGTTCTCTCTAGAAGATGGTGACCCTAGTGAAACGAATTCTGATCCAGCGGCAGCGGGTGATGGATTCTTAAGCAACTTTAGTTTCACCATCACTGAAGCCAATGCCAGCATTACGATTCCGGTGTTCGACGATATTGTTGAAGAAGCGGATGCCACCTTTACCTATACCCTAGCGGCAGGAGATGGCTATACCGTAAGTGAAACGGCTAACAGTGGGACCTTTACAGTGACCGATGGTGTGACGCCTGCCACTAGTCCTACGGTAGGTGTTACGGCAACGCCGACAACATTAGTTGAGTCCGAGCAAACTTTGTTGGAAGTCACCTTTACCACCGCAGGTGATATTCCGGCTGAGGGATTGGTTGTACAGCTGTCGGGTCCGCCGCGTGCGATCGCAGAGTTTGATGTCAATGCCACCAATCCTCGTTTGCCCGAAGATGAGACTGTGGTCGAAGGGGTAACCGTCACCGGCGGTAATATTGTCGGCACCGATGAGGTGGCCGGTTCATTGTTCTTGCGGATAACTGACCCCACTGCGACGATTACCGTGCCCGTTTTCCAAGACGATGTGGCGGAAGGTACCGAAGTGTTGCCATTTACCTTAATAGATGGTGAGGCCTATGAAGTTGACCCAGCTGCTGGCGCAGTGGAGATCACCATCGAAGATGGCATATCCTCAGGTGGAGATCCTGTAGTCAGCTTCAGCACCGAGCCTACATTAATCAGCGAAGCGGACGGTACGGCGCTGGTGATGAACTTTAGCGTTGAAGGTGACATTCCCCCCGAGGGCATTACCGTCAATCTGGAAGGCGATGCAGCTCGCATTATGCAGCAGTTCACCGTAGCTCAGACTCGCTTTGATGCGGATACCGGCAATATTTTCTATCGCTTTGATAATGGATTTGCTGAAAATGCTGAAGGCCTGATTGTCGGTGGCACTTTAGACCGGTTCTCCCTAGAAGATGGCGACCCCAGTGAAACGAATTCTGATCCGGCAGCAGCGGGTGATGGATTCTTAAGCAACTTTAGTTTCACCATCACTGAAGCCAATGCCAGCATTACGATTCCGGTGATCGACGATATCGTTGAAGAGGTCGATCAAACCTTCACGTACACGCTGGTCTCTGGGGATGGCTACACCGTAAGTGAAACGGCTAACAGCGGTACCTTCACGGTGACCGATGGTGTGACGCCTGCCACTAGTCCTACGGTAGGTGTTACGGCAACACCGACAACATTGGTTGAGTCCGAGCAAACTGTGGTGGAAGTGACCTTTACCACCGCGGGGGATATTCCGGCTGAGGGATTGGTTGTACAGCTGTCGGGTCCGCCGCGTGCGATCGCAGAGTTTGATGTCAATGCCACCAATCCTCGTTTGCCCGAAGACGAAACTGTGGTAGAAGGAGTAACCGTAACTGGTGGGAACATCGTTGGTACCGATGAAGTGGCCGGTTCATTGTTCTTGCGGATAACTGACCCCACTGCGACGATTACCGTGCCCGTTTTCCAAGATGATGTGGCGGAAGGTACCGAAGTGTTGCCATTTACCTTAATAGATGGTGAGGCCTATGAAGTTGACCCAGCTGCTAGCGCAGTGGAGGTCACTATCGAAGATGGTGTTATCTCTGAGGGACCTGTTGTCAGCTTTACCACCAGTACCGATAGCCTGAATGAGGCAGAAGGCACCCCCATAACCTTCAACTTTTCAGTAAGTGGTGATTTCCCTGAGGACGGTATTGTCATTCGGACGGATGAGAACTTCTTCCCCAACACTCAGCTAGACTTCAACTTGTTGGACTTTGCGAACCCTGAGGTAATTAACGGGATCGAGTTCTTTGACTTTGAAGAGATCGCCACGGGGCAGTTTCTGATTGATTGGCGACTGACTCAGCCTGAGGCCTTTATCAGCGTCGCTGTCTTTGATGACAATCTGGCTGAACCAGATGGGTCATTTACAACAGGGCTATTGCCAGGGGAAGGATATACTCTCAATCCAGATGCGACAAGTGCGACTATCTTTGTCACTGATGGTGTTGATGGTACCGGTGGCCCCCTTGTGAGCCTGGCGGTGGATCAAACCGAGGTGAATGAAGGTGAGCCGCTGACGATTACCCTGGCTGCAGATGGCGAAATTCCAACGGGTGGGCTAGAGGTTTTTGTGGATAGCGATACCGTCGGAGCGATTGGCGACTTTATCACTGTTGGTAGCGATGGCAATCCTACTGTTACTTTCACAGGCCTTGCCGGATTCCCTGCCCCTAACGAAGATGCCAGCGGCTTCACCGTGGTGATGACCGATAATACGGCAACCGTCAGCTTTGATGTCTTTGATGATGGTCCAGGTGAAGGTCCAGAGAGCTTTGAATTTAGCGTACTCGATGGTGAGAACTACGATGTAAACGCTGATGCCAGCACCGTGAATATCACCATTAACGATGAAGTAGACGGTGGCCTCGTGCCCGATATTGTCGGCAATGATGAGGGCGAAACACTTGAAGGCTCTGACGCTGATAACTTTATCCAAGCCCTAGGTGGCGATGATACCGTTGCAGGTGGTTTGGGTAATGACATCATTGAAGGGGGCGATGGCGATGACGTTCTTCGGGGCGATCGCAACTCTCGTGCTACCCAAGATGGGGAAGCAGGTGGTAATGACATCATCTTCGGTGGTGACGGCAATGACCGCATCGGGGGTAAAGCTGGTAATGACATCCTTAGCGGCGACGCAGGCGATGACATGATCTACGGTGACGATGGCGATGACATCCTCATGGGTGTTACCGGTAACGACATCCTGGTGGGAGACAATGGCTCCGGTGGCAGTGGTAGCGACTTGTTTGTCTTTGGTAATGGTGACGGTACTGATACCATTGTCGACTTTGAAATTGGCATCGACCGCATCGGCCTAGTGCAAGATGAGTTAGTGTTTGCTGACCTAACCATTACTCAGGATGGCAGCAACACCCTACTGGGGGTTGCTAGCACAGGTGAAACTCTAGCCGTTTTGAATAATGTTCAAGCATCTGCCTTAGGCGAAGCTAGCTTTGCCATTGTGCCCGATGTGTCAAATCCTGAGGAGGCTATTGCTCTGATCTAAGCTGTTCTAACAAAACCGGATGGGCAATGCCTATCCGGTTTTAGGAAAAGTACGACGATCTTAAAAACGAAAGAATTTTTGCTATCTTCTTTCCATTTCTTGAAAGTTATCATCGATTTTTACGACTACTATCAAACCCTAAAAAAATAGCCCAAATATTTTTCTGTTATTTACTTTTGTAGCTATTATAAAAGTAACTTTTTGCTTTTAAATTTTGTAATTACATCCTATTTATCCTAAAAAATAGTCAAATTTGCTGGTTTTTGATGATTTCAATTAAATGTTATCCCACAAAAGAAATATCATTTTAGTTTGCTTTCTGTGGTGAGAAAAAATACACAAAAAAATTATAAAAAACTAGTAAATTAAAGTATTTCTAGTAATATTTATTAGAGGGGGATCATTAGTTTTTAATCGCCACAGTTTTGTTTGTCATACACAAACACTTTAAAAGTCGATAACAATTTTGGAGTTTATTTGCTTTGGTAGCAGTTAGTATTTCAGCCAGTCCAACCCAG
The DNA here is from genome assembly GCA_039028535.1 of Cyanobacteria bacterium P01_B01_bin.77. GTDB lineage: Bacteria > Cyanobacteriota > Cyanobacteriia > Phormidesmidales > Phormidesmidaceae > Leptothoe. Next base: position 294,243 of record JBCCHX010000001.1, read on the forward strand.
TTATTTGAAGATCAAGGTACAGAAGTAACCCTTAGCTTTGCATTGGATGAACCTCCCTCTGGTCCTGTTATCATCACAGTAGATACGGGTAAGCCGTTTGCTTTAGGTGATTTTGATGTTTTTCCCCCAGGCCCAGCTGCTTCGGCTACTGGAGGTCAGCTAGTTGGTGGTAATGCAGATAACAGCGGCTTTAGGTTTGCTATTACTCAGCAAACGGCAACGATTACGTTACCTATTTTTGATGATCCTGATCGCGTAGCAGATGGCGCAACGACCAACCCTGGTGATGAGTTGCGTAATGATGATCAGGGCGAAGAGCGGACTACATTTGCTCTTATTGCACCCGATGATGGCAGCTATACCGTTGATGCTAGTTCATCTTCGGTGACACTCACGCTCAATGATACCGCTGAAGGCGGAGAAGGCTCTGAAGGTGGAGAAGGTTCCGAAGGCGGAGAAGGTTCCGAAGGTGGAGAAGGCTCTGAAGGCGGAGAAGGCTCCGAAGGCGGAGAAGGCTCCGAAGGCGGAGAAGGTTCCGAAGGTGGAGAAGGTTCTGAAGGCGGAGAAGGCTCCGAAGGTGGAGAAGGCTCCGAAGGTGGAGAAGGC
>JBCCHX010000002.1:0-180078 GCA_039028535.1 Cyanobacteria bacterium P01_B01_bin.77
CTGGTGGGGAAGCGCCAACCCGCCCTGCACTCAAAGTGTCAGGGCTAACAGAGTCAAAACCCACTAAAGGGGTTGAAGATCGCTGAAAGCTCTAGATATAGGGGCTCACAGCCGAATTGTCCCTTTAGTGGACAGCCCTCAATTAGCGTTGGGTTTTAAACCCGACGTGGGTTGATCTTCATGACCAACACAGGTGCAAGATCTGAGCCTTTTACGAACAGCGACGCTGTTCGCTAAACCTGAAAGAAACACAACTGTCAAAATTTAATCGACAATCAGCTCTTTTAAGAGCGGATTAGTTTGTGTTTCTTGAGAGTTAGAGAATATCATCCACCTTAATCACATCTATCGATTTTCTAGGCAGATAACGCCATCAGGATTGCCTACAATCTCCTAAAGACTAGAAATGTCTTGCGCGCTCAGGTTTGAGCGGCTCAATGCCAAGCTCCAAAGCCCAAAACCTAAAATCTATAGCCAGAAAGAGGTCAGTCCGTGGTCAGTCTAAAACAGCTTGTTAAAAATCCCCTTCAGGTCTTTGGCAACAGTGCTGAGTCCTCAAAGGACTTTCAGCCAGAGGTATTTGATCGCCATGTGATGACCACCTACGGGCGTTTTCCCGTGGCACTGACCCGAGGGGCAGGCTGTCGTGTCTGGGATGACCAGGGCGACGAGTATCTGGATTTTGTGGCTGGGATTGCCACCTGTACCCTGGGCCATGCCCACCCGGTCATGGTGGAGGCAGTCACTCAGCAAATCCAGACGCTGCACCATGTGTCGAATCTGTATTACATTCCAGAGCAGGGAGCCCTGGCCCAGTGGCTGACGGAGCATTCCTGTGCAGACCGGGCATTTTTCTGTAACTCAGGGGCTGAGGCCAACGAAGGAGCAATTAAACTTGCCCGTAAATATGGCCATACCAAACTGGGCATCGAAGACCCGGTGATTATCACCGCCAATGCCAGCTTCCACGGACGCACCCTGGCCACCATTACAGCTACCGGTCAGCCCAAGTATCAAAAGAACTTTGCGCCGCTGGTGCCAGGGTTTCACTATGTGCCGTTTAATAATGGTGATGCGCTGGAAAGTGCGATCGCATCCCTCAACGCAAACGGTCCCCGTGTTACCGCGATTCTGCTCGAAGCCCTGCAGGGAGAAGGCGGCGTTAACCCAGGCAAAATCGAATACTTTAAGCGCGTCCGGCAGCTCTGTGACCAGCACAAGATTCTGCTGATCATGGATGAAGTCCAGGTGGGCGTGGGTCGTACCGGCAAGCTCTGGGGGTATGAAAATCTCGGCATTGAACCCGACGTCATCACCGTAGCCAAGGGGCTGGGGGGTGGTGTCCCCATCGGAGCCATGCTCTGTAAAGCCAGCTGTGATGTGTTTCAGCCCGGAGACCATGCCAGCACCTATGGTGGCAATCCCTTTGTCTGCGGTGTTGCTCTTGCCGTCTGCCAAACCCTAGAATCAGAGGGTCTCATGGCGAACGCTAGCGCTCGGGGTCAGCAGCTACGTCAGGGGCTACCAAAGCTCATGGACAGCTATCCTCAACTGTTTGAACAGGTACGCGGTTGGGGGTTGATCAATGGTCTGGTTCTCAAATCCGACGCTCCGGTTAAGTCTATTGACATTGTTAAAGCAGCAACGGCTCAAAAGTTGTTGCTGGTGCCTGCTGGCCCCGACGTCGTCAGGTTTGTACCGCCGCTGATTGTGAGCGTAGCTGAGGTAGATGAGGCTCTTGAGAAGTTATCTCAGGCGGTGGCTACACTGGTTTGAGGCATAACCTTGCACTAAGGGTTGGTTGTGTCGCTGCAGCCCGCGCTGGGTTGAAACCCCAGCGCTAATTTCGGGTTGTCCACTGAAGGGACAATGGGGTGAGGCGTTGCTGGTGAAAAGACTACGCTGCTTCCAAACTCCCATTCTTGACCTGCAAAACCTGGGAAAATTTAAGCCATTGGGCATCAAACGACCCTAAATGTGTGGTGGTGATGAGTGTTTGAAACCGATCTTGGATCGTATCCAGCAGCTGGTTTTGACGATTTAAATCTAGCTCTGCCAGCACATCATCCAAGAGCAATAAAGGGGACTCGCCCACCACTTCTTCGATCAGCTGTAGCTCTGACAGCTTTAATGCCAACACCAGGGTGCGCTGCTGTCCCTGGGAGCCATATTGGCGAGCCGGGGTTTCATTGATCAAAAAACTAATGTCGTCTCGATGAGGACCAACCAGAGTGGTGCGTTGATAATATTCGGCCATAGCTTTTGTCTGGAGCTTATCCAAAAACGCCTGCTGGATATCGCTGGCCTCATCGCTCTCCACTGCCACATTGGGACTGTAGTGAATCTCCAACTGTTCCGTGCTACCGCTAATAGCCTGATGCCAAGTCTGGGCGATGGGAATCAGCCGTTGCAGCATGCGAGCCCGCCGTCGAATTACGCGAGTGCCGAGAGTGGCCAGCTGAGCATCCCACAGGGCCAGCTGGGTGGGGTCTGGTGGTGGCGGTAGCTCAGTTTGGTTACTGCCCTGCTGGTTGGCCTGCTGTTTAAGCAGGGCATTGCGCTGTTTCAGCACCTGGCTATACTGCTGCAAAATATGAATGTAGACCGGTTCTAGCTGCATCAGAAGCGTATCAGTCCATGTGCGCCGGGTGCCGGGACCGCCGCGCACCAGCTCTAGATCTAAACAGGAAAACTGCACCGCGTTGAGGTGACCGAGAAAATCCTGCTGGCGTCGGAGTGTTTCACCATTGACCACCGCTGTGCGCCGACTACCCTTACGCAAGGTAAGCTGCAAAGACGACACCCCCAGGTCGCGCTTGAGGCTAGCTCGAATCTGGGCCGTGGCCATATCGGTTTGGACTAGGTCGAGATCGCGACTCGTCCGATGCGATTTTAATGTCGCCAACAGCTCCACCGCTTCTAACAGGTTGGACTTACCTTGGGCATTTTCCCCCAGCAAGATGGTTTTAGGCGCTAGAAACTCAACGGCCTGATCGCCGTAATTGCGAAACTGATTCAGATGCAGCGATTGAAGAAACATAGACAGGTGGCGTTATCCCAATCTAGGCGTTAGATCGCGAACAGGTCACCAGTGGTGGATCTGCAGCCGTGCGCTCGTCGCACCAGTCCAACACTCGGTTCCACGCCCACCAGCGATCAGGATCTTGACTGCGACGCTGGCATTCGGCACTGCCGATATAGCCTACATGGCCCCCTTGTGCCGTCATCATCAAATCAATATGAGAGTTAGCAGCACAGCTCGCTTGAATATCAGGCACCAGTGTGGGGTCAAATAGCGGATCGTCCGCTGCATAGATAATCAGGGTAGGCTTTTTCAAGTCTGGTAGGAGATACAGACCGCTAGTGGCGCGATAGTAATCCTCCACCGATTCAAACCCCAGCCGCCCAATCACCATTTCATGGTCAAAGCTCCAAATGCTGCTCACCCGCTCAACGGCCTCCGGGTCAAAGGCGTTGGGGTGGTTCTGCTGCAGACCTCGGAGCAGCTGCTTTAGCTTACGGGTAATTGCTTTTTCGAGATATTTTCCCAGGGGAGCCTGCATGAGATATTGGAGCGATCGCAACGACTCCAACGCCGGACAGATCACCGCGCAGCCCCCAATCTCATCCACCGTCAAATCCAGATCTGCCCCCCACTCTAGCAAATCCTGAGCCGCCTTCGAGCCCCACAGCGCCAGCAACCCGCCCAGGGAAAATGCCGTAAACCAAAAGGGAGCCGGACAGCCCATAGCCTTTGCTGCCGCTGCAATCCTGACAAAGTCTTCCCCCTCGTACAGCCCATCCGACGTCAGCGTCGATGACAGCTTTGCCGTTCTACCATGGGCACGCCAATCGTAAATGACAACCGCATAGCCTCGGGCATAGGCCTTACGCCCCATAACACGCAAGAACCATTGATCATCAAGATCGCCAGTGATGCCATAGGTACCAATAATGGTGCCTTTAGGATTAGGAGGAATGGCAACTAGCCCAAAAATAGGAACTCCCTGAGCACCGATAAAAACGTTTTCTTGATAGATCGGCTCAGGCTCAGTCAGAGTCGTATGCCAATCTTTAGCAGCCCACAGACCGGCATACAGCGTCATCAGTAGGCCATTGGTAAGGGGCCAAGGTGCTTGATAGGAAATGGGATTCATAATGGCGGCACAAGATGACCTAGAGACAAGGTTCACTATGCCATAAGTAGCTGGCAGAGCTATAGTTGCGCCCTAGGAAACCCCGCATGGAAAACTATGCTGCCACTGAGGCACGCCCAAATACAGCCGAAAAAAAGAAAGTGATAGCAGCTGTTGACAGTACAACGCTAAAAACTGCTAATATACATGAGCTGGCAATCAAAGCTAGCTAAGTACTGGTTAATCTAGTGCATTCCTCCATTGTTGGGGTGTGGCCAAGCGGTAAGGCAGCGGGTTTTGGTCCCGTCATTCGTAGGTTCGAATCCTACCACCCCAGTTACTTTTAGAGATTTATTGAAAAGGCTGACCTAAGTGCTGGCCTGTTTTTAGTTGTCCAAGTAGGGCAGCATCGCTAAACTCCTGATACGCAAAGGCTGAAAAGTTATGGAGCCATTGCCCTACCCCGTGTAGAAGACTTAGGCTAAATCGGTAATACATGGCAAAGAATTTGCTGCTGGTTCCATCAGAGTGTTACTACTCAAGCCTAGGTTATGAAATTTAGAGCTTCCATCTGCAAGGTTTTATTTTTAGCCGCTAATCCAAAGCAATCAAGTCAATTGCGATTAGGCCAAGAGCTCCGTGATATCGAGCAACGGATTAAGCTTTCGCCACGTGGACAGTTTCGCTTTAAGCTAATTGCAAAATGGGCTGTTCGTCTTAAGGATTTACGACTTGCTCTCCTAGAACATAAACCTCAAATTGTTCATTTCTCTGGTCATGGAGCCGGAGAGGATGGGCTTGTCTTGGAAGATGACACAGGTGAATTAACCTTTATTGACGCAACAACCTTAGCTAACTTCCTTAAATTGTGTCCCAGTGTAGACTGTGTTCTTCTTAATGCTTGTTATTCTAAAGTGCAAGCTGAAGCGATCGCAGACTATGTGCCTTATACCATTGGTATGAATCAGGCCATTGCAGATCAAGATGCTATCCAATTTGCTGAAGCCTTTTACGAAGCCCTCAGCAATGACCGAGAAATTTCCGAAGCCTATTTATGGGGTATTAACTCCCTCACAGCCCAGCCTAATATTGTGAAGCGAGATGTTTCTACTGTTCCAGAAGAATCTCTAGAGACAGATCCCATTACACCTATTTTGATAATAGGTAAATCTAAACCAACTGCTAAACGTTGGCTATCGTTAAACCGGAGACAGTTGCTTCAGATTCTGTTTGCCAGTATTGGCTTAGGGGGAAGTCTATTAGGTTGGCGACTGTTCAAACAATCTAAATCTTTCTCAACTGATTCATTTGACGTAGTTACTGTCGATGCCCGTGGAAATATTATCGAACAAGAATCGAGGCAAACTAAGTCATTCAGAGAAGAATTGAGCGAAACTGTTAATCTAGAAGTTGTTCCTATCCCGAATGGCAGTTTCTGGATGGGCTCTCCAGAAGATGAAAGAGGACGTCATAATAATGAGAACCTACCACACGAGGTTTCTATATCATCATTTTGGATAGGTAAATATCCCATTACTAATGCTCAATGGCAAATTGCTGTTTCATTGCCTCAAATTAACCACGAGCTTCCACCGTCCTCGGGAGCCAGCAATGAACCTGTGGTGAATATTTCTTGGAATGAAGCCATTGAATTTTGTCAACGGCTCTCTCAATTTTCAGGGCGTATATATCGTCTTCCGACTGAGGCCGAATGGGAACATGCCTGTAGAGCAGGAACTACAACTCCCTTTCATTTTGGAGAAATAATTACAACTAGACTCGCAAATTTTGATGGTGCAAAAATTGATAGTCTAACTCCATTGGGTATTAGTCGCGGTAAACCTACTGATGTTGGTAGTTTTGATGTTGCCAATAATTTTGGACTGTATGACATGCATGGTAATGTTTGGGAATGGTGCCTAGATAAGTATCTTATTCTTGAATCATTTAGGGATCCCAGAGAACGTCGAATCATGCGTGGTGGTGGATGGAATTCTAAATCACTAGAATGTCGCTCTGCGGTTAGGGGTAACAGTTTGATCGAACAACGGCATCCTTGGCTGGGGTTACGGGTTGTGTGCGAAGCCTTAAACTCAAGCTCTTGAACAGTAAAAGAACGCTTAAGAATTTATTTATATTAGGATACTACTGTGTATAAGAGTAATCGGTTTTATTCAGCATCAGGTTATGGATCACACACTCTATGCCTTAATAGTCGGTATCAATGACTATCCTAATCCGGTGCCTAAGCTTTCGGGCTGTGTGAATGATGTAAATGCCCTCTCAACCTTTCTACAAAATCGTATTGCCAATGACAATTTGCAGGTTCAACTCCGCACCCTAATCGATGAAGCCGCCACCCGAGAAGGTATTATCGATATATTTCGAGAGCACTTAGGACAAGCAACCCAAAACGATTTAGTGCTGTTTAGCTACAGCGGTCATGGGTCCCAAGAAAGAACTCCACCAGAGTTATCTTTTATGGAACCAGATGGAATGAATGAGACCCTGGTGTGTTGGGATAGCCGACTCGACAGCGGACGAGACTTAGCAGACAAGGAACTCGCTAAGCTGATTGCTGAGGTGGCTGAAAATAGACCTCAGATTACGGTTATTCTAGACTGTTGCCACTCAGGTTCAGGGACACGTCCGATTAATATTCGCTATGTAGAGCCGGATGAACGTCAGCGTCCTGTAGAGAGCTATTTTTTCTCGATGGCAGATGTGTTGTCATCAGCACCAAGCCCAGAGCGCTCAGAGGAGCCCTTAAAGAATTCTCCTTTTCAGGGACGACATGTTCTACTAGCTGCTTGTCACGAAAGTGAAACAGCTAAGGAATATAGAAAAATGGAAAGGGGTGCGTTTTCTTATTTTTTACTGGAGACATTGCAACAGGCGAATGGTGTTCTAACCTATCGAGATGCCTTTAGACGTACCAATGCATTAATTCGAGCCCAGGTCCCCCAACAGTCCCCTCAATTAGAAGCAACCTATGAAGAAGATTTAGACTTGTACTTTCTAAGTTGGCAAAAACAGATTACTACGCCTTATTACACAATGTCCTATCACTCTGAGCTGGGATGGGTAATTGATGGTGGAGCCATTCATGGCATGTCTACAGGGCTTGAAGAAGAGCGACCTCAGATGGCTGTGTTTCCATTTGAGATATCTGCAAATGAGATGAAGCAACTTGATCGAAAGATTGCATTAGCCGAGGTGATAAAAGTCTTGCCTCAGCTAAGCCTGGTAACTTTGACTGAGGGGCTAGATTCAACCCAGGCCTTTAAGGCGGTAGTCACACGGCTGCCGTTAACGAAACTAGGAGTATATTTAGAAGGACGTGAAGCCGATGTAATATGGCAAGCGCTTTTAAAGACGAGTTTAACGCAGCAGCCTTCACTTTATGTAAAGGCCGTAGATGTTTCAGAAAAGGCTAGCTTTCAGGTCGTGGCAGAGAATGGAATTTATCAAATTACTGATCTAAATAGCTTTCAGCCATTAGCCGGACGTTCATCGGGCTGTAGGAGTGCTATTCAAGTAGTCGCTCGTTTGGAACACATGGCTCGATGGACCACCTTAGTCAATCTGTCTGGTCCTGCCACTAGTCAGATTCCCACTGGTGCAGTTCAGATGCAGCTTTATCAGCAGGGGCAAGAAGTTCAGACAGCCCAGATTGAACTACGCTATGAAAAAAAGGTAGGGCGCTGGCAACAGCCACAGTTTCAGTTAAAACTCACTAATACTTGGAGTTTACCGTTATACTGCTCAGTTTTGGATCTAACGGAACGCTATGCCATTAGTCCAGCGTTTTTTGAGGCTAATGGTGTGTGGCTACAGCCAGGGGAATCGGCCTGGGCAAACGGAGGCAAACCACTGTATACGTCGGTCCCTAAAGAACTCTGGCAGCAAGGAGTTACTGAGTATCGGGATATCTATAAGCTCATTTTCAGTACGGCAGAATTCGATACACACTTGCTGACACAGCCTAATTTAGATGCCCCCTTAACACGCTCTGCAGTAAACCTATCCCAAGTGCAACCTAATGTGCTTAATCGACTCATGCACCGACTGCACACGCGCGATGTAAGTACAGCCCCTGAAGAGGAAGCATTACACGAGGATTGGAATACCCATCAAATGCTCGTTATCACTGTTCGACCACTTACCTAATTGTCCGAGACAGTTTCACAACTCCCACGCTTAACTCTCTTGCAGTAGTGACTGTAGATGGGCATTTGTTGTCGCGTATGAAATATTGACTGAGTAATTATAGCAAAAGCAATACAGTTGAAAACTACCAATAGGTAAAACGGATAAAATTGGACGCAAAGTTTGGGGAATCCCTAAATCAAATAACTTCCCCAAACCTCTAAAAGCTTTAAAAAGTGAGCCCTTAATACAGCAAAATCTTCTATGGGCTTGGGGGAAGTTTCCTTCAATATTCTGAGTTCAACACTGAGAAAAAACAGTGTTTCATTGTTGAATTCAAACTGAGGAAAATATCATGCCTACAATCAAGATTGTCTTAGACAGTATTGTTTGTTATGACACAGAAGATGTTACAGGAGCTGATGATGTATACCTGATTGGCGGTGTCAGAGTATCAAAAGGAAATTTTCGAAAATCAAAGGCTTTTGTAACACCTAATCCACCATTAAGAATCAATGACGATCAACCTCGACACATCCCAATCAAAGAAAAGATCTTTGAGGCGCAAGTGCAGCCAGGGAGTGATTTAGAACTTGGAATGTATCTCTATGAGCAAGATTCTTCAGCAGATGTTGAAAAACTACAAAAGCTTGAAGATTATCTTGATCGAGGTTTAGCTATCAGCCGTCCATCAAAATCAGTCCTCAATCTATCGCTTTCTGCAATTCAAACAGCCTTAGTTTTTGATGACGATGATCAACTTGGAAGAGAATCGAGATTCATAGAAATCAACACTCTACCCCGAGGTTGGAAACGTTATGTTGCAAAGAACTTTTATGAAGGAGGAATTGGTTACTCTACTTGGCGATACAAACTTTACTATCGAATAGGCAAATTCTAAAGAAATTTAACTGCCTTTTTGAACTGACAAAGCTTGCCAAATTGGAATTTATTCTAACCTCGTAGGTTCGTAATTTACTATCCAATAAAGTCAAGGCAGAATTCAATTAACAATTAAATATAGCTCTTATATGGTTATTTGGGTTCTGCCTTTTTCAAACCTTAAATTGCATTTTGAGGTCAATGGGAATCGGCCTCTCTATCAATGGCAACTACGCCTGAAACTCGAAATTGAGAAGATTGCCTCAAATACAGAAATGGCGTGAAGGCAAGCATTTTCTAAATAACTTGAACACATTAGCAAGATATTTTCGCCAAGATTTGGTGTTTTATTTTTATATTAGAACACCATCTTAAGAGCTTTTTATCAGCTAATCTTTTGCGGCTTTAAGGGGTGCCTTACAAACCTTTTACGTGTTTTTTCGTAAATCCCAAAACATTTGAGACTGTCTATTCTATAGATTAAGGAGAACATCATGTCTTTTGAAAAACCAAGTGCCGTAGCAAACGCTATCATGGCTGGACTTTATGACATCTTAACTAATGGTGACGATACAGTTCCTATGTCTGAAGACAATTTCTTCAGCTGGTGCACCCCAGGTATACCTATTCAAGCAGAGGACTTCGACTTTCTAACTCAGGGACTGACAGGCACAGTTAGAGAAGCAGCTGTTGATGCCATGACTATTGATGGAGAAGCTCCAGAATTAACTCCTGAATTGATGGATCAATTACGAGCTTCGGATACAGGTCGACTGTATATGCAGGCCGAAAGTTTTGCTCGGTTGGTAGACTTTGTGCCTGACATGGCAACCGGTCAAAATGGCCAGTTTGCTCGAATGAGTGTAATGAATAATCAGGGTACTCTTTCTGAGCGTTACGAATATATTCTGCGAATGAGTCAGGTAATGCAATCCAAGCTTCCAAGGAGTACTCAAAAAAAGATTGCGAAGTTTCGAGACCTACTAACTGTCACAAAAACAAAGAAAAATCTGATTGATGACAGTGAAGTTGAGGTCATTGAGCCTAGTCCTTTAGTACAAATCTATAACGAAAAAATGGCCGCCTATGAAGCTGCCACATTGGAATACAATGCTCGCCGAATTAGCGCGCTATCTGCCAGTAAGCCCGAAGACGTACATTATTGGGCAATGAATGCCAATATCCTACGAAATCGGGTAAAAGCTGCAATGTCAGACTGGGTCTCAAATGGATATAAGAACGATTACGAGGCTATCTCTGCTTTTATTGATCAGGTGATGCGGCGAGATATGGCTCTGCTCAAGCAACAATACCGAGATGACTTAGAAAAAGCCGTCATTAGTAGCAGCGTCTCTGGAAGTAATTTTTACTTCACCTCTGCAATTCCAGGCAATTTTACGCGAGCAACTGGATGGACTCAATTCACTTTCAGCTCACGTGACTACAACAGATATCGTAATTCCAACTATAACAATAGTGCTTACTCAGGAAGCACAAAAAGTGGTTTTGGTCTTTTTGGTTTTAATACAAAAGCCCAAGGTAGCCACGCCCAACAGAACTACGAGTCGAATATGTCTTTCGACATGAGCAAATTCAATCTTGAATTTAAAATTGCTCAAGTTATGATTAGCCGACCATGGTTCAAGACTGCTTTTTTAAACAGTCAGTCTTGGCGCTTTGATCAAAATGACCCTGTAGCCAAATCAGAAATGGTGAGTGACGGAGGAAGTCCTCCTAAGGGGATGATCCCTGCTTATCCGACTGCGATGATAGTAATCAAAGACCTTAAATTATCCCTGGGGAAAAGTGAAGGCTCTTCAAGATTTCTTTCTGCTCATAAGCAATCGAGGGTGAGTGGAGGCATGTCTTTTGCCCCGCTTAACTTAGGTTCTTCTTTTACAGCAGCAACAAGTTTGGGCGCAACGTCATCAGAACTCCATTCTCATGCCGAAGAACAAGGATTGAATGTTCCTGGGATGCAGGTAATTGGTTTTAAATGTCATGTGCTTCCCAAATCGCCTAATCCCTTGCCTGAGATTGAGAAGTGGATTTAAGTTCACAACAACGATTACTGAATGTCTCCAATAATGACCAGGAGACATTCAGTAAGGTTTATTGAACAATAATAAAGTAAATGAGATTAATATCATGGATGCAACAGTTCAACTAGCTTTAATGGCTAAAGCTATTAAAGTTTTCGCAAGTGACGACACATTTCTGAGTTTTCCAGTAACACCACTTCAATTTACCTCAGAAGAGCTAAACTTTCTTTCAACAAAGAGTATTCAAGACTTAAAAAACTTCTCGATGTTAGTAAATCAAATTCCAGATGGTGAAGCATGGAGCCCTGTGGAAAATAATTGCCTTTGGGATATTTATGAAGACGTTTTGCATGGTGTCGATACCCAGGTGGCCTGGTCAACTCGTACAGAAGAAGAAGAAATTCATTATCAAAATGCCATAAAATTTCTGCGGCATCAACGGGAAGATGGGAACTGGGAAAATAGTGATGCTGTTAAACTCTATAAACACTATGAAGATCAATGGTTTATGCTTAATGAAGCTTATGCAGCAGTTGCAAGCACAGCAGAAACTTCCGAAGATCAATCAGTTAGAGAAAACTGGCAACAAGTAAAGAAACCTCAGTTTCTTGAAGAAATTGAAAAGTTAAAACATAAGTGGATTAACGATGGCTTTAAACAAGAGGTTGAGGAAGCTCGGGCTATAAAAGCTCGATTAGGAGCTAAATCACCTGGCATGATTTGGGAACAGTGGAAAACCGATTTCAATCCTGATATCAGCAGTTTAACTTCTACGGACGGAACACGATTTTATCCTAGTATTTTTTTCCCAAAAAATGCGATTGAAGAAGGTTCCTGGCAGCCTTTTCCTCTAGAAAAAGAAGAAATCAAAACTTTGTTAGATACGACTTCTCCAGAGTCAAAATCTCGTCTCAATATCTCTAACGTAAAATCAGACGTTATTTCTGTCTCCTTCGAGTTCAGTTCAGCCGCTATTGATCGCCCTTGGTATGATTCAGATCTCTTTAAAGCTCGTTTTTGGCGCTTCTCAGATGAGCAGAAACAACTTTCGGATGGTCTGACACCACCGACTGGATATTGTCCAGCTTATGTAACAGCTGTGGTCTTTGCTCGAAAGGTTACTGTGAAGAAAATAGTTGACTCACAAAAGCCAGAAAGTAAAGAATCGGATGCTCCGACAGCATTAAGTTTCTCGAAAGTTGTGCAGAAACAAACATTGTCAACTCGCGATTATTCACGTCAACTTGGGCAAGTACATCAAACTCCAACTGTCTTTAACCCTAAAAGAGATATACATGTTTTGAAACAAAAGCATCGAAAAATCAATAGGGAAAGCAACCTTAGGTTTAGGCATAATGAATCAGACGTTTCTTCCAAGATTTTTCAGAGCTTCAGGAAAGCAGAAAAAAACAGGCCTAAATTACCTCAAGCTAAAGTTACTCGTTCACAAAATGTTCAAACATCTCAAACAATCTTAGAAACGATGACTGATGCAAATCAGATTTATATTTTGGCGTTTACCTGTAAACGTTTGCCTACTTGTCCTAATGCTGATCAGGCTTTGCAGTGGTAGTCAAGAATTATTCTGAGAGTTCTGCTCCTCTTATGTCCTTAATCTTTAAATTGAGAATGCTTGTAATTCAAAGCCTAAAACTTGACTGATGTATGAATCGGCAATTTTTAGGCTTTGATGTAGTCTCTTGCAAACTAACCATCTACGTTCATCGCTTCAAATTCCATTATTAGAATACATGGCTTAGATGAGCCCAAAGTGCTATGTACGTTTCGCAGAACCTAAACAAATATAGCACTGAATTCAAAATAAACTTTAGTTTAATGCTTTTATATTTTACTAGGAAATCTCTTTCTCAGTCCGATTAGGATTGCGATCATCAAACTCTAACTGAGATGTTATCTCATTAGAATTATCGTTATCCTGACTGTTTTGAGGGAGAACCTCTTTCTCAGTCCAATTAGGATTGCGATCATCAAACTCTGACTGAGACGTTATCTCATCAGAACCACAATCCGACATTTCCTCTGGCCTATCAACTCTTGCTTCCGTTTCTGTAACAGAGTTGTCTTTTGCATTCACTTCAGCAGTTTCTAGTGATAGCTTATCCTGGTTTTCACCCATGATACTTCTCCATAAAAATCTTACTCAGACTTTACGTCTACAGCCCCCAACGCCATCAGAGTACGACGCTGCGCAGAGGTTAGCCCTACCACATCAGCTATATTCATGCCCTCATAGGGCCGCTGGGGTCTCAATATCTTTAAACACTCGCCAGTTTCAAAATTCCACAAACGAATCGTCTCATCTTCACTACAGCTGGCCAGAATGTTACTTACCTGACTAAACGCAACTGTCCAAACAGCACGACTATGACCGATCATAACTTGCTGGCAGATACCTGTCGCAATATCCCATAAACGAATCGTATCGTCATCACCACAGCTCGCTATAAACCGACCACAGGGACTGAATTTGACTGATCTAACCCGTTGAGTATGGCCCTGCAATGTTTGCATACAGCTGCCCATTTCCAAATCCCATAACTTAATGTGATGGTCACCACCACCACTTGCCAACCAAGGCCGCTGAGGATGAAACGCTACCGACAACACCCAATCTTGATGCCCTACTAATGTCTGTTCACAGATACCTGACTCAACCTCCCACAGCTTAACCAAATGGTCGTCGCTACCGCTAGCTAACAGGGTGCCATCTAGACTAAAGGCTACGGATTTTACCCGCTGAACATGTCCCTCTAAAATTTGTAAACATTCACCGGATGTAGCATCCCAAAGGCGCACCGTTTGATCATGACTCCCACTTGCCAAAATGGAATTCATTGGACTAAAAGCGACGGATTGTACCCAACTCCGATGGCCATACAAAATTTGCAGACATTCCCCTGACTGTGCATCCCATAAACGGATAGTATTATCATCGCTGCCGCTGGCAATCTGACTACCATCTGGCCTAAAGGCTACACAGGAAACATGGTTATTGTGACCAGTTAGGTTATGCAGACATTCCCCGGTGATAGCTTGCCAAAGCCGAACCTGATGATCTTCGCCTCCACTAGTTAAATACTGACTATCGGGGCTAAACGCAATGGATTGCACCCAATTACTGTATGCTTTCAGGGTTTGTAAACATTGCCCTGAATGTATGTCCCAAACCTTAACAGTTTGATCATTACTAGCACTTACCAATGACTGTCCATCTGGGCTAAAGCGGGCTAGCCAGACATTGTGGGTATGCCCCAAGAATGTTTTGAGACATTCTCCAGAGTCTATATTCCAGAGTTTAATGGTTTTATCTCCACTGGTTGTGAGAATCTGTTGTCCATCTGCGCTAAACATGACTGACCACACGTGGCTCTGATAGTTGGGCAGGGTTTTTGAACATTCTCCAGTATTGACATTCCAAAATTTAACGGCCTTACCATCACTGCCAGTCACCAGAGTCTTGCCATCTGGACTCAAATCCATGGCCAACGTCCAATTGATGGAGATGTCCCAAACATGTAAACAATTACCACCAGTCAAGTCCCACACTTGTACAGTTTGATTGTCATTGCCGCTGACAAGTATGCGGCCATCAGCAGAAAACTTTAAGGCCAGAATACGATTTTTTCCGATTAAGGCTGCATCATCGTGACTTTCTAACAGCTGTTCACAGCGACCTGTTTCCAAATTCCATACTCGTATCTGTGCATCATTCCCACCACTGACAAGGTAATGACCATCAGGGCTAAACGCTATAGTTTGCACCCAACTTTCTGGACAAGCAAGTGTCTTAATACATTGCCCTGTGCCAGCATGCCACAACCGAATTGTTCCATCTCGACTACCGCTAGCGATGAGTTGACCATCAGGACTATAGGCTAAACATATTACCCAGGCTGTATGTCCCTGGCTAGAAAATAGCTGTTTACCTTGCCCAATATTCCAAATGACTACCTCATTACTGATGGCCGTAGCCAGCTGATGTCCTTCAGGATGATAAGCTACTGCCAGAAAGCCGCCCAAGGTTTGGGTAAAGACTGACCGGCTCAGATCTGCGCCTGTGAAATTGGTCTTTTGTAGAGTCAAGTCTGAAAGATAGACTTGCCAAACACAGAGACCTGAAAAATCATAGCCCGTTATATCTAGCTGCAACGCCTGCATAAGGTTAATGAGATTTCCAGCGGCATAGCCTGGTTGAGGCTGTTTATGAAGGTATTTGAGAATGCGATCGCACCTTCCCCTCAAACTATGACCAATCACCAATCGCTCTTTTAGCTGTCGAGCAATTGGTGATAAAATCACGCGCTGTTGGGTTTGACGAATATAGTCCTTAGCATCCGCCTCCATTAAGGCTAGGGTATTTAACAAACCTAGTAGCCTGCCGTTGTTACTTTCCTGGATAAGATTACACACTTGCTCAATCACCTGCTCAGTCATATATTCCATAACCACAGGCTGCTGCATGAATCCCTGATTTTGAGAGTCACGCTCAATCAACGAGCGTCTCTGCAGTGCCGTGAGGGCATCTACAACAGTCTGAGTTTTTACTGCAGGAATCAGCTTATGGCGTATAGCAGTGAGAGAAATTGGCTCTCGACTAATGGCTAGCCACTCCATGATTTTTCTCTCTAGGGGTGAGAGTCGCTTAATCTGCTGAGCAAGTAGATCAGCAATATCGCCAAAGATAATTGTTTCTGCTGCTAGAAATTCAGCAATATCGCCACCAAAAAGGTCTTGGATGGTTGCGATCGCAATCCTAATTGCTAAGGGATTAGCATAATAAGCATCAACCAGCTGTTTCCCAACTTCTGCATCAATTCCATACTGTTGCAAGATAGAGTTGGCTGTCGATGTTTTCACCCCTTTCAGTTGATAACTACGAATTGGTCGTTGTATTCCTTCTTTTGCTCTAAGACCAATAGGTTTTTCTCGGCTTGTTAGAACTACACAACTTTGATGAGGGCTATCCCCTAAACTGCGCAATAGATGACCGTAATCCTCATAACCTGGGCTATATGAGCCTTGAGCTTTTTTAGCTTGGAGTATAGATTCAAAATTATCTAACACTAGCAAACATCGGCGTAATCGCAGTTCATGTAAGAGTTCAACAATAACAGCATCAATGTCTTGGGGAGGTTCAGTAAGTTGTTGCTTCGATAAGGTTAACAGTAAATCATTTAGTAAAGTTTGTGGTGGCGGCGAATTTCGTAATGAACGCCATACAACACAGTCAAAATCAGTCTTTAATTGCTGGGCTAACTTCACCGAAAGAGCTGTTTTACCAATCCCTCCCATTCCTAATAATGTAATTAGGCGACACCGATCGTGCAAAATCCAGGCTCGTAGGTTTTTTAATTCAGACTGTCGTCCATAAAAATTAGACACATCGGGTGCTTCTCCCCAGCTGTGTGGAAGTTTCTCCAGGTAGACGGTATGATTAGCTTTATTTTTTTCTGGTCTTTCAACCTGTGGAATCTTTTCTAGTCTGCCTTCCAGAGCAATGCCACCAGCTACTTCCTTGGATTTCTTGGGACGATTCACTTCCCAAACAGCATCAAATTGGCGTAAATTATCATCTACACTCGAGCGTTTGTACCATAGATTCAAAGCAAAGTGCCATGTTTCAGAGCCTTGAGTAGCCGTTCGGTAGTCATCTAAAATGCCAACGTGATCAGCCAATCGTTTAAACGCTTCTCTGATGTAAACGCTTTTGAGCACTGGACCTGAATTGTCTAAACTCGTTAACTCTTCTAAGTGTCTAATCTTGGTTCTAACGACTAGACATTTTTCTGTTTTCCAATTGAATTCAATGTGAGCACTGATGCGATCGCAATTTTCGATATCATGGTTAGCGTAAGCTAGCAAAACATTGAGCAGACGTCGCGCACGCTGGTGAGCTTGGGGGCCATAGTTGGGTCTAGCCATAGCAATCTTAGAGCACTTGGAATCCTTGAATTACCTTTTTGAAAGGATAACGCGATGGCAAGAATTTGAAACTTACATATGGGCTTAAAGCTGCATACATTAGTACGTAAGACTCTCATTAATGATTACAGTCGAAAGCTGCGATCGCACTAAAATAAAGATCGCCTTGCTAAGAAATACCTGATGCCTTCGCCGTTGCCTAGAATGGCTCCCTACCTGGAATACCCGCGTTCCTGGCCAAATTTTCATCACCAGAAGTCGTTCGCCAGGGATACCTCGAAATTCGAGTGGTCGCTCAACCTATCCCATCCAAAATCCGAAAGTTACTCCCTCCATATCTAATTAACTAGCAATCTTGCTTTTCTTAGAACAAATCGCAAAACCGATTCCTGTTGGGAGATAATATCGGCTCTACCTTCCATACCTGGTTGAAGAACACATTCTTCTCCCTGAGCACTAAGGCTTGTATGTTCAGGCTGGACATCAACTGAATAAGTTCCCTGATAGTTAGTGCCTACTAGATTGGAGACAGTTTGCTCATTTGGCCCTGTTGAAATCACTGCGTCAGGAGAAATGGCTTCTACAATACCTGGAAGCGTTCCATAGTCAGGATAGGGGCAGGCAGAGATGCGGGCCTTTACAACTTGTCCTATTTCCACTTTGTTAATATCTTGGGGGGCGACCAAGGCTTTGAGCACTATCGTATCCGTAGTCGGAGCAATTTGGGCAATTTCATCTCCTCGGTTGACTACCTGTTCAACATTACGTAAATTCAGCTCTAGAATGGTTCCTGAGATGGGTGCTCGGATAGCTGTACTATCCAATTCTTTGTCTACCTGATCTAATGCTTCACGGTCCCGCTCTAGTTGATTTTCCAGTTCCTGATATTGTCTCAGTCGTTCTTTATGTTCCTGGTGTAATCGGGCAATAATGGCATTGCCGCGAGCTTCTTCTTGAACAATACGTTCCTTAGCGATATCTACTTCTGCATTGGTGGGATTGAGGGCTGCCGTGACTCGCTCCAATCGAGCTTTGGCAATTTCAACAGCAGCTATCCTTTCACCAATTTGCAACTCCGAGATCGCGCCAGTATCTGCTAACTGTTGATATCGTTGGAGTTCATCCTGGGCCAAAGTAAGCGACGCCTCGGCTTCTTTCAAATCTGCTTGACTCTCTGTCAACGCATCTTGATAGCCTCTCTGATTCAAACGTAATGACGCCTCAGCTGAAGAAATCGACCGTTGTAACTGCTCTGTCTCCGCCGCAATCTGTTGATCTAATGCTGTAAGCTGAGCCTGGATTTGACTGAGTTGCTGTTGAATACTGGCAATAGTGTCTAAAAGTTGCTGTCTCTGGGTCTCTAGGCTAGAATTGTTGACAATTGCTAGTATTTCTCCGGCCTGAACAAACTGGTTCTCATTCACCTTGATCTGTTCAATAATACCGTCTGTACCTGCTTCTACTAGACGGAGTTCTCCTGCTGGTCGAATGGCTGCTGGAGCCTGAACCACTACTTTATATTTCAGTACTGCTGAGAGGGCAATGGTGCCCATGAAGCCAGCTAAAATTACTAATCCTCCAATAACAGTCCAGTTGCCTAAAGATGGTAAAAAGTCATCAGAATTTGCCTGCCGAATCTGCTGAGGTAAGACAGGGGAGAATTCTGAATCATTCAAGCGAGCATCTTCCATCGTCATTCTAAATAAATAATGCCGTTCAACATGTCTGCAAAGCTCTATTCTATGGCTGCAAAAATCTATGGCTGCAAAAAATCTAAATGATCACCAGGAATCTGCTGAAGTTCCGCCGATGTACCCTGAAGTTTAAGGCTTCCCTGCTCTAAAAGAATAACCCAGTCAGCTCGCAAAATCACCCGAGGGCGATGGCTGATCATAATCGTAATTTTGTCTTGTCGGTGAAACAAAAGCTTATCCAAGACTTTTGCCTCTAAGACTGGATCAAGGGCACCTGTAGATTCGTCAAGAATTAGCACCGGAGGATTGTTAACGATGGCACGAGCAATGGCCAAACGCTGCCGTTGGCCACCCGAAAGATTGGCACCAAATTCTCCTAGAACAGTTTGGTATTTGTCTGGAAGTTCACTAACAAAGTCATCCACCATGGCCACCTGACAGGCTGCTACCACCTGCTCAAATGTGATGCCTGGAAAAGAGAACCGAAAGTTTTCTAAAATTGATCGACTCCAGAAATGTGGATCTTGGGGTACCAAAACCACTTGTTGGCGTAGGCATTCAAGGGCTAAATCTTGCTGATTGTAGGCACCAAAGCGAATATTTCCTGACTGGGGCAAATATAGGCCAGCTAGTAGCTTAGCCAGGGTGCTCTTGCCGCAACCAGATTGACCAACCAAGGCTGTCACCTTGCCGCCAGGAATGGTCAGACTAAACTCTTGGAGCAGATCAACTCGTCCAACATGATGAAAGTTTAAGTCTTTACAAATAATATCTGCGTTTCCAGAAATGGAGGCCCAGGGCTTTTGTTGGTCATGATCATCTTCTGGAGTTGCATCCAACACTTCTGACAATCGTTGGATCACAACCTGAGCTGTAATAAATTCATCTACTAAATTTACAATCAGTCCTAAAAATTCCAGAAAATTGTCACTCATACCGCTAAAGGCAATGAGTTGGCCAATACTAAGCTCACCATTGATGACCCACAAACTCCCTAGCCACAACAAACCGATATCAGTCAGATCAAATAGCAGCTCGGTGGACAGGTTACTGTATAGACCTAATTTAAATTGCCCCCAGTTTAGATTGGCTAAACGACTAAAGTTCTGCTGGTATTCATCCCAAGCTTGGGGAGTCGCTTGGGTGGTTTTGAGGACCATGGCCCCCCGAAATGTTTCTACCAAAAACCCCTGATTCTCGGAGTTTTCAACAATCAGCTGTCGAGTTTTTTGCCGAATTGCTGGCAAAAAACAAATGTTCACACCAATCACTAAGATAAAGGCCGCCATCGAGGCTAAGGTGAGCACCCAGCTATAAAACAGCATCAGGCCCAAGGCCATGATGGCAATAAAAAACTGGCTGGGTAACCCCAGAACAATCTGCCCCACAAGGGCGTTAACCCGATTCACATCTGAAATACGGCTAACCACCTCACCGCTGCGGCGGGCATCAAAGTAGGACATGGGTAACCGTAGTAACTTATAGCCATAGTCCAGGATCAAACCGAGCTGTAGCCGTTCTGTAAAGTGCCGAACCAGGTGAGATTGCACGAGATCGATAGCCCGACGGAATAGATTCATGGCAACCACGGCAATTACAACGGTGGTCAGTAGCTGGGTATCACCTCGCACTAGCACATCGTCCGTAAGAATCTGCAGCATTAGTGGGAAGGCCAGCGCCAATAACCCGACGGCGCTATTAATGGCAATA
This sequence comes from Cyanobacteria bacterium P01_B01_bin.77, assembly GCA_039028535.1. Taxonomy (GTDB): domain Bacteria; phylum Cyanobacteriota; class Cyanobacteriia; order Phormidesmidales; family Phormidesmidaceae; genus Leptothoe. The sequence goes on from JBCCHX010000002.1 coordinate 20,557, forward strand.
GCCTCTAAAACAATTAAGCGGTATGGCCATACCCGCTTCAGGAAACGACCAATCCCTTCTAGTTTGTCGTCAGGTTGCTGATAAAATCGTTCTTCATTCGGCTCTAGTAACAGCATAATGCCATTGGCCCAGCCTGCTAGTAAATCCTGATGCTTGAGGTAGCGTAGCCCCACAGCTGGATCAGCAACGACATACCGTGTACGGCGTTTACCATACAACACCACCCAGTGGTTACCTTGCCAATGGATAATAGCGGGTAGGGGCAATCGCTGACGATCAATAAATTCGGGAGTAGCTCTAACCTGACGGGCATTGAAGCCCAATGTCTCTGCTCCCCGTCGTAAGCCTAAAAGTGTAGTCCCTCTAGAACTGGTCCCTACGGCCTCCCGAGACCGATTCAGGGTAAAGGTGCGGCCATAATATTTAGCGACAGCAACAAGACAAGCTGCCCCGCAATCTTCTTCACTATGCTGGAGAACAGTGGGATATCTCAATTTGGCCAGCTAAGAGAATAGGAGCAATTAGCATCACCTGACGGGAATACGTTTGTAGTAGAGTATGGAATAGGTTGTGGAAATCGTGAAGCATATGTAATAGAAATATGAACTTCTGGAGCAATAGTGCTGCAGGATATTCTTTTTGCATATAAGTTAAAGTTAAATATTTTACAAACTTGGTGCAGCCTTTGCGTTTGATGTCATTGTGTCTCAGGTCAAGGTTTATGCACCTACTTGTTCTGTTCTGTAGTTTGTAGAGCATACACGAGGTACTTATTATGGATGAAGCAAATAACAATGAGCAGTCAGCTCCTTTTTCAGGCGAGCTTGAGTTTGAAGACCTTGAGTTTCTGTCAGATCAGCAAGCTGAAATGATGGGTGGAGGCTGGTGCATTGGTGGCAATGGTCCTGGCTTTGGTGGCAATGGTCCCAACGGCGGTCCCAGACCTCGGCGGCGCAAAGGGCGACGGCGCAAAGGTTGGTAGTTCTAGCAATAGGCAGCTACAAACAGCCTAGGCTTTCATTAATACTCTAAACCCAAGGGGACACCCGATTTATGAGGGAGTTCTTCTTGGGTTCTAAATTTTTTAGACAAGCACTGTCATTGCAGACAGGATCAGTGGTATGACAGCGATTGTAATCACTAGCTACGGCACTTTAGGGGACAATTTACCTCTGATTGCGCTAGGGCAGTCGCTTAAGGCAAGGGGCTATTCAGTCTTAATGGCCATTGGTCCAGCGATGCATCCCTACGCCTTGAAAGCAGGATTGAAAGCCGTTGATAATGGTCGCCTGTCGGTAAGCAAAACAGTTGCCCAACAGCAGCCTCAGGCGTGGAACCATCTGGGTGATGACTTTACTTCAAGCTCCGGTATTGAGCGAGAAGAGCGTGAGGATGCTTTCCTCGATATGTTCTGGTTTCATTTGGTGGAGGGCTTGCCTTGTTTATTGGAGGCTTGTCAGGATGCGAGTTTATTAATCTCCACTCCACAGCAGGATTTGGTAGCGGCAATTGTCCACGAAAAACTGAAAATCTCCTGGGTGACTGCATCGGTAACACCTAGCTTACATTGCCAGAAACGCAAGCAACCCAAGCATAAACCGGTAAGTAATTCCCTGTCCAAGGCAGATAGGCCTGCTATTGCGGATGAGATGTATGACATGACCGAGGAAGTAAGGCAGTCGCTGCAGTTGCCACCTCTTTCTCGTAACCAGTGGGATAACTATTATCGATGCGATCGCACAATCTTGGGCTCCAGCGTTCATTTCAGCCAACCTGTAGCCGAGGCCCCAGCTAGCCAAACAGGATTCTGGTTTTATGAGGACCCAGACTGGCAGACCTGGCAACCAACTCCGAACCTGCAGGACTTTATGGAGCAGGACCCAAAACCTTTAGTACTGTCATTTAGCAGTCAACCGTTGGCAGATGCACGAGCAATTGTGACCGTGCATGCCCAAGCGGCAGCTAAGTTGGGGCGGCCATTGCTGATTCAGCAGGGGTGGGCGGATTTTAAGGCGGAGCAGCTACCGGCAGATTGCGATCGAGATCGCGTTATGTTTACCGGCTTTATGCCTCAAGATTGGCTCTTTGCCCGGGCTGCCGCCCTGATCCACCATGGCGGTATTGGTACCACTGCCCGCGCTCTACGCCAGGGTTGCCCAATGCTGGTGGAACCCTTTGGCAATGATCAGTTTTTTAATGCTAAGCAGATTATTTTTCATAAAGTAGGGGCTGCCATGCATCCCATGCGCTTACAGGCAGATGAAGTGGCACAGGTTTTGCAAAATAAGGTGCTGACAGCTGAGTATCGGCAGCGGGCAACGGTACTAGGAACAAAGATTCGCGATGAGATGGGATTGGAAAACGCCTGTGACCTACTTGAGAGCTGGCTGTAAGGCCAAAAACCTGTTTTGCCGTTGCTGATTTGAGGGAAAAACCGATCTGTGAACCGTGCTAGTTACCGATAGTTTGCAGGTGAAATCATACCGGGGCTCAGCAACGCCCCTGTTTTATATAACGTCTCGCAGACGACCACCGCAGTTACATTCCTTGCCACACTGATGTGCCAGCTTTACCGCCATACGATAACGAGGCTCAATATCCCCTAGATCTAGCAGACGCTTAAAGCTATCCGAATAACCTTGGGTTTTCCAAGCCAGGTGCTCTTCATAGGCCTGATCATTCTTATCCAGATACAGCAGATAATCTGCCAGTTCTTTAGGACTGTCAAAATCGGCAATATTGATGACAGCATTATCTGCCGGTAAAAACTCTTTAATATTGTCTGCACCGTAATAGATCGGAACTGTTCCAGCCACCAACGCATGAAAGACACGCTCAGTCACATAGTCAGTTGTTAGAGAATTTTCAAACGCCAGATAGAACTTATAGTGGGGCAAAATATCTAGAATTGATTGAAACCCGCCTCTGGCCCAAATATGATCGCCAGTCACAAAGTCAGGAACAGTTTTGTTATTCAAGCACTTGCCCAATGAATCGATGGGAATGTACTCCAACAGCTGTTCCGCATAGTCATCCCGATGCTGCACCGGATTAGAGGCAATGTAGGCCGCTAGCGCTGAATGACTACCCTTAACATGGGTAGGGAGCGGCGGATTCATAAAATCTCCATACTGTTGCCAATTTGGGTAGAGAGCAGGGATATCCGAATCCAATCGATAGGTCATATGGATATCGAACAGATCGAGAAATTGCTGATTCTTGAGCAATGGATAATTTTCATCACTTTCCATTGACATCATGATCCAGGGTTGTCCTGGTTTTCTATTTTTTGGAACACGAGCTGTTGTGGGACCATGGAACCACAGGGCATCTGCCTCGCCAGCTAGAGACAAATCGTCTGTAAAATTGCAGGTGATGACTGTCCCCCAGTCTGTAGGCAGCTCAAAGGGTTGAACATAGTCATCCCCAAAATAATGGGGTGTACAGACAACAACTGTTAGTTCGGTTTTCACCAAATCAGATGGGAGGGACCAGTGGGTGCCGCTGGAGTCAGTCATCCTAAGCTATTCTCAATTTTTCATCTACCTGGAGTGTACGGCGGTCTGGGTAAATTGCCCATAAATCCAATCGTAGGTTTGCCGCAGTCCAGCCATGAGCCGAGTGTTGGGCTGCCAATTTAGATGGTGGAGAATTTTAGTATTGTCACTATTGCGGCCATTAACCCCTTTGGGGGCGTCGAGTTTATAAAATCGGTTTAATTTAATCTCGCCAATTTGTTCAACAAAATCAACTAGCTGGTTCACACTTACCAGTTCCGACGAGCCTAAATTGATAGGAAAATTAATATCACTTTCCATAATTTTAAGAATGCCTTCCACACAATCATCAACGTACATAAAGCTGCGGGTTTGATGACCAGTTCCCCAAATTTCAATATCCCTTCGTTGATTGACTTTAGCTTCAATCACTTTTCTACAAATAGCAGCCGGAGCTTTTTCCCGTCCGCCTCGCCAAGTTCCATAGGGTCCATACACATTGTGTAAGCGAGCCACCCGAGTAATCAATCCAAAATCTTCACTAAAATGCCGACACATGCGCTCAGAAAACAGCTTTTCCCAACCGTAACCATCTTCCGGCATCGCGGGATAGGCGTCTTCTTCCGAGAGCGGTTTTATCTGAGTGCTTTTCTGTTTGTCAGCATTGTAAACACAGGCCGAACTGGCAAAGAAATAGCGACTTACCCCTGCCTGTTTAGCCGCTAAGAGCATGTTGGTGTTTATTAGTACAGATAGCATACACAGGGCTTTATTATGTTCAATAAAGCCAATGCCACCCATATTAGCGGCAAGATTATAAACATGATCTATACCTTGACAAACTCTCTTACAGGCATCTACATCCTGAAGATCAACGGCTAAATTATCAACGTCCTCAAATAGCTGATGCCATTGATCCAGAGGCTTAATATCAACAGCACGAATATGATCTTTACTGTGAATTTTTAATAGTTTTGCAACTAGATGTCCACCGATAAACCCACCAGCACCAGTTACAAGCACCTGTGCTCTCTTCACCTGTGCCCTCTTTGTATTTTCTAAAGTCATTGTTTAAGCGTTGAAGTTGTCGCCTGATGTATTTTTATAAGCGATTTGTATAAGAAGTGATCGCGATTTTGATCCTGATTTTAACTCTCTTCATAGTCCGTGGGGAATTTGCGATCGCAAATCTTAGAAACATAGTCCTCAGACGCACACCTTGCCGTGTAAACCGTTGCTGCACTCGGCTGTTCTGGATCAGGGTGTAGCTCATCACGATGGGCTGAGAGTAAATGAGTGCGGGGAATAATTGGCAAACCAGACTGATAAATCAAAATAGATAGAACCGTTTGATCAAACCGATGATTGGTGAGATTGCTGCCCGATGGGGCAATGCAGTCTTGTTTCAAGGCACAGGTGTAGAGCGGTTCTAGAATATGAGTATGGGCATGACTATGCTGAACGTAGCCCTGTAGGTTGCCTGCAAAATAGGGTTTCCCCTGGAAATCTGACTTCTGGGCATTTAGCGCCTCGTAACAGCCATCATGGGACATCAGGGTCATATCTAGGTCCTGGCCTTGAACAAAGAAGTGCCCCTCCCGCTCCAGATGGGATTGGACTGTATCTAAGGGCGATCGCAAATCTGAGCCAGCATCAATCCACAGCACCGCCGGATATTGCTGCAGAGCATGGTAAATGGCGATAGGTTTCCAAGCATAGCAGTGGATAACTCGACAATGGGGAGGTGCATTCTGTGGCATAAAGCCACGGACAACGGATATATTTTTCCAGTAATTAATTTCTTCTAGATCGGCTTTTTCTAGACCTAAATCATAGAGAATAATTTTATGTTTTGGAGCCCAAAAATGGATAGAACCCACTAGATTTTCCAGCCCCATAAAGTAAGCAGAATTTGCAGCGGTCACGATAACCATCTGTCCCCTTTTTTAATAAAAACTAATTCAATAAAAACATTTTACTGAGGCTAAAATCTTGTGATTAGCAGCTAAAGAAATCTTTTTAAGATCAATGTTCTTCAAAGAATCAGATAAAGCTTATCTTTTTTAATACATATCCAGGGATCAACACCGGTTTTTGACCAAAAACTCCGTCCCTCTATTTTCTCTAGTTTTCCTCCAAATCCTTTAATGTAGCCGTTATAATTAAAACCGATTGCGTCAGGATTTTGATTGCATTTTGCCAAAATCTGATCATATTTATCATCTGTATACTCAACATAATCAATGTCAAAACCATTGATGTCATAAAACTTATATAGCTGGTATTCTTCTATGTCAAATTCAGGCCATTTTACCTGAATATTCCAAGATTCCGTATTGTGATGAATCAGATACAACCGTTTTTGTTTGCGAATTTCATCCAAGGTGAATTTCTGAAAGTCGGGGTGTTGACTCAACATTTTTTTAGGACAAATATGACGCAGGCCAATTACCCGAACATCAAATTTTTGACGCTGTCTGAGCAGCTGTTGAGTGACCATATCAGGTCCTGTATTTTTAAACACATCGCTAAAGGTAATATCCTGGGTTCTAAAGGAGTCTAGGTGGGTCATAATGTAGTGAAAGAATGGATGGCCCTGATCAGCCGCCATAAAGGCATTGCTAACCACTTTGTTGCTAATCAATGGCCCTGCTTCTAGGGAGAAAAAGAGTTCACCTGTTTGGAACAGATTATCAATGGACCTGAGGCATTCCATATCCAAATCGATGTATACCCCACCGTAGGTATAGAGAATAAAGTACCGCACCGCATCAACCCGTTCTATGCCGTGGGTGTAGGAATCATAGGTGGATAGAAACCAGGGGTATTGGTCTTGAATCAGTTGCCGATTATCGCGGTCAGTCCAGAGGCGATAGTCGTAATCTGGATTATTGCGTTTGATGCTGTCTACAAACGCCGCATATTTTTCTGGAATAGTATCTATTTTCCAGGTTTGGTGAATAATTTTATTGTTTAGCATGGTTGAATGTGCTGCCAGGCCTTCGTTGCCGCATGGTCCCAGGTCCAGGCTCGCGACACATCCTCACGGGCAACTTGGCCAATTTGCTTGGCTTTATCTGGATGTTCGAACACATCTCGCAAGATATATTGCAGGTGCTCCCCATCGGGTTCGGCCCATTCTCCATAATCGAGGTCTGGGGTAAAACAGTCTGGATCTTCTACCTTAACCATTTTTTTGACATTGACTAAATACCCATTGTGCAAATTTACAAAGTCTAAGTAGGCACTATGATTGGTCACAATTACGGGCTTAGCACAGGCCATGGCTTCAATTATGGGTAATCCCCAACCTTCAGCGCGACTAGGCAGCACAAATGCATCACAGCTGTTGTATAACTCCACCATGGCAGGTTCGGGTACAGGCGAGCTGTATCGCAGGGGGGCGTGGGGCGGTAAGTTAAGCTGGGCAATTTCAGATTTGATTTTTGTACCCAAATTAGGAATACGAGAATTATGGCAATGAACCACCAGTTCAACAGACTCATCGGGGCTAAATTCATTGGCAAAGGCCTGGAGCAAAATGTCTAGTCCCTTGCGCTTCTCCCATTTACCCACACAGAGAAATCTAAACCGTCGATTGGAGAAAGCCTTGGGATTGGCAGGTTGGGGGCAATATAACATCGTATCCACCCCTTCTGGCACCACCTGAATGCGGACCGCAGGAATCCCGTTGTTTTCTAAAACAGTTTTCCCCCACGTAGACGGAACCCAGATCTCATCGACATCAGTAAGGTAGGCCAGTTCGGGGGCTGGAATTTTACTCGTTTCCCAAACCGTAAAGGCAATTTTTTTATTGCCAACAATGTGGGGCATGCGATTCATCACTCCAATGCCGATGCCAAGATTTTGCTGGACTGCTTCTGCTTGCGCATTGAGCAAGCATTGCTGCAAAAACGGCGATATATAGTCGGTAGGTGGAAGCGAATCCCAAGGAAATAGGGCAATGTCGTCATGATGGCTCAGGGCTGTGATGAAGTTGTACCCGTGCTTTTGCACCCCTAGATAACCAAAGCAAAAAGAATTGATGTTAATCATGCGTCAACATGGACAATTTCTAGTTGTGGCATGCCCCAACAGGTGTAGCCCATGTCCTGGGCCATCATGGCTAAGCCTTCGGTTTCAATGTACTGCCTATAGCTAAAGGGTGGAAATAGTAGGCCGTCGCGGTGTAGGTCAGCTTTAATCAGTAGCATGGTGGCTCCTATGCTATCGACTTTGGTGAGGGGGTGCGATCGCAAATCCTCAAGATATAAGCGCCCCTCTCCCCTGGGAGGTTGAATAATTCCATCCAATACAAACCGACTCCAGTCTTGATTTTTTGCCTCTGACTTAAACTGGAACGTATTGGTATCAAAGCTATGACGGTCTGGCCCCACAACACAGTGGGGAACAATGATATCCTTGCCCGGTTGCAGAAGTTGTTGAATAATGTCAGCAGGATACTCAACAACATCCACATCTAGCCACAGCACCCATACTTCATCTTGTAAAGATTGTTGAAGTAAACGATTCCGGCTTTTAGCTAAAATCGAGCGTCGCTGGAACTGAATACTAGGGGTCCATCGCGGCAGAGAAGAAGAGAACTGTAGATCGCACTTGTATAGGTGAACATTCCTAAATTCTGCCTGGAGTTCGCCAAGGTGCTGCTGCAGCCAGGTAAAGCTCCCATCCTCACTATCACTTTCCAGCAGACCAACAGATAACCGATCATGGGGATAGCTGAGGTTAAACAAATTGTCTACATAGCGTGATAGAACAGAAGCCGCATTCTTGACTGGAGTTAGAATGAGAACAGGTGGGAATTGGTTAAGCTCAGGAGAGCTAGCTGCTGAAATCAAGGTCTCTGCATTGTGCGTGCTCGCTTGCTCTATCACCTGATTATCAGGCTGTAAGCCCCTGAGCATTGCTGATGAAACCGGGTCTGGTGCTGCTCTTCTACCCAACAGCTTTAGATAGTCTAGGACTGGCATCTGCTCTGCTAGTCCATCCATCAACACTTCATAGGCATTGTTTTCAAATCTGGCACTGGCCTTTTGCCAATGCTGTTCAAAGTGCTCAGCCTGGAAAGTATTCTCTTGATGAACAATATAGAGATATAACTGTGGCTGATCTAATAGGGCCACTCGGCACGTTTGTAAAATCTGCTGACTCACGATCGTATCTTCCCCCTGCCGCTGGGTAGGATAGGCAGGTAGTTTGTCTCTACGGCAGAGGATAGATCCTTCCCAAATGCGGGTGCGAGATGTGGCAACACGACGTTGTTCGGGCCACCACATTAGCCAACGTTGTAAGAAACAGGCCTCTGCATTCAGGGCCTGTAGGGCAGAAAGCTGTATTTCCAATCGTAGTGGATCGACCAGGTCATCATCATCCCACTGACACGCGTAGGTTCCCGATGCATGGCTCAAAGCCAAATTGCGAAGTTCGCCCAAGGTTTGATATTGGGGCGCTAGATGGACATGGCGAATACTTGTATCCCCCAGGTTGAGAACATACTGAGCTAAGTCATTGTTCTCATCATCATCGACAATAACCAACTCTTTGTGGGGATAGGTCTGATTTTGAAAGCACTGAATGGCGAGTTTTGCCTTGGCAATCCGATGTTTTGTCACCATCATGCAGGAAATGAGAGGAGGTTGCTCTTGGTGAAGCTCTAAAGCCTGAAAGAGCTGATGACGGAATTTGGCACTCAGAACAATCCGGCCTTGAACCATCAATGATAGGGGCAGGGCAGCCTTAGTTAAGGCTTGTGGGTTAGCTTGACTATTGCCGAACTGGAACCAGGTACCGTGCCAATGGTGTACAGCCAGAGCCTTTTGGATAACCGCTTGGCGAAATTCTGGGTCGTCAAGTTTACCGTCCCAACAGTCAAATTTAGTAACGGGATAAAAGATCTCCGATGAGGCCAGTGTGATTGAATCTTTAGCCAGAAACGTATCATAGGCTCGAGTCAGAAGAAACGGCCCAGTAGCATCTAAAACACCCGGTAATTGCTTGCTTTCCACAAGTGCCTGGCATACATGTGACCAAAAGGGATGTTTAGCCCGAGACGCCATTAATGAGGGACAAACAATATGAATGAGCCCTCGGATCTGGGATTGGGATAATTCCACATGGGCAGAGGGTTCTAAACCAAAAACTAACTCTTTGCCATCTAAAAAATCGTCTAATGGCTGTAAGCATTCAAAATCGAGGTCAATAAACACTCCACCATGATGCATCAGGATAAAGTATCGAATAGCATCAACTCGACAAATGTTCTCTGAATATCTGTCATAAATCTTTAAGAACCAGGGATAGTGAGTTTGCAAAAATTGACGATTTTGCTGGTCGGTCCAGAGACGATATTCCCAGTGTGGATGATGGGTTATCCAACTTTGCTGAAAGGCCAGCATATCAGCCGGGAGTTCGGAACTTTTCCAGGTTTGATGGATAATTTTTGGGATGACCTGCATACCTTTATGCAAAAACTCCAGCAGGTAAGTTATCGGGGAAGTATTAGCTCATTCCTATTGGTATGAATAATAGCATCCGGGTCGTCCACCTTCATTTGATAGGAAAAGATATCTAATCTTGAGAAGGTGTCTCTTCTTCAAGAATGTCACCCAAATAAAACTGCACGAAATTTTCAGCTGCCTCAAATTTGATTCGTTTTAGCGCTCTGGTAATTTCTACGATGGTTTCTGAGTTTGGTTCACGCTTCCCATGAAACCACTTGTAAACGGTGGCACGGTCGATGCCCAATAGGACAGCCAGCTGATTTTGGCTGATGTTGTGAAGCTGTAATACCTGCTTAAGCGCTCTGCCTGCTTTTCTCATGCTTTTCATGGTGTCAGAGGGCGATAAGTCAAGTAAATGTAGTTCAAAACGTCTACGTCATGTTAATGTAGACTTACTGAACCACATTGAAGCGCAATACTCTAATGGCTGATAACGCTGAACACAATCCTTTCAGTTCTCCCACATCTATTTCTCTAACAAGAGCAGACAAGGAACCTGTCTATCTCATGGTCAGTGGCTCCGAGTGGGGCATCAGAGTCATGATTCATACACTCTTCAAACGTGGTGTTGCATCAGTTGATGCCTGGAGCAAACCACAACAAATGCCCAATAGTGACAAGCTTATGAGCATTACGACCAAGCACATACAAAAGCCTGACATTTTGTCATGAACCTTGATATGGTTGTTACAGAAAAATGGTGTATCCGTTAGTGAACAGGAAAAGATTACCAATAGCTCAATAGTCATCGCCAAGGATCGAGCCTGAGCCAAGATCTGCGATCGCAGATACGAAAGTTATGTCAAACCAATCGCGAAACATGTCAAACGTTCGGTTGGCAGGCCAGTCTGATGTACGTGTATGCCATGCGTGGAGTTCAACGCGGAAAATGGAATCGTAAATCTGTTCGAGTATTGCCCAGGCAACTGAATCGTTGTTGTATTCAGAGATCAAGTATATTGTTGGTTCATCATTTTGGTCAGGCATAATTCTGGAGTTGTCTAGCTGAGAGGCCCAATTTATGTAGGGCTGTTTTGGACGGATAATAACGGCGCTTCTATTAAGCATGAGATAGTGGAGGTAGAGTGCGTGGCAACGCACCAACAACAGCATTCGCCTAAATGATAAATCCAAATCAGGATGCCTAACGACCGTCGTCCTTACATTCCTGGAGGGACATACTTTATCACTCAGGTCACCTATCAACGGGTGCCTTGGCTACGTCATGACGTGGGACGTCAAGCGCTCAGAGAAGCGATTATCAATGTCAAAAAGAGTTATCCATTTTCGGTAGATGCAATTGTTTTACTACCGGAACATTTTCATTATTTGTTGACTCTACCTCCTGATGATGTAGATTTTTCGATTAGATTAAAGTTGATTAAAATTCATGTGACAAGGCATTATGGCTCGGTATTAAATATTAATCGACCTGTTTCTCCATCACGACAAAAGCGAGGAGAACGTAATCTTTGGCAACGTCGATATTGGGAACATTAGATTCACGATGAGCGAGATTTTGCGACACATTGTGATTATATTCATTACAATCCGGTACGCCATGGGTTGTGTAAGACTCCTCAGGATTGGAAGTATTCGAGTGTGCATCGGTTTATTGAAGAGGGTATTTATCCGCCGAACTGGTGTCAAGAGGAGAGTCCGGTAATTTGTAGCGAAGCGTAACGTACCTTATCAAAAGTTTTGGAGTGGTGCTTTATCACGCACTACGCTTGCTACAGTTGTTAAGCACGTGAAAATGATTGAGAAGGCTTGCATTCGCTCCAGTAAAATCCCAACCATTCAGCGATCTTATAAGAATTTCTCCCTCCGAACCCAAAGACATCACCGACCCCACTGCCCATATCAACGTACTAGGAAGATGACCTTGAGGTGTCTCGGATGCTCTCAGCTTGCTCCCATCCATCCCTTCAGACCATGACATCTCGTCCTTGCTCAGCCACTCAATTTGATAGTTATGTAGTAGCGCTGATTCTTCAACATCGCTATGGAAAATACGAGTCCATCCTACCTTATTAGTGAACCAGACCCAGGTATTTATACTTGAATTAATAGGTACTGAAAAATTAGGATCATTTTCAAGAAAAGCTTCGAAAGCTTTCTGAGCTTCATAGGTAGCTTCCTGATAGATGTTTTCCTGAACGCCGAACCCAAAATGACCGGCAGAATGTTTGATCCAGAGGGTGTCCATTTGATCCAAACTGGAGCAGGAGATATTAGAAAATGAAAAATTCAGATCTCTTGAGTATGCTAAAGCAACCAGTACCTCAGAAGTCAGCCTATCAGCTTCCTGCCATTGATACTTTGTCATAACGGCTTCTAGCTCTCGAATCAATTGCTTCGCTTGAAAGCCATAGTGTTTTTTAAGGGTGGCAGTGGCTAATGATTGAAATTGATTTCCTTCTGACTCTAGTGATTGCCAAAAGAAGTCTGAAACCATATCTGAGGATACTAAATTCGGAGTCTCAGAAGTATAGCGGAAAGCTTTTTCATAGGACAAATAGGCACTAGCCGACGCTTGTTCTTCCTCCAAATAATCTTGCTCTTCACGTAAATTTCCCTGAACTGCATAGGTAAAGAAGGCGATTGCTCGTCCAGATGCTGATGAATCAAACACATTAGGATTGATTTCTTCGATCAAACGAACGCTTTTCTCAATCGATTTTTGTGCGTCATCAATTCGCTTTTGTGTTTTTTTATTGGGATTATTTAGTGAACGCGGAATAAGGTTGAGATGAGCCAAAGCAATACTGCTATTCAAAAGCGCTTGTTTCAATTCAGGACTATCGCCTGTAAAGCTGGAAAATGATAAAGCAATTTGTTGAAAAATATCCTCGGCTACCTCGGACTTGCCAATGCCGTAAAGGTCATCGGTGAGATCTGATAGCGCTTTGACCGTGTCATTTAATGCGATAACTTCTTGTTGCTTCTGGGTGATTTTTTTCAGCTCTTGTTGAGCTTCCTGTTCTGCCTGTTTCGCCTGAGCAACTGCAGTATCGGCACTGGATAAGTTTTGCTTTAACTGACTTAGTAATGCCTGCTGCTCCTGGGTTACTTGTTTGGCTTTCTTGAGTTGTTTATCTGCCTCCTGGCGCTGAAAATCAAGATTTTTTAGCTTCTCTCGGGATTCCTCTAAGTTTTTGTTTGTCCGATCGCTTTCTTCTTGTGCAGTCTTAGTTTGTTGTTGAGCCTGCTCTCTTTGTACCTGAATCTCGATAAGGTCATCTTTAGCCTCCTGAGCCTGGACTTCAGCCTCATTACGCCGTTGCTCCGCCAAGCTCAATTGTTTTTCTGAATACAGGGCTAATCCTCCCAAAACAAGGGCTAAAAATATCGCTCCTACTAATGCCAAGCTTCCTTGACGAACTCTTTGTTGAGCCTTACGCGTTGCCTCTATGAGTATCTGTTCTTCTGCTTCTGCTACTGCCCGCGCCGTTTTCTCTCGCTCAAGCTCCGCCTCGCTTTCCCTTGCTACAATCTCTTCTTCCCTCTGTTGAGTACGACTAGCTGAGAGAAATTCACGATCCTCAGCACTCAAGGTTCTTTTCTCAGATGCCCATGCTTCAGCATCAGTAAGTGCTCCTCCTCGCAGCAAGCGAGAGCCATCTGCTTTATCTGAAGCAACCCAGGCTCTAAAACTTTCTGCATAGGGTCGTAGTTTTCTCAGCTCAGTATCGATCCAGGTCTCATCAAAAATAGCCGTATAAATGGGGTTGTAGACTCGTAGTTTACCGGCTCGCTTCACAACTAAGCCTGATAATTGAAGCTCTCTCTCTTCAGGTTTATTATTAGCTACAATCTCTTTCTGCTGCCGAATTTGCCGATATAGCTCCAGTAAATATCCAGTTTTTCGCTCATCATTTAGCAATCGTTGACGAATAGTCTTTAAATGCTCCTGATGATCTTGAGTTTCCCAACTATCAATCAGGCGTGCGTTTACCAACTCATCAATAGTGACAGCTTCCTCCCCTAACGTCATCAATTCATTTGAATCCACCACCAACTGACATAACCGTTGAGTCAAAAACGGCTGTCCCCCTGTCCATCGCAATATCTCTTGCAAAGCTACCTTTGGTTGCTCTGTTTTCCCTTGCAAACCAGCTGCCAGGGGCAACGCCTCCTCAAAGCTAAAACCTCTCAAGTCAATACTCTCACCCACATTAAATGGAGTCCGCTTCGCATCCCCAATCAACTCAGACGGAGCTGCAACCCCCAGCAACACAAACGTTAGTTTCTTATAAGCAGGGTTTTCTGCTCGCTTGTTATAACATCCCCGAATTAGTGCAAAAAAGTCATCGGTAAAGGGTAATCCGAGGGTGCTATCGATTTCATCAATGAAAACAACAATCGATTCCTCGATACCTGGCAACAGAACAGTGTCAATAAATTCCGCTAACCGCTCCACTGGCGCAATAAAGTCTCGCTCCTTCAGCCAACGCCGAAAGACTTGACGCTCCAACAAGCCAAACTGACGATTCAGCTGATTGATAATGCCGTCATACCAACGATCTGGCCGATCAACCTGACTATCTTTCGCCGAAAAATCAATAATAATCCCGGCCCACCCAGCATCCTGCAGCTTAGCCAAGGTTCTCACCATCAGGCTGGTCTTACCCATCTGCCGGGAGTTAAGCACATAGCAAAACTCCCCTGCCTTCAGCGCTTCATATAGCTCGTTATCACTTTCCCGAGTCACATAGGACGGCACATCCTGCGGTAACGCCCCACCAACCTTATAAAACGAGGGATTACTCATACTGCCATCCTCAATCGCGCACGAAAATAAGGCCGATACAGACTCTCATGGCGCAGCACCACCTCGTTACCCTGCAGATTTACCAAACCCATGCCATTAAGCTTAAAAGCAAGTATCGGTCTCAGCTCCACCGGGCGATCGGTCATAATCACTTGCTCAAAGGCTTCAGCCAGGTCGGGATGTTGCTGCAGATTCCACAGATGCCGTCGCAAGTGTTCACTGTAAATCCCAGCATCGGTAGGTGCTTCCGTCAGCAGCACCGATAACGTTACATCCTGTTGCGCCAGATGATACAGTGCCAGACGTACCAAATAGGGATGTCCTCCCACCATATCCATCAACGCTTCTACGTCACCCGTGCCCCAACGCAAGCCGTGCTTGTCTACCAGCTCCAGCACCTGTGCGACACTAAACTCGGGCAGCTCCACCGCCAACCCCACATTAAAAGGTGAGGAATTCGTGTCTAATACTACATAGGACTCGGTGGAATGGGCAATCGCCATCCGCAGCTTACTCCAAGTGTCATTCACCTTGGCCCTTTCATTCCAGGCACGCAACAGCATCAGAAATTCCTTGGAGACGGTCTCATAGGGGAACAGGCGATCCAGTTCATCCAGGGCCAAAAATAAGGATGTCTCAATCTTGGAGAGAATATACTCTTCAAAATAATCAGTGCAGTTTTCCTTGGGGCCAAACAGTTCCTCATCCCAAAACTCGGTTACCTTGCGGGGCGAGAATCCTAGTTTCTTGCTAACCAAGGCACAAAATCGTTTGAGAAAAATGCTGGAGTCGGTAAAGGTGCGCTCATCGGTCTCTAGAAAATCTAGCGTTACCGTTCGATAGTTGAGTTCATCAGCCCGGTCACGGATACGAGCAAGTAGTGACGTTTTACCCATCTGCCGTGGAGCTTTTACCCGTACCAGCCCACCTCGATTTTCAATTTCTTGCAGACAGCGCGTATCCCAGGGTTCTCGCTGAATATAAAAGGCAGATTCCAGCGGCATAGTGCCCCCTGGCAGCTCCAAATCCGCTACAGGCAGAGGAGGGCGCTGATGTGTGGGAGGTGTCAGCGACTGTTGGCTGTCTTCTGCCGCTAAAGGTACCTGCCCCGATCCAATCAGCGTCAGAATATCTTGCACCAGACTGGGCGTATCTGCAGGCGTTTGCCAGGACTTCTGCTGGATGGTCTGTAAGGTGCTTCTTAATTCATAGTTAAGCGGATCATCCAGGGGCAAGTTCATGCGAATTGGCAATATTGCAGGCTTACCCAGCCTATCCCGCAGTCGCTTAGCCGTTCGCACCTCGCCCGCCACCATGTCACTGGTCACCGACTGCTCCGATAGCAACAGCAAAAAGTAATCACACCGCTTTAGTTCCTGATCGATACGCTCAACCCAGTTCTCACCCCAGCCAATACTCTCCGCCGCCATGAATACGGAATGCCCTGCTGCTGTCAACGCCTGGTGTAAATCCCCAGCCAGACCTAAATCCGGTTCTTTGCTGCGATAGCTGATAAAAATCTGCTGGGGCTCTGAGTCCGCAGACTTTTTACGCAAAACCGGTGTCTGCTCTTCTAGATTCGCTGTAAGTGCCATCTTCCGATTGGTCATGGGATGGGGGCTAGAATACAGGAAAGGCTAATTTAGCTAAGATTACAGTCTTAAACGGGCAAATTACGTTCTTTGTAAGGATAAATTCGGATTAGGTTGATGGGCACGTAGGCGTTGGTGGGTAATGTTTTGTAGAAGGCTGCAGCTGGTTTCGATGATTTTGAGGGCGATAGGATATGGTCATAGTTTATGTTGCGATCGCACTCTTCATCTTGATCATCATTTGGCTAGCCCTACAGCCTAAGCAGGGAGCAAAAGCAGCCAATGCCCCCAAGGAGCGGGCTGATGACTATGACAATCCAACTTATCAGCTGCCAACTCCCCAAGCAGAGCCACCGTCTACCTCCAAGTCTTTACCCCAGCCCCAGCTCCCGAGGGTTGACTACGAGCTGCCAACTTCAGTTCTAAAGCCCAGTGCAACTGAGAAATCCAACATCCAAGACCAAGTACGGTCGCTGATGCAAAGCAATCAAAAAATTGCGGCCCTGAAATTAGTCCGTTCCGCCACTGGATGGAGTCTGAAAGCAGCCAAAGCGTATGTAGAAACCTATCCCAATCTTGCACCGCTGCCGCTGCCCCATGATGCTACGAGTCCTGAGGTTGAAAACTCCCTGGAAGCAAAAAATCTGGACGATCAGATTAGGAATCTTCTGCAAAAACATCAAAAAGTCAGCGCCATCAAGTTGGTGCGGGCAACAAAAGGATGGGACCTCAAACAAGCTAAAGACTATGTGGAAAGATTCCCCAACCCAGCACCATTTACAGCCAGTTACAACTCAACCATAGCGAGCAGTCCCGACCTGGAGTCCTTTGATATTGACCGCAACACCGTTAACGATCGCATTCAGATGCTGTTGGCTGCAGGCCGTAAGATTGAGGCGATTAAGCTGGTGCGGATGGTAACAAACTGGAGCCTCAAGGACTCTAAGGAGTATATCGACAATTATCCTGATGTGGCACCACTACTGGTTACGGACCACAGCCCAGTTAGTGAAAAAATTCAGAAGCTGTTATCTCAAAGTCAGTATATGGATGCCATTACTCTAGTTCAGAGCCGCACAGGATTGTCGGTAGAAGATGCCAAGCAGTACCTGGAGCAAACTTTTGAGTGTAGTTTTCCTTTTTGACAGAAAATAATTGTCAGATGTTAAATTGGTTTGCTTGCGACCATCACACTGCGACGAAACTCAGGATCATGTAGCGAAGAAGCCCTACCTGACTAATCTTGCCCACAGCGGCAACATCTCGAATCACCTTGGGAGAAGCTGTTTGTCGAAACACATCACATACGACAGGATAGGTGGGTAACGTGTTGCGAGTAATGTCCTCATGGGCGGTTAGCTGCAACCCTGTTCTCTGACCTAACGCTTGATAGTCCGCCAGAGTAACACAGCTATCGGCGCGGCCAAATGTGCTGGAAATTATCGGGTCTGTAAACATAGCCAGCAGTTGTTGTAATGCTTTAAAGAGTGGCGCAGAAACAAAATCACAAATCCCTAAACGCCCTCCAGCCCTTAAAACTCGCTGGACCTCTTGGAAAAATATCTCCCGACTCGGAAAATGAAAAATACATTCTACCGCCAGGACAACATCCATCGAATTGTCGTCAAAGGGTAGCTGACAAGCATCGCCTTCAACAAAGGCAATACGGTTATTATCTAAAGCTTGCACCGTCTGTCGGGCTACCAATAACTGACGCGGGTCAATGTTTAATCCGACAATATCCAGATTTTGAAACTGTTCATTCAGGCTGGCAGTGGTACCACCAAAGCCACAGCCTGCATCGAGTAATCGATCGTCTTCTTTGACTCCGGCTGCTGTACAAACTCGTTGACATAGATTTTCAGTTGCGATCGCAAAATCTTCCACCGTCCCATCTGCTTGACTAGGGTCAGCCCAATATCCCCAGTGAACATGCCTGCCAAAGGCTTTCTGCACAGTAGGATTACCCAACCTCAGCTGCTCTAGCAAAATATCAAAGTAGGGCATGGAGATCTTGGCAGATTGCATGGTGCTTTTAGATAGATAGGAGCATCACTATCTTATGGGCCAATGTGACCTTACCCTATTGCCAAAATTGGATGGGGCAATCTCTTTTATCTGTTGTTGTCTTTTCTTAGATCCTTCTAGGCCCACAATTCAAACAAAGTTTTCCATAATGGGGGTATCGGTAAGCTCGATCAGCAAGGACAAGGACCATGAATACCCGTTATCTAGCCATGGGAATAGCAGCCCTCTCCATGGTGACAGTCACAGCTATAGCTCCAACTCTGGCCCCAACAGTCCAGGCTATTGAGCTTGCCGATGGGACTACTGCCTTTGTTCGACCACCGCAATTTCTCAGCGCCTACGCCACCCACAACAATGTCATGCGGCGCAATGCCACTTATTTCTTTACCCTTGATTTACCGACCGATGCCGATGCATCACTACAGCGAGTTGTGATTGCACCCCAAAATCTGACGCGCTATCTGCAACCTTACCGTCTCGAAAAGACCGTGGTCTTTGAAGGTACCCCAGGAGATGTGCAGCGTGAGCTAGGTGTGGGAAATGTTTCTATGGATGAGGAAACCAGGGCCGTTACCGTAGAGCTAGATCCGCCGGTGGCTCCAGGTAACGTGGTAACCATTGGCCTTAGACCTCGGCGAAACCCACGTTTGGATGGTATCTATGTGTTTCGAGTGACTGCTGTCCCCGAGGGAGACCAACCGCAATCTCACATTGCTGGCCATGGACGGCTTAACTTTATCGATAATGACCGCGACCAGCGTATTTACCGATAGGACGGGGCAGGGCACCACCTACTTACCTAGGGCTGAATCCAAAATTTTGCGAGCATCTTCGGCATTGGCACGGGCATCACGATAGCGTAGATTACTCTGGGCAAAGGTCTTTAGGACTTTGAAACCGCTCTTTAACTCTTCGAGCTGCTCTTCATCAATAACATCATCCGTAAATAGCAAGTCCACTAGGTCCCTGACCTTCAGGGCTTCACTGCGGGACCCTTGCACCTTCATCTTTAAATTGGCCAAGTTACTGAGTACCTGGACCGCATCAACCACTTCATTTTCTTCAGCTGTGGGCTCTGTCTTATGTTCTTTCACTTCAATAAAATCCTTTGGGGTAAAGCCATCGTCCAAGTCAGCGGTTAGCTCACCATTACCCATCATTTCCAAAAGCTGATCCATCGCCTTTTCACGGGCTTTAGCCGAGTCGCGACCAGAAATGGTAATCAATACATCTTCAGGGCTTTGGGGAATTGTGTACTGGACCATGGGATAGTATATATGTACCCATAACAATATTTCTAATACTACCGGATAGTGGACCCCACAGCAAAAAGCTCTTGACCATTAGATCAAGAGCTTTTCAAATCTTAAACGTTTCACCGCAACGCCGTCTTACCTCAGTTTTTGACCTGGAAAATCCAGGTGGGCCCGTGGCTGCGATTTATAGTTTCCGGGTACAAGCCCGGTATACTGCCACCGCAATCCTGTTCGATGCCCTTAAGAGAAAAGCATAGATCAAGAAACATTGTTGGCAGTCACCAACGCCGCAGTGAAACTAAAGTAATCATAACCAACTGTCCTAGTAAATCGACAAGGGGGAATCGATAGGGATGATTGAGCGGTTTTCTACACCTTAATTACGATTTCAAATCAGACTCTTTTCCGTACCATAATGCGTCTACCTGGCGAATCAGCTGATTGAGTTCGTCAGGGCTGTGGATGCGATCGCATGTCAAGGTCACATGACCCAGTTTTCGCCCCGGTCGCGATTCACCTTTGCTGTACCAGTAGAGATGGGCATTGGGCAAAGCTGATAATGCCGCCCGCTGTTCGCCGTAGTCTGAACTAGAGGTTTCAAACCCCAAAAGATTGACCATCAATGCCTGCGCACAGTTAAGCTCAGGCGATCCCAGGGATAAACCGCTAACAGCCCGCAGCTGTTGCTCAAACTGAGACGTTTTGCAGGCATCCAGGGTGTAGTGACCTGAATTGTGGGTGCGGGGAGCAATTTCATTGACCAATACCTGGTCATCATCAGTGAGAAATAGTTCAATCCCAAAGATCCCTACCACATCTAGCTCGGTTAGTAAAGTTTTGGCAATATGAGCAACCTGCTGCCGTACCCGATCGCTAACATCAGCCGGAGCAATCACCCGCCGACAAACCTGATCAATTTGTTGGGATTCGACCACAGGATAGAGAGCAATTTCCCCAGTCTTTGAACGGGCTGCCATAATGGCGAGCTCTCGCTCAAAGGGGACAAACGCTTCTAGCAAAATCGGCTGATGTCCCAGACTGGCCCAGGTGGTCCGGACCGCATCTAAATCTTTAAGGATAAATGTGCCCTGACCGTCATACCCATGGCGTCGGGTTTTAAGGGCCAACGGCAGCCCCACCATCGCCACAGTCTTTTCTAACTGGGGCAGCTCAGTGTCTGAATTTAGCGTAGCGAACTGGGGTGATGGTAACCCCAAACGCTGACAGTACAGTCGCTGATCGAACTTATCCAACAAGGGTTCCAAACAGCGCAGCTGGGGATAAAACTGAACGCCCTGCTGTTCTAGAACCTGCAGCGCAGGCAAATCAATAAACTCGTTTTCAAAGCTGATCACATCGCACTGTTCAGCCAATAGAGCCGTCTGTTGGGCATCGGCTACGGCCCCTAACACTACGTTATCTGCAATACTGACGGCCGGATCTGACTGGCTTGGGGTTTGAATGGTCAAGCTCAGACCTAAGTTTTTAGCCCCGGTGGCCATCATCCAGGCCAGTTGGCCACCACCAATAATGCCGATTTTTTTTGCTGTCTGGCCCATGTCCTATATGAAGAATACAAAGGGAACGGTAACGCCACTTTTATCAAGTGTCCACCATTAGGGCACAAGGAATGTCCTTTTTTAGGATGATTGTCATCATATATCTTTACGTTTTTCCTGGGGGCAAAGAGCTTTACCCGTTCCAATCGTCCACCTCATTGGAGCACCCTGTTGATTAGGAGTGCTATTTATTTATGACTCAGACGACGATTAGTCCAAAAACGTTTTCCTTAAATCTTTTTTCTTGTCTTTTAGAACAGCTATCCCAGGGACCGGTTGTTTTGGCCATTGTGACGGCCACCCAGGGACAAGTGGCCTCCCAAGTGGGCGACAAACTACTGGTATGGGGCGATGCCCAAAGTACGGGTAGCCTCACCGAGCATACGGTCAAAGCAACGGTGATCGCCCAGGCATTTGAGGTGCTGAAAACTGGTCTTGCCCAGCGCATGGTGATCGATCCCGGTGACAATATGTTTGCCGTATCGTCAGACCCGACGGCGAATACCTCCATAAACCAGGTACATGTGTGGCTAACTCGATGGCAGGGAGAGGATGCGATCGCAACAGCACAAGCCAGCCTATCCGCCCTCAAAAACCCCCAGCCCTGTCGCCTCATGGTACCCTTGGTAACCGGGCAATTTCCCCATATCATCGGCCGTGATTCCCCATCTCTGCGTAACCTGCAAGGTCAAGACGCCTATATAGAAGAGCTGTAAGTAGTCCATCGTCTCGCCCACCCCCAATATTTATGTGGTGGGCGAGAGACATAACCACAATAAAAAAAAGCCCTTAGGTTTAGCACCTAAGGGCCTTTGTAATCATGAAAATCATGGGCATAGCCACTAAGCTATGCCATCCCCACTAATAACCATCACCCTATGCCGATTTGCGCTGACGTCGAGCAGATAACCATTGCTGGAACACCAAACCAAAGAACGGCATATCCTCAATCAAATAACGTCGCCACAGCCGCTTAGGCTCTGATAGTGTGCGATAGAGCCACTCCAGGCCTAGCTCAGTCACAAATTCAGGAGAGCGAGGCTTGTGACCCGCTTCAAAGTCAATCGCTGCACCAACCGCTAAAAAAGTCTTGATATTGGGTAGCTTCTCACGATGCTCGACAATCCATTTTTCCTGCTTGGGAGCCCCAACCCCCACCACCAACACATTGGCGGACGACGCACGAATGCGTTCTAAAATCGCCTCACACTCTTCAGGGTTTTTCTCAAAACCATAAGAAGGAGAAAAAGCATCAACAACAATCTCTCGTCCGATGCGGGCATTGATGCGCTGCTGCGCAAGCTTAGCCACACCAGGGGCCGCACCTAGCATATAGATTTTGACATCTGGATTATCGCGATGATAGTCACAGAACCAGGGCAACAAATCGGAGCCCGAAATCTTGTCACAAAGCGGTGTGCCCAAAAATTGAGCAGCATACATCAAAATCTTACTATCACATACGCGAAAGTCTACCGCATCATAGACTTTGCAAAATTCCTTATCCCGCTGTAGCTTCATCAGATGATCTACATTGGGAGTTACTACTACTCCACCTTTTTCATCTAGCTGTGCTAGCAGCTCATCTCGGGAAAGGTTGTCAATTTCAACACCCAGAATGTTTACCGTACTATCCTGGTCGACACTTAGGACAGATGAGTCCGAATAGGAGCCTTTAAAGTTGTGGTCTGAAGAGATGACCGAACCTTGGTACTGCATGATTTTCAAAGGGTTACCTTAACTAGTAGTACAAAAACAATCAAAACTGAGGTTGGCAGCCAAGAACTACCATGAGCGCCCTCACTTATAAGGACTTTTATCTGTCAACCTGAGGTCTGTAAGTGGGGATAGATGACAACCTAAACGGTTATCTCCATACTGTTATACGCCTGCTCAAAGCAATACTCCGCGACTTGCATCAACTCATCGAATAAACTTAATGAGATAATAAAGAACCGATGAGAATACCCCCTAACTCCCTCAATGACCCTGATTGCACCTATCCCCAAGCAGTGCCGAGCCTAAAAGTTCTAGCCCTGTTTTTTTGTATTGTTAGGGCAGTTATCAAGTAATCTTTATATAAAGCACTGTATATAAAGCACCGTATTGATAACTGCCCTGCTTATCTTCGTAGACTGTGGATTATCGTTAATGGTTTCCACCAAAGGCCGTTAATCTACCGAGTATTACTATTGCAAAAAAGCATATTTTATGCATTGCCCCTACTAGGGAATCCATAAAACCTCATGAGATGGCATCAGCTATGAATAACGCTAATAAATAACCCCAGCATCGCTGCCGGGGCTGATTACACATAGGGTGTTTATATAGAGAGTGTGTTGCAAGAACGAATACAGCCTAATCAATTCCTAGGCGCATTACCGTAAAACCACGGTGAAACTTGTTGAAGGAGTTTTGAAGAACACGGTGAGTCTACTTTTGTAGCTAGCCAAAGGTTCTACCATTCCAGCCCCACATTGCACCATCAGCATCGGCAAATTCGATATAAGTACGATCGGGAGGGACACCGAGCGCTGCCTGTACCTGGGCACAGAACTCCTGGCTCATGGTTTTAGTTTTACGGCCCATGGTGCCAATGCTTTTGATTTCGATGTAGCAGGTAGGATCGGTACTGCCCCCAAAAGTCATGGGAGTACTCGGCTGAAAGGCAGTCATCACATAGGATTCTGGTTTGCCGATGTGTTTTGCCAAGCTGGCGGACAGCTGCTTAAGCATGTCCTCAACTGCACCTTTAGATGGGGCGTCAACGGATGTCTGTACTTTGATTAGGGGCATGGGTATTGCAAGAATAAACAACTGGTCTATCTGTATTTTGCAGCTTATTTCATACCAGGGAGCAACAACGGAAAAGAATCTATCCGCCGTAGTTCCAGCCAGTAGTCGATAATAGAAGAGCGTCGCCTTCACGGTGAATGCCTGCACCGATGACTTCTCCCACAAAGACCGTGTGGTCGCCGTGTTCAACGGTACTAATCACGTTGCACTCGACATAGCCAAGGGTATCTTTAATAATGGGGCAGCCAGTTTCAGGACCAGGGTAAAACTCGATGTCTTCAAATTTATTGCCGACGCGGCGTAGAGGCTTAAAAAAGTTTTGGGCCAGATCCTTTTGGCCATCTTCTAAAACGCTAAGGGCAAAGACACCACTGGACTTGATCATAGCGTGAGAGGTGGAGTCGGCTTTGACACAGTTGACCACCAGCGGCGGTGTAAACGATGCCTGCATGACCCAGCTGGCGGTAAAGCCATTTACCTCTTCACCGTCTTTGACACCACATATGTACAGCGCATGGGGAATCTTGCGCAGCATTGTCTTCTTGGCCTGTTCATCTAACATGGCACCAACCCTGTAGTCGTTTACAACGTTTTAGTGTAAACCAATTAAACGGACCACAGAGGGGCTACTTAAGCTTGAATCTTTAAAGCGGGTGGGGGGAATCGAACCCCCATCATTAGCTTGGAAGGCTAGGGTTTTACCACTAAACTACACCCGCAGCATACGTGCCAAATTGGGAACGGACCCAAACCAGCTTTGTCAGGTTATCACACTATGCCACAGACAACCCCCTGAAGCCATCAAGTTTTTAGTGCTACTCAAATATCAGGGTCAGTCGTCCTATGGCCGAAATGCTGCCCTCCTGTGCAAAGTCAAAGTCACCCGTATCGGGCGTGGCCGGGTTAAAGCTAACCCTGGTGGGGTCCACATTCACAGCACTCATCAGCAGACAGTTCGCTGCTTCTAGCTCGGGAGGCACACTGTCAGGTAAAGGCAAAATTTGTCCATTTATTCCCGCAATTTCTACCGATATGTCAACCGGCTGATTGGCCACTATGCTGCCCTCGCAGAAAGGCCCAGATGGAATCGTTAACGAGACTGGGAGCTGAAAGTTGGGCTCAGGATCGTCAGCTAAATTTAGCTGCTCTGGTATTTGCACCTTTCTAATGGTGACCAACGTGGGTCTGCTGCCTGCTGTTTGATCATCATTATCAGTCTCAGCAAGTTGAGAGTCTGTATCAGTTGCTGGTTTCTGGATAGACGGATTCTGGTCAGGTGTCTGGGGCCTTGGGGGCGAGGAGCTTTCGAGTTTAGGGATGGGTTCTACACCGGTATTCCCTTGAGGCTCTGACTGCTGAGTGGGCGGTTGGGTGGCTTGCTCTGTAGGATTAGCGCTGTTTTGCCCACCGATAGGCACAGGCTGAGATGCCGGTGTTTGTTGAGGTGCTGTTTGAGGAAGATTGGTAGGCGCCGCCATCTGAGGGGTTGCTTGGGGAAGGTTGTCAGGCACAGCTGCCGGAGCCCTATCATCACCCACTAACGTAATAGGAATATTCACGGAGCTATCACCAGGATTATCCACTGGTAGAATTTGTGGTAATCCTACCATCAGCATCCCTGCATGCAATAGCACTGACGTTCCGGCTAAAACCGGCCATGGCAACGTAGATACTTTAGGAGTGATGTTTGGATTAGCCATCGACGCTTCCGGTGCGATCATACCTGAAGGACAGGTTACCCTGTCTAGATTAAAGGCTATGCAACCTTAATATTGCTGTCGGTATAACACTTTAGTAATCGGAAAGCGGCCAAAAGCACCTATACACAACCGACACTTGCCAGTATGAGTAAGCATCGGTTGTGTTTTTGCGTGGATATTAGGCATTATGCAGCCATAGAGATTGGAGTTGCTTGTTCCTGGTCAGGAAATCCATGATCCATGGGAGGCAGCCCTGACGCCAGTAAAGCTTTCAACTTGGGAATCTCGGCACTGTTATACACTCGAAACTCGCTGTGCACAGTTGCACTGGCCTGGCGTACTGCCTGATTGATTATTAGCGATCCTTTGGGATCGGATTCTGACCGGTGGAAGGTACCGGGGGGAATGCGCAAAATTTGAGAATTTTGATCGAGTCGTACTCGATGGAATGGATAATCCCAGTTAAAGTTAACTAAGTAAAAAGTACGTCCCCCTGATACGGCTAACAGATTATCTTCTTGACGGGGATGTAAATAAAACTGCCAATCGCCTGCTTTAGTGCTGTGGGGACTGATTGCTGGTCCCTGGTGGAAAACTAAATCGCGGGCATTGGAAGCAGGAACTGTAATATCAAAAAATTGGACGCTAGGGGTATCTCTAAACTTTTCAAATGGATATAGTTCAAACATAGCATTGAGTGTGATTGCTCATGGGTGCCGATAACTTTAAGCTAGCTATCCCTATTTGAAGAATCAAATCGCGCAACGGAGTATATTTATGCACTAACCGAATAGATTCTATTAATGAACATTTCTCAGCTCAAGGTGCTTGTAGCCATTGCTCAATGCGGTAGTTTCTCGGATGCGGCCCTGCAGTTGGAAATGTCCCAGTCAGCCGTTAGCCGTGCGATCTCATCCCTAGAAAACGAACTTGATGTCCCCCTGCTAGTGCGCGGCCGCTTGGGCGCTAAGCTCACAGATATCGGCGAACGGGTAGTTACTCACGCACAACAGATTTTGGATCTGCGTGAATCAATCGAGTACGAGGTCAATCTTGAAAAAGCGCTTTATAATAGCCGCCTGCGGATCGCCTCTTTTCGTAGCGCCGCTACTCACCTACTACCACCGAAAATTGCTCAGTTTCAACGAGCCTACCCGCGGGTAGAAGTTAGTCTGAACGAATTTGACCCAGCCGGTGTAGAACAAGCACTGCTCTCCGGAGATGCGGATTTGGGACTGCTGCCGTTACCTCGCTCAGAAGACTTTATCACCTGGGAGATTGTCCGTGATGAGTACGTTGTACTACTACCAAAGACGAAACAGCCTCCAACAGCATCAATCACCTGGAGCGAGCTATCTGCACATTCATTTATCTTGCTAAATTATGCCGAATGCACCACAGCAGTGAGAGAACATTGGTCCCGTTGGCAACAGCCTCTGAAGGTAGCTTACAACGTCAAAGAAGATTCCACTATCGTGAGTATGGTTGCCCAAGGTTTAGGCGCTGCCATCTTACCGCGATTGGCCGCTATGCCGATACCTGACACTGTCGAAAGCCGGTCACTACCGGTGCCGTTAGAACGGGTAATTGGGGTAGCGATTTTGGCCAATGTACCGCCATCGCCAGCTGTCAACCGATTTCTTGAAGTACTAAAAGCCTAGGGTAAGGCCATGGGTATATGCTTTACCTCGACTATGATTTTATGCCTCAAGTAATGCTCAAATGAGACAATTACCTGAGGCAATACCTAGATATCTTCAGAGACTTTTTCACCAAGGCTAGGAGAGATCAAACCGATCAAGGTTCATCACTTTATCCCAAGCAGCGACAAAGTCGTGTACGAATTTGTGCTGCGCGTCCTCACAGCCGTAGACTTCAGCGATGGCCCGCAGCTGTGAGTTGGAACCAAAGACCAAATCAACGCGGGTGCCGGTCCATTTGAGTTCTCCAGTTTTGCGATCTCGCCCTTCAAACACATCTTCCGCATCAGACCCAGCCGTCCACGTTGTGCCAATATCGAGCAGATTGACAAAGAAATCATTGGTCAATGTTTCGGGTCGATCCGTAAAAACACCATATTTCGTCTGTCCAGCATTGGTATTTAAAACACGCATCCCCCCAATCAGCACCGTCATTTCTGGTGCGCTCAGCGTCAGCAACTGCGCCCGGTCCACCAGCAGCTTCTCTGCCGGTAGGGTGGAATCCCCTTTGCGATAGTTACGGAACCCGTCTGCAGTGGGTTCAAGGGGAGTAAAGGAATTCACATCTGTTTGTGCCTGCGATGCATCCGTACGTCCAGGTTGAAAAGGAACTTTGACATCGTACCAACCGGCGTTTTTCGCTGCTTTTTCAACGCCAGCACATCCTCCTAGAACAATCACATCAGCCAGCGAAACTCTCTTATTGCCAGTCTGAGAGTTGTTGAAAGTATCTTGGATGGCCTCTAGAGTCTGCAATACTGTGGCCAATTGCCTTGGTTGGTTGACGTCCCAATCTTTCTGAGGCATCAGACGAATACGGGCACCATTAGCGCCACCCCGCTTGTCAGAATCACGAAATGTGGAGGCCGACGCCCAGGCTGTCGAAACCAGCTGGGCAACCGATAAACTCGAGGCCAGGATCTGGCGCTTAAGAGTGGCAATATCTTGCTCATCAATCAATTCATGGTTGACCGCAGGGACCGGATCTTGCCACAGAAGCTCCTCCGAGGGCACCTCAGGCCCAAGATAGCGTGAGACAGGCCCCATATCGCGGTGGGTGAGTTTGAACCAGGCTCGAGCAAACGCATCTTCTAGCTGTTCTGGGTGCTCCAGGAAGCGTCGCGAAATGGGTTCATAGATGGGGTCCATTTTCATGGCCATATCCGCCGTGGTCATAATAGGCGCATGCCGCTTCGACGGATCGTGGGCATCGGGTACCGCATCGGCTGCCGCACCATCTTTGGGCACCCACTGATGTGCGCCAGCAGGGCTCTTAGTCAGGTCCCACTCATAGCCAAACAGGTTTTCAAAATAGTTGTTGTCCCATTTAGTGGGGTTGGTGGTCCATGCACCTTCAATACCGCTGGTGATCGTATGGACACCTTTGCCACTACCAAAGCTGCTCTTCCAGCCCAGCCCTTGCTCCTCAATGCTAGCTCCCTCAGGTTCAGGACCCAGCAATGCATCATCGCCAGCACCGTGGCATTTACCAAAGGTGTGTCCACCAGCAACGAGAGCAACGGTCTCCTCATCATTCATAGCCATCCGCCCAAAGGTTTCACGAATGTCTCGACCCGAGGAAAACGGATTAGGCTGGCCGTTTGGTCCCTCTGGGTTGACGTAAATCAGACCCATCATAGACGCACCAAGAGGATTTTCCAGATCGCGATCGCCCTTATAGCGCTGTTCATTAGTCAACCATTCGGTCTCATTGCCCCAATAAATATCCTCTTCAGGCTCCCACACATCTTCACGTCCACCGGCAAAGCCAAATGTCTTGAACCCCATGGATTCTAGGGCGCAGTTACCGGCAAGAATAATCAGGTCAGCCCAGGAGATTTTCTCACCATACTTCTGCTTGATGGGCCAAAGTAACCGACGAGCCTTGTCAAGATTGCCATTATCAGGCCAGCTATTAAGAGGTGCAAAGCGTTGATTTCCAGTAGCTGCACCACCACGTCCATCCCCAATGCGATACGTACCGGCACTGTGCCAGGCCATCCGGATAAAGAGGGGTCCATAGTGACCGTAGTCAGCTGGCCACCAATCTTGAGATGTCTTCATTAGGCCAAAGATATCTCTCTTTACCGCCGTTAAATCGAGACTATTGAACGCCTCAGCATAGTTAAACACCTCGCCCATGGGATTAGCTTTGGGCGAGTGTTGGTGAAGAATCTTTAGATTTAATTGATTTGGCCACCAATCTTGATTAGACCGGCCAGTACCAGCGGTAAATTGACGAGTCGCACCTGTAAATGGACATCCGCCACCGTGACTACCAACAGATTGACTAATCATGGGATCTTTTAGATCGCTCATATTCTCTCCTCTCGTGGGTGTAGCTTGATCATCCTGGCTCTCCGCCAACAAGCCTAAAGAAGCCAGGAAAGCACCAATTAAATTATTGGCCATCAGCATGATTCACAACATGACTTAAGACAATAGTAAGCCTTAATAATCCAAAAAAACAAACTTCTAAAAACTTTATTTTATAGGTCTTTTCCTATCTTCTTTATAGGATTTCTCCATAAAAATGAACCTCAATAGCAGTTTTCAAAGGCATCAAAAAACTCTATTCAATTTATTCATCGGATATTTTTTACAGAATTAACTGAACTCAAAAAGATCTCCAGCTTTCTATGTCAATAGACTTATTGAAATCATCAACTGCCGCCACATGGATTTTCCTAATCATAAAAAGTCAAAACCAAAAGCCTAAGAACCCTTTCATCCAATAGCTTCAGCAAATTTTATTTAGACAGAGCCTGCTATTTAGATAAAATTCATACAGAAGACTTTTCATCATCCTATATTCAAAGCCCAAAAACTCTGAGGATTAACTTCTATCTTTAAGACAATTACAAACAGTCTTCTTCTAGACTGAAGTCTTAAGACTTCTTGACCCGCAGCTAATCAATATCAGGTGGATACATCTTGATTTCAACCACCCATCCTAAGCGATCAAAAAACTGAATCAGTTTATCTATTGTAAATCGAGAAAAATGGCCATTAAACAGATGTGAAACCTCAGGTTGTTGAATAGCCAACAATATGGCTAACTCTCTTTGCTTTAGTCTTTTCTGAATTAGAATTTCACGTAACTCATGGCCTAACTGTGTACGTATATTCAGGGCGACCTCATTAGGTTCTGAAAGTGCCGCTATATCTTTCGGGATAGAACCATTGTTCGCATTTTGCATTGGATCTTTTATCTGGTTCTCAGACAGCCTCATAGCTAACAACGTTTAATGAAATGCCGTTTGAACGAAACACCCACCTTGGCCCAGAGCCGCTCGAACTGAAATTGACTTATTTGATTTCGATGAAGCATTTAATACTTAGTCCTATCTAAGAATAATTCCAATATAACAACAAGACAACGAGTATATTTACTTACTTGACTGCTGCTAGTGCAGGACTAAGGCCTGGAGGGGGAAATGTTATGAGATCTTTACAAAGAAACTCTTATAATTCCTTAACCCACAGGTGATTACAGAAAAATGTTGTTTACTATACGATTAAGAAGATTAAATTGTTACTTCCGATACAATATTAAGGATTATTGAGATTATGACTCAGCTTACTGTCGGCGAAGTGCTTTTAAAAGTCAGTCATCAGCAATCGTTACGTCAAGCTGAGCTAAGCCATATCGATTTGGGTGGAGCTGCCCTAGACCGGGGCAACTTTACTCAGGCATATCTGCGTCAGGCTAACCTGGCTGGCGCTTCTTGTGAGGGGTCTGATTTTTCCAACGCTACATTAGTCTTAGCCGTTCTGTCAGATGCCTGTTTTGACAAGGCTCGCTTAGATTCAGCCGAACTCACCCGTGCCCGTTTAGAACGCGGCATTTTTCGAGAACTCCACGCACCTAAGGCTAAGTTCCATGGTGCCCATTTGACCGACGCAGACCTTTCATTTGCCACCCTGACCCAGGCTGATTTATCCAATGCTATCGGTCACGGTGCTCAACTCAAGTGGGCAAATCTGGTCAAGGCCAAGTTTATGGGGGCTGACTTTAGCGAGGCCACCTTTGAAGGTGCCAACCTTACTCGCAGTCACTGGAATCAAGCCATATCGAGAGGCACTTCTTTTAAGCAAGCTGATCTAGAGTCAGCACTGTTTGCGGCAGTGACATTAGAGGGAGCCAACTTCACCCAGGCCAACTTGCTCAATGCTAAACTCACCCAGTCCCAATTGGACGGAGCCATTTTGATACAAACTCAGGCTGACTGGGCAACGTTAAACGGAGCCAGTTTAATCAAAACTGATTGGACGGGTGCGTCACTAATGGGAGCGCAGTTAGAGGGGGCTAACCTGGCGGGCGCTAACTTGGCAAGAGTCAATCTCCAGCAGGCCAATCTAGAGAATGCTAATTTGATCGCCGTTGACTTTACTGACGCTCAGGTTGCTGGTGCAATCTTGACGGATGTGCAAGGTCTAACTGAAACCCAAGTGATGTGGTTAAAGCAAAATGGGGCGCTCAACGTACCTGGATAAGTGTCTGTGGGCATCCCCCAGACGCTAGGTGAGGCTATACTTAGCAGCGCATGGGCCATCTACCACCGAGTTCGATGGAGATACAAACATTTTGGCAACAGTATCACAGCGCTCACCGTAGTTTTTGCGGTATCTGTCTCCCCCAGGCTAGCTTTTACCAGGCAAACCTCAGCGGTCTAGACTTTGGCCATAGTCACCTGGAGCAGGCTTGTCTGATCTGGGCAGATTTGAGTGGAGCAACATTTTCAGCAGCACACCTCAAGGCCAGTGTTGCTATCTGGCTCCAAGGATTATGGACTGATTTAACTGGCGCTGATGTGCGTGGGGCTGACTGGAGTTGTGCCGATTTGACCGCTGCCCATTTGGATCAGACAAATTTTACTCAGAGCAATCTCACTGGTGCCACCCTGGCAGAGGTCAGCGCTCAGGACAGTAACTTTTCTGATGCAAATCTGTGGGGAGTATGGGCTGTAGACGCTGATTTTACAGATGCCTGTTTTCGGAGAGCCGACTTGCGTGGAGCCAACCTTACTGGCGCTAATTTATCGAGAGCCGATTTAACTGGAGCCGATCTGACCGGCACCAAGCTACAAGGAGCCGATTTGACGGGGGCGATTGGAGTCAATGCACCACGCCGCCACTCCATGGTGACATTACCTAGCACTTTTGTCCGCAGTGCCTAAGCTGACTAGAATTTAGGCTTCTCCACCAGACAAAAGAATGTCAGCGCCACTGTACAAGCTAAGGTGGCGGCTGCAGAGGGATCACAGCCTAGAAACTGGAGCGGGAAGTACAGACAAATCGCCAAAACCCCTGATAATCCAATGGGAGTGGAGAGGAACTCAAACACATCCTGGACAGTTTCTAGTAATTCTAATAGCTTAAGAAATCGATTTAGAAATGTCATAGCAGTTGCCTACCCGAGCTGGTCAAAGACGTGGGCAAAAATAGGCTTTGGGACCTTACCGATCCATGTTTTCATTTCATTCTGGTGAGCATCGAGCAGAGTGAACTGGGGCACACCTGAGGCTCCATAGTCTGACACCTGAGTTACCCATTGAGGATCGTCAATATCTAGCATGACAAAATTAATGGTGGCGCCATATTGCTGGTGTAGGTCGGCCATGGTGGAGGACATGCCCTGACATGTGGTGCACCAGTCGGCATAAAACTCGATCAGGGTGGGCTGGGGGGATGCGATCGCACTCTCATAGGGCACTGCTTCATTCGCCATCGCCTTTAAGGTGATCAGACCTGACAGGGGCATAAAACTTGTAGCTGTTACCGTCGGGCGAGTAATCAAAAACGTGACTAACACAGCTGTAACCACAGCAATACCTACAGTCATTAACTTTGTCAGCGGCTTGATTGAACCTTCCTTAGTCGTGAACACCATCAAATCACTGCTCCCTTATTGATAGTAATAAGCCAGAAACACGTGAACCCCCAACATAAGGAGAAAAACACTAACTAAAAAAATATGTGTGGGCAGCCAAACTGCCCGCATGTTCCGAATCAATGGTCCTTTGGTCACCACCAGATCTTTATTTCCCGGAACACCAAACAGCTTACGTGGTGATTCAAGCACACCTGTTTCAGCCACCACGCCGACCAAAGCGGAAAGAGTTACCGCAAAGAATATCCACAAAAAGACAGCATTAAAATTAAGACCTGTTGCCCCAATGGTATGCACTAAAACAATTGCCAATAGCCCCACACCCAGAAAAATATGAAGACTACGCCACCAAATCATAGACCCCGGTAGCTTTAGCTTCCCGAACCAGCTTCGGCCTCGCTTCCGCAAGGATAGAAGCATCTCTAACCCAACAAAGACCAGAGCAACATAGCCTGTTGTCTGCTTGTAGAGTTCACCACGAATAAACCGATGTAGCTCCACCGAGTGCTCCCGAAAAGCATCTAGATAAATTGGGCTCACCACAAATGGAGCCAACAAAGCCGCACTTAGGAGTGTTAATAAAATCAGTGTTACAAATTTAGGCTTCATGACCCCTAAGGAAGCAATAGTGAAACAATAGATAACAGCATTAGGGATAGAACTATTGGAAAACCAACCTTACTATCCCTAACGGCTAGGGGAATTCTTTTGATACTTAGCTGTTAAACAGTATTGCTTATTGCTTTAACAGCTAAACACCAACCAACAGAGACCCAAAGAAAATACCCTAGGCAGCAGGCATACTCTCAACAGGAATATTGATTACCACACCGCCCATAACTTCACCCATTTCAAATTGCTTATCGGGGTAGCGTTCTAAGTGGATTGGATGGGTATTATGGCAACTTACGCAAGCTTCGGCAATGGCTTTGTCAGGATACATGGCAGAGAAATATACCTGGTCACCCACTTCCTGATAACCCTTATAGGGCTCACCGGAAGCAACCATCGCATCCATAGCTTCCTGTTCGAAGTCACTCTTGGGACCATGATTATCGTTAATATACCAAGGGGAAATCAAACCGTAGGTAAATAATCCAGACTCATTGGCAATCTCATAACCAAGGCGAAACATTTGGGCAGGTAGAGGAATACCATCGGTTTGCTGCCAACCCTCAGTAGATTCGACATCAAGCACACCTTTATCCTTAGTCTTGCCTTCGAGGGTCTTCACACGACTAACCACGTGCTTAGTATAGGCAGTACGATCGGCAGCTAACACCGTATGAATATAATCAGCCACAAGATCAGGGGCGATACTGGGTCCAGTAGCCGTAGCAACAGTTGAAGAACCGCCACCACTACAAGCAACAGCTGTAAAACAAACTGCAGCGGCTATACTCAGTAACGCTATTGTTCTAGCGCGAATACGCTGAATCCAACTTATCAACATTTCAGTTATCTCCTGGTACATCCGAATAGTTATTCACACAGAGAATTCTGAACAACAAAAACCTGTTATTCAGAGGCATTGCCCGTCCTCCGCTCCTCAGCTGCCCTCATTAGCTCAAAGGACTGGAGTTCAAGCGTTGGAGGTCGGTCAAAATTGGCTTCGACCAGCTCAGGGTCAAAAATACTGTTGTAGCTATACTCAATGCCATGGCAGTTCATACACACATCGCCCACCATGCGATCCTGCGGCTTGAGGTTATAGGTATTGTTGTGGTTTACATGCACAAGGGCATCATCAAACTCATCCACGGCACGGGGCAAATGGCATGTGGCACAGCTAACAGCACCAGCACTAGGGCGCGGAAGCTCTTGGTTCGCAGCAAACAACTCGGCATGCCTTGAGTTCTGATAGTTGAGAGAATGCTTATCGCTATGGCAGGTCAGACAAGCATCCACTGATGCCTCTATTGTGTTGGCCGAATGAACATTGTGACAAGCATTACAGCTCATTTGCTTTTGCATGGCATCGTGCTGCATCGGCAGCCTAGCCATAGCAGGAGTAAGGGGAGACTTACCCTCCAGCAGTCGAATACCATGCTTGCCCAACAAAAATGTGTCTACGGGCTGCTCATGGCACGATTGACAGCTTTCATGATTGGGAATTGCAACAAATTCTTTGGTCTCTTTGTTCTGATGACAGCTAGCACAGTTAACATCGTTGAGAGCATGAACACTCGTTTGCCATTGAGTATTAATATCACTCAGCTCCTGTGCCGTAGTCGCATGGGCGGCTGAACCAAAGACCAAGACCAGTACCATTAACACTCCCATCACAACAAAAGAACGTAGTAATGGGCTAACTGTACGGATCATGAGCCACCTCCCAAAAACTCTTTTTCGAGATTAGGTACTGGGGCAGAGTCCAACGACATAGTGACCACTCGATCCGGCAGTTCTTGGACAGGCAACATTGCTGGAGCCCCCATATTTTGACGCAAGAACCCCGTAGATATGGTGCGGTGGTCATGGTAATTGTGGCATCCAGCCGTCCAACAGCCATCAGCTGCAAATCCTTCATGACTTTTAAGCTGAGTCAGCGTCAGCTCCTCATGGCAGGCCATACAGAGATCAGGCTGCAGATTCACTCCACGGCCAAACATATGAACATGCTCATTGTGACAAGCCGTACAGGTCAATACATCAACGCGCGCGCGATACTCTGCCCAGCGAGGATCACGAAACTTCTTCGTACCATGCACATCATCAACCAGCTCAGCTTCATGACAGCGGGTACAGGTTTCGTTACTAACCGGCTTAAATCCTTCATGACAAGAAGCACAGGAAGCCTCAAACACATGATGCCCCTCCGAAGTTTCACCAGGGAGGAAAACCTGCTTTTGATCTAGAGCAAATGCCGCTGATACCCATATGAGCAGCATCAACAATGCCAAGACAATCCCTGTCTTGAGCGATAACATTTTACCTAGCCACTGCCTACGTGCCATCAGCTCTCTACGCAACCAACATTAAAGCAATATCATCAGCAAAACGACGAGAGCAGCTGCACCACCACCAATGATGCCCGCTGTTGTTCCCATACCGATACCCTCTGGCGGTTCGACAGGAACTGCCGAGTCCAGCTGAACATCCTGCTGGTCATAATCAGCACCTTCCAGCATGAGTTCAGTAATGGCCCCATAGGCACCAACCCAAGCATCCTTGACATCGGTAGTCCAGGCAGAACCGGCATACTGTTCAAGAGTTTTGAGTAGACTGTTACCAACAAGGGGATAGTGGGCCGGAAGGGCCCCATACTTAACATGACGAGCCCCCAACCCCTTAAGCGCCTTACTTAAAACATCAGGCTTACGAAGATTTTCTACAACCATCACCAGGCCGCCCTTCAGCATTTGTTTTTGTTTGGCCATATCGGTGTGCTCAAACAGAGGCCTTGCATCCGGGTAGTCAGTAAATAGGTTGTCGTAAAACGTTGAAACCAGATCATCAGCTTTTGGTGCTACTAGGGCAAAGCTTTGCTCAAGCAGGTCAACATTTAAGCCACCATCTTCAGCAGGCGCGGGAGTCGACTCTAAAGCTATCTCTGCCTGGGTGTAGTCAGCACCTTCCAGCATAAGCTCCGTGATCACCCCATAGGCCCCAGCCCAAGACTCCTTCAGCTCAGGCGTCCAAGCGTCACCAGCATATTGCCCTAGGGTTTTGAGCAAACTGTTACCCACAAGAGGATAATGTTCTGGCAGAGCTCCGTACTTGACATGGCGAGCACCTAAGCCCTTGAGAGCACCACTCAGCACCTCCGGCTTTCTAAGGTTTTCGACAACCATCACCAGCGCTCCCTTGAGCATCTGTTGCTGTTTGGCCATGCTGGAATGCTCAAACAGTGGCTTAGCTG
This sequence comes from Cyanobacteria bacterium P01_B01_bin.77, assembly GCA_039028535.1. GTDB lineage: Bacteria > Cyanobacteriota > Cyanobacteriia > Phormidesmidales > Phormidesmidaceae > Leptothoe. Next base: position 57,735 of record JBCCHX010000002.1, read on the forward strand.
CCGGATAGTCTGTAAATAGATTGTTATAGAAGCTAGCGACAAACTCATCTGCCTTAGGCTTGACGAGTTCGAAACTCTGTTCTAACAACTCAACGTTTAAGGCCATGCCTGCTAGTCTCAATTCAACAAGTTTTGGACACAAGTGTTGTTTCAAAGAAACCCAAAAAGGTTAATGCGTGAAAAGCTGAAAAGCCCTCAAAGCTTAATCAGCTTAGACTGCGCACTAACAACTAGGTGATGAAGTTAGTAGAATGGCATCGACATCAGAACCGAAGCCAACAGGGAAATGTAAAAAGCAGAAAATCAGAGTACATGAGTAATCAGAATTACCGTTGATAATGCCTATCCATCACTAAGTGTCACATTTGATAGATTGAAAACTTACTCATGTGGGTATTAACGTATTGCGATTAAAACTATTTTTTTGTGACTCCAGATACAAAAAAGCGACTTAAATCCTTTTGCCGCATTTAGCTGTTGCAATAATCGAATATATTTTATTTTCCATAGGGAGAACTAGATAATCAAACGGTTTATTTATCCCTTCAGGCTGTATATGATGACATCAGACGGTTGTGGTCGTTAATGGGTATCTTCTCTTAAACCCCATTATTCAAATATTACGAGAAAAAGTATTAATTTGCTTTTATCGCCATGCTCTAATTCGCTTTTTGAATAATGGTGAAGCTGCCAACAGAAAATACAGATTTTTTGTGATCCTGTATACAAAAAAGAGTTTTGTTCACAGTGAAGATGAGCCAATATTGTTGCCTATCTGACAAGTTTGCTCAGGATATCAAATCAACATGTTGCTTAATTCCTACTTATGACTTCTACCGCGATCCAATTTATAGGTTCGATTCGACTAGCAGTCCCCTTGTTAATGGTGATTGGCTCTATTTTGATCGGAGCCACATTTTATGAGTCGGAGGTCGGGTCATCTGTTGTCCAGCAAGAGATTTATAAGAGTCCATGGTTTGGATTTTTGATGTTTCTGCTAGCCATCAATCTCAGTGTCTCCACACTGTTGCGCTATCCCTGGAAAGGAGCCCGTAAGATTGGCTTTGCCATTGCCCACTGGGGCTTGGTAGTGATTATTGCCGGTTCGGCTGCTGTTATTCACTTGAGTATCGAGGGTATGCTGCTGGCTCGAACCGATGGCGGTCCTGTGAGTACCTTACGGGTGGAAGGAGATCTCTTAGAAGTAGCTGCCCCCGGACAAGAGCCTCAACAGACATCTTTATTTATCAAAGACAACGGCACTGTAGTGCCCGATCACCTAGGTGATCTATCTCTGCTGGGCTACACCAACCATGCCATCAAAACAGTTCAATTTAGAGATGGCGCTGCGATCGCAAATCCCGCCGTCCGGCTTTCCCTTAGCAGCAACCGTATGGGACAAACCCTGGAGCGTTGGCTAGCGGTTGCCCCCGCAAACTATGATCAGATGGATGTCGGTCCGGCTGAACTGCAAATTAAGAAAGTAGACTCTAACCAGGAACTGCAAACAGAATTGGCTAGCCCTCAGCAAAAAATGGGGGCAGCCTGGGGCACCTTAACCCTGCAACAACCCAACGGCTCTCAGACAATAGATGTCAAATCTAGTTTGCACCAGACTGTTATTTTAGATCAGGTGAACTTCACTGTTAAAGAATTTTGGCCTGATTTTCGTTTAGACAGCAACGGTCAGCCAGAAACCGCGACTCAGCAGCTGAGAAACCCAGCCGTACAGCTAGAATTATCGACCGATAATGTAACCGAGCGCTGGTTTATCTTTGGTAATCCAGGTTTTCAGCCAATCCGCACCCAGCTAGCTGGTAACACTTCCCTGGATCTTGATATTTACTACGATATCTCTGCTGACGCTCAACCTGATGCCTTCTTTAAAGTACTCGTAGATTCTGACGAACAACTTTACTATGCAGCCAGGTCTTCAAAGGGCTTTAAATCTGGACCACTCGCCTTGGGAGAACCCGTGACACCAGGGTGGGCCGACTTTAAAGTTACGCTGGAAGAGTATGTATCCAGGGCCAAGGTTGAAAGAGCCGTTGTGGCTTTACCCGTCGGGAACGAGGGTGGAGAACCCGCCTTACAGGTAGCCACAGCCGAGGGCCAATCTAGCTGGATCCCCTGGGGCGAACCAACCACATTGGAGACACCTAATGGGATTTGGTACTTGGCTTTTAGCCCTAAACTAATGCAGCTGCCCTTTGCCCTCAAGCTCAATGACTTTATTGTGGAGCGCAACGAAGGCAGTGAGTCCGTGGCTATGTGGACAAGCCTCGTAACTCTCATGGAACCCCTAACTGGCGAACTAGCTGAACGCCACGTCTGGATGAATCATCCCACCTGGTTTAAGGGCTGGAAAATTGCCCAGGCCTCCTGGAATCCGGGTGATTTGGCCCAGTCCACGCTACAGGTAAAACGGGAGCCTTGGTGGGTTACAGGATTAACCTGGCTCGGTTCGCTAATGGTCACAATGGGGGTGGCTATTATGTTCTACGGACGGACAATCGCCCAAAAAATCAAGTTTGTTAATGATTTATTGGGCTCCCCTAAACATGAAAAACAACCTGAGGAGACCTTGACAACAATCCCTATCTTAAGCTTTTTCTCTAGCCGCTAGCCCTCACGATCTACGGTGTACACACAAGTGATGAAAACTAGCGTTTACGGTTGCCTGCCCCCCTCTAACTCCCCCTTGGCAAGGGGGAGAACTAGAACTTTCCCCTTACGTTGGCGAAGCCTGCCCCTTGGGCTTAGGGGGGATTGAGGGGGGTAATGCAGGATTTCGAGTTCCTAACCGAGATGTGTGTACACGGTAGCCCCCACGATAGAGTGGGCAACGCTCATCGTCTGTTATTCATCACTCACGATTTATCATTCACCAACCCATGAAACTTCTCAAATTTGCGATTGGATTATGCCTAGGGCTATTGCTGATTGCCATGCCCATCAGCCAATTTCAACCCTCTGCCCTGGACGGTCTAGAAACCCTGGCGGTTCAGCAGGGAGGCCGCAAAAAACCACTGGACACGGTCGCCCAGGAAACCGTCGCCAAAATCTATGGGGCCACAACATACGAACATGACGGTATCCGAGAAAGTGCCATGGAGACCTTTATGTCGCTATGGTTAAACAATCGTAACTGGAATGAAGAACCCTTTGTGCTGGTGAGCTATCGTCCCCTGAAGGAGCGGGCGGACTTGAGTGTAGAGCAAAAGCACTTTTCCTTTGAAACACTGATGAGAAATCAGCCTCTAGGGGAGATCGTCAGAACCGCCCACCGTAAACAAATAGATGACGAAGAGCTAACTCGAGATGAGCGGGAGGCATTGACGATTGAAGATCGCCTGCAGCTGATGCTGAGCATGGTGAATGATGATGCGATCGCAATTGTCCCTCACCCCATCGACATCAAAGGCAAATGGGCTGGTATTACCGAAGCTCAAAACCTGTATGACGCCGAATCAGTCTCGCCGCTGCTAGGCAGCTTTGCCATCATTAAACAGACCCTGCTGTCGGGCACCGACCATCTGCCCATGCTCGCTCCCCTAGCACAATCGCTAAAGGAAAGTCTGACTGATCTGAGTCCCACGGTCTATCCGGCAGATAGCGTTATGCGCCGGGAAGTGTTCTTTAACCACTTTCATCCATTTGCTAAGGCCTGGCAGCTGTATGGCATCGCCTTCGGGCTAATGCTAGTCGCCCTGTGGGTTCAGCCTCATCTTTACTGGACTGCCATTGGTACCTTTGTGGCGGGCGTTGCCGCTCAAAGCTATGGATTCTGGCTGCGGATGCAGATCGCCGGTCGCCCTCCGGTCACCAACATGTATGAATCAGTGGTGTGGGTCGGATTTGGCATTGCCGCCATCGCCCTCATGTTTGAGCTTCTGCACCGGTCCAAGTACTACCTACTAGCTGCTGCCCCCCTATCGGTGGTGTGTTTAATTTTGGCAGACAGTCTACCAGCGGTGTTAGACCCCAGCATTTCCCCACTGGTGCCAGTACTGCGCGATAACTTCTGGTTGAGCATTCATGTGCCCACCATCGCCCTCAGCTACGCCAGTTTTGCTCTAGCCCTAGGCCTGGGCCATGTCGCCTTAGGTAGCTATCTCTTTACCCCAAATGCCAAAGACCGGCTCAAACTACTCTCCCAGCTCAACTACCGGGTGCTGCAGGTGGGGGTATTGCTGTTGACCGCCGGTATTATTCTTGGCGGCATTTGGGCGCACTTTTCCTGGGGGCGCTTCTGGGGCTGGGACCCTAAAGAAACCTGGGCGCTGATCGCTCTGCTGTGCTATCTGATACCCCTCCATGGTCGTCTTGTAGGTTGGATTGGCAACTTTGGCATCAGTGTCGCCAGCGTCATCGCCTTTAATGCGGTGCTGATGGCCTGGTATGGCGTTAATTTTGTCCTGGGTACGGGGCTACACAGCTATGGGTTTGGCACTGGTGGGTCTGAACTGATGATTGCAGGTATAGTCGGTTTGGATCTGTTGTTTGTGTTGATCGCTGCCATTCGTCATCAGGGATGGGGAAACGGGATATTAAAGTCTGATGCAGAGCCTGGCACAGTTGGTTAGCTCGACTTCACCAGGTAGCTGAACAGCCGATGTCTCTCCTGCGATTCAACCCTTCGACAACACTGAGAGAGGATTTTTAATTATGAACCGCCGCGAATTTGGAAATTTGATGGGATTAGGACTGATTGCGACGTCGCTGCCAATTGCGATCGCAGCCTGTGGTCCCAAAGAACCAGTCTCTGAAACCCCAGCCGATGGAACGACCCCGGCCGGTGGAACGGCCGAAAAAATTGATGAAACCCCCAGAGAGGATGGGTTTGCCGCCCTCGGCACTGTTGCTGATCTAGATGCCAACGGTTTTCTATCTAAAAAAGCCTTTATTGCTGGACCGGTAATCGTCATTCGCGATCCGGCCAACGCCGACAGTTTGATTGCCCTCAACTCCATGTGTACCCACCAGGGCTGCGGCGTCGAGTGGGAAGACAATGCCTTTGCCTGTCCTTGTCATGGCTCTAAGTTTAGTACAGATGGCAGTGTTACCGATGGCCCTGCATCTGAGCCCCTGGCCCCCTACGAAGTCATGATCGACGGCGATTTAGTCCTGGTCAAAGCAACTTAGTTCATCAGCTCTCTCACGAAATCGGCTATGAAACGATAACCCGCGCTGGGTTGAAACTCCAGCGCTAACTGAGGGTTGTCCGCTAAAAGGGACAATTCGGTGTGGAGGTACTGATGGTCGGTTGTGGATTGAGTGAAGACTCGTCAGGCGTTGTGAAAGCGAACTCCAAAAGCGCATTTGACTGTGTCCCTTACAGTGGACACCCTCAGTAGCCCTGGGTTTTGAACCCAGGGCTTGTTGGCGCTTCCCGACCAGGTGCAAGATCTGCTCTTAAAGAATTGCTCAAAAATAAAATATTATAGGGCCGGACTTTGTTTCTCGTGCTGTCTTGAAAACCATCGCTGCTTGGATAAACGATTACGGCCTCCGCTCCACCCCTAAAAATCAGCGCATTTGGCTAGCTGCCAGCTTAGGGATGGCGGTGATTTACGGCATTCTATTTTGGCGTATCGCCTTTGCTAGTCCTTATACCATTCCAGACGATGGCAGACAGCACCTGTTTTGGATGCTGCGCTATGTCGATCCTGGTTTGTTTCCAGGCGATATTATTGCCGACTATTTTCAGTCCGTTGCACCCGCAGGTTACAAGACACTGTACTGGTTAGGAGCCCAGCTGGGGCTTCACCCATTTTTACTGAGCAAGCTGTTGCCGCCGCTGTTGGGTATCGTCGGTACGGCCTATACATTTTATCTTGCGATCGCGATTATCCCCGCACCGCTGGTGGCCTTTATCAGCACCCTCATCTTGAACCAGTCCCTATGGATGTGGGATGAGCTGGCCTCTGCCACACCAAAGGCCTTCAACATTCTGCTGATGGTGGCCTTTTTGTTTTATCTGGTGCGGCAGAGACTGTGGCCCTGTGTCACTGTACTAGGTATACAAGGATTGTTTTATCCTCAAACAGTTTTTATCCTCATTGTTATTTTGGGATTGCGTGCCGTTTGGCCCCAGCACCACCGCAGTGCCTGGAAGTTTCTCGGTGTGGGCCTGCTGGTGGCGACCATGGTGCTATTGCCCTATGCCATCGGCACATCGCCCTATGACCCGGTGGTTACCGTAGACCAGGCGCGAGGAATGGTCGAGTTTCAACCCGGTGGTCGCAATGCTTTTTTCTATGAAAATCCGCTACGCTACTGGCTTTTTTCCGCCCGTAGTGGTCTGTTGCCGCCGGTAGTGCCCGTTACGATCTGCGCCACGCTGTTGTTGCCTTTCTTGCATCGCCTGAGACTGCCCCTGCTAAAAACGATTACCGCTGACGGTGTGATTCTGCATCAGCTTGGGCTAGCATCAGCGATCATGTTTCTCGCCTCTCACGGGCTGTTGTTTCGACTGCACCTACCCAGCCGCTACAGCCGTCACAGTATTAAAATTATTGTCGCCATCGCGGCGGCCATGGTGCTGGTGGCTTTGTTAGATGCAGCACTTCGCCGACTGAGCCGTTCTCACCTGTGGCAACAGGCCGTAGCCATGAGCCTGGTCGCTGGCTTTGCCACCATTACTGTGGGCTATCCCGCCTTGCTCAACAGTTTTCTCAATGTGGTGTACATCAACTCTAACCGCACCGTCCTTTATGAGTATCTGCAACAGCAGCCTCAAGACATTCGCATTGCCTCTCTCGCCAAGGAAGCTGAGAATATTCCCACCTTTACTGGTCGCTCAGTTCTGGTCAGTCCGGGCCACAGTTTGGCCTATCACCAAGGCTATTACTCACAGATTCGCCCTCGTATTTTAGACCTGATGGTGGCTCAATACAGCCCAGACCTGGCCCAGCTGCAGTCAGTGATTAACAACTATGAGATTGACTTTTGGCTGGTGGATGAGAATTCATTTAACCTAGAGACTCTCCCCCGGCAGTGGTTCCGGCAGTTTGAACCAGAGCTAGCTAGCGCCATCGGCCAGCTGCAACAACAGCCCTCTGCCTTGCAAAGACTGCTCCCCAACTGCACTACCATTAGTGACCAGGGTAAAACTCTGCTCTCTGCCCAGTGTTTGCTGGAGGCCACAAGATAAGAGATTTGCTTGAAAGTAAAGTGGTACTGAGTTTTTGGGGGTAGTTTGGGGAGGTATGGGTGCGATCGCAAAAACGCACCCACACCCCTTCTACTGCTTGAGCGCCACCCGCTTGGTCAAAATCACCATGACCTCATTGGGGCGTCCGGTGGAGATGGGTTTACTCCAGTCGTTGGGTTCAGCGTAGTGTTTTTTATGCAGGTCTTGGATAGTGAGCCGTACGCCGGTAAGGCTGCCAAATACCAGATGGCGAACGGTTTCATACTGATGATCGGGTAAAGGATCTGTGCCAAGCGACAGTGTGGACGCAACAGCGCCCTGAGCAATATCTACAAACATAAGCTTTGGTCTCCAAACAGTCGTTTTTTAGAAGAAACCAAAGCTCAAGACTTAGCTACCCCGAGAATGGATGCAAACCGGGGTAGCAGTGGGATAAACTATCCCAAGCCTCCGGCTGGGTATTCAGCCTTGGGGGTTAGCTGGTGGCTAGGTGTTGGTAGCACCTGCCGCCAGTGCTAAATATTGAGCTTTGTGGTCATGCCCAACAAGGGCGTGAGAATTAAAGTACCGCTAAGGCATTGATGACGTCAAGCCAAAAATGTTGTGGTTGATTAAGAATCCAACGGACTGCGCACTCCACACCCACCGCGATTCAGCACATGGGTATAAATCATCGTCGTTTTTACATCCTTATGCCCCAACAGCTCTTGAATCGTACGAATGTCATAACCATTCTGCAACAAATGAGTTGCAAAACTATGGCGAAAGGTATGACAACCGACACGCTTCTGTAAACCTGCAGTTCTAACAGCTTGTTTAATGGCCTTTTGTAACCCACTTTCATGGAGATGGTAACGAACGACAGCTCCACTACGCGGATCACGACAGCGTTTAGAAGATGGAAAGACAAATTGCCAAATCCATTGACGATTGGCATTGGGATACTTCCTAGCTAACGCAAAAGGCAATATAACGGCTCCATAGCCTTGTTCTAAATCCTGATGATAAAGGCGTTTGACTCCCTTTAAATGTTCTTGTAAAGGCTCTACCAAACGTGCAGGTAGCATCGTTACTCGACTGTCATTGCCCTTAGCATTTCTGACTATGATTTGGTGTTGGGGAAAGTCTAAATCTTTAATCCGCAGTTGTATTGCCTCTCGTAAACGTAACCCACTGCCGTAAAGTATTTGCACAATTAGGCGATGGACTCCTGACATTACTTGAATGATGGCTTTTACCTCATCCGGCGTTAGAACAGTTGGCAATTTGTATGACCGTTTAGCTCTAATCGCATCAATTCTGCTATCCAAAGGTTGATCAAGAACTTGCCGATATAGAAATAGCAATGCGCTCAGAGCTTGATTCTGAGTTGCTGCAGCAACATGTTTATTAACCGCCAAATGAGTTAAAAACGCTTCAATTTCCGGTATCCCCATGTCCTTGGGATGACGCTTGTTATGGAAAAGGATATAACGACGAATCCATTGGACATAGGTCTCTTCGGTTCGATAGGAATAATGTCTTAGCCGAATAGCATCACGTACTTGGTCAAGTAGTTTTCTAGGACGAGGTTCAGGCGGTGACATGAAATCAGAATAAGAGGACCAGATAATAAATAAATCCTAAGTAGCATTAGCCCAATATTGGAGGGATGATTATACTGAAACTTTCCACCTAATCATCCATATCGGCAGATTAGGCTGACGTATTTCCACCTAATTACCCAAATTAGGATCTTAGGCAGAAATATTTCTACCTAATCATCCATATAGGGTAGATAGGTAGAAACTTTCCCTCTAATAATGAGTTATGCAGCTTTATACTCCGGTACGTTTAAATTAAACGACTGGCTGTTGGCATGGCCTGATGCCATTTCGTATTTTCTGCGCTATAAGGAGATATGAAATATGAATCAAGCTTGTTTTCAGTAGCTAAATGAGTTTATTGCGGCGAATTCAAGATGCTACGGTTGATCCTAGGTTCCAATCGGCAGATATTCTACGTATGTGTAAGATTCTAGCCGCCAGATTAGATCATTCAGCATTCAAAGAATGGATTAATCAAGAGTTGAATGGCTACTTAGAGGATGGCAATTTGCCAGATTATAGGATCTTTAAAGACTTAGGTTGTCGAGGTGATTTTTTTGGGCCTTTTGATAGTGGTTTAAAGAATGCACCAATTCCTCCAATCAGCTTACCTGAAGAACTTAGAGAAGCAGTATCGACAGAATATGTTTTACAAAGCGTTAGCTCTTTAGAAAATACTGTAAGTCAAGCCAACCAAAACAATACAAGTATCCTTCGTGCAATGTGGGCTGCGGATGCAGTTGCTTTATTCGGTAGAGACATTTACAAAGATATGGTTTGTGGACAAGCGTGGACTGATATTCCTACAGCCTCATTTGTAGCAGTTCTCGATACTGTTAAGAGTAGAATTTTGGACTTTGTAATTGAAATTGAGTCTGAAGATCCTCATGCAGGAGATGCAGAACCAGGCAAAAAGCCAATTCCTGATTCAGTCACTAACAATATTTTTCATGGCTGCATACTACATCAGCATACTCAGACCGTGTCGTCAGGGTCAGTTCTTCAAACACATAGTCAAGGTACAACACATATGTCGGAACACTATACTAACAACCTCCAAGGAGCTAATGTGGCCAACATGGCTAACACAGTCAAAGATGAGGCTAGACAGCAAGCTAATCAATATATTCATCAATCAGAACAGAAGAAAACTTTGGCTGAAGCTGCCAGAGAAATTCATCAACTCTTGAAGCAGTTAGAGCAGGCTCATCCAACTGCAACTGAGTTGGAAAAAGTAGCCTATGTTAATGATGAAACTACACCAAGCTTCAAACGCCGTGTAGCCGGAGCGCTTCAGGCAAGTAGTGAATCAGCAATTGATGAATTTATCTTAGAAAATAAATACCTCAAAGTCGCCAAAGCTGCCATAAAAGGTTGGCTACAACCAGGTGACTAGAAGCGTCAGCAGCATAACACCCTGGTGCAGCGGATTTTACTATCTATCGATAAAGCTGCAAGCATCTTGGTAACCGCTGACCAGGAACGTTAGCCCGCTTCGTTTTCTGACCAAGGCAATACTTTGAAAGTGAGTAAGGTAATGTAATCAATGTCAAGTTAAGATTAGACAGATGTTAATAGATATAAAATGTAAATTAAGCTTGTCATTAAGCTGAAAATTAATCTTAGTGATTCTGATTTAGAGTTAGAAGAACGAGAACATTAGGTTCAGTGACTCATGAATGAGTTGAAGCAGATGGATGAAATGGAGGCTGTTGGTTGTGTCCTTGCTCTCAATCTTTCGAAGGGCAACAAAACATTAGGTGTTTTTTTGATTAGTTTGCTGACGATTGCGTTTAATGTTGCTAAAGCTCGAAATTTATAGGCTTTCTAGGCAATTTCATCCTTATTGGAGAAAATCCCTAGTCACCTTTTTAATGACCGAGATTCTCCGAATAATAAAATAGGTAAGGCAGGTCCCATAACTCTGATGAGTAAGCAAGAAAACGAGACACAGCAGAGATCAACTGCTAAATGGATTCCTCCGATTATTTCTATATTTGTTGCTTTAGGTGGTTTATTCGCGTATTTCGATATTAAGCGTGAACAAGCTAAGCAAGAAATTGATCTAACTAGGCACGAAGCTGAACTGAGAAAGGCAGATTTATACCAGGATAGTTCTATTTTTGCTAACACAAAAATAGAACCTGATCTTTCCATAGATATTCTTTCCGATAAACATGATGGAAAAGGAAAACTAGAATATATAGTAGATTGGAGCGTATTGGTTCAAAATACTGGTAAAAATGACATTGCAATTAATTGTTATAAAATAGGCATATATCACGGAATTGTTGATAAAGAGAAGTTAAACACTTCGGGAAAGGTTGAAATTAACCATCCAGATGAGAATGAAGGAGATATTGCTTGGACTCAACTCAATTTAATTGATGAATACACGGATCCTGGGCCCAGAGAAAAAAGCCGAGAAAAAATAGCAACAGGCAAGTTAATTCCGGGCGATGGCGTTTTTGGTAGCTCATCAATGATTTTTAAGGCGCTACCAGGAGAAATCGTATTTGTGAATTCTTGGTTGGAATATAGCAATCTTGAGGAAAGTGCAGATTCCATAAACGACAAAGAGGTTTGTGATGATGGTGATCAATTTTTTTATTATGAATTTGATTGGGAAATTTTGCCTGACCTTGAATAAGAATAGTAGCCTTTGGTGCTAGTCGCCCCAACTACAGCATTGAGGCAACGGGCTGGAGTATTCCAGAAAAAGTTGGCTCAAGAGATAGGTAAGTCCGTTAGCTCATAATTCTCTAAGCAAGCGGTCGCAGTCTAACAACCCCCATGCACACTGACCGTTGAAAGTGGATCGCTATGATGCAGAGGTTATCTGCGGCAGGTGATGGGCAACGTTAGGCGGCTATCTCGAGAACGTTCATTATGGCAATGCGGTTGGCAACGGTACGCCAGGATTCCGAAGTGATCAGGTGATTGCTTGGCAGCCGTACATCGCCAATTCTCGTCTACAAACAATCTGGCAAGAGGTCATCGCCATTGCCGATGCCTAAAATGGCTTAGGCAATCGCTATCTAAACGAGTCGATTCTGAAAGGTGGGCTCCTTGGATGCCTCTGAAACAACTTGGATATTCGGATTCAATGAGCTGGTGGATGCGAATGACTTCTTTCAAGTGTTTTTGACTGGTGAGAATACAGCAACTGAGTAAGTGTGTGACAAAAAATAGATCGGGCAAGCAAGTTACGAGAAGTGATGGGTTTTGCTAGCGATCTTAGGACGTAGATGAGCATTGAGAAAATTATTGACCATGTGGTTCCTAATTTGCTATTCTGAATCTTAGTTGGGAAGCAAACCTTGTTTTTGTGATGGCTCGCTTACGAGAATTTGATACGGAAGTTGCGTTGGATGCTGCTATGCAAGCCTTTTGGCTGCGCGGCTATGAGGCAACGTCTCTGGCAGATTTGATGGCGGCCACGGGCCTTAAAAAAGGCAGTATCTACAAGGCCTTCAACGATAAGCACTCGTTGTTTATGTTGGCCTTGCGGCAGTACTTAGAGCAGATCAATGCTTTTAACCGGCAGTATTTGGAGGATGCCACTTCTCCTAAGGCTGGGCTTGCAGAGATGCTACATGCTGTCGTTTCACAGCGAGGGAATGATAAAGATCGGCGAGGATGCTTTATCGTAAATTCTCTGGTGGAATTAGCGCCCCATGATGAAGCAGTCAAAGCTCTTTTGGAGGGGCAATTAAGCTATATGCAAACGATGTTGACCCAGGCGATCTCAAAAGGACAATCCTCAGGGGAGTTTCGCACGGATATTCCTGCGGAGGATCTGAGCTTGATCGTGTTAAATTTGCTTCAGGGTTTGGTGACTCGCTCTAAGGGCTCTGTCTCTGTTGCTGTGCTTCAACAGCAAGTCGATACCCTGCTAAAGTTGCTGACTTAAAGCTGGTTTGATGGCGATTTTTTTGCCTTTTAGTTGACCGATTGGTCCCTAATTTTACCATCACTTAATTTATCTCTTTCTTTTATCTCACCTACGATTGAGGACACAAACATGAGTAAAACAATGCCAAGCCAGAGCAGCCTCATTGCTGACCTTTGGGCGTCATTCTCTGCGTTGCCAACTTGGGTAAAAATCTGGATGATGTTTCTGTTAATGCCTGCCAACATGGCCAGTTTATTTTTCCTGGATCAACCGATGGGAACATGGATTGCCATACTAGCCCTTGGTGGCATGTTGCCCAACCTTCCTGTACTGGCGTACGAGCGTGGGTTTTCTAAACTCTTGGCCATACCCCATCTTATTTCTTGGACGTTGTTGGTTGGTTTGATCTTGTTGGCAAGACCGGAAGCCTCTGGAATCTACAAGGGATATATTTGGGTAGTCTTGGTGATCGATACTATCTCATTATTCTTCGACTACTCTGATGCTTTTAAGTGGATTACTGGTCAACGCAAGGTTGCTGGCCGGTAATTCTTGGACAAGTCCTTGTGGAGTGGATACGCAAAGATTATCTCTAGCAAAAGACGGTCAATCAAATCTCGTTCCTTCTGAGACAAGGTGCTCCACTGAGGATTCAGGACAAACTGACGTCCACAGTTTCGGCATTTATGGTTCCGTTTACCATGACGGGTATGACCATTGAGACTGACGGATTCAGCCGATCTTGTAGGGTGCGTTTTACACTTCCAATCCTACTACTCCATCGATATTTTTTGGGGAACGCACCATTCTTATAATTTTCTTCAAGCAAAGGAGGCACTATGAGTATCAATGTAATTTTAGAACTACAAGCAAAAGAAGAATCAATTAATGAATTGAAAGCTACCTTAGAGAACATTCTTCCAGATACGCGTAGATTTGAAGGTTGTGTTAGCGTTCAAGTAACTACTAATCAGGATGACCCGCTTAATTTGGTGCTTCTTGAGGTTTGGGAAAGTAGAAAGAGCAATGAAAAATATCTTGGTTGGAGAACAGAAACAGGCGCATTAGAAGCACTCGGCACGATGCTCTCTCAGCCACCAAGTATTCGATATTTCGATAATTTTGATATTTAAAGCATATAACAAGTTGCTCAAGTATGCTCTGGCCACAAAAAGCGTGGCTCCGCGGGACAGCCTACACTGCGTTTTGATCGCCCCTTAGCAAGGCGTTATGTCGCGTAAGTATTTTTTAGGCATGGCGCGTGGGAGCTTTATCGGCTAAATATTTAGGTAAAGACAAATAGTTGATTGATAGTCTCGATACAGTGATCAAGTTGTGTTTGTCTCTTAGACTGACCGTCGAAAATAAACAACTGATTGCATTTAAAACAGTCTGTTAGTCCAAAGGCATTTGGCGCTGGCCAGCCATTGCACTGTTCGGTACAACGAAGAGAGGTTGTTTTGAAGAGAGCGCTTCAACAGAGACATAACAATCGGCAGCAGCGGACAATTTGATAGCCGCGCGGAAGGCGGCAAAGAGTCCATAACCCATGCGGCTGTCAAACAGCCGCTGAGCCAAGCGTTAGGCGCGCGACTCGAAGTCGTTTGGGGGAGCTGAAGAGACTCCCAAAAGTGATTAAAAATAGTACTGTGCCGCTAAAGCTTGTCATTATGTTGCATACAGATGAAACCTTTATTCGCAGAACTGCTCTGACTACCCTAGCGATCACCCTCGTAAAAACGGGGTTCGCGACTATGAATTTTGGCTGAGTAAGGAGCTGAAGCGTTTTAATTGAGTATGCGTTTGCCCTGCTAGCCGTATTGTTACCTATCTGAAAAGGCATCAGAATTCATCACCGTTATGACAACGATGCGTTCGGTAACCAGCCGACTCACCAAAGTTCCCACTAAGATAGGAAAGTGGATAACAGGCGACGGTGAGTTTACATATCCAGCGGCAGACCGTGCGTCGCAGGGCTAGTTTTTGACACGAGGCAATCCATGACAAAGGCGGTATCGAAACCCAGGTGGCTGAAGCGATCGCAGCCCCCCCCACATCGCAGCCGCTCTCGGCATCAATCCATTGCTGCAAAAGCTGTTCAACCATCGCTCGTTACCGAAAACATTTGGTTCCATCTCGCCATGATGGTGCTACTAACTGGTCAGATTGTCAGCCGGTTAGTACGCGGCCGCTGCGATCGGCAAAACATGATGGAACATCTGGCCTGTGCTGGACCTGATGCGATGATGCCGGTTGTGCTGACCAACTTCTTTGCAGGCATGATTTTTGCCACCCAGTCAGCTCGTGAAATGATACGCTATGGCCTCATCGGTCAAGTCGGCGGTGCGTTTGCGATTGGCTACATCGGTGAACTGGCTCCCATTTTGACAGCCGCTGTCTTTGCCTGTCAGGTCGGGTCTGCTTTTGCTGCAGAAATCGCCTCTATGAAGCTTACTGAGCAGATTGACGCTCTGAAACTGCTGCGTACGGACCCGATTGACTATTTAGTCATGCCCCGCGTGCTAGCCTGCGCGCTGATGTTACCGTTTTTGACCATCATTGGTTTATTTGTCGGTATTTTGGGAGGACTGCTCATAACCGGTGTGCTCTATAACGTCACCACTCTGACTTTTTTAGACGGTGTGCGGTCATCTCTGGCTATTACGGATGTTCTATCAGTGTTGGGGAAGGCCAGTCTATTTGGGGGAGCCATGGCGATTACTAGCTGTAGTCGAGGGCTAACGGCTTCATGTCATGGCAAAGGGGTGGGTCGATCCGTTACATCAGCTGTCGTTATTAGCTGGATCGTACTGTTTGTTATAGATTTTCTGGTAACGGTCACACTGATTGTATTGAGCAATTGAATGTCTAAATGACAACGGGCACGTCGAAGCTCTTGTCATCATTACAGCGGGTAGATAAGGCGGTGTATGTAGCTAAGACAATTGGGCGCACTCATGTGATGACTGACAAGTCCCTGAAAGCTCCTGATCTTGCCGCTTAACCCTGCATAGGAGCGGACGGAATGAATAACTTGGGTTTTGATGCAAAAGTACTGACAGCCGCTTAACTCCAACATTATACAGCAAAGGCTATCTGTGGGACTGTACTTAGAGCCTACTTGTCATCAGCGAAAGTTTATTAAAGGATACTGTTTGGAGCCGTACGATAAGGAAGTCTATGGAGAGATATAACCCGCTGTCCCCTGCTGAAACCTTGGAAGAGAGGAAACAGCAGGCTCTTCATCAGTGCGATCACCTGATCAAAGATTTTGCTAAACGTGCTGACCGTCACAAAGTTCGATACAAGCGGATTCAGGTTACTAGTATTACCCTAGCTGTCTGCACAACCATTCTCTCGGCTTTGTCTGCCAGCAAAGTTCTTGGGCAATTGGATTGGATTGTTCCTGCTGTAAGTGGTTTAGCAACGCTTTCAACAACGTTATTAAGCCAAACAAATACACAGAAAATGTGGGTGCAATCTCGTAATATTTCTCAGCAGTTCCAAACACAACTCTTTCTTTATGTGCAGTGTAGTGGGGAGTATGCCAATGTGCAGGATGATTCAGAACGACTGCAATTGTTCTCGAAGCGTTTAATGGAGGTTTGGTCACAGGCACAAGAGAATTGGTCACAGCAAGCATCTTCTGGAAAGTGAGCAAGTTTCGGTTCACAGTTTGCTGTATGACCATTCGGGTGCAGCAGATTGACCGAAGCTGCTTGGGTGGGATGCAAAGACATCGGCAACCGCTAACCCGAGCCGTTAGCTGGCGTGATTTTTGATGCACGAGCCAGGTGAACAAGCTTGCTAGGAAACGTTTTGGACAGGTTGACGGAGTCCACGAACGAGGCTCTGGGTTGCCAGAGTGACCAGAGATAAAATTTCCTGCTCATCGACAATTGGCAGTTGACGATCGATCAGGAGCAGAGCCAACCCATGAACTAACGACCAGGTAATCCAGGCTAATTGACGCGGGTTGTCAGGCTGTATTGTTCCAATCGCTTGTGCTGCGGAGATCGCATCTACCATAATGGAAAACGCCTCTCCTGCAACTGCATTCAGCGATGGATAATTGACTTGATCCAGCCGGAAGCTGCTAAACATTACCCGATAGTGCGCAGGATGAGCGATCGCAAATTTTACATAGGCAATACCACTGGCTTGTAGCCTTGCCACTGGATCATTAAGGGAGCTAACAGCAACGCGCAAAGCGGCCAACAACTGCTGAAATCCTTCTTCTGCCACGGCTGCTAACAAGGCTTCCTTATCAGGAAAGTGACGATAGGGAGCAGCCTGGGAAACTCCGACTCGGCGGGCCACCTCTCGTAGCGATACATTGGCCGCCTCTCGTGATTCCGTAATGAGATCCAGCGCAGCTTCGATCAAAGCTTGCCGCAAGTCGCCATGGTGATAGGTCGTCTTAGAACTCGTTTTGGGCATTGATGCAAGCGATCTAGCTGGCTTAGTACTAATAACTTACCACAATATGTTGACAGCGTTAACTTGCACTTGCTAATCTAATGTTATCGGCGTTAACATTTTGGAGAAATAAGCCATGAACTCCTATGCTCAAGTCCATACCCACCGGACTAACCTGCTCATCCACTCGGTTGCCGTTCCCTTGTTTATCCTGGCTCATATAGGGTTAGTCGCTGCGATCTCCTATCGCAAGCCCTTGCCAGCTTTGACGTGCGTTGGCGTAGTCGCGGCATCACTGGGGTTGCAGCGCAAAGGACATGCTCTAGAAGAGCAGGCTCCAGAACCCTTCAGCAGTGGCTGGAATTTTGCGGCTCGACTTTACACTGAACAGTTCTATACTTTTCCGAAGTTTTTGCTATCGAGAGAGTTTCAGCAAGCTTGGTTAGCTGCCTATTCTAATGTTCAAGAAGGAGATAGCTAATGAACAAAGTCGCTGTATTTGGTAATGCTGGAGGCGGCAAATCTACGCTTAGTAAACGTCTAGCAGAGATGACGGGTTTGCCAATGGTGGCTTTAGACCTTTTGAAGTACAAACCTGGTGGTGAAGAAGTTCCCCACGAAGAATATAAAGCTGCCCATGATCAACTTCTTCAACAAGACCAGTGGATCATTGATGGATATGGCTCCTGGGATACAGTATGGGAACGACTGGAAGTTGCAGATACCTTAGTCTATGTGGATATGCCAATTCTCCAACACTATTGGTGGGTGACGAAGCGATTCTTGAAAGGCTTTCTGGTCCCACCAGACAATTGGCCCAAGAATAGTCCACTTTTGAAGGGCACGCTAAACAGTTACTATACGGTTTGGTTGTGCAATAAGAAGCTCACTCCAAAGTACCGAGAGTACGTGAATAAAGCTAAGGGAAGCAAGCGGGTCTATCATCTTCAGTCGCCTAAGCATGTGAAAGAGTTCTACCAAGCTATCGAACTAGAACTCGCAAAATAATGGTTATTTGTGGTATCTCAAAAACGCTCGAAAAAGGGACTGGCGCAAAGATAAAACACCCGTAGATCGAGTTTCGACTCCGCTCAACTCTCAAGGCTAGAAGGTTGAACGTGAACCGCTATCTTGAACCGACTATTTTGAATCGTATACTCCCCGAACAACTAACCTCTGCGCATAGTCCATTCAAGCAATTTCAAGAATGCGGTTCGCCAAACAAGACGACGGAACAGGTAAGGCTATCAATCACCTGATGAGTGACGTCACTGACGGCCAAACCAGCTGCTGTGCGGCGACGCATTGAGCGCAAAATCACGAGATCCACATGGCGAGCAGCAGCCAAAATGACGGCAGCCGGATCATCATGGCGGACACATTTGATGCCGTACTCGACCGGGTTTCCTTCGGTCATAACCGCGCGCAGTTGGTCTTTGAAACGGTACAGGTCTTGGTTGGAACGGATGCGATCGCTAACGTGCAGCAACGTAATAGAAGCCTTATGGGTTGCAGCAAACACTTGTCCAAAGCGGATCGTGCGGATGGTTTGCGGAGTCATAATCTTGACAGGAATCAAGATGCGTTTTAGCTCCATTGGCGTTTTCTTCAACCGAGTCACCGCCACCGGACAGTGGGAGGCCCAAAACACATTGTCGATCAGGCTACCTAAGAGACGCGCCCGCAACCCTTCGGTCTGACTGCGGCCCATCACCACGAGCTGGGCATGATGCTCACGGGCAGTGCGGCTGATGCCATCGGCAATATCGTCGTCGATACGGATTTGCGGGCGGGCTTCGGTGCCGACCGCTTCACTGATGGCTTGGGCCGTTTTCAGAAGCTGCTGGTGATAGGTTAGATCGCTCAACAATTTCGGGTCGTCCATGTGCGCATGGGCCGGGGCGATCGCCAGGGGCACCACATAGCCTTTTTCATGTTGGGCAATGAAAGCGGCCATCTCAACCAAGTAGCGCTGCGTTGCCAGATTAGATAAGGGTACGACCACGACAAACGGCGTCTGCGGTGTCCCCTCAGCTGCAAGCCAGTCGTCCGAAATGTTGTCATCTAGGAGGGCCAAATGCCCAGCCGGGCGTGGCAATTGGCTGGCAAAGCGACTGGTGGTCGTCGAACCGACTAGGGATGTGACCAACATCAGCACGATCACCGCGTTGAACACTGGAGCCGTGATCAGCCCCACATTTAGCCCGACTAACGCAGCGGCCAATGTGGCGGCCACCTGAGGCAACGATAGTGACCACATGGTCAAAATTTGCATGCGGCTGTAGCGAAACCAAAGCCCCGCGATCGCCGCTGCCAAAAACTTGGTTAGAAGCAGGACCAGCACAATGCCGACGGTGAGACCCAGGCGATCGGTGAGGGCTTCGATAAAAATCGGGACATCGAGCAGTAATCCCATGCAAACAAAGAAGAATGGGATAAACAGGACGCTGCCAAAAAATTCTACTTTTTCTTTGACTGGGCCATCGCCCACCACACCATTGACCGCTAGGCCAGCCAGAAATGCGCCCACCACCTTGTCGACGTTAATCATCTGCGCCCCGACGGCCGCCACAAATACTGATAGCAGCACAAACAAAAATTGATTACCCTGTTCACTGCCGGTGCGGCGAAAGTAGAGCTGCCCTGCCCTGTTCAGCCCAAAGAGCACGGCGGCAGCGTAAACGGCTAACCCCACCATTTGCACGGTCAGCGACAGCGGCGAAAAGTCACCTCCCTGTAGGGAAGCACACACTGCTAGGACCAGTAACGCCGCAATATCGGTAAAAATCGTCGCACCGACCGTGACGGTAACCGACTCATCGCGGGTGACGCCTAGTCGCATGACAATGGGATAGGCTAGCAAGGTGTGAGACGCCATGAGCGAGCCAATCAGCACCGCCGCCACCCAGCCAAATCCCGTCCAGCGACCTAACAAAATTCCCCCTATCAGGGGAATAGCACAGGTAAGAACGCCAAATTTCATGGCGCGATCGCGGTTGCGGCTAAATTCGTTCAGGTCAATCTCCAATGCCGCCACAAACATGAGATAAACCTTGCCCACATCGGCAAAGAGCTTTTCGATATCGCCCGTTGGGTCAAGCAGCCCCAGGGTACTAGGCCCCAGCAGCACCCCAGCAAACAAAAGGCCGACTAAACCAGGCAACCGCAACCGCTCAAACAAGGGCGGCAGCGTCAGGCTCACCAGCAACAACGTAGTAAATGCCACCAGGGGATTATCAACGACCAGTTCCCTGAGTTCGTCCACAGCAACACCTCCTTTTTCTCAATATTTGCCCGCCCTACACTCATTATCAACGAGAGTCACGCACTAGGAGGCTATACAAATGGACAACTTGACTGGGTTAACAAATCATTGGAGAGGAACAGGCATGCCATGCCGCAGCCCTTACAAAAAGATTAAAGTTACTGCCGCCGTTAAACTCCACCGACTATGAATCCGTGAACGCGTCTATCCTCAAATCAGCAACGGCTATTTTGGCGTTACTCGGTGGTTTGGGAACAGTCAGCTTGCAACTAACTGCTGATCAATTGGCTGCGATTGTCCTCAGCCAGGGATTTTGAAAGGTTAGGTTCAACAACATCAGGAAAGCTTTCAAAGTTACGTCGCACCCAGTCCATTCCCACCTCGTTGTTGAGCTTTATTTTTTGAGGTGTGTCGGAGTAGAGCTTACCTAGAATATTTGCATCTTGTTCGACAACAACGTCTGCAAGCTTCAAAAGATTTTGCTTTAGCAGATGGGCCATTGGGCTGTGGTATTTGCCAAACATAAGTACATAGGTCCGAGTGTGGCTCTCAGATTCTGGGACAAACAGATGACACTGCTTCACACTGGCGATGGGTGATTCACCATGAAAAATGACTAACGCCGGAAAAATGTTTTCGAGGTGGGCACTGATTGTTTTTGGAAGGGCAAGCAAGGCTGGATTTTTTAGGATATCTCGCAGCTTTGGTTTGGTTCTTGGCATGTCGTAATATGCATGGGAATGATATCCATAGTCAGCAAACTGGTTGAACTGAACCGATTGGATTTCAAACAGACTACGGTGGGTTCCATTTTGATGATTGTAATCATGCATGTTTAGCAGCATGGTCAGTAGGTTAGTTTGAATGCTGCACTCCCCCGTCACCCCAATAAACTCATACTGGCTTGCAAATTCATTGAGAATACTGGGAATGGGGACTTTAGGGGTATATCCACCATAGGACCAGATAAAATCCCCCTGGATAATGAGTTCTAAGGGTTGCAACTGAGGTAATGACTTTTTGTCTGAACCCGGTAAAACAGTACAGCCCTCTGAGTCAAACTGTAGAGCATGAAAGGGGCACACAATTTCGCTAGCACCATTACCTGGGACACACCAGCCCTCTGATAGCATCGCTCCCATATGGGGACAGGCATTGGGTAACGCAACAACGTTGCCAAAGGTATCCTTCCACATCACATAGTCAATACCATACAGCGAGACCTTTAGAGGTTGATTCACGCTCAGCATGGACTTATGCGCCAATAGCCAGGGCGCACCGATCAACATGGACGACATAGTAGCCTCCTGAGGGGTAAAATTGTGAAAGATTCGTCGTGTTTACAAGATATGACAGATAATTCGCATTCGTCAAGGAACTCGGCATCCAGCAATTTTCGTCGGCGACCGAAACAGCGCCGTGGAAAAGAGCGTGTCGAAAAAATTTTGGCTGCAGCTGCTCTTGTCTTTGATGAGGTGGGTTACGACGCGGCAACGACCCATCTGATTGCAGCCAAGGCAGAAACGGCCATTGGTTCGCTCTACCAGTTTTTTCCTGATAAAGCAGCCATTTTTAAGGCGATGGAGCTACGGCACACCGAGCGAGTCAAGGCATTTTGGGCACAGGTGGATATTCCAGCCATGGCGCAATTACCCCTGCGGACTATGATTCATCGTTTAACGGTGGCTGTTGCTGAACTCTTTGAGCAGCCCGTATCTCGGGTCGTGTTTGTGCAATTTTATTTGACGCCTCAGATTTTTCAGTCGATTGACGAAAGCATGACTCAGGATGCGATCGCTTTTATGGCAACCATTTTGAGGCAGCGAAGCCCTGAACTATCGATGGAGCAGAGTCATCTATTGGCAGAGGTCTGTGTCCATAGCTGTAATGCCGTTACGCTAGCAGCGCTTCGCAGCCCCCAGGAGGAGCACAGTCAACAGTTGATGGTGCAAATTGAGGACCTGATGGTGTCATATTTAGATGCCCATGTGGGCGATCGCAACTGCAGCAATGTAATGGAAGTAATGGTTTGCCCTCACTGCCAATCTAGCCAATTGTTCAAAAATGGGCACCGACGCGGAAAGCAATGCTATCGCTGTAAGGACTGCGGTAAACAGTTTGTAGAAAAGTCTTCTCGATAGGCGAACTAGGCCCTACTAGATCTGCCCGTGTTCGCCTGAACCATGGTCATAAATGCCTTAAGGCAGCTGAGTTTAACTCTCCTCATCCTCTTCGCAGCCTTCACTAGAGACTTGACCATCCGGCATGGTCGCACCACAAAGTCTCGCTTCTGCCAGATCGTCTTCGGCAACTATCGCTCCGGTTAGATCAGCACCTCTCAGGGCCACATCATCAAGATTGGCTCCGGTTAAGTTAGCGCCCACCAGATTAGCATCCGATAAAACCGCATCGTCAAAATCAGCCATTGTGAGCACACTGCCGCTGAGGTCAGCCCCCCGCAGATTGGTATAGAGACGAAAGCGCTGGAGTCCTAAAAATGGAATAAAACCTGTGGAGGTAAACTCGGTGAGATCGGCTTCGCTTAGATCAACATTGGTCAGGCTGGCACCCGCTAAATGGGCACCCCCCAATTCCGCTTGGGGCATTGACGCATTCTCTAAGTTGGCCAACGGCAGACTAGCCGCATGTAAGTCCACTGCCTCCATTGTCGCCCCTGATAAATTAGCCAGCCCTAGCTTGGCTCGACTCAGGTCTGTTTCTGTTAGATTTGCATTGCTTAAGTCTGCCCCCACCAAATAGGCTCCAGAGAAGTCAGCCCCGGCAAGGTTAGCTCCAGAGAGAATAGCCCCTTCTAAATTCGCCTTATCTAAATCCAAACCGCTCAAATCTACGCCACTGAGATTACAACGAATACAGGCATTGTTATCCAGCAGCTGTTGTCGAGGATCGTCAACAGCGCGGGGCGGAGTAGCTAGCGTAGTGGTTATGGCACTGATATCTCCCACAGCTAACTGTTCTAGTAAATAAGCACCAAATTCTTCTGTAGCCGTAATACGCAAGATGTTACTGCGATGCCCTTCGGCCTCAGGAGACTCGATAAAGCTAATGGCCACCTCAGCAAAATCTTCTTTGCCCCGCCCTTCTCGTTCGTCGCTATCCCCTGGGACATAGTCTCGCTCGAACCCCTCATACTCAGCTTCATTCCGCTGAATATAGAGCTGACCACCCACCAAAAAGGCCGTCGCGTCTACCTCGCGATCCCAAATACGGAGGGCCGTAGAATAAATCTGATCAAAGGAGAGACGAATCTCACGGCTGCCCTTTTGATTATCTAAAGGCTCAATGGGGTCTCCCTCTTCGGCATACACCACCAGCGTATTACCGTCGATCAGCAGACGACAATCACCCGAGGCATCGACCTGAGACAGATCCAAACCACAGTTCACCTGAGTACCCTCTCGGTCATCTAGAGGAATAGGGGCTTCGAACCCCTCACAGCGGGAGTTAAAGGGAAAGCTGCTACAGAGTTTGTACAGTTCGTTCAGGCTTAGGTCTTCTGCGCGGACGCTGAGCGGCATTAAGCTCAGCACCAGTGCGATGGGAGCCATGGCTATCAAACGCAGCATACCCTGTACAAATCTCATGAACACACCTCAAGGGATTCAATTTGTCTCGAATCATAGTTGATATCTGTGAGGCGATGCTAGTTTGTGTAAACCTGGGTTACTGACTGGTAATGGTACCCGTTAGCGGAGAACTGGCACTGGCGTAGGCTTTTACCGGGATACGTCCGGATAAATAGGCTAATCGCCCGGCTTCCGTGGCTAATCCCATGGCACGACCCATTTTGACGGGGTCCTGGGCTTTTGCGATCGCAGTATTAATCAACAACGCATCCGCCCCCATCTCCATCGACTCTGCGGCCTCACTCGGACTGCCAATTCCCGCATCCACCACCACCGGAATGTTGGCATTCTCCACAATGATCTGAATGTTGGCCGCATTGCGTACCCCCTGACCTGAACCAATGGGAGACCCCAGCGGCATGACAGTGGCGCATCCCGCTTCCTCAAGATGTTTGGCCAAAATCGGATCGGCGTTCACATAGGGAAGCACCGCAAACCCCTCTTTTACCAGCTGTTCTGCCGCTCGTAGGGTACCAATGGGGTCTGGCAACAGATATTTAGCATCGGGAATCACTTCTAATTTGACAAAGTTGTTGTCTTCTTGCCCCAGTAGCTTTGCCATCTCCCGACCCAAACGCGCCACTCGCACCGCCTCATCAGCTGTGGTACAGCCCGCTGTATTGGGCAACATCCAGATCTTCTGCCAGTCAATCGCCTGGGCTAATCCCTCATGGCCAGGGGCATTCGTCTGCACTCGACGCACCGCCACCGTAACAATTTGACTACCGCTGGCCGCCAGACTGGCCCGCATCGTCTCAAAGTTGTCAAATTTTCCAGTACCCGTCATCAACCGTGACGAGAACGACCGACCAGCAATCACCAAAGAATCAGCCGTAGCCGCAGGAGCAGAAAGAGTTTGCATAGCCATAGGAATTTGAAACGACGTAGGTTGGGCTGAGCTTGCGAAACCCAACAAACCCGATGAAGCATTAGACGACGAATTAGCAACAGCGGTAGAAGAATCAGAAACCAGAGTCCGGTCATTCTCCCTTAGAGATCTATCTCCGCCCATAAACCGCTCCCAATGAAACGCTGCCAGCAGTGGATCCGTGTTACCCAGAATCGAGCTAGCAATCAGCTTTGCCGTAATCGGTGTCAGCAACACCCCGTTGCGATGGTGCCCCGTTGCCAGCGTCAGATTGTTGCACTGACTCGGCCCCAAGATAGGAGCGCCATCCGGTGTGGCCGGACGATACCCCCACCAACACTCCTGTAGTGGAAAATCTGCCAACGGCGGATACAGTCGGGTGGCCTGATTTAACAACTGGGCCACTCCAGCGGCGGTGTTGTGAGGTGCAAACCCCACATCTTCATCCGTCGCCCCTAAAACAATCCGCCCATCTTTACGCGGCACAATATAGATGTGCTCGCCATAGAGCACGCGATTAAGCCCATAGGGTGAATCAGTCGGCGTGAGTAAAGCCGCTAGCTGTCCCTTACGGGGTTTGACCGGCACAGGCAATAGCTCACTAGACCAGGCTCCAGTGGCGAGCACATAGTGACCGGCCTGCTGTTGTCCGTGGGAGGTAAGCACCCCCTTAAGCTGATTTCCTTGGTGTAACAAAGCATCAGCACTCACCCCTTCCTGGATGCTCACCCCTAGCTCTTGGGCGGCCATGCGCAATGCCCTGAGCAGGGCCCGATTGTCGGCCTGTCCCTCCTGGGGATACCAGTAGCCTCCGGCTACTTCATTACTCAAATGGGGCTGATAGCTATGGATCGCAGATGCACCCAGGTCATCTGTAGCAGGTGACAAAAGGGGAGCTAGGATGCCACAGGGCCAGTAGCCTACATCTTGGCCGGTGAGCTGCTCTAGCTTATGGCTCCAGTCGGGATATAGCGTTAGACTGCGCTCGCTCAGCTCCAGCAAAGGACCGCTAAGTTTCTCGGCCTGCGGAGCCAGCATTCCTGCGGCCGCATGACCGGCAGCCGCATTAAAATCACGGCTGAGTACGGTAACTGTCGCGCCTTGCTGGCAAAGTTCGGTTGCGATCGCAAGCCCAATAATCCCACCGCCCATCACCAGTACATCTGCCTGCCCCATAGATTTATATCAACCACCCCTAACGTAAAAAAGTAAAATTAATCTTGCCCTACCAAAGCGCCCGAATGGGTTCTTCAGGTTGGGTCGTTGCCGCTGGAGTTTGGGGAGTAGAAGGGGTATTGCCAGGGGCACCGGCAGCGGGAGGATTGGGAGTTATAGGCACGCCCCCAGTATCATCCCCAGTATTTGCCGACGAATCGGTACCAAAATTGGGAGTACTAGTAACTTCGCCAACCTGCCGCTTAGGAATATCACCGGCCTTCTGTAACGGCGTCCGGTCATTCATATCAATGTTAGGTTCACGGTCAGACTCGGTAGGGCTTAGAGCAATAAACGAGTCGTCACTACCGTTATCGCTATTACTGTTGAGCCCAGAATCACTCTGGGCTGAGGCCGGATCCTCTCCATCAACCCAGGACGTTACCTGGTTAGACGCACTGGTTCCATAGATCACCATCAGTGAAATCGCGGCAAGAATACTACCCAAGATAAACTTATTCATCAACCCATTCCCTCTTTACCACCACAGCATCAAAAATTAAACAGGCTCGACTTTCTCGACTTAAACTTTCTCAACTTTTAGATTTGCAAACATCCCATGCAGAGACATTAACGCTAACAACGTTAGTCTTCAACCTTAATGCCTTACCACATTAACGTCTGCCCTTGCCCCCAAAATTGATCATATTTAGCCACCGTAATATCCCCTAACACCTGGGTCTGACAGGCTAGACGGAGGAGGCGTTCAGGGGTGTGGGGTGGCAGAGATCTACGACCTCGATCTTTCCAATTGGCAGCAGATACCTCACCCTCAATCATCACAGCGCAGGTGCCACAGCTCCCGATCCCACGGCAATTAATTAACCCAGCATTACCGTTATATAAAGCAACGTCATGGTCTAATAACACTCGACGCAGATTAGCACCCGCTTCACAGACAAAGGTTTTTCCTTGAGCCGTTACGTTTGGCATGGGTATACAAGACTTGAAGTAAGTTAAGACTTTCAAATTAAAACGTAGATTTCCGCTGTTATACCCGATTAATGTCTGGGCAAGGTAGTTTCATAAATAACAGTTTGGCTGTGTAAAACACTGAGATGCCGACTATGCAAATATACCCAGTGTTTTACACAGCTGATGGAGACTTAAATCACGCAATCTTAAGCGTTCATGGCTTTTCTTCGGCATGGATAAATGGAGTGACATGATGTCTCCACCTGTAAATCCCTAAAGGCATGGGATGACCAGACGTATAAAATACTGCCAAACACCTGTGGTTAAAAGGATTGCTACTCAATATTCATTTACTATTTTGGGTTGTGGATAGCTTCATATAAGGTCTAAACTCGGTACACAGGGTCTTTAAATTTCGTTTTATCCAAACGATAACAGTCAACTAAAATTCATTTTTTTTAACTCAGCACTCACCACAGGTAGCATCCTTTACATCTACACGTTGACGCTTCACTTCCTACATTGTGTTTTCTGTTGCTATGTCTCCCCATACTCAGCTTTGGATTTATGACACGACCCTGCGAGATGGTTCCCAACGAGAAGGGCTATCTCTTTCTGTGGAGGACAAACTCAGCATTGCCCGCCGCTTGGATGATCTAGGCGTTCCGTTTATTGAAGGCGGTTGGCCGGGGGCTAATCCTAAAGATGGACAGTTTTTTGCTCAGCTTCGACAGCAGCCCTTACGCCAGGCTGAGGTGGTGGCATTTTGCTCTACCCGACGCCCCCATTGTCCAGCGGCTGAAGATGTTACCTTGGCCGCAGCCTTAGCAGCTAGAACAAACTGGGTAACCTTATTTGGCAAATCCTGGGATCTCCATGTAACAGAAGGACTCAAAACCGATCTCAGTGAAAACCTATCGATGATCTATGACTCCATCGCCTATTTGCGGCAGCAAGGACGACGGGTTATTTACGATGCAGAACACTGGTTCGATGGCTACCTCAATAATCCCACCTATGCCGTCCAAACCTTAGAAGCCGCCATCCGAGCTGGGGCTGAGTGGCTCGTCCTGTGCGATACCAACGGCGGTATGTTACCCCACCAGGTAACTGATATTGTGCGAACCGTCAGTCAATGGTTAGCTACCCTAAATCTAGAAAATCCTCCTCGCCTGGGTATTCATACCCATAATGACGGTGAGTTAGCAGTAGCCAATGCGCTGACAGCGGCTTTAGAAGGAGCCACTATGATTCAAGGCACCATCAATGGCTATGGCGAGCGCTGCGGCAACGCCAATCTTTGCTCGTTAATTCCTAATCTGCAGCTAAAACTGGGGTATCACTGTTTACCCCCCGAAAAACTAACGATGCTAGCGGCCACTAGCCGATATGTCAGCGAAGTGGTTAATCTGGCTCCCGACGATCATGCGCCCTACGTGGGACTGTCAGCCTTTGCTCACAAGGGGGGGATCCATGTTAGTGCCGTGGAGCGTAATCCTAAAACCTACGAACATGTAGAGCCTTCTGCTGTCGGTAACATCCGCCGCATTGTGATCTCCGATCAGGCGGGGCTCAGTAATATCATGGCCAAGGCCCGCAGCTTTGGGCTGAAGCTAGATCGCACCAACCCCACCTCACGACAGCTGCTCCAGCGGCTCAAGTGTTTAGAAGATGAGGGCTATCAGTTTGAGGCAGCCGAAGCTAGCTTTGAATTGCTCATGCGAGAAGCGTTGGACCAGCGACCGACCATGTTTGAAGTACGCGGATTTCAGGTGCACTGCACCCGAATGCCCCATGGTCATCCCGTGATTAGCCGATTGCCAGATACGCTCACAAGCAGTGATTCCCTGGCTACGGTGAAGGTGGCGGTAGATGGTAAAGATTTACTCCACGCGGCTGAGGGGAATG
Organism: Cyanobacteria bacterium P01_B01_bin.77; assembly: GCA_039028535.1. Taxonomy (GTDB): domain Bacteria; phylum Cyanobacteriota; class Cyanobacteriia; order Phormidesmidales; family Phormidesmidaceae; genus Leptothoe. The sequence continues at coordinate 86,609 of JBCCHX010000002.1, forward strand.
GGCCTGTAGAGGCGCTAGATCATGCCCTACGCAAAGCTCTAGAACAGTTCTATCCAGAGCTAGAGCGCTTTTATTTGACGGACTATAAGGTCCGTATTCTGGATAGTGCGGCAGGAACAGCGGCTAAAACTCGCGTCCTGGTGGAGTTTAGTGATGGAGCACAGCGTTGGACTACTGTTGGCCTGTCTCCCAACATATTGGAAGCGTCCTATCAGGCAGTAGTCGAAGGTCTAGAATATGGCCTGCTCAAGCTGCGATCTCAAGTAAAGGCTAAGCTGGTAGCGTGTCAATCTTGACTCTACTCGCTCTTTACACCATCCTCACCCATGCATAACTGGATCTGGCAAACCTGGCAGGGTAAGCCTTACTTAACCTGCGATCTTATTTCCCAGCCCCACGGTTTTTTTACCTCAGTGTTTGCACCGCAAACACCGGAGGAGCTGACATCGGCCTTATCAACGGCCGTCGATGTTTTAAGAACCAAACAAGTCCACGGAAATATAGTGCTGGGTCCGACCGCCATTAAAACGGCGACCAAGGTTTTGGTCGCAAGTGGGACGGATACTTCGACAGAAGAAGATATTCAGCGTCCCCATGCCGATGGCTGCTTTAGCGATCAGGTCGGTCAGGCAACGTGGGTCTGCACCGCTGACTGTACCCCGGCCTTGATTGCGGATAACAGGACCGGTCAGGTGGCTGCAGCCCATGCTGGCTGGCGGGGCACCGCGCAGAAAATTGTGCCAGTTGCGATCGCAAAACTGCAGGCCCAAGGATCTCAACTCAAAGATTTACGGGTCCTATTAGGTCCCGCCATTGCCGGTGAAGTCTATCAAGTGGGAGAAGACGTTGCGGCTAAAATCGGCATGAGTATTTTATCTGCAGAGACCCCAGCAGCAGCCATAGTCGAACAGCTGCTGGCCATGGAGTGTCCACCCCTGTTACCCGACGACAAACCTGGTCACGTGCGTTTGGACGTTCGTCGCATCAACGAAATTCAGTTAGAGCACATGGGCCTATCTCCTGAACAGGTAGCCACGGCTCCCCATTGCACCTACCAAGAACCCGAACGGTTTTTCTCCTATCGCCGTACCCAACTAAAACAGGTGCAATGGTCTGGCATCGTTAGTGTTTAGGTCTCTAGACAGGTCCAAAACCATACCCGGCTAAGCGGCATCCGCACCTGAATCAACAATTAGGCCTAACGCCACTTGGTCGTTAGGCATGGCGTCAATCTCAGCCCGAACATTAGGCCCGAAGAACGTTTCGATTTTGCCGTGTTTTTCTTCCCAGGTTTCCAAAGGCATATAGGGGGAATCAAATTCCAGCACTAGGGTATAGGCCCCATCCCTTATTTCTTCTTGCAAACCACTGAGTACCGGTCTTTGCTTGTCATTAGGGCTTAGGCCTAACCGTTCTAGGGCAATATCTAGATGTGCCTCCTGACCGTAGCGGTAGCGAGTCACGTCTTTGCGCACCTGATTTTGGGTTTGGGTCGCCGTCTTATTTCGTAAAGCAATTACGGTATCGCTGGGCTCTTTACTGTAAGGCACCGGCTCTAGCTCTGCTGCCCGTAACGCGGCCCCCCCGAGCAAAATTGGAATTCCATAGAAAAAACCAGCCAAGTTGAGGGTGGCCATTTCTCTAAAGTAGGCGACAAACCCCACCAGAGTGAGGATAGAGCCGACTGAAAGTAAGACACCACCGAGGGGGATTTTGCGTAGCATGGGCAGAAATTATAAAAAAAGAATACGTGTGGCGAACCTACCTAACCCCATAGTAAGGGGATTTGACTTTAAACTCCGCCCAAAGTTTAAATATGCATTCAGATGCCACTAACGCTGTTAACGTGTAGCACTGATTACCCAAAGTTGCTTATTCTGGAGTCTGTAGACGTTGGGAGAAAGCACATTCCATGACCTTAGAGACACTGAAGCGTCAGATTGAACAGATTCGTATTAAGCGTAGCTCCTTGGTACAGCTTTTAGAGCAGCCTGGTCTGGGAACGTTGCGCATCGACGTCAACCAAGCCCTAGAGGAAATGGATGATCTGCTAGAGGAATTTGAGCGTGTTTTTAACGAAAAATCTCAGGCATAGCCAGCTCATTAGCTAGGCCTCCAGCGGTCTGCTGTCTAATGTCTGTAAAAACCTCAGCGGTCTGCTGTCTAATGTCTGTAAAAACCTAAAAATATTTTCGTTTTTTTGCCTAATACTTTGTCTAATAACTTTGTGCAATGGCGACCTATTCCGTAGAAATTAAGCATCAAGGTACTGTTCAAACGATCACTGTGGATGAGCAGCAAACAATTTTAGAGGCAGGTCAAGCCGCTGGGATGGATCTACCCACCTCCTGCAGTGCTGGCGTCTGCACCACCTGCGCTGCGCTGATCACGGAGGGCAGCGTTTCCCAAGAAGATGGGATGGGTGTCAGCCAAGACTTACAGGACCAGGGCTATGCGCTCCTGTGCGTGGCTTACCCCACCTCTAATATCAAGCTGGAGACCGAAAAAGAAGATGAAGTCTACCAGGCCCAGTTTGGCCAGTTCCAAGGCTGATAATTCAATAATCATAGGGGTTTGCATGCAGAGGCGTTCCATGGAACGCCTGTACGCCCAGACGGCAACGGTATTCCACCCAGCCGTCTGTATGCCCAAAATAAAATATAGAGCCTAATTGCATCTTTCTTCCTAAAAGCTTTGGACAGTAATCAATTGGCTCACAGTCAGCCGCTAACCACAGAGTTTGTCCGCATAACGGTTGACCTCCAGGCCACTTGCATCGAACTTCGTGATCACATTGAGGCCCAGCTGCGGTCCCATGGTGAGCCCCTAAGGTGGGCTATTACAGCCGTTGCTGGCTCAGTTGCCCATGTGGAAGCTGTGGTTACCCTGGCAGCCCCTAGGGCTCAAAATCAGCCATGAGTTTCTCGCCAAATCCACGACCCCATACCACCATGATGGTTATCCCTACGGGAGTAGGGGCAGCCATAGGGGGCTATGCAGGCGATGCCCTGCCAGTAGCCCGTGCGATCGCAACTGTCACCGATCGTCTGATCACCCATCCCAATGTACTCAACGGTGCCCAGCTCTACTGGCCCTTACCCAATGCCTACTATGTTGAGGGGTATGGGTTAGACCAGTTTGCCGCGGGTCGCTGGCACCTACAGCCTGTGCATCAGAATACCATTGGCCTCGTCCTTGACCAAGCCATTGAAGCCGACCTGCGCTGGCGGCACCTGCAGGCTGCCGAGGCCGCTCGCGCCACCCTGGGTGTCACTATTCACAGCTATGTCACCACCGACGCCCCCCTAGGTATTCGGCTCAACCAGGCCCAGTCAGCCACGTGGGGCACGTTAGAGCGTCCTGACGCCCTTTTACGAGCAGTGGATCAGCTGCTCCAGGCAGGCTGTAGTGCCATTGCTGTCGTCGCCCGCTTCCCAGAGGATCTAGGCAGCGATGCCCTGAGTGACTATCGCCAAGGTCAAGGGGTGGACCCCCTGGCAGGCGCTGAAGCGGTCATTAGCCACCTGGTGGTAAGGGAGTTTCAAGTGCCCTGTGCCCATGCACCGGCATTGACACCACTGCCCCTCGATCCGACTATTTCTCCCAGGTCCGCTGCCGAGGAGATTGGATATACTTTTTTACCCTGTGTGCTGGCTGGTCTGAGTAAAGCACCGCAGTTTAGCACTACAGCCCATCCCCATAGCATCAGCGCCCAGGATGTGGATACGCTAATTGTGCCAGCCAGTACCCTGGGGGGGAGCGCCGTCCTGAGCCTCAGCGGGACAGACACTCAAATTATTGCCGTCCAAGACAATACAACGGCCCTAGCTGTAGATGCGGCGGCTCTAAATCTGACTGTGGTAGCGGTGCGCTCCTATCTAGAAGCAATTGGTGCGATCGCAGCTCAGCGTGCTGGTGTATCCTTAGCGCCCTTTACGCCCCGTATATCAAAGCTGCAACCGTTATCAACCCCAAACCCCTAACAGCACCTACAGAACTCTACGCTCCAGGCAAAACCTGAGGTAAACTCAAGCAAGATTTCTATAAAGTTTATTTCAACATTCCTAAGATACATAAGGAAATCCCCTAATCGGTCAGCAGACTTATCTATGCTAGAAGACTAAAATTAGCTTATTGTGAGATTCCTATGTCTACTTTGAGTTTGAGCACTCCGCCCCAGTCTGCCTCGTCCACGGCGTGCCATATTCAGCAAGATGAGGCCCTAGAACTTAATGCCTCCGAACAAGCGTGGCAGGTGCGCTCGGGGACAGTCGCCCTCTGTCGTACCATTGATGGCATTCGCCGTTGCTTCTTTACCGCCCATGCTGGCGAGGTTATTTTTGGTGTCGCCGCTCAAGACAGTGGACTAGTTGCGATCGCTATCGAGCCCACCGTTATCACCGCTATACCGTAACCGCCTGCAGTGCCCCTGCTAGCTCATCTTCAGTGTTCCATGCCTGACCATCCAGGGCCATTTGTTCAATCAGGCTCGCTAAACGGAGAGCCTTGAGCGCCTGCTCTCCACCCACAGATGGCTTACCTCCGCCCCGAGCACAGTTGATAAAATGCTCAAGTTCCGCATGCAGCGGCTCAATATTACTGGTATACACCTTTTCAATCAGACCATCTTGCCGATAGAGTACCTGACCGTAGTCGGTCATCGTATTTGCCGTTGTCTGGCGATGGATCAAAATTTCGTTGTTGAGAAAATCAGCCTCTGTCAGCGAGTTTTGACAGTGAGCCGTGATGCTGCGGATTTTACGGTGGGTTACCTTGCTAGCGGTCAGAGTCGCCACAATGCCGTTAGCAAAGCCCAGGGTGGCCGTCACATAGTCTAAGTAAGGGGAATCCCCGGCTCGACTGCCGCTGGCCGTCAGCTTCACCACCGGGGCCTCCGCAAGTTCTAGTAATAGATCGATGTCGTGGATCATCAAATCAAGTACCACTGACACATCGTTCGCCCGTTGGGAATAGGGGCTCATGCGTCGGGCCTCAAGGGCCAATAGTTTCTCAGTCTTGAGCACCTTGTGCAGTTCCTGAAAGGCCGGGTTAAAGCGCTCAATGTGACCCACCTGAAGAATACAGTTCGCCTCTGCCGCCGCATTAACCAGCGACTCAGCCTCAGGAATATTAGCAGCAATGGGCTTTTCAATCAGCATATGCACACCTGCTTGTAGACAGGCCATGCCCACGGTGTGGTGAAATCGGGTGGGAACCGCAATGCAAACTGCATCTACGTGCTTTAACAGCTCGTCATAGTCTTCAAAAAAACGTACACCATACTTACCCGCCGTCGCCAAACCACGCTCGACATTAATATCTGAGATGCCGACTAGCTGTACATCTTTGATACGACTCAGAACACGAGCATGGTGTTGGCCCATATTGCCCACACCAATTACACCAATCCGGATCGCGTCCTCGTGAATGTCACTTACAATCTGTGAATCTCGTTGTTGCACGCCAGGGTCCCTCACACCAGAGAGCAATCCGCTCTCAAACTGACTTTACTGTCCTCAAAGTCAACCAGATATTACCACAGCACCCCTTTATTCTTTTGGTTGCCCATGGCCATATGGCCCACTTACAGCACAAATGCTGCCCATCTTTCAGAATTGTGGCTATGTTGGCGACCATCGATCTGTGCCGCTGTGTCAATTTCCTGGCTGTCTGCGAGGTATTCGACGCCGGAGAGGGCCATGGCGACGCAGAATCTGAATTTGCTCTAGTTTTGGCCCTTTGACCACCTTCACCGTAAACACTAGGTCATCTCCATAGTTCAATTGTTCTCCCGCCCCAGGTATTTTTTGTAGGGAGTGGATGATGAATCCGGCTAAGGTCTGATAGTCCTCTGTGGTAGGCAACACCAACGAAAACTGCTTATTAACCGTATCAATTTCCATCTGGGCCGGAACCAAGGCTGAGTAGTCGTCCAAATAGACAATATCGCTTGAGGCGATTACATCTTCATCCCCAATTAACTCAGCCGTCACATCAGCCCAAGTCACTAATCCAGCGGTGCCACCATAGTTGTCCACCACAATCATCATGGAATGATTTAACCGCTGCATCCGACTGAGCAAATCACTGAGGGGTAAATCTGTCGGTACCACTCGGGCAGGCTTCATCCAGGCACTAACTTGAGTCGCCGATGTCAGTTGCCCTTTGGCTAAAGGTTCCGCCATTGCCTTAAAATCTAGAATGCCGCTAATATTGTCAAGGGAATCCCTCAGTAATGGAAACTGAAAATAGCCGGTTTCCACAACAATGTTTAGTAAATCCTGCCAGGTGGCCGTGTCATCTAGGGCCATAATTTGGGTGCGTGGCACCATAATGTCTTCAACGGTGAAGTCTCTGGTTTCAAAGACATTATTTAAAATCTCTCGCTCTTCTTGTTCTAGATCGAGGACAGCAGTGGGGGTGCTGATAATCATTTGTAGCTCGTCTGAGGTCAGTTGCGCATCTGACGACCGCCGTGCCCGCAAACCGACGAGTTTTAGAAACCCTTGGGTAGAACAATTTAAAAGCCAAACAACGGGTGAAAACAAGCGAGCGACGGTGAGGCTCACCGGCCCCAGCAATCGGGATGTTTGTTCTGAGTAGCTGAGGGCCAGGGATTTGGGTACTAGCTCACCCAGGACGATTTGCAGATAGGCCAGGGTCCAAAAAGCAACCATCAGTGCAATCGAATGGGAAATCGCCGCTGCCGGCACGGGTAGCTGTCTTAACCACTGGTGTAGCAGCAGTGCTAGCGTATCTTCACCAATCCAACCCAGGGCCAGACTGGCTAGGGTAATCCCAATTTGCGTGGTTGGCAGCAGTCGGTCGATACTGCGCTGCAGACTCTGAACCGTTTGAGCTTGCACATCGCCCACTGAAGCCAGCTGATTGATCCGCGAACGACGCACCGATACGATAGAAAATTCTGCCGCCACAAAAAAAGCATTTAGAATAATCAACGCTGCTACGACGGCCAGGCGAATCATTACACCTGCAGTACTGATGTATAAATGGCCATTGCCAATAACATCTAAACCTTGCACAATCATCACCAGTCCCCTAAGGGGCCGGGTTTGCGTATTTGCTGCATTGTTTGCTTACTCAGCAGTATCCAAACCACCTTCGATACGAGCCTTGACGTTTTTGAGGATATCTTCTTCCTTCAGCAAGACAAAGTCGCTTGTTTGAGTACTGCCTCGGCTAGCCGTTGAGGCACTAGCAGGACGTGTTTCTGGCTGACGAATACCGGTGAGAGCCTGCCGTCCTAATGAATATCCCCAAGAGGAGCTAACGATGCCCGAGCCAAACATGGCGGCAAGCAAAATTAATGTAAAGGCGATGGCTGGATTGATTCTCATGGGGTTAAGGCATGACCTGACGAGCGCTATTTAGCTAAGATGTAGCCAGAAAATAATAACAGGGGTCAGCATATCGTTAAAAAACTAAGCTCAAATATATCAAAAACTATAGCTGATCTGCTTTAAGCAGTTAGCTATGATATAACAAGCCTAATAGAGCTATCTCTATATGACCAGGGTTGGCCGAGCGGATTAGGCAGCGAACTCATAATTCGCCCCAGGCAGGTTCGATTCCTGCACCCTGGATTACTAAATTCCCCGATGTCTCCCTATTGAGACATCGGGGAATTTAATTAGCGTCTTGGCAGGGGCTCAAAATTTAGTTCAGTACCTACGACGCGACTACGGGGCTGTGAGCCAGGCAGCATCTGCAGTGAGGAGTTATAGGGATTAGCCAGATCGGGGACTCGAATCGTTGCGGTATTACGGGTTTGGAGAACCATGAGCTCGTTATAAGCTTCCAGAATTGCGTCGCTGTTGCGATCTAATTCCAGCTCAGGAAATGCTGATCGTCCTGGCACCCCGATGCCAAAGTAACGGGCTGTTTGCCGAAAGCTACTGCGATTCGTAGAGTAGTTGCCGCTTTCAGCCATACCAATTTCATCCATGGTGTCAAGTACGGTTGGCTCATTCAAGATAACGGTCTGAGCGTTGGCACGGGAGGCCATGGTTGTTAAGGTTGCGATCGCAACGGCCGTACCAAGTACTAACCCCTTTAGTTTCATGACGGTTTTACCTCACAATTTGGGGCATATAGTACCCCGGTCCATAAAAATCGATAAACTATCTAAGCGATATCCAGCAGCTAATCATGAAGCGGCCAAAAACCAAGCAGTTTTGCTGATCGAATTTGGCCTTCATCTTATCTGTTTTGATAACTTTTGCAACGCGTTTTAAGTATATTCTTCATCGCGCTGCGCTGCTTCTAAATTGCCCACTGATTATTCCATATCCATCATCATGGCTCCAACGCCCACTGTCCCAGCTAATCTTGTCACGATCAAACAACAGTTACTGGATTTGATTTGTACTGATGCTTACAAAGAGGGCGACTTTGTGCTGTCATCTGGCCAGCAAAGTAGCTACTACATCAACGGCAAACTTGTTACCCTGCATCCCCAAGGCGGGCAAATGGTTGGGCGCGTCATGCTCGACTACTTAGACAATACTGTTGTGGGGGTCGGGGGGCTGACCTTAGGTGCAGATCCAATTGTAACCGCCGTGAGTGTTGTTGCCGCCTACGAGGGCAGATCCATCACGCCTCTTATTGTTAGAAAAGAAGCCAAAGGTCATGGTACTCAAGCCTATATCGAAGGGCCTGTCTTACCCGAGAAAAGTAACGTTGTGATCTTGGAAGATGTTGTTACTACCGGACAATCTGCCATGAAGGCTATTGTGCGTTTACGGGACGCTGGCTACACCGTCAATCAGGTGATTTCGTTGGTTGATCGACAACAGGGCGGTGCTGAATACTACGCTCAGGCCCAAATTGACTTCAAAGCAGTTTATAAAATTAGCGATATTCAGGCTCGTTGGCAAGAATTACAGAGCCTATCGATTTAGCTCAGCTCTTGCACTACGATTGACTGTGTTGCTAAAGCCCGCGCTGGGTTGAAACGCCAGCGCTAACTGAGGGTTGTCCGCTAAAAGGGACAATTGGGTATGGAGGCGCTGAAGGCTGGTGGTGGAGCAAGCGAAGCATCGTTAAGTGTTGTGGAAGCAACCCCTCAAAACACATTTCCGATAATTGTGTCCCTTCCAGTGGACACCCTGCGATTAGCCCTGGGTTTCGAACCCTGGGCGGGTGGGTGCTTCCCCACCCAGTGCAAGATATGCGTCTAAGGGATTAGCTTTCACAAAATCCGGAAGAAAACAACACATCTTTACAGGTATTGAAATTACCCATAAGGGTACTGGCAGCTGAGTTTGCGACGCTTAGATTTGAATCAGATAACTCGTTTATTAGGTTTTCGGTGCATCCAGCATCAGAACAATCTAACGTTTCGTGTAGGAAGATTTTTATGTCTGATCGTCGTCAAGAGTCCTATGCTGTTCGTCTAGAAGCAGCTGAGCTAGCTAGAAGTCGCCAGCACCCCACCCATCAAGCCAACGGGGATGAACAGCGCTACGCTGGGGACCAATATTTCATGTCTTTTACCAAGGGTTTACCCCACAATGAGGACACTGGATTACTTCAAGATCCTCAAGACTTTGTAGAATTTCGTCGGTGCATTGATGATGGGTTTATCGATCCATTTACCGATCGCGTACGTCACGGTGCTAAGTACAAAGTTAACAGCGCTACAGGCGCAGTTGAGCCAGAAACTGATGCTGAAGTTATTGGTAAATTGCGACAGTGGGAAGCGCCCACAGCAGGTACAACTTACGAGCTGCAAGGCCCTGATGCTCAGGCGGTAACCATGCCTCCCGCACCGCCACTGCTAGATGCCAACGGCCAAGTTAATCCTGAACTGGCCCTGGAAATGGCCGAGGTTTATGAGCTGGCTATTTTGCGAGATCAGCCCTTCAATGCCTTCGAGAAGGGGCATTCTAACGGAGAGATTGATGGTGCGATCGCACGCCTCAACACCCTTAGATATGTCCAGAATCAAACCGGTCGGCCCCGTAAGGTCAACAGCGACGGTGAATTCGATCCCCAGACTGTCTTTCGCGGCTCCTCTCCTGGCGTTGAGGTCGGTCCCTATCTCTCTCAATTTTTACTAATTGGCAACACCGATCAAAATGGCGGTGGCAGCGTCGCCGAAGGTAAAATCACCTACGGCGTCCTACAAATCGACCAGAAGGTACCCATTGCTGAGCCCCGTAAAAACTACATGGTGACCATGCCTGACTATGTAGAAGTACAGCGTGGTATTAAGCCCCCCACCGAAACCTACGGTGCGAAGAAAGGAGAGCCCGCGCTTGCCCCCGTTCGTCCACCCCGTCGGTTTATTTCTACCCCCCGTGACCTCGCCACCTACGTCCACTACGATGCGCTGTACGAGGCCTACCTAAACGCTTGTATCGTCCTGCTAGGAATGGGTACCCCCTTTGATTCAGGCTTTGATCAACTATCTGGTGGTGATACCTTTGTTGCCCATCAAAAGACCCGCCGTAACGCAGGTGGTTTTGCCCTCTATGGCGGTCCCCATATTCTCAACCTAGTAACAGAAGTCGCCACTCGCGGTCTCAAAGCAGTGCGTTTCCAAAAGTTCAACAACCACATTCGCCTGCGTCCTGAAGCCTTAGCCGCTAAGATTGAGCTGCTGCGCTGTGGAGCTACAGTCCCTGCCGCTTTAGCCTCAGATGTTGGGGCTCTAAAAGACGCCTTACAAGATACTCTGAATGCGATTGAAAGAGGTCCTGGTTGCAATACTTATTTTCTGCCTATGGCATTTCCAGAAGGGTCTCCCATGCACCCTGCCTATGGTGCAGGCCATGCCACGGTAGCCGGAGCCTGTATCACTATTCTGAAGGCCTTCTTTGACACCAGCACTGTTCTTGCTAAAACTGCTAGCGGCGCAGTCGCCTTCAAGCGCTTAGAGAGTAGTGATACTCCTGTTGTTTTCCGTGCGCCCACGCTGCCCTATCCCACAACTGGTGAAGGAGCCCCCGCCGGGAATTTGGTATGCGATACTGCCAACGAGTTTCTCACCCTAGAAGGAGAGCTTAACAAGCTAGCGGCTAATATCTCCATTGGGCGTGATATGGCTGGTGTCCACTACTTTAGCGACTATTACGATAGTCTTCGCATGGGCGAGCAAATCGCTCTCGGCATTCTCGAAGAGCAGGCTCTAACCTACTCCACCGATCCGTTTGTACTCTCCGTGCCCACATTTGACGGTGACGTTGTGAGGATTGGTAACCGATGAGCCGTTTATCCCGTCGTCCATCGCGGGTAAAGCCGCCCCTGCGGGGGCGGGCGGCCACCAAGCACTATCACGGAGAGTTTGCTCCTGTTGCTTCTGTGCGCCGTCCGCTAAAGGCTCATGGTTCTGGGCTCTTACCTCCTCGGCAAGAGATAAAGCCTCCTATCTCTGTGCCAGATCCTCGCATGCCTTGTCCCCCCCCCAAGCCTGGTTTATACGCAAACTTAGTTGAGTTTTATAAGAGTTGGGTAAAACTCTTGCGTAGCTTAAACCAACCTTGGCAGTGGTTGTTAGCCATAGCGATTATTCTCAGTAGCTTACTCTTATTGAGTCAACTAAAGTAATTATAGCGATTTCAGTTCTGATGAAGTACCACAAAAGTCCATGCCACAATAGCTTCGGCTTTCAGCATGTACCTCACTGGATAGGGAAACGCTGTATTCTGAAAAACAGTCCCAGCTATAGCACAGGCACACGCTCAAGCCATACTTGGCCACGCCATAACAACTAAAATACCCCCTTAGTCCGCCATGCAGTTTTTTTTGTTACTGACCGCTCCATGATTCATTGTCATAGAGTGAGTTGAAAGCAACATTGCTTTGCTTTGCTTTATGTCGAAGGAACTACAATGGAGCGCGTTCCTTTTTTGGAAATGCGTCCTTGTATAGTGATTCGATCTTAGTGGAATTCTCTTTATCAATTACTGCTGGGACGAAACCGATACTCATAATCGACTCATTCTATTTAGTCTAACGCTCCGCATCAGCGATCAAATGCTTGTGTAGCAGGCACTTGGCCGCTGATGCGCTTGTTAGGCTGCATCTGGCGGCATTACTAATATCTGGTGGAGACATGCGCTTCCAGTGCTGCTAAACCCTCATCTAGACCTTTGCGACCAAATCCGAGTCTGAAGCGATCTCTCGGAGTTTCTCCAAGTTCCGAACGATAGATAGTACTTGGTAGCAGCAACACACCGCTTTCTTCTACCAGTGTGCGGGTAAATTTTTCAACTCCATCCGGCCCCTTGTACTTGGGAAAAGCTGTACAGGACCCACTCGGTCGATACCAATCGAACAACTCCCGATGGCGTTCGAAGAATGCCGCCCACTTCGGTAGATTTTCATCGACGATTGCGCAATTGCGGGTAAGTAATTTTTCGCGATTACGCAGGGCGATCTTTGCCAGCTGCTCACTAGGACCTGAGTTACAGATTGACAGATAATGCTTCAGACGTTCCATCCTGGAGATGATCTCGGTATCTGCACAGACAATCCAACCTATGCGCAGGCCCGGTAAACCAAATGATTTTGACATTACATTGAGTGATAAGCCTCGCTCATACAAATCGGCTACATACGGTAAATGCTTTGTGTCTGTTGGACCAAGGCCATTGAAAATTTCATCATGAAGAATGTAAGTACCATTTTTTCGACACAATTCGATCAGAATGAGAGGAATATTACTTGCCGACCATGAGATAAGGAGTAACTAATGACCGTAAGAATAGTCGGTCCCGGAATAATGAGCAGGACTATGGATGCAGTAATGAAGGCAAGCCAAATTTCGATAGACATGTCAACTCTTTCTCCACAGGCTTGACGCTACCTTACAGCAAACCAGATTCGTAGAATAGCGAACCACATTCATGATCAGACATCAGTATGGTGGATGCCTTACGCAAAAATAAGACATTATTGTCAGAGCTGATGGCCAGCAGCAAAAAGAGAAGCTTTGGAAGTCAGGCATCAGCATGACAGAAATGCTCAGCTATGTAGCGGCTTGAGTAGTGTCCCATACAGAAAAAATCTGGAACTGTGGAGTGATACTTTGAATATTGGGTAGATGTCAAGTAAGGTGTAACGATGAAAGTGGAGCATATAGGCAAGTATCTACTATCAGTCGGTGCCTTAGGGCTATGCTTTTTCGCCTATACACAGGCTGTCGCCAAAGCTGATCTTGCAGTACGGACAGTCGTGCAGCCACTCAGCAATTTAGCTGACTCTCAACAACCTATGTCTCTATGGGGTGAGACTCAACAACCGCTATCCACAGAGAGTATCGTCAGCACGTCGAGTCCAACAAGTGTGGTCATGTCTGATGAAACTACTGCGACAACAGCTGCTGAAACGTTAGAACTACCCCAACAACCAGCGTCAATCCCGCCCCAGTTTCAGGGAGAGTGGACCGCTAACCTGGAGAGATGTGGTGCAACAGCAGGCGAATCCAGGCTGTGGATTGAGGCCAACTATATTGAGTTCTATGAAAGTGGTGGACCGGTTTTGGAGGTTGTTACCCAAGGTAATGTTGGTTTAACGGTAATTACTGAATTATCCGGTGAAGGTGATACCTGGCAAGATCAGCGCTCCTTTCAGCTTTCGCCAGATTATCAAACGCTTGAGACAAGTTCTGGTTTTGTACGCTATCGCTGCCCATAGCTAATGTTTACAAGTGTTCACAGGGAGATTGCTGATCGATGACCGACATTCTTGTAAAACTAAGGCATGCCTATTAAAAATGTGCGATCGCTAACTGTTATGGAAGCAGCAAAATCACTAGCCTGTAACTGGATTGTATAAAGTGCCTTTAAAGTGCTCACAACGTTTACCGAGTTAAGATTGGGTCTTCCTCGTCCCAAGAATAGACTGGGCTATAAAATTAGGAATGTGATCATTTCTGACTACTGCTGATTTAGCAGGGACTTAAGGCACGCATGCAGGTATCTTTTTATGATTAGCAGACAGACCTCCAGGTTTACCGCTTCCTCTATTTTTCATTATTTAGTGCTGGGTAGCCTGGTACTTGTAATCGGTGGTTGTAGTTTTCACTCTGAAATAGCCGATGTTGCCAGTACTGCTGCCTCCCAAGAGAGTAGTGCCCAACCCAAAACGGCGCAGACGCAGGTCCCCCAGGTTCATCTCAACCTGGATGAAACCGGCATTGCACTGCGAGGATATGACCCAGTGTCTTATTTCACAGAAGATGGGCCAGTCAAAGGGCAGAAGGCTCACAGTTTTACCTGGAATGATGCAACCTGGCATTTTGCAACTGCTGAAAATCGTGACTTATTCAGTAATGAGCCGGAAAAATATGCACCTGCCAATGGTGGCTACTGCACTTTTGGCATTGTTCTGAAAAAAAAGTTTGATGGCGATCCACAAGTATGGTCGGTGATTAAGTCTCGCTTATATGTTTTCCTTAATGAAGATGTCCAGCAGAAGTTTCTACAAGATAGTACGGGTAATCTTCAGAAGGTTGCAGCTAACTGGCCTATTATTCAGTTCAAATCGCCTGAGGAGCTTTAAGCCAAACCCATTCGCTTCGGCCCCATGATTCGGCAACGACTTAAGTTCCTCTCTCGATTTTCCTCCTTTGCGGTGGTAGCTTTGGCAGCAACCGCAACGTTGGCATTTTTAGATTTTCAAGATCGATCGCAAAATAATGCCCTCATTCAAGAACAGGAGAAACTTCTGTTTGTTAAAGATCGCTTAAATCAGATAGAGTCATCAATGCTGATGGCGCGATTGCATGAGTTTCAGATTAATCAAGCTCAAGCTTCGCCTAACTCATCTGACTTTACAGACCAACTGGAGCACGCTAAACACATTGCCAAGCTTTTACTGCAGAGCTGTCGAAAGGCTGGAGATGAGGAGATTGCCGAGGCCCTGGAAACGTTTCTTGCGATCGCAAATAAGTACGAGCATTCAGTCAATCAAACCCAGATCATTCATACGCGCATTGCGGTCGATGATAATCGAGCCGGGATTTTGGCTGAACTCCAAGCTGTCAAAGAGCGCATTCAAGCTGAGCTAGAGACCGCCAATCAGCAGGTCTTAATTGCCAAGTTCTTGCATATGCAGCTTTATGAGCAGCAGTTTAGCAGCACCTTAGACATGCGGCTGTCTGATCGTCTAGTGGACCAGGTGATCGAACTAGAGCAGGTGATCAAATCTGACTTTGCAGATTCTGCCGCTGGTACAGAAGCGCTCATGCTGGCCGTGCAGCAATACCGTGAACTCGTGGTTGAACTCATGTACAGCACGGTGGAGCTAGAGCTGTCGATGGCTGAAGCATCCCTACAATTTGAGCGCATTGCCCCCAGCATTTCCGATAGCCAACAGGAAGTGAATGAGTTGCTAGAGGTCACGACTGAGCGACTTCAGTCTCAACGACAGATTTCTAGTTTGCAAACAGTGCTTGTCTTTAGCATTGTGTTTGCTCTATTGATTATATTTACCCTATTACAGATTCGCAGTGCTCAGGTGTTACGGCTGCGGTTGCGACAATTAAAGAATGCCATCAATGAGGTAGCGACAGGGCATTTTGAGCTGACCGGAGACCTGCCCAAAGGCAAGGATGAAGTCGGCACTTTAGCGCATAACTTCCAAGCGATGTCCACTCAAATTCAGAGCCAAATTGAGACCATTTGTGAAGAAAAACAAAAAGCAGAAGTCGCTAACCAGGCTAAGTCTCGATTTTTGGCCAATATGAGTCACGAAATTCGCACACCGATGAATGGCGTCATTGGCACCACTAGCCTATTGCTGAATACCGACCTAACGCTGGAACAGCATCAGTATGTAGATATTATTCGTAATAGTAGTGAGAGTTTGCTCAATATTATTAATGACATTCTCGATTTCTCTAAAATTGAATCAGGCTACATGGTTTTAGAGGAGTTTTCTTTTGCGCTGAGGAACTGTATTGAAGATGTGTTAGATCTGTTTGCCAGTGCAGCCTCTGAGAAAAATCTGCAGCTGTCGTATCAAATCGCCAATGATGTTCCTGCCTATATTCGTGGTGATGTGAATCGGCTGCGTCAGGTTCTGATGAATTTAGTCAGCAATGCCATCAAGTTTACAGAGCAGGGAAAAATTCTGGTTTCAGTCAGGTCCACACGGACTGAACTATCCTACCCACAGCCACTAGATGCAAAGCCATCGCACCATAGTCAATTTATAGCGCCCATCACGTTAGAATTTTCAGTTCAAGATACGGGGATTGGTATTCCGCCTGATGGTATTCATAAACTGTTTAAGGACTTTTCTCAAATCGATAGCTCTATTACCCGCAAATATGGGGGTACAGGGCTAGGCTTAGCGATTTGTAAACGATTGGTCAGCTTAATGGGGGGAAAAATCTGGGTGATCAGTAAAATCAGACAAGGCTCGATGTTTTATTTTACGATTCAAACTCAGTGGGCAGACGTACCAGCCCAGGCCTACGGTAACGCTCAGGCTGTAGAACAAGATAATAGTGCACAATCTCTCCCTGCAGGTTTACTGCCTCCATCTGACAACCATGGGATGAACCAGCCAGATATGCTCAGAGTTCTAGTCGCTGAAGATCATCCGGTCAACCAAATGGTGATGCTGCGCATTTTGTCACAGTTGGGCTACTCGGGAGATCTGGCCGCTAATGGGTTAGAAGTGCTAGCGGCTCTGGAGCGTCAGCGTTACGATCTGATTTTTATGGATCTGCAAATGCCTGAAATGGGAGGCTTAGAAGCAACTGAGAAAATTGTTGAAAAATGGGGAAAACACCGTCCAACCATTATTGCTGTCACAGCGAATGCACAGCAGGAAGATCAAGAGGCTTGTTTAGCAGCAGGCATGGATGATTATGTGAGTAAACCCTGTAAGCTGAATCAGATCCAGGCCATTTTTTCAAAATGGGAAACCAACAAACCTGTTGTACAGTAACCGACTAAGGTGAAATCGAGAGGAGCTAAAGGTAAGCAGTCTAATAGAGGGTGGAAGCTCCCAACTTAGGTGTTGATTCAAAGGTAATTCGAGATCTCA
This sequence comes from Cyanobacteria bacterium P01_B01_bin.77, assembly GCA_039028535.1. Taxonomy (GTDB): domain Bacteria; phylum Cyanobacteriota; class Cyanobacteriia; order Phormidesmidales; family Phormidesmidaceae; genus Leptothoe. Next base: position 103,634 of record JBCCHX010000002.1, read on the forward strand.
ATCAGATTCTGGTCAGGATCTCGGAAGTATACGGAGATGACAGGGCCAGTTGCACCGGTTCGTCTGATTGGACCTTCGAGGACTTTCACATTAACTGAAGCCAAGTGGCTGACAACCTCATCAATTGGCGTTTCAGTGATAAGGCAAAGATCGATTGACCCTGGTGTAGGCATATGAGCTTTGGGCTCATACTCTTTATCGATCTCATGCAGATTTATTTTCTGTACACCAAAAGATAAAGCTTTTCGACTTTCGCTAAAGGTAACAATATCCATGCCGAGTGCACGCAGATAGAACTCGCATATCACATCAATGCTACTCACGGTCATGACAATGTGATCGATTTTGTTGATCTTCACGTTACGATATTTTACTGTTGATAATTACCGATGATAAACAGCTGTAATACTTGTACTGTCGAGCATGCTTGCACGGGTCATAAAACCGACGAGCGCATTGCTCGGGTTTTCAGGCAGTTCCAAGTACTCTGTACCCAGTGCATATACTGTGAAGACGTAACGATGAACTTCACCAGGAGGAGGGCAAGCACCTCCAAACCCAGTGATACCATAGTCATTTCGAACTTCAATTGCCTCACTAGGTAGATTATCGTCGATACTTGCATTCTGAGAGACAGAATTTACAGAGGCCGGAATATTCACAACATTCCAGTGCCACCAGCCTGAGCCAGTTGGTGCATCTGGATCATACACAGTGATTGCAAAGCTTTTTGTCCCTTCCGGTGCGCCAGCCCATGACAACTGAGGTGACTGGTTTCCCCCCTCACATCCAAAACCTTCAAAAACATGAGAGTTCGGCAATTGTTCGCCTTCGGAGACTGTTGTGCTGGTCAAACTAAACTCCTGCGCAAGAGCAGACGGTGAGATAGTTGTGGCGAGTAAAAATCCAATGGCAATAAATTTACTACGCATTTTCTTGGTCCTTTCTAACATGAACAATAATCCTTGGCAAAACCCAGACTCAGCGCTTTTTCAAAGAGAAAACTCAAGGTTTCAGTATAGACGTGGTTTACTTACACCCTGATTTTAACAAGAGCTGCTTCACACCACTTCCACCAATCAGGCATAATCTATCGAAAAATGCTCAATCTCCCACTTTGCGTATTTCACTCGGCTTGATTCCAAATCTCTTTCTGAACGAATCCGAAAAGTGAGATGGCGTTTTAAAGCCGCAATTAAATGCAATTTCTGAAATTGGAATATCTGTTGACTGTAAAAGGTTGAGACCGTGCTCAAGTCTTGTATTTTGTAGCGTTTTTGCAAAACCTTGCCCAGATTTAGCTAACCAACGCCGCATGGTTGACTCGCTGATGGCAAAGTAATCAGCTACTTCACTGGACCGCCAAGGATGACTTAAATCTGTTTCAATTAGTCTTCTGACTTTGCTTAGTGGTTTCTCATCTTCATGAGGTGAGAGCTGAATTCCGTAATATTTCAACCAGATCAAAGGCTCTAGCAGACGATGCCACCTAATTGGTGCAGGTAGGCTTTTATCCTTCAATGTAGCTTGAATAGTGTTCAATATATGGAGAGACTGGTCTGTACTGGTCTGCGAGATCTGGATTCCAACTGGTTTAGCCTTTGTTTTTTTCTTGGGAAAAACCGCCTCTATCATATGGTGCGGGAAGCAAACACCAATAGCCTGATAATCATCATTAAGCACGGGTCGATTTTCCAGCGTCACTATAGACCCAGGAGGAAATATCATCACATCTTCGGCATGTCCGATCAATTCGCCATTGATTGGACACAATACTCTCTTACTGCCAACCTGAATGAAAACCAAAAATGTGTATTGAAAATATAGCTCTGTAAACGTAGCTGTCGTTGCTTGAGAAATTGAAAATATGGACACATCCGGTGCGGTATTAGTGTCCGGCATATCTATTTTCTTGACTGGTCGGTCCATACTTCATAACTATTGATCCAATCAGATTTGGGCCAATGGCCTTAAGTTGTAATAGAGCAAACTTCATCTGACAGATGAAGTTTGCTCTATTACAGCTAGGGCAATATTCCACGACTATTGTCAAACATGCAAGACCCATCGTCGCTCCGCCGTGTGTTTTGGAACCTATCTACATCCCAAAAGCGAATTCGGCGTACATTGTCGGGAACAGTCCAGCCAGCCATTTGTTCTTCGGTAAATGTAAACTCATGTGCGAAATAGTCGGCAAGGTCTACGCCGCATACAATGATATCCGTTTGGTGAACGGAGAATACTGGATTACCGGCATCAGAAGGTTCCGATGGCATCATTCGATGCATGTAAATTGGAATGAGTTTCGGCGCATCATCGAGCAATTTGTTCACGATCGCATTCGCATCAGCAAGATCGGTTGGCCGCTCGCCCCACTCGCGTAGCCAAAATCCATTGTAGGCTACATCAAATAATACTCCCTCTCGAGGAAGATCGAGCCAATCGGTGAGATACATGACGTCACACGCTCGCCAATTTGGGAAGTGTTTTCCAGTTGGCAATGCGGTTTGCAGGAATGCTCGCAAATCGACCGGGAAGGTGAATCCGAACAATTCTTCCACGGCGACAGTCTCACGTTCCGATAAACCATCGGAGAATTGCACACCGTGGGTCTTAAGGGTTGCGACTAGTTGTGACGAATCAACCATGGTTTACACACATAACGATCAAGCACAGCGGCGCAGGCGGAACGCCAGGAACAAGAGCCAAAGCTTAACCGCGTCTGCCTCAGGGCCTATGTTAGGCGGGATTTCGCTTAATCTCAAGCTTGTAGAACTTGGTATCAACCGCCATAATCGGGAAGGTCTCCGGCAAGGTCGACTGCTCAATCTCGCCAAATCCGTTCTTTTCGTAAAACCGATGCGCAGCTAAGAACTTGGCAGTGGTGCCCAGATAGACGCTGGTAATCGCCTTATCACGACACCAGACAACAAGTTGTTCCAGAAGTCGCTGTGCAACACCGTGCTGCTTACCGCGATACGCTGCTGCGACAAACATCTTGCGCAGCGCAGCCTGGCCATTCCCAATGCCCAACAATCCGACGGTCCCAATGACCCTGCCGCCAGCCACGCCAACCCAGAAGTTGCCCCGATTACGCTGGTAAAAACCTTGAATGTTGAGCAGGTCGGGCTGAGCTTCCAATGTGATCGGAATACCGAACTCGGACTGCTGGATAGGAAGGATCAAACCTGCAACGGCTAACGCATCTTCTGGCTGAAATGAGCGAATGTGAACCATGGGTGAAAAAAGGCTGCGCCGTCGGGTAAAAGGGTAGGTTTTGCATATAGCCTACACCCTTCCCTCAGAAACGTGCTTACAATATTCACTTTCCTCGCACCACCTCAGGCGTTGAATGAGAAGTGTTTCAAGACTGCCCTTACGTCCAACGCCACAGAAATCGCAATGCTGAGTAAAAGCAGAGCTGTCCAAACTCCATATAAGCTCAAGAGACCAAAGTTGGGGTCTTCAGCCGCCTTAACTGGAAGGTAAATCGAGAGCGAAGTCCAAAATAGAATGTGAGGCACGCCCGACACCGCGATATCTCTGGTGTAGAATCGGCTCAGGCAGCTCCAAAACCGCGTTGGAAACGATTTGGACTTTAGTGGACAGTGGTATGCTTCTCTAGCATAACCTAAATTTACTCTTCGTTCCGTTGCAAGCCCTTGTTAGGCAAGCTATTCAGCAAACGTCTCAGCTAAGATAGCAAGAAGCATCTCCTTCAGGGACTATGTTAAGGGGATAATCTCGCTGGTGGTGGCCTGGACCATCCCTTAGGATACTAAGCGTCCAGACCGCCATGCAGTTTATTGTTACTGCATGGCGGTTTTGAGAGCCTGGCTGATAGCCGCCGCCTGTGGCTAGACCTTAGCCATGGCTGATTCAGCTAAGAACTTCTCTAGCTCTGTTAGCTTATTAGCATCGACCTTGGTTTGCATCGGACAGAACTTAGGACCGCACATGGAACAAAACTCAGCCGTTTTGTAGATGTCAGCGGGGAGAGTCTCGTCATGATACTCACGGGCACGCTCAGGATCCAGAGACAGGTCAAACTGTTTATTCCAGTCAAAGTTATAGCGGGCATGGGAGAGTTCATCATCGCGATCACGAGCTCCCGGACGATGGCGGGCAATATCCGCCGCATGGGCAGCAATCTTATATGCGATCAAACCATTGCGAACATCTTCTGCGTTGGGCAAACCCAGGTGTTCTTTAGGCGTAACATAGCACAGCATAGAGGTGCCATACCAGCCAGCCATAGCCGCACCAATAGCAGAGGTAATGTGGTCATAGCCGGGGGCAATATCGGTGACCAATGGCCCCAGCACATAGAAGGGCGCTTCTGAGCATTCTTCCATTTGTTTGCGCACATTAAACTCAATCTGGTCCATGGGCACATGGCCAGGACCTTCCACCATCACCTGCACATCATGCTCCCAGGCGCGACGGGTAAGCTGGCCTAGAGTTTTCAGCTCGGCTAGCTGGGCTTCATCAGAGGCATCGTGGAGACATCCGGGGCGGAGAGAATCTCCCAAACTAAAGGAGACATCATACTTTTTGAAAATCTCGATAATGTCATCAAAACGGCTATAGAGAGGATTTTGCTTATGATGGTGCAACATCCACTGGGCAATAATGCCACCGCCGCGAGAGACAATGCCAGTAATGCGACTTTTGACCAGGGGTAGATACTCAATCAGCAACCCGGCATGGATGGTCATGTAGTCCACACCCTGTTGGGCATGCTTTTCAATGATATGCAGAAAATCATCTTCAGAGAGATTTTCAATACTGCCGTGGACACTTTCTAGGGCCTGATAAATGGGCACGGTGCCAATGGGCACAGGAGAAGCATTAATAATGGCCGTGCGGATTTCATCCAGGTTGCCCCCTCCTGTGGAGAGATCCATTACCGTATCGGCACCATATTTAACAGCCAGAAGCATCTTGTCTAACTCCTCGCTAATGTCAGAGGAATTGGGTGATGCACCAATGTTGGCATTGACCTTACACTTGCTGGCAATGCCAATGGCCATAGGCTCTAGATTAGGGTGGTTGATGTTGGCAGGAATAATCATCCGGCCTCGCGCCACTTCCTCCTTGATCAAGTCAGCGGGCAAGTTCTCTCGCTTGGCAACATGGGTCATTTCCTCAGTAATAATGCCCTGACGAGCGTAGTGCATTTGACTAACATTCGCGTGTCCTCGACGAGGAGTAATCCAATTAGTTCTCATACTCAAAACCAAAGTGAAGTGGGATAACAATTTAAACGTGACGATTTTGCCCTTGAAGCGTCAGGCACAGGAATACAGAAGATTAACGCTTCTCAGCACGGGGTTAGTAGGTTTTAGCCCGTAGCCGATCGTAGTTGAAAATTTGAGCGGTGCCGTTTTGTTTTGATAAGGCTGTCCAAACTAATGTAACAACGGTGGATGTAATTAGGGCAGCAGCAAAGCTATGGAGTAAGTCCGCACTGCCTGGTACTGCAGGAAACAGGGGCGAAAAATCGGGCTTTTGGAAAAACAGTACCCCTGCAACCATGCCCGCCAATGAGCTAGCAAAAGCATTGACGCCTGTGAGATAACGGCTGTAAAGGCCGTAAAGCATTGGGAAAAGTACGGCGGCACAAATCAAGTCAGCGACAAAAAACAAGTAGAGGACGCTGTAGCCCTGGGAGGCAATTGCGATCGCAGGTAGCCCCACCGCTACGGTCAAAATCCTTGAAACTCGTAGTACGTTAGCAGTAGATGGATCCGGTAGTAACCGCATCAAATCCAGGGTAAACACACTGGCAATGCCATTCAGCATGGTATCAAGACTGCTCATCACCAGCGCCAAGGCCAACACAATGACGCTCACCAGAACCCAGCCAGGCATCGCCAGCTGATTTAACAGGCCAAACAAGGCCGTCTCGCCGATAATATCGGGCTGCAACTCCGCCAAGGGAACCGCCAACACCCCCAGCATTCCCGCAATAAAAATCAGGGGTAAAATCACTACCGCTGACCCTAAAAAGGCGCGACGGACTGTATTGTTATCACGACAGGCATAGACCCGCTGCCAGTTGCCCTGGTTAAAGACTTCTGCAGCTATAATCGCGATCATCAACGTAGCCCCAAAGCGAACACCACCAATATTGCCAAGGGATAGAAGCTCTGGCTGCTGGGCCGCAACAGTCCCCAGGGCACCGGCTCCCCCCAGAGCAACAACAATAATTCCAGCACATAGCAACAACAGTGGGACAATCACCACAAACTGCACTACATCGGTCAAAATTGTTGTCCCTAAACCACCCACCGTAGTGTAAATAAACACTGCCGTAATCACGACCAGAGCCGTGATTCCCAGGGGCACATCTGCCACCAGCTGCAGGGCCTTAGCAATAGCTGTTAGCTCCGCTGCTAGGTAAACAAACATGTAAAACACAATCACCGCTTCCACCAACCAATACATGGGACCGCCAAAGCGATATTTGACATATTCATTGAGGGAATGCCCCTGGGGCATCAGCTGTCGTAGCCGAGGTCCCACGACAAAAAACAGAGCTACTGCCCCCGCTGACCCAAGACAGTAGCCCAAAATGGCCGACACTCCGCCAAAAGCAGAGCCCGCTTCTAAGGGACTAAACAAAATCCAGGCCCCCAGGGCAGAGGCAGTCACGGTCGCTAAGGCTGACCATCCTCCCACCTGGTTGCGGTTAACCATGTAGCTTTCTAAATCAATCCGCTGACGTCCGGCATACAACACACCGAACAGGGTAAATACTGCTGCGGTTACCAGGGTCACCAGTAGCGCAATCGCTCCTATGGACACAGTCCTGCCTCATATTGTTGGACAAACACTAGGAGTTATGAGTTGATTACCTTCTGGCAATAATTCACCCCTTGGATTTCCCACGGACACGGATCAGCACTGAACATCAACTAAAGCTGCTGCTTCCCTACGCTGGCATTACCCAGAGTCAGGTTCCGAGGGTATAATCTCAGCCCGCCTTTGCGGGCACCCCTAGCTGTGTAGCTGATAGTACCACAGGGATGAGATTTTCTACTTTGTAAAGAATTGGGTTAGCTGAGATCTTGCAGTGGTGTTGCGTAATCTGCTGTAAAATCTTTTGCTTAATTTAAGCTTTTGTCAAACGTACTATCTTCTAAGGATGTCGTCAATGACTGACAAATTAGCTCGCTTAGGGCTTGGGCGACTAAGGCATTGCCAGTGGGACTAAGGTGGATGTGGTCGCGGTAAAGGCTGTCGGCAACAGAATAAGATTGAAACGGCTGTAAAAAATCAATGTAGGGAATATGTTGTTGGGCAACAAGCTCATCCACTCGTTGGCGAGCAGCTAGCTCATAATCTCTGGGGCCATTGAGGACTTCTCGCTTTAGAGGCGTCATTGCGAGCAGCAGCCTGCCATCACTGGCATCAACATAGTTCTTAATTTCTTTTATTGCTGTTAAGTTTTTGCCAATGCGATCGCCCTTTTCATTCTGAATGTCCTTTAGACCTGGAATTGGCGGTTGTTTTCTAAAACGGGTCATGAGTTCTAGCAACGCGAGCTGTGGCTTTTTGTCAGGGTAGCTGCGATCGCGACCAACCTGTAACGAGCTGGGCTGAGTGCCAAAGAGATCGTCAGTGTTGATCACTAGCATGACGATTTGGGATTCAAAGGTGCCAAATTTTTTTAGATAGGCCAGCTCGTTCCGGGGTCCCCAGGAGTTAGCCGAGGCATTAAGGACTTCAGGGTGCTGTTTTTTACATTGAGAAAGACTATTTTCGATTAACGCAGACACTATCTGGGACTGGTCGGTCCACCAGTTGCCATTAATAATTGAGTCGCCAATTAGAAAAACGCGCAGGGTGTTAGCAGGGCGAGATGGCTCGATAGAACGCGCCCGCATTGAATATTGGTTAATGGCGATCAGATTGCCAAACCGGCGCATCCGCTGATTGGGTGCTAGTAGATAACCAATGGCTTCATCGGCTATGTACAGAGGCGGATTACCAAAGCCAAAAAGCAGCCTTAACGATAGCTCTGCTAATAAGATCCCTATTAAGAAAATAAGCAGTCCTAAAATAATAATCTTCACGGATAGTCCCCGCTAAGAAAAAATACCAACCATAAAACTAAACCCTGCCCCTTACCATGCCCCGGTTGAGATGTTCCATGGAATGTCTCAACCAGGTTCCTCAAGGGAAATTCATGTTTAAAGCTGGCTTAATTCGATCACATGGCCATCTGGGTCATGGGTGAAGATAGCTGAGCGCCCCGATGAACTGGACTGGATAGGTGCATTGGCAGCGGTCAAGCGCTGCTTAGCAGCGTCTAGGTTTGCGATCGCAAATGCCAAATGGGCCTGACGTCCCCATTTTTCCTCCGCTACTGGCTGTACATAATCATAGTTAGCTACAATCAGGTGAATCTGGAAGCCATCTAGCTCATACCAAGCCCCAGGAAACTTCAGGGCTCGCTCCACCTTAGTTAAACCAAGGACATTACCATAGAAATATTCAGCCGCTGCCAAGTCTGAAACATTGATGGCGGCATGTAATAGTGTCTGTAACATTCCTTTCATCTCTGATGCAGCCTTTGTATTGTATCCAGATTGTATCCAGCCCCAGCTCCATGATGCTGTCATTTCGAAGGCGTATCCTCAAAAACCCAGGGCCGTTACTCCCCGATTAACCTGGGTTTACTAAGAACACCTGCCCAGGACTAGCTGAATGCGACTCTATGGGTATGGCTCGGAAGAGTACCTGCCTTATATGAATTCCCATGTGTATTCCTATGAATCTATGAATACCATTAGTCCCTTAAACGCTGTTCAAGTCTGGACCAAACGCAAACCTCGGCTGCTCGTTGTGGATGATGAACCGGACAACTTAGATTTGCTCTATCGCACCTTTCGCCGCGAGTATCAGGTGCTCAGAGCAGAAAGCGGCAGAAAAGCGCTAGAAGTCTTGGAAGATGACGGTGAAGTGGCTGTGATCATTTCCGATCAGCGCATGCCAGAAATGACTGGCACCGAATTTTTGAGCAAAACAGTTCCTGACTTTCCAGATACGGTGCGGATCATTCTCACAGGGTTTACGGACGTTGAAGACCTGGTACAAGCCATCAACAGCGGCCAAGTCTATCGTTACATCACTAAGCCTTGGGAGCCGGGTACCCTCAAACAGTTGGTCAAACAGGCCACCCAAACCTACGGATTACTTAAGCAAAGTAACCATGCCCTCTACATCGCTGAGCGCCAGAATCAGCTGATGAGTCGGGTGGCGGAACTCAGTCATACCAGCCTGAGTGAACAGGATGCCCTGCAGTTGATTGCTGATGGCTGGGGCCAAACCCTATCGGCCAAGCTATGCGCCATTAAATGTTTAGAGGGGGCTCCAGACATAACGGTAGTTTTTGGTGACCTCTGCGGTTGCAGTCTAGACCATAACCCACTAGTGCAACATGCGATCGCAACCCGCATGATTCAAACCCTCCCTGATACCACCCATCCCAACCTGACTGAGCCTAACCAAACTGTGCGGGAAACTCTGCAGGATGACCTCACTCTGCAGGATGACCTCTACAGGGCCACCGATACCCAGGCCCATTTGGTTGCGCCTGTCCTATTCCACGATCGTTTACTGGCGGTCGTTTCTCTCCACTGGGCTCACAGCTATCGCAGCCTGGATGATGTTAGTAGCATCCTCGCCATAGCCATTGATCAAATGGCTATGGCGATCATCGCCCTCCGTTGTCAATAGGTTTACGAAAAAAGGCCGACCAAGGACGAGCAGCAGTATGATAGGAGTCGGCTTTCGTTCGCCCCATGCTTAGGCAGCTGAACGAAACCTGTCCTGCAGAAAAGACGAATGGCTCAGTCCACCCTCGATGCCAACTATATTCGCGATTTATTTGACCGCATTGCCCCGGTCTACGACGAGTTAAATCAATCCTTGAGCTTTGGATTACACACGGTTTGGAAGCAAATGGCTGTGGATTGGAGTGGGGCCCAACCAGGTATGAACGTGCTGGATGTCTGCTGCGGCAGCGGTGATTTAGCTCTGCTGCTGGCGCGGCAAGTGGACTGCCAAGGCCAGGTAACCGGGGCAGACTTTGCGGTAGCGCAGCTTGCGATCGCAGCTCGACGCGCCACCGACAAAGGGTATACCCAACGCATGCAGTGGGTTGAAGCCGATGCCCTCAACTTGCCCTTTGAGTCAGAACACTATGACGCTCTCACCATGGGCTATGGTTTGCGCAACCTGACTGATATTTCCCAGGGGCTACGGGAACTCCATCGAGTCTTAAAACCTGGCGCTAAAGCAGCGATCCTAGACTTTCACCCGCCTAGCTCTAACTTGGTCAAACAGTTTCAGCAATGGTATCTGGACACGGTTGTCGTGCCGACTGCAGAACGCTGCGGTCTCACAGAAGAATATGCCTACATCGGTCCGAGCGTCGATCGATTTCCCAACGGTCATGAGCAACAGCACCTGGCTCAGGCAGCAGGCTTTAGCAAGACCATTCATTATCCCTTGGCAGGAGGGATGATGGGTGTGCTTGTAGCTCAAAAATGACTGTGATTTCCCCACTCCTACTGATCGTGCCACCAATTGCCGGTGGCATTATTGGGTATTTCACCAACGATTTAGCCATCAAAATGCTATTCCGGCCCTATCGACCCATTCATATATTTGGACAGCAGATACCGTTTACACCAGGACTGATTCCCAGTAATCAAAGTCGTCTAGCCAAACGCATTGCCGATACCATTATGGGATCGCTGCTCACTCCAGAAGAGCTGCAGCGACTGGCTAAGCGACTGCTTCAAACCGAACGGATGCAAGCAGCCATCCGCTGGCTTTTGGATCTAGCCCTCACCCAAACTCAAACCACCAACCAAGACAAAACAGCCCTGATCCTGGGCAATATCCTCCAGGATATGCTGGGGCAGTCACTGCCTAAAATGCTAAAGGTCTGGGCCAGGGATGAGAATTTCTTGGCCGACCAAATTGACCACATTTTTGACCAGGTTCTGCTGGAATTTCGTCTGAATGAAGGCCAGGCCAGTCAAATCGCTAAATGGGTACGCCAGGGCATTTTGCCTCCTGATCGACTGCGGCGGCTAATTATTGATTTTCTCACCGATCGCAATATCAAAGTAATTGACGAAACCCTACGGGAGAAAACCAGTGGCACCTATTGGGTCGTCGCTAACATTTTTGGCGTCCGCAATGCCCTAACAAGACTGCGTACCTATTGCCTGGATGAGCCGACCAAGTGTAACAATCGCATCGGTGAACTGATTACAGCTTTACGCGTGGAAAATCGGTTTCAAGAATGGCTACAAAATTTCTCGCTCCAGGAACTTCCAATCTCCACCGTCCAACAGCTGCGGATGACGCTGCGTCAAACCATTCGCACCTATTTACAAACGGACGGAGTACCCCTTCTAAGAGGGCTTAGTGACTCCATTAACTGGCATAAGCTAGCCCAGCGACTGCTTAAACGGTTGCAGTCATCAGCCGTCGTCGTTGACTCATTAGACACCGCTAGCCATGAGCTGGCACTGGTCTTAGAGCGCTATTTGGAAGAAGATTTGGAAAATATCGTCGCCAAGGCTATCCCCATTCTAGATATTGACCAGGTGATTATGGAACGGGTAAATGCTACATCGCCACGCAATCTAGAAATGGCAATTCAAGGTATTGTCCGTAATGAGCTACAGGCCATCGTCAATCTGGGCGGCATCCTGGGGTTCACTATCGGTCTGATGCAAACGGGTCTTTTGTTTTTCCAGTAGGGACGTTCTATGGAACGTCCCTACTGGAAGAATTTGTTGGTAACACTGAGTCAGTTAACCAAAGCGGCCAGAAACATAATCACGGGTATATTCTTCGCGGGGATTGCTAAAGATAATCCGGGTATCGTCGTATTCCACTAGGTAGCCCATCTTACCGCCCGCTTCCGTGGCCTGGGCATTAAAGAAGGCAGTCTTGTCAGATACACGAGACGCCTGTTGCATATTGTGGGTAACAATCACAATGGTGTAGCGCATCTTCAGGTCGTGCATCAGCTCTTCCACTTTTAGGGTGGAAATGGGGTCCAATGCGGAGCAGGGCTCGTCCATTAGAATAACTTCGGGTTCGATTGCGATCGCACGAGCAATACATAGACGCTGCTGCTGACCACCCGACAGCCCCAGACCACTTTCCTTGAGCTTATCCTTCACCTCATCCCAGAGAGCTGCCCCCTTGAGGGAACGTTCCACCAGCTCATCCATATCTCCCTGATAGCCGTTAATCCGAGCACCAAAAGCAATATTTTCGTAAATGGATTTTGGAAACGGATTGGGCTTCTGGAACACCATCCCCACACGACGACGCAGCTCTACCGGGTCAAACCGAGTGATATCTTCACCATGAAACGAAATATTTCCGGTAACGCGAGCAGTGGGAATCAGATCGTTCATCCGATTAAAGCAGCGCAGAACCGTACTTTTACCGCATCCAGACGGACCAATAAAAGCAACAATTTGATTCCGAGGGATCTCTAAAAAAACGTCTTTAACCGCTAAGTTAGAGCCATAATAAACCGAAATCTTTTCAGCCTGTAGAGCTGTATCGGTCATAGTCTTGGGGCGTGTATCTTGCATAATGTTAGATTCCTGCTAGTACCCAATATCAAAAAAAATGGCTGCAATAATTACCGCGTCTGTTGAAAACGATTACGAAGGTAAATCGCGATCGTATTCATCAGCAACAGCATGATCATCAGCACGATAATTCCCGAGGCTGCAATCTGGTGAAACTCTTCTTGAGGACGTCCAACCCAGTTATAGATTTGAATCGGCATGGCCGTAAACGCACTTTGTAAACTGTCGGGGGTGGACCGAATAAACGCGACTGCACCGATTGCGAGCAGCGGAGCCGTTTCTCCAATCGCACGGGATAGCGCCAAAATCACCCCGGTCAAAACTCCCGGCATAGCACTGGGTAAAACATGATTCCAAACGACTTGCCATTTGTTTGCACCTAGGGCAAATCCTGCCAGGCGCATACTGTTTGGCACCGCTCTAAGTGCCTCTCGGGTGGCCACAATAATCACAGGCAAAATCAGGAGTGCCAGCGTCAGGCCACCGGAGAGCACACTCCGCCCTCCAGTTATCGGTTCAAAAATTCGGACAAAAACGGCTAGACCGAGCAGGCCATAAATAATGGACGGTACGCCAGCCAGATTACCAATATTGATCTCCACCAAACGTGTAAACCAATTATCGGTGGCAAACTCCTCTAAATAAATAGCGGCTCCCACACCGATAGGGAACGAGGCCACCGCTACAATCATCATTACCCATAAGGTACCAAAGAACGCTGCTTTAATACCGGCATTTTCCGCCTTCCGTGATGGAAAGGAACTGAGAAATTCAAAATTTAGAGTTCCTAGACCATCGATTAAAATTGTCAGCAGCAGCCAGACCAGTACCAGAACTGATACAACGGTAGCCGTCCAAGCCGCCGTTGCAAATATCTTATCCAGGTTGTAACGACCCGACAAATCCTGCTTAAAGCTGCCGGTCGTTCCCCCTTTTCCCTTAAGTTCTTGAGCCGTCATGTTGCTATCTTCCTAATCCGAACAGTTCTTCTTTGTTGACCAAACAGCTTAGTGTTAGAAAACCTTGCAAATATCTAGTCGTACTTCTGACGAAAACGTCGCACAAACCAGAAGCTGAATACATTAAGCGCCAGGGTTATCAAAAACAGAGTCATACCAACGGCGTATAAAGTCTCATAGGCGATGGTGCCATGGGGAGCATCCCCTTTAGTCACCTGAACGATATACGCAGTCATGGTCATGACAGGGACAAAGGGATTAAAGCCAAGAGTAGGATTAGAACCAGCTGCCAACGTCACAATCATGGTCTCGCCAATGGCTCGAGACATGGCCAAGATCAGCGATGAGACAATTCCCGATAGAGCAGCCGGTAGGACAATAGACCACACCGTCTCCCGTCTAGTGGCCCCTAAAGCATAGGAACCATCTCGCAGGGACTGGGGCACAGAATAGATCGCATCCTCACTCAAAGACGCCACCATCGGTGTAATCATAATCCCCAGAACAATGCCCGCGCTCAAGCTATTGAAGCCCTCAACTGGCGGCAAAAACGCCTGCAAAAACGGTGTCACCGTCAGCAGCGCAAAATAACCGTAAACAACCGTTGGCACCCCCGCTAAAATCTCTAAAACAGGCTTCAGGATTCGGCGTAGCTTAGGACTCGCATATTCACTCAGACAAATCGCGGCCAGCAACCCCAAGGGAAGTGCCACCAGAATAGAAATAAACGTGATCATTAGCGTGGCGCTAATCAACACAAAAATCCCAAACTGCTTACTGGCAAACAAAGGTGTCCAACGACCAGCCGTTAAAAAATGAATAAAGCCTTGCACATAGGAAACACTCTCCCCATCCTTTGACAGCTCTTGCGGCAAGTCTCCAAAAAAAGAAAAGGTTTCAAAAATAAGCGTTCCGATAATACCGATGGTGGTAAGAATCGAAATTGCTGCAAACGCCCCACAAATAATCTTGACGATCAGCTCAGTCATCTGAGCGCGACTGCGATTAGGTCGCCAAGCACCTGGGGCAATATCTGTCATAGGAAGATCAGCTGTCATGCAAAAATCCTCAGCGCGGTTCAACTGTCGTATATGAAAAAGAAATTTAAGTAGGCTATCCAAATTAGACTTCAGATGCCGAGGCCCCTTCCATCCCCCAATATTGGGGAGACCAGCCTCAAAGCCCTCAGCATTGGGGGTTTGGGGCATATTCGAGGAGGTTAAACCTCTGATATGTCATCTTAATAAGCGATTAGGTCAACCTACTTAAGACAATTCTGCTAAATTATCTTCGAAAAAGAACTGGGGGAAGATAACTCCCCCCAGCAATTATTGCTCAATCAGACGGAGACCCTGATTAGGAGCAAACTATTAGAGAGCCTTAGGATCGGTACCTAACTTACCTTCATCAACACGAGCCTTGGAATTAGCAAGGATATCGTCAGGCAAAGATACGTAACCAGACTCTGCAATCAGCGTGGTGTTAGCGGGATCAAGCATAAAGTCAACAAATCCCTTGACCTCAGGCTTAGTATCGTAAGCCTCCTTCTTCACATAGAAGAACAAAGGACGGGACATGGGATTGTAAGATCCATCAGCAATGGTTTCAGAGGAAGGAGCAACACACTCACCCGCTTCATTCTGAATTGCAACCGCCGTTAAGGAATCAGAATTTTCCTCAAAATAGGCGTAGCCAAAGTAACCCAGAGCACCCTCATCGCCAGTTACACCGTTAACGATAACGTTGTCGTCTTCACTGGCAGTATAGTCGCCACGGCTAGCACCCTCTTCACCATTGACTTCGTCAGTGAAGTAGTCAAAAGTACCTGAGTCAGTACCAGGACCATATAGCCCTAGTGCCTGGTCAGGGAAAGATGCATCTACCTGATTCCAATTGTCGATCTGGCCCTCAGACTCAGGAGACCACATGGTATTGAGCTGCTCAACGGTTAGGCACTGAGCCCAGTCATTGGCTTGGTTGGTCACAACAGTCAAACCGTCAAAGGCAACAGGCACTTCGATGAACGCGATACCCGCTTCTTCGCAGGCTGCTACTTCTTCATCCTTGATCGGACGAGAGGCATTAGAAACGTCAGTCTCACCTGCACAGAACTTTTTAAAGCCACCGCCAGAACCCGATACACCAACAGTCAGAGCGACATCAGGATTAGCCGTGAGGAATTCTTCACTCATAGCTTCTGCAATGGGATAAACGGTACTGGAACCGTCAATGAGAATTTCGCCAGCTAGCCCCGCTTCGGCATCACTACCACCATCAGCAGGGGCTTCAGTGGTTGTGGTTGTGGTGCCACCGCCGCAAGCAGCTAGGCTAGTCAATAGAGCCAGCAGAGATACTGAGTATGCGTAGCGCATTTTTCGTGCTTTGAATTCCATGATTGCTTAGACTTAACTCCTCACCAGAAATGCCTAAAGACATTCTTGGTGAAAACTACCGAGTCAAGGTAAAGGCAAGGTTAAGAAAATTTTGGAAATGGGTTTAAGCTACCACGCTTTATTCAGTATTTTTGTACCTTTAACAACCTTCTTAATGTATTGCAAACTACATCAATAGCGTCTACAACTCTCCCTAGGTCTAATATTTTGTCTGCCCTGTGGCATAAATAGGGGTTGGCTTGAATAGGGTTGAATCTATCGGAAACTATGGGTAAACTCAATTTTATTTTCTAGAATATTAATACCCTTCTGGGAGCTTCAGTCTGCCGTCAACTTGACAGTTTCGATTGTTGCGTCGCTCTTACTGACTAGCTATGCACTATGTGATTTACGATGGCAACTGCAATCTTTGCAGCAATCTGGTCCAATGTTTGGAGTATCTGGATCGGGGGCAGTTGTTTCGCTACGTTCCCATGCAAGATACCGAGGCGCTGCAGCAATTTAACGTCACTGCGGCAGACTGCGAGCTGGGTATGTTGCTGATTGATGCTGATGATCCTAACCAGCGCTGGCAGGGCAGCGCTGCCGCTGAAGAAATCGGGGCGCTATTGCCAACAGGCGCACTGTTTGTGACTCTCTATCGTAGTTTGCCAGGCTTAAAACGCGGGGGCGATGGGCTATATAGGTTTGTTAGGGATAACCGATATCGCTTGTTTGGGCGTCGTGCATCCACTTATGAATCAGATTATCGCGTCTGTAAGTCAGACCAGTGTGATCAATATTTTTAGGGCAGTCTTACACAGTTTCTATATCTGCGCAATATCTGCGAAAATTATTTACAGACGAGTCTGCGTAGAGCAAATCTTCAGATCAAGTCTTTGCGGACAATTAAGGTCCCGTAAAAATAGCATCTTCCAAATCTTGACGGCTGAGGGAGTATTTAAATCCTCGCTGTATATCTTCCCCCACGTCACCAACGTTTAAATAGCGTACGACCAAAGAATCTGTTTCTAGTAGCAAATCCGCACGCCAGGTGGCTTTGGAGATTTCCCAACGATTGAGTTCAGAAATGTTTTGGTTACAGCCTTGCTGAGTTAGCCATAGCTCAATATCGGGCAGGGTGTGGTTATACAAGGGGGTATCTGCTGAAGGAAGGGACATATTGTTCTTTTGACTAAAAGACCAGTGACTAGAGAGCTATGGAAGACAGGGTAAAATCGCTGTCGGCAAAGCCCAGGATAAATACTAGAGCCAAGCAGGCCGCAAAGGTGAGGCCCAAAATAAAAATGGCAAAAATTTCTCCCGCTGATAGGGGGCGATCGGTAGGATCAAGATAGCTATAGCGAGACTCAAACGGTTGATCCTTACGGCTACTATTCTCCACATCCCGAGGCGATTGACTCACGTAAATCCGGGAGTAGCCGATTTTGTGGTCGTAGGTCAAGCGCTGCTCTGGGTTACTCAGGGTGCCATAGGCTTCATTCAAGTCCTGAAACTTACGGGTTGCGATCGCACTCGATAACTCTGTCGTATCAGGATGATACAGCTTACTGAGTTCTCGATAGGCACGGCGAATTTCCTGGGCAGAGGCCGTCGGCTTCACCCCCAGGAGTTCATAATAATTTTTGGGACTGTCGTTGGAGTCGCTGTGGATCATACCTGCTTACTATGCCGCCGCTTTTAATGTCGCTTCGGAAGTTAACTCACCCTCTGAAGCACGAGTGAGCCGAATTTGAGCCAGGGTAAAAACGACGGGAATCACGCGAGTATAGTTCGAAGCAATGGCCCGCCAGCCCAGATCCACCAAAAACCAGGTCCATAACGCTGGCCCCAAACAGGCAAAGACGCCACGCACAGCCCCATAGCGGGCCGCGTTTATGGCCATCCCCCGTGAGGCTAACTGGACCGCTGCTCGGCCTTGAACTTTCGCCCCCCATGTGGCCGCTCCCCGCAGGGTCTGTTGAGCCACTTGATAACGAGCTAGCTGAAGAGCAAATTGTTTAGCAATTTGCTGGAGCAGCCAGGGGCGCAGGACCGAACTGATAGCCACCGCACTGCTACCCTTGAGCACCAAGGCTAGAGGATTGCGCTGCAGTTGAGGTGACAGCTGCTGAAACTGCTGGGTCTGGACCAGTTCGCTGGTTAACCGTCGCTGTAGCTGTCGCTGCTGCCGGGGTGTGAGTCGATGCCAAGTTTTTTCCAGCAGCTGTAAAAAGATTTCGGCTTCTAGATCGAGAGTAGAAAGGCGAGTAGGCAGCTGCAGCTTGAGATGCCCAGATAGCTGTAGCAATATCTGTCGATAGCTGAGCTGCTGTGTGTCCTGTCGCAAGACCGTCAGACCGTCGGCCGCTAGATAACGAACGCGGGCGTCCATTTGCTGGATGCAATGGGTGCGATCGCAGCCCGGCAACACCTGGGGCAATGGACCACGCCAATAGTCCAGCGGATTAAACTTTGGTCGAAACAATACCTCGGCCAGAGCGGCCAGTTCATCATGGGTTGCTAACTCTAACCCCGTCCTGAGTTCATCCACTAGTCAGCTAATCGCTCCAAGCAACGGCAGAATTTGCCCTTTATTCTACATACGTTCCCCAAGGAAAGGGGATGAGCCTCACTTACTTTTCCAATCTGACGGCGTACCACTGCCAAGACACCCCAGGAGTGACCTCAAAATCACAGCTGGTATCACGTAAATGCCGGGCTTGCTGCTCCACGGAGTCAAACTTTTGTAAGTCCCTGGGCAAGAGGCCAGAATATTCATCCAACATGGACTTGAGCTTGGCCAATAGTTCATCCGGCTCCAAAAAAACCTCATCACTGCCCGGTACCAGCAGCACAAACATATCTTCGCTATACATCGTCGCATCTGCCATGGCTAAGTCTCCCTCGCTTTTTCAACGTTAGATAACATTTTCTTAGAGGATAAACCCTCACATACTGGTTAGCAGTGATACCATTGGATATACACCACAATCCCGACCGGATTACCGGATAATCAGAATTATCAAATAAGCGCTATGTTGGCCTGGTAACAAAAATCTAACGATTTACTTGGTAATTCTGACTAATGACTAGCGGTCTAACTACAATTAGCTTTGCTAGTTCTTTCCCGAAACATTCGGCTTGAGCACTCGTTGCCGACGCTTGCATGCTTTTCGGAATCTATTGGTTTACTGTTCTGCTATCGACCGCTGCATCATGGTTCAAAGTCCGATTTCTCCTAGTAAGCAAGCATTTCAGGCTGCGACGCCCACCGTTAAAAAAGTTTCTAAGCTCGAAGGCATTAAAGAACGTAGTCAGTTTCTTCGAGAACCCGTCGCCACAGAAATCGCCCAAGATACGACTCACTTTAGTCAAGAGGGTATCCAAATCCTCAAGTTTCATGGGTCGTACCAACAGGACAACCGGGATAATCGGGTCAAGGGCCAGGAGAAGGATTATCGCATGATGCTGCGCACCCGAAATCCTGGCGGTTTTGTGCCCCCAGAGCTTTACCTCACCCTGGACGAAATTTCAGATACCTATGGCTATGGCAATATCCGAGCAACGACCCGCCAAGCCTTTCAGCTCCACGGCATTCTCAAGAAAAACCTCAAGGCCACTATGGCGGCCATTATCCGTAGCATGGGCTCCACTTTAGGGGCCTGTGGTGACCTCAACCGCAACGTTATGGCGGTGCCGGCCCCCTTTAAAGATAAGCCTGAGTATGTCTATGCGCGGGAGTATGCCAATCGAATTGCCGACTTGCTCACCCCCCAGACCTCGGCCTACTACGAAATTTGGCTAGATGGGGAAAAAGCTGTCACTAGCGAAGAGCATCCGGATGTTGTCGCGGCTCGTCAGCGCAATGGCAATGGCACTATCGTCCATGACAGTGTAGAGCCGATTTATGGCACCCACTACATGCCTCGGAAGTTTAAGTGCTCAGTTACCGTTCCTGGAGATAACTCCGTCGATGCCTATACCCAGGATGTCACCCTGGTGGTGATCGTCGATGACAATAAAGAGCTGTTGGGCTTTAACGTCCTAGCTGGTGGCGGCATGGGTCGCACCCACAATAAGGAAGAAACCTTTGCCCGTGTAGCTGACGAAATCGGCTATGTAGACAAGGACGATGTCTACGACCTATTAAAAGCTATCGTGGCGACCCAGCGGGACTATGGCAACCGGGTACAGCGCCGCAATGCCCGGATGAAATATCTGATTCATGACTGGGGTGTAGACAAGTTCCGGACCAAAGTAGAAGAGTACTTTGGTAAAAAAATTCAACCCTACCGGGCACTGCCTGAGTGGAAATTTTATGACTATCTAGGCTGGCACGAACAGGGGGATGGCAAGCTATTCCTCGGCGTCCACATCGAGAATGGTCGCATCTATGACAATGGAGCATTCAAAATTAAGTCAGCTCTAAAGGAAATTCAGCTACGCTATCGGCTGCCCATGCGGCTGACCAGCAACCAAAGTCTGCTGTTAACGGAAATTGAGCCAACGGACAAAGCAGAAATTGATCGCATCCTCCGCAGCAACGGCATTGACTCCGAAGATCAGATCAATCTGCTACACCGCTATGCCATGGCCTGTCCGGCTTTGCCCACCTGCGGCCTCGCTGTGACCGAGTCAGAGCGGGCGATTCCTAGCATTTTGGATAGAATCCAGGTGCTCTTAAATAAACTGGGGTTAAAGAAAGAGCACTTTGTCATTCGGATGACCGGCTGCCCCAATGGCTGTGCCCGTCCCTACATGGCAGAACTAGGGTTTGTCGGCAGTGCTCCCAAGTCCTATCAGCTGTGGCTGGGGGGCTCTCCCAACCAGATTCGGTTGGCTCAGCCTTATATGCAAAAAATGAACATTGACGATTTAGAGGCCACTCTAGAGCCTATGCTGGCCTTCTTTAAAAAGGATCGTCAGCCATCGGAAAGCTTTGGTGATTTTTGCGATCGCATCGGCTTTGACGCCCTTCGCGACTTCTCCGCGTCCTATGTTCCGGTCAAAACGGCTTCGGGTCGCCGCCGCCATCGGGTGGGCGTATCTGGCGATGTGTATATCCAGCTTAAAGAAGCCGCCGCCAAGCAAGGCGTGAGTATGGCCCAGATTACCGAAAGTGCGATCGCAGCCTATCTCAACAACTAATCTCAACGACCAAATCACCTCAAACCGGTCCTAGGGTTTACGTATGGCAAAATTCACCAGTACGCCAAATCGTTGTGTCATCGTTGACAATGAGGAGCTTTGGATTAGCCGTAGCGTTACCGTTCTAGCGATTTTAGTGGTCGTTTGTGACGGTAGCGCTTATGTTCCCTTAAATAAACGCGGTCCCGACCTCCCCGCTGAGGTCGGCAAATGGTGTCTGGCAGGAGGTTATCTAGACTATGACGAAACCCTGGGCGGAGCTGTCATGCGAGAAGTTTGGGAAGAACTGGGGTTGGACCTTCAGCATCTCAAAACACACCATCGCCTGGTGGGCTCACTCGACCAGCCCAGCCGTATATTTAGTGAGCCGCGCCGGTCACAAAACGTTGGTATGCACTACCCGTTAATGGTATTCCTCAAACCCGGAACATCACTCCCCACCCTCAATCCCCAAGTTAGCAAAGGTGAAGTCACTGATGTTGGCTGGTTTCCTCTAGAAGAAGCCCTGCAAATGGAACTCGCCTTCCGCCATCAGGACAGCTTACAGCGCTGTCTTCAAAACGAATTTGCTAAAATTTGGCCACCCTCTGATCGCACCTCCTGACAGCACCCCACAGTAATCCATTACTCCGTCATCGTTAGCAGCCCAGCCATGCCCCATCTTTCTAGCCAGCCTCAGCGTATCGCTGAAGAGCAGTACAAATCACTAAGTAAATCCCATCTTTTTACGCAGTACATGCTGCAAGATCAGGTGCGCGACCAGGTCTTTATGGCCTCACTGACCACATTTAAAGCCGAACTAAATCGCATCCAAAAAGTAGCAAAGCTGCGCCATGTCAACCTCGACTGGTATTTAAGCAAATTGCATGAACTCAGACAACAGTTTGACACCTATATCAGCATGTTGCGCCGCCAGGGACTGATCCAGTTTACGTTTCCCATGGAACTAGCCCTCTTTGCTACACGTGCCCAGTGGTTTATACGCTTCCAAGGACCGCAAATCCGTCGAGGCTGGCAACAGGCCGCCCAAGGCTTTCAGCAGCTCTATGATGACGAATGATAATGAATCCATTAACAGATGCACCTTAGCTGGAATGCAATTGGATGTTGACTAGGGCTAAGTCAAAATAATCAGGGTCAAAATCACCACCCACCTCGTCCCATCGAGTCACATACTGTGGATCATGGGGGTCATCCAGAATTTCTAATAGCTCGTTATAGCCCCAAATACCACCGCAACCTTCAGGTGGACAACGGAGTTCACCCGTCACACAGTGAGGGTAGCGACCTTGAGGGTCCGCCGGTAGAATCATTTCAACCTCAAGGGTGTGAAACCACCCGTCCCGTAAATCATATACGTAGCAAAATCGAGTTAAGTCGTCCCTGACAATTTCATTGAGAGGCATCTGCAACAAACCTGGTTCAGTATCAGAACGCTGTTTGCCAATGCGGTAATGATAGTTCGACACATTCTGCCAGCCCATGGCGATCTGAACAATACGATGCAGCTCATCTAGGCTCGTTGTCGCTTCGACCAACAATCGCCGCCAAATAGGCGGTTCACTATCCGTGAGGGTCAGCTTCAGCTGATAGATTCGATCATTGTGGGCCATTAAAGAGCAGCTCCATGTTCACCCAGCCAATCTTCACCCAGCTGAATCGTAATATCCGAGTCGAGGTTCCCTGTACTTTCCACCCGCACTTCACCAATCCGCAAAAACTGCTGCAGCATTGAGGCACTAGCCCGGTCCCCTCGCTGGGCAACGATGCGAGTTTCTGGGAGGGTCTCATTTAACTCTTCACCGACAATGACATTACGGTAGCCACTATCGTATAGGGTATCTACTAAAGACTGGGTGGCCACATCATCACCAGTACTGTCTTGGATCACCACCCGTAGATAGGATGGGCTGGCCGCTTCCATAGTCTGCACAGAGTCCAACCCAAAGTATTGCTCTACCATGCCATCGATCTTGTCGTAGTTCGGTAGCCAATAGCTGAGCTCGTACTCTGCAGGACTGCTAAAGTTGCCAGGCAGCATCAACATCTGCACATCTGAGCGATTGGTCTGAGACCCATAACCCACCAAAGCCACCAATTCTTCAACCGACAGATTCGTATCCACATGGGACTGAATCACAGATAGAATTTTGGGTAGCCGAGCAATGGTAGCAGGGTTGAGGGTTTGCTCAATCACGGCTCGCATCATCGTCTGTTGCCGCTGAACCCGCCCAATATCGCCGTAGTCGTCATAGCGAAACCGCAGAAATTGGAGCGCCTGATCACCATTTAACGTCTGTTGTCCCGCTTTTAAATTGATATATAGGTGCTGACTATCGTCCTGATATTTCATATCTTTCGGGACATTCACCGAGACTCCACCTAGGGCATCAATCAGCTTTTCCACCCCCTGCACATTGATGCGCACATAGCGATCAATGGCAACGCCTCCCAGCAAATCACTCAGAGACTCTGCCGTTAGTGCTGGCCCACCATCTAGATTGGCTTCATTGATCTTAGTCAATACACCGTTGACCAGGGCGCGGGTATCACGCGGGACTGACATTACCACCAGCTGTCCCGTACGCGGATTAAACCGCAAGAGGAGCATGGTGTCCGATAAACCTTCAAACGAGTTGACGAGGGCATGATATCCCACGTCCTCCTCAACTGGATCGTCGAGATCTGACGTTAAGACCTTCACCCCCAGCACCAAAATATTGACAGGCCGTGTTAGACGAGGCAAGCGCAAACTACTGTTCGCAAGGATGGGATCGCCTTCACTAAAAACCGCCGCTTCCTCAGGTGAAAGCTGGCTTTGCAATAGCGGCTGACTATTCATAGAAACCGCCAGCAGTGCTCCTGTACCAGCTGAAATCGTCGCCACACTGGCCAATGCAACGGTTAGCCATGCCCACTTCGGCACCCTCAGCCAGCCACGTGGTTTAGTGACTGACACAGCTGGCTTCTTTAGTCGTTTAGCCGGTTGCTTTTTACGGGATGGGATGGACACGGAATAACCTCAAACCTGGATGATGACTAAAAACGATAAGCAATCTGAAATGTAGCCGTTAGTGTAGCGGCTATTTGTCCATAATGGTCGCCTACTGTGAAATTCACCTGACTGACCTGACTGAGGCCCTGGGAATAACAGACAGATGGCACGGCAGCTTAGTAAACTACGGCATCAGATATAAACCAAAGCGTACAAAAAGCTTAATTAAATTCAGATGTTGCTGACTATGGCTGTTCAAACCTCTCATTTTTTAGCAGCATGGTAGCAACATTTCTTCAATCAGACCCACTCGTTTCAAAAGTTTAGATATGGACGCCCAAAACGGCTTGGCAGAGCAGTCGCTTCTAAGCCGTTGATCTAATCCGCTGAAACATAGCTGAATAAAGGACAAAACGCCAACGGCGGCAGGATTGAAAAGATTAAGTGTTTTAGCGCAAGAATCAATGTTTTCCTGCATTTATTATAACCTCACCTTTATTATGCATTTTTGGTTAAAAGGAGCACAATGAACGAAGCATTTCTCACGAATATAGCCAGTAATGCGACCAGCATTCTGATCGCAGTTGGCCTCAAAGTTGTTGGGGCTCTTGTTTTTTGGATTGTCGGACGCTGGTTGATCAAATTTGCTATCGGGTTACTCACCCGTAACCTTAAGAAAACCACCGTTGACCCCACGCTGATCATTTACCTCAAATCCACCGTTGGAGTCCTCTTAAACGTTGTCTTAGTGGTCGCTATCCTGGGCTTCTTTGGTATCGAGACCACGTCGTTTGCCGCGCTCTTAGCCGCAGCTGGTATTGCCATTGGAGCTGCCTGGAGTGGGCTACTGGCTCACTTCGCGGCTGGCGCTTTTTTAGTCATTTTACGTCCCTTCAAAGTCGGTGACTTTATTACAGCAGCCGGTATCACAGGCACGGTAGATGAAGTGGGGCTGTTTGTTACTAAGATCATCACTATGGATAATGTGATGACAATTATTGGCAACAACACCATCTTTTCTGACACAATCCAAAACTTTTCTACCAATCCCTATCGTCGTGTAGATTTGGTTGCTCAGCTCGACAACACAGTGGAGCCTAGCCAGGCGATTGCACTGCTCAAAGAGAGATTGGCGGAGATTCCCAATATCATGACTGAGCCGGCTCCCGATGTGGAGATTTTAGAGTTTACCCCCATGGGGCCTGTCCTGGCTGTGCGTCCTTACTGTAATAACGATGACTACTGGCAG
The DNA here is from genome assembly GCA_039028535.1 of Cyanobacteria bacterium P01_B01_bin.77. Classification (GTDB taxonomy): domain Bacteria; phylum Cyanobacteriota; class Cyanobacteriia; order Phormidesmidales; family Phormidesmidaceae; genus Leptothoe. The sequence goes on from JBCCHX010000002.1 coordinate 129,001, forward strand.
GTGTACTTTGACACTAACAAAGTTATCCGCGAGGGCTTTGGTCAGGCTGGCTTCCCAGCGCCTGCACAACACTTTACTGTGCATCAACAGGCAGCCTAACGCTTCTCTTTGGTCAGACGCGAACAAGTCTCTTGAATATTCTGACAACACTTGAAAAGGTCCGGCAGAAATTTTCTGTCGGACCTTTTCTACGGATCTTGATGTTTCAAGTTTAAGCTGCACTATTACAGTGCCGATACTATGCAAATGTCTATGATTCTTGATAAGCAGACGATCCAAGTTTTGAATTTCGTGCGCTAGGATCAAACTAAGCCTAGCAGTAGATGGTAATTTGATACTGGTCTCTTGGCGTCTAGATTTTACCTTCAAGGATAAATAATGTTGGAGCTATACCGTAAACAAGCAGCTGAACGAGCGCAGTTAGGCATTCCCCCGTTACCGTTAAATGCTGAGCAAGCTGCTGATCTTTGTGAGCTGCTTAAGAATCCTCCTGAAGGTGAAGCCGAGTTTTTGATGCACCTGCTTTGCGATCGCATCCCCCCCGGTGTAGACCAAGCATCCTACGTCAAAGCATCCTTCCTAACCGCCATTGCCAACGACGAAGCCACTAGCCCCCTGATATCCTCACTCAAAGCGGTACAGCTCCTCGGCACCATGCTAGGTGGCTACAACGTTCAGTCATTAGTAAATCTGCTCAAATCAGATACCGCCGAACTCGCCCAGGCCGCCACCGACGCTCTGAAGAAAACACTGCTTGTATACGACGCTTTCAACGACGTGCTTGAGCTGGCCAAAAGCAATGCTCAGGGCAGCGACTATGCCCAGCAAGTGGTAGATGCCTGGGCCGCCGCCGAATGGTTCACCAGCAAACCTGAAGTCCCCGACAGTATCACCATTACCGTTTTTAAGGTGCCGGGCGAAACCAACACCGACGATCTATCTCCGGCTCCCCACGCCACCAGCCGCCCTGACATTCCCCTGCACGGTCTGGTAATGCTGGAATCAAGCATGCCCAATGCGCTGGAAACTATTGCCGAACTCAAAACCAAGGGCAACCCGGTCGCCTATGTGGGCGATGTAGTCGGTACTGGCTCTTCGCGCAAATCAGCCATGAACTCCGTCATCTGGCACTTAGGTGATGATATTCCCCATGTGCCCAATAAACGCACAGGCGGCTATATTCTAGGCGGCAAGATTGCCCCCATTTTCTTTAACACAGCAGAAGATTCCGGTGCGCTACCTATTGAGTGTGACGTCTCCCAGCTGGAGACTGGCGACATCGTCACCATCAATATCAGCAAAGGCGAAATCACCAAAAATGGCAGCGTCATTTCCACCTTTAGCCTCACTCCCGAAACCCTGTTAGATGAGGTCAGAGCCGGGGGACGCATTCCTTTGATGATTGGTCGTGCCCTCACTGACAAAACACGTGCCGCCCTAGGGTTAGAGCCCAGCGATGTTTTTGTCAGACCCGCTGCTCCTACCGATACCGGCAAAGGGTTCACCTTAGCTCAGAAAATGGTGGGTAAAGCCTGCGGTCTCCCCGGTGTCCGTCCCGGCATGTCCTGCGAGCCTCTGATGACGACTGTCGGCTCCCAAGACACCACCGGTCCTATGACCCGCGATGAAATGAAGGAGCTAGCCTGTTTGGGCTTTAGCGCCGGTCTGGTGCTGCAAACCTTCTGTCATACGGCTGCCTACCCTAAGCCGGTGGATGTGGAAACCCATGCCACCCTACCTGATTTCTTCTCATCTCGCGGCGGTGTGGCCCTACAGCCGGGAGACGGCATTATTCACTCCTGGCTCAACCGCATGCTGATGCCTGATACGGTGGGTACCGGTGGTGACTCCCATACCCGTTTTCCCTTGGGCATCTCTTTCCCCGCAGGCTCTGGCCTAGTCGCCTTTGCTGCCGCCATCGGTGCCATGCCCTTAGATATGCCCGAATCTGTTCTAGTAAGATTCAAGGGAAAACTTCAGCCTGGAATTACCCTACGGGATATTGTTAATGCCATTCCCTATGTCGCCATTCAAAAGGGACTGTTAACCGTCGAGAAGAAAAACAAGAAAAATGTCTTCTCCGGGCGCATTATTGAAATGGAAGGACTGCCCGATCTAAAGTTAGAGCAAGCCTTTGAACTTACTGACGCCACAGCCGAACGTTCGGCAGCGGGCTGCACCATTAAACTCAGTGAAGAAACTGTCGCTGAATATCTGCGCTCCAATGTAGCGCTAATGAAGAACATGATTGCCCGTGGCTATGCCGATGCCCGCACACTGGCCCGCCGGATTGCAGCCATGGAAGATTGGCTTGATAACCCCAGTCTCATGTCTGCTGATGCCGACGCTGAGTATGCAGAAGTCATTGAAATCGATCTCAATGAGATTAGAGAACCCATAGTAGCAGCCCCCAACGACCCCGACAATATTAAGGCTCTGTCAGAAGTTGTTGACAACAAGGTGGACGAGGTCTTTATCGGCTCTTGTATGACTAACATCGGTCACTATCGGGCATCGGCCAAAGTATTAGAAGGAGCGGGCACTGTCAAAGGGCGTCTGTGGATTTGTCCACCCACACGCATGGACGAACAACAGCTGCGCAAGGAGGGCTACTACGGTACCTTTGCAGCGGCTGGAGCTCGGACTGAAATGCCTGGATGTTCGCTTTGCATGGGTAACCAAGCTCGGGTAGAAGATGGAGCGACCGTCTTTTCTACCTCCACTCGAAACTTTAACAACCGTATGGGTAAAGGGGCTCAGGTATATCTAGGTTCTGCAGAGCTAGCATCAGCCTGTGCTCTGCTGGGACGGATTCCAAACATGGATGAGTATTTGGAGATTGTTGCCCAAAAGATTGATCCCTTTGCTGATGAGCTATACCGCTATCTCAATTTTGATCAAATCAAAGGGTTTGAAGACGAAGGGCGAGTAGTCTCTAAGGACCAAGAAGACAAGATCGAAAAAGAGGCTGCGGCAGTTTAACCATATCTTAGATCTTGCAGCTGTTCGTGCAGAACCTATTCGTGCAGCGGGTGGAGAAGCGTCAACCCGCCCAGGATTAGAAATCCAGGGCTAACCGAAGGGTGTCCGCTAGAAGGGACACAACCATCGAAGCGGCGGTTTTAGGGTTTGCGTCCCCACAGCTTAGCTATGGCAACCGGTCCACGATCGGCCACCCGCGCCGCCATACCCAATTGTCCCTTTCAGTGGACAACACTCAGTTAGCGCTAGGTTTCTAACCTGGCACGGGTTTCAGCATCGAAACCAACCCTGGTGCAAGATCTCAGATATACTGTGACAACGGATCTGCTGATGGAGATCCGTTGTCTCTAAAGCTAGGAGGGAAAAGATGAGTACTCCACTAACAACTCAAACCTGTATTCCCTGCAGTGGGAAAGTGCCTCCCGTTAGTGAGGCAGAAATAACCGAACTAAAACCCCAGATTCCAGAGTGGGATATTATCTCTGCCAATGATGTTCCGCAGCTACAAAGAGTTTATAACTTCAGCGATTTTCAGACAGCTCTAGACTTCACCAACAAGGTTGGAGCGCTAGCTGAAGCAGAGCAGCACCATCCTACCTTACTGACCGAGTGGGGCAAGGTCACGGTCACCTGGTGGACCCATGCGCTCAATGGCCTCCATCGTAATGATTTTATTATGGCAGCAAAAACCGATGAAATTGCTCATGATTTAACGAGTGATACCGCAGCAGTTCTCCATCATGATGATTGAGAGCCCTGATACGAAATACAGGAAATTGGTAAATCACCCAAGTAGCTCACTAATAAGCGGCTAATAGAAACCTCGACAAGCTACAGTACTCGACCAGATTTTCCAAATTCACGTTTGATAGCACGATGCAAACTATCTAAGCCTATTAAAGAATCTTCTCTTTGCAGCGTTTGTAAACAGCAGTACTGAACAACATTCATAATATCTGCCCCTGTCAGCTCATAGGTCGTGGCTAAATTTGTTAGGCTGACTGACTTATCGAGGGTAACCTGGCTGGGAAATGCCGTCTGCCAGAGCTGAAGCCGTTCTTTAGCAGACGGCATAGGAAAATGAATCATGGATTGAAATCGACGAATAAAGGCATCATCGATATTGCTTTTAAAGTTTGAGGCTAAAATCACTAAGCCATTATAGTTTTCAATTCTTTGTAGCAGATAGCTCACTTCCTGGTTAGCATATTTATCATGGGCATCTCGAACATTAGTACGCTTGCCAAATAGAGCATCAGCCTCGTCAAAAAACAAAATCCAACCTTTATTTTCAGCACGGGCAAAGAGATTAGCTAGATTCTTTTCTGTTTCACCAATAAACTTAGAAACCACCATGGAAATATCTATTTTATAAACATCTCTTTCTGTATATTTCCCCAACAGGCTAGCCGTTAAGGTTTTACCAGTTCCCGGCGGTCCATAAAACAAGGCGCGATACCCTAGTTTAAGTTTGTTTTTCATTTTCCAATCGTAAAGCAGCGTATCACCATGGGTCAGCCAGGTTTCTATTTCACGAATATGGTTTCGAGTTTGTTGGTTAAGAACTAAGTCATCCCACACCATTTCAGTGGTAATACGCTGAGCAGGAAAGTTGATACTAAAGCGAGGGCGGGGAAACTGCCCTTGAGTAAACAAATCCACGTAGTCTTGAGACATAATCAGTTTACCGCTCATTAGGGGTTCTCCATTCGCGGGTTGCTCAAGATAAAGAATATGTTTCTTATAAAACACATGCTCTTCACCAAAAAGTTGTTGCAGCTGGAGACGAGTACTCAATCGGTTGTCACCCAAAATAAATAGAACAGTTTCTCCCGTTGGCAAAAGGCCACGATGGGATTTGCCTCGCCAGCCACCGATTTGGGGATAATCACCTGCTTCGGGTAGATGTGCCATGATCAAGCGATCATAAAAGTTAGGCTTTAGATGAGCCGCTAGAGCTATAAAAACAACCAGCTGCTCATCAGCATTGAGCTGATGAGCTCGTAAAAAGTTAGTTAATGGAGTATCTGTAGTGAAGAATGTATCTGGTAAGGTAGGTCGTGGATAATCTGAGATTTTTTCCTGGTTAAAAGATGACGCCATCTGCCATTGCACTTGCTTAGCCAGATAATTAAGTATCAGAGAAAGTATGTTGGCATTCAGCGACGACGTCATAGGGCAGAAAACTCCAGATCGCAAAAAATATAATCTACCTACGTAAATTGAGCTGTATTCATGCTTTCAACATGTATATCGTATAGTTCGATTAACTATCTCAAAATCAAAGTTATTTCCCCGATACAATCAAAGCTAGTACTGCTTGCTTGTGCCCGTTTTTGTACCTGATACTAGGTAATACAAACTATGGCAAATATTGATATTACGTTTAAAGCCCAGGTCTTGGGAGGACCGACGATCAGTCAACCGCAGCGTCGCATATCCGTAGAAGCTTATGAACAAATTCAGGTAGAGTTAGCACCTGGTGAAGGAAAAACTGTTCAAATCGGAACCAGTGACCAATTTAACCTGCTGATTATCTGGTCAGATTTATACAGTGATGGTAGCAGTGAGATAAAGTACACCATAGGTACTTTGGCAGATATTGATCTAGATCAGCTTCAGACGTATTTAGGTGGCTCGGCAGAAGCTATCTTAACGGAATCAACCATAACATTTCAGAATGATTATGCAGCTCCTGCTGAAGGTGAAGATCCTAAGACAGCAACAATTCAGCTTTTGATTGGCCGAGATGCGACTCCTCCTCCAGCTCCCCCTCCTGGTTCCTAGGATGTTTTGTCCTGTTGAACAACGTGGGTAAGTTCATGGGCAAGCAATTCCTGGCCACTGCTTGTTTCGGGGTTATATTTACCTTCGTTAAAATAGATATCTTTACCGTGGGTAAAGGCTTGAGCTTTTAGCTCACGGGTCATCTGGACAGCGTCATCTCCCGTATGAATCATGACATCACTGAAGTCATACTTAAAGGCTCGGGCCATTGCCTTTTGAGTTTGAGCTGGTAGGGGTTGTCCCATTCCTTTTTTTTGCTTGAGACGCTGGGCAAGCGTATCCTTAGGTGTTTTTTGGGCCTTTTCTGGGGAGGGTTTAGTTGGTTTCCCCTTCGATGATTTTGTCTGAGCAGAATCTGTTGCTGACCGCATAAGTTCAGGTTTTGCCTGCGGCTCCTCTTCCTCCATGGCCATTAGCTCAGGCTTGGTTTGAGCTTCTTCCTCCTCCTCCATCTTCATTAGTTCAGGCTTAGTTTGAGCCTCCTCTTCTTCCATACGCATAAGTTCAGGCTTAGTCTGAGCCTCCTCTTCCTCCATGGCCATTAGCTCAGGCTTAGTTTGGGCTTCTTCCTCTTCCATCTTCATCAGCTCAGGATTGGGCTGATCGGGTTCCTCATCCTTCATGCTGACGCGATGAATCTGGTTTTCTGCCTTGGCAGTTGAGTGTAGTGTATTTGTCTGGTTCACTACAGCCCTTGCCATCGCATCCGCTTCTTGCTCAAAGGGGTCGTTGGGCTTACTTACGGTCAGCTTTGGCTGGACACCCGTCGTTTTTGGAGTGCTGAAAAATGGTTGATGCGACGCTGTATGGGAAAAGAAAGGTCTTTCTTGCTCAGGTGTGGTGGGTGGTTTACGTGAACGCTTGTAAGGACGGGTATTCATGGCAAGGACGTTGAAAGAAAGCAACGTGGAAGCGTCTTTAAATTTTAGCCTTTGCTACCAGGAAATGCTGGTATCTGATGCATTTAAACAACCTCGATAGGGCGTACACCATCATTCGATAGGAGAAAAATAGAAATAGTGACGCAGGCCGTAAAGATCAAATACTAAAAAGTTGACAAAATCTTAAGTAAACATACAAGTTATTCTCATCGATAGAATTCGATGATACAAGGTGAGGAGAATAAGGGCTTTACTGATGGATGTAACCCAAACCCCAACTCCTGAGCAGCAGGTTTCTTCTCTATTAGAAGAGAAACAGCGTTTTTCTAAGTCTCGTCTCTGGCAGCTTCAACGACAGTTTTTTGAGCAGCAGGGTATTCAAGCCTGGCGGCAGGGTACTGTACCTCATTACATTACCAGTAATCCCCATATTGCCAATGCCTACGCTCAAGTGGTACTGGGGTTTCTTCGAGATAGCTATACTATTTCAAACACTCAGGATTCAGGTGTTACAGCGATTAATCCGGATCAACCGATTTATATTCTGGAACTGGGCTCGGGTTCGGGACGATTTGCTTACCATTTTCTAAAAAAGTTTCACGCTGCCTACGCTCAATCATCGCTCACTCAGCATTCAGTCAAATATATCCTCACTGACTTCACCGCAGAAAATCTTAACTACTGGAAAACCCATCCATCACTACAGCCTTATCTAGAGCAAGGATTGTTGGATTTTGCCTGCTTTGATGCTGAAAACGATCAGAGTATTACCCTCAACTATTCGGGAGAAACGCTGAAGCCTGATGGTTTGAGTAACCCCATGGTTGTAATTGCCAATTATGTGCTAGATAGTATTCCTCAAGATCTTTTTCTCATTCAGAATGGTCAACTTTCTGAGAGTTTGGTAACGCTTGCCGTTCCAGGAACAGAGCCTGACATCAATGACCCTGAAATTTTATCTCAGGTGGACGTCAGCTATACGCAGCAAGCAATCGATAGCGAATTTTATGACGATGCTGGTTTAAACGAAGTATTGAAAGCCTATCAGCAGACGCTGACGGATACCTATCTATTGTTTCCCCACATTGCCCTGAGGTGTCTCAATCGACTCCGGAAGCTTTGCGGCGATCGGCTACTTTTTCTATCCAGTGATAAGGGATTTAGTCGAGAAGAGGATCTGTTATTTCGATGTGAACCGGGTATTGTTCTCCATGGCAATTGTTTCTCGCTGATGGTTAATTACCATGCTGTTGGGCAGTATGTACGACAACAAGGGGGAGTGTATCTCAATGTTCCTCATCGCCACAACAGTATCAATATCTGTGCTGCCGCATTTGGGAAACACCCTCAAAACTACCCTGAAACGTCTTTAGCCTTTAATTCTGCCATTGTGCAAAACAATCCAGATGATTTCTTTACATTGAGGCAGGTCCTGACAGAGCATTACGGGACGCTCTCCATTGAGCAGATTTTGGCCTACCTGCGACTAAGCGGCTGGGATGGGGCCGTATTTATGGATTGTTTTTCAGTAATTATGGCTAAGCTTGAAAACCTTTCTTCGCCAATGCAGGAAGAGCTTTTTTGGGCTGCTCAAAACATTTGGGATAATTATTATCCCATTGGCGAACAGCGAGATTTGCCTTTTTATTTAGGAATGTTGCTATATACCATGGAGTACTTTCCAGAAGCTCTGGAATACTTACAACATTCTCTGCAGATCTATGGAGACGATCCCAACACGCTTTACAACATGGGTATGTGCTACTATCGTCTGCGCCAGCTGAATAAGTCTACGGAATATATTAATCAAACCCTTGAGCTCAAGCCAGAGTTTGAACCGGCTAAAGCCATGCGAATTAAACTCAAATCGGAAGCATTACGTTTGAAAAAAGTGATTTGATTAGATAAACATTGTTTACTGAGTTTCATAACTGTATCCTTAACGTATTTGTATAGTATTCACAGTCATATAAGCTTATTTTTAGCCTTCGTCACTTCAGATCAAAAAGTATAAGTAATCCAATCATACTAATCATTAGGAATTGATTTAACTTGTTGAGACTCCTTGGTGGGATATATCTTAGTTGTCTTAATCTCTACTGCTTCAACAGGTTGTGTAGTATCTCCACCTGGGTACCTTGCTTGTGCAATATAAATGTACACACTGTCCTGTGTTCTTATTTCTCTAGATAAGGGCGACTCAACACTAGAGTTCATAAGACTGTTGGCTGCATGCGTTAGTGCAACAATATTGGTATTGATATTATGTGGACCACCAAATACATAAGCTACCACATGCCCCCTACGATTGTAAGTTTTTCCCCCAATAGTTTGATTGTAGAAAGGTGGATTAGTGCTACCACGAGTGCCTGTATTGAGGTTCGATTTATCTATAACAACACGCCCTCCAGGAACACTACCTAAAGCAGCAAATGGTTCATGGTGTGGCCTATTGGCTATGTGCCATCTTATTCCTTCCTCACGATAGAGAAGAGGTGTTCTAATTCGTCCATCAGGAGACTTCGCTCGAAGTAGAAATTCATATTCACCGTTATACTCTTCTAAAAGCTTCACTTGCTCTACGATCATTCCCTGACCACTAACAATAACGGAATCGCCCGGCTCCAAATCACGTGCTACGCCGAGCACGGCTGTACCTAGTTGACCAGTAATAAGTTTTTCGCTTAATTCTCTGAGAGCGTCTCTTAGCCTTGAAGATACTTGTCTAGATGCTTCTTCATGAATGGATAATGGCTCAAAGTAACCAGTTGCACTCGCAAGCCTCCTATTCATATCCGCTTCGACACTATCTATTACCGCCTTAACAGTATTGACATGCCTCTCAATTTGGTTTGCCACATTATTGGCACCAACTTCACGAAATGGAGCAACATAAGTATTACTAAATGAGTCTAGCTTCTGCCGTATAGCTCCAAAGTTGCCACTAGCCATCAGTAGGTCAACTCGATTGTCCGTGAAGTGAACACGGATTGTATGTGCTTTATCAACAAATTTAACTGGAATATCAATATCACTTAATTTACTGGCATCCATATTCTTTTCATCTTTTTGAGCGAACTCAAAAGGTCTACCAGTTTTGCGTCCTGCTCTGGGGGTGATTGCCCACATATCATCCTTAGCCTTAAAGCTAAAATCAACCCCTCTAATTTGGCTTTCTACTTTATTTAGCTCTTTTGTTAAATCTGCCTTGGCAAACGGTTCCTTGGCTTTGAGAGACTTTGTTCGCTTGGCCGCATCAGCCAGAAGAGTCATGCTATCTTTTGTTTTTTCTGCCTTTGGATCAGGTTTAGCCGATTTGCCAAGGGGGGGTGGGCTACCTTTTTTGCTAGGTGCGGCTTCTGTTGACTTGGTGTCAGGTTTCTTCGATGCCACATCTGGTTTAGGCACCGATCCATCTTCCTTAAAGGTGCCTTGTCCCTTCGATTTTCCTCCAGATTTACTCGGTAGCTTGTTGTCTACCATGTTGGTCATAAACTTGGACGGATCAAATTCAGGTTTCTTCAATTCCACTTCGGGAACCTTGCCTGAGCCCAACTCATAGTCCTTCAACGCAGCACTAATACCAATCGGATCGGTCAATGGCCATTCCTTCGAAAACAGGGGCCAGGTCCACTTCTCATCAGGAGCCGGTGACCACCAGGGACTATCCAATTCAATAAAGAAGTCACCGCCCAAACCCAACATCGGTTGAGCCACCATTTCCAACACACCGCTGATATAGAACACTCCTGGATCGCGATAACCAATAGTTGGTCGAGCATCGGCATAGGCCTTGACTCCCACGTCGGCATTTAGGCCGACACCAAATCTCAGGTCATGGCCCACCAGCTCTACACCTGCGCCACCTTCTGCCCGTAGACGCAGCCCAGCATAGGCTGAAATATTCAGTGAGGCCGAAATTTGAATATTTCGTTGAATGGCTGGATCAGTGGAATAGGTACCCAACACCTCAATGTCATAGATCTTGGCAGGGCCTAGCATGGCAAGGGCGTACAACCCAATATTGGCAAAGACATTCAAATTGCCGACCAGGGGAACACCGTAATAGGCTCTTGCCTCAAGGGTGATGATTTCTTTTTCCCAATTTCGCTGTGGAAATAGCTCAATTTCAGCAGGGGGAGTAATGCGACCAATGACAGTGATATTCCCACTGCCATCAACAACCACATTGACAGTGCCAGCAAACCACTCGGTCAAATTAAAGCCTAGCTGTCCTGTAGCAGCTAGTGCTCGTTGCTTACTACCCTCTTTCGCCACCGGGACCGGGGCAGGTGGTGGAGCCTCTTGAACTTTCTCTTTGCCGCCAGCGGCTGCGATCGCATCTTTACCAAATTGGTTAGCCGTCGCTAGATCGGTCGCAACAAATTCAATTTCACCGGATAGCTTATCCGCGTCATAGGCTGCTTTACCGCCAATATCGACAGAGCCATCATCCTTATATTGAACCTTGGCCTCACCCCTAAAGGACTTATAATCAATCCCTAAACCAACTTCTCCAGTTAATTTGCCCTGGGTATTATCGAGGGTTAATGTACCTGTTGCTAGCCCTTTGACATCAATGTTGGCCGTACCTTCAATCTTGGGCTGGCTGGCATTTTCAAGGGCCAAATTAAACTGAGCATCAACAAATCCCCCCACTTGAACCTTGAGATTATCGACTCCAAGTGTTAATTTGCCATTTTCCAACTTGTTAACTGGGGTGGGCAAATTCCCCACGTTTAACCCCACACCTCCTAAGGCAGCGGAATTTTTCTTTAACGCCCGCACCCAGTCATTGGTATTGCCACCCTTTTCTTTCAAAGAGGCATAGCCACCAGCAATGTTGTTATCTTTTATCCGATAGTTGACGTACATGCCGCCCAACTGCTTGGCCCAATCATTGAGCCACGGCATCGCCCCCTTACCAATAGAATCGTAGTTACCCTGGCGGTCGACCTTAACTTTGACCCGGCCTTCAGCAGTTACCCCAGGGATAACGGTGCGCACCTCTAAACCTCGTCTACCCTTGGCTTCAATCTCTCCTTTGGCCTTTTCTGAAGGCTTGAAGACACCAGAAGAGATATCAACCACTTCTAAACTCACGGTTGACTGACCATCGGCAGCAGCAACCCGCTGTAAATCCGGAGTTGTTTGGTTGGTTTGTACAGTGGGAGAATGGGCAGCCCGCTGTACCCCTTGCCCTTGCTGCAGGGTATGGGTGAGTTCATGGGCCAGCAAATGTTTTCCCTGGGTTGATTGGGGTTGGTATTCTCCATGATTGAAGTAAATATCGCTGCCATGGGTAAAGGCTCGGGCACCAAGGGACTGGTTTAAGGAAGCCGCCTCCTGTCCCGTGTGAATGTGAACGCCGCTAAAATCAGACGAAAAGGCATCTTCCATTTCGGTCCGCGTTGCGTCAGCGAGGGGAGAGCCGCTGCCCTTTGCCCGCTGTAAACGGCTCTCCAACTGTGGAGAAGTCGCTGGCGGCTGTCCGTTCGATTGTCTCATCAGCATCTGAAGTTGAGGGCTGATAGGTTTTGATGGAGACGGTGTTAGCGTATTGGTTCCCCAAACTCCTTTCCTCATGGCTGCCATCCAGTCAACGGCTGGCTCAGATGGCTTCTTCAGCGGTGCCGATTGACGGTTTATCTGTTGCGGTCGAGAAAATGTCAGTGTATCAGGATCTATAACGGCTCTCCCCCCAGAGATAGCAACCACCCGATCAGCCATGGTGTCTGCTTCTCGCTCATAGACGTCGCCGGGTTGGCCGATTTTCAATTTATATTGAATTGGTGAGCCTGCTGCGTTGTTGTTATCATCTGGATTATCTTCACTCTCGAAAGCAGGCATACGTTGAATATGCTTGCCTTGTAGGGCCGTGTCTTCACTTTCAAAAGCAGACATGGCTTGGAGGTCTGGCAGACTGGCCGCAGATGTATTACGCCTCCCAGTCGGTTGGAAAAAAGGAGCGGGCTTGCCCCTAGATTTGGCTTGAATGGTTGCAGGTGAATCTGGGGTAAAAAAGGGCGGCGCAGGCGTAGGAGTCGAGAAAAAAGCACGGTCTTGTTCCGACGTCAAAGACGCAGATTCAGCCGTTTGGTGTTGCTGGCTATGGGTGCTTTTAGGCTCGGCGGTGGCCATGGCTTAAACCCACTCCACGGTTAGTAAATCATCCATCCAGGGTAGTTTCACTATGCTAACGCTCCAGGGTAGACGACTGAGTAAAACATCGATTGCCTGCTGTTCGACCTGGAGCTTCCAGGTGCGATCGCAAGAACAAGTCAGCTTTCCCTCCCGCTGTAGAAATCCTTCCCGCAACCCATCGGGGCGGGTACTTTTCAACGCTTGCCAGTGGTCAATGGCTGCTTGCAACAGGTGCTCTGCTTCCTCTAGGGCTGCTGGTGGTAAGTCTGGACATACCACTGGTGTATCTAACGGCCAACCACAGAGCAGTTTGGGTAACACCAGCTCATATTCTGGTGGATCTGTTGCCCCCGTCGCCAGATAGTGCAGTAGATAAATCGCCGTTTGCTGACAGGCCTCATCTTGAAACTGTCGGCCTGCCAGCAGGCCTATACCCTCAAAGTAGGGCGGCAAAAAGGGATGGAGCAATACAATCCCTGCCTGGTTAAGATACAAACCCGCTGCCGCTTCATCAGTAGGGAGTCGGGGTACTCTCGCCGCCTGCTCTGGTCGCAGCTGTCTGAGAGAGGTAAAATCGTCCCCGGCAGAGCCCCTGGCTAACGAGTCAGCTCCAGCAACACTTTCAGACATATTGTCAGTCATCACAGCTATCGGTGGGACTGGTTCAGCGGTGGGTTGAGGGTTAGCCAGCGGCGAATCTACCACCTGGTTCAGGGCAACCAACCATGGCGATCGCACCGCAACAGTCCACGCCATGATCACCGTTCGTAAATGGCGAAGCACCGGACTCTCTCTGGCTGTTGGCATGGTCTCAGATCGGCTCTGGGCATCGCCCAGTGGCAACTCGGACAGCGATGGCCGCTCTGCCATTGGACCATCGCCGGGAGGAGCAGCAGAAATTTCCCCAGAAAATATCTCACTAGCAGCCTGCTGATGTAAATCATCCACCAGCAGCTGTAACCAGTCATGGTAAATAGTGTCGGGCATAGGGCTCTGGGGGCCGGACGCTCCCAGGGCAACCAGGAGCAACCACCAGGCCTGGTGGTCAAGACGCTGAACCGTAGCAGGCTCTATGTCCAGTGCCTGCATCAAAAGGTGGGCCTGATCGAGCAGCGCTCTCACCTGCACCCAGGTAGGCTGTACCTGGAGGAGCAGCTGGTGCCGAAAAGCCCCACTAAACTGGCCAATCAAACGCTCAGCCGCCATCGGAGACGATACCAACAACGTCCGTAATGAGGCTTGCCCTGAAGCATTATTTTGCAAAGCCGTCTGCCAGCGCTCTAGCCACTGTGACCAGGGGACAGCGGCGCTCCACCAGGGTAAACGGCCATAGTCCAAAAAGTAGAGAAAGATCTCCCAGTCAGCCGCGACGCGCGATCGCATATCCCCTGCAGACACTATCCCATCGACAGCATAGCCAGCCAGATGATCTCGCAAGGTGGAGCGCAGCGCTTGCATCAGGGCAGGCACAAAATCGATTGGCAGCTCATGGGCACCTAAGGGCGGCAACGTCAGCACCAGTTGCTCAAGTCTGATCACCTCATCTGGACCGACCAGCTGATCAAAAAGTTGTTCCATTTCCGGCAGCACCTGTTGCCAGAAGAGCTGGCTGAGATCCTGCTGGAGGCCGTTCATATCACCTAGCCGTCCAGGGTTGATCTCAAATGTGGTTTTACCGATAAGGTGCTGCTGGCTCATGGGGCTTTCCTGGACTGACAGAAACAGAGGGGGGCTATTGGAGTAGCGATCGCAAGTGGTTGAGAGTCACCGATTCAACCACATTATCCAATTCCGCTGGCTGCCATATGGCGAGAATTTGCGCTAGGTCTAACCCAGCCCCCCGCAAATTTGTCAGGATCTCAGCCAGTTGAGCTTCAAGCTCATCGGTAACTTCACTAACCACCAGCCGATCCAAGAAACTAGCCGTACTTAGTGCAATCAGCTCTGCTAGGGTGGAGCGCTGGTTTTGATTGTCAAGACTACGCCACCTATTGAGCAAAGAGGTTATGCGCTCTCGATAGCGTTGTGTAGCCTGTACTTCAGGTATCGTCCGGTCAAGGGTCAATAGCCGGGCGGCCAACTGTTGACTGTCGGCTGATTCACGAGCCCCCATACGGGGCTGTAACTCGGTTAATCGACGCCGATAGCCGACCATCCGCTGATCCAATGTAGAAGCGGCCATATCAACACCCAAACCTCGCACTGGGTTATTGACGATCCCACCCCCCGGTAAGTTTGGATTGAGCGGATCCAACACGATTCCACCGCCACTTCCACCGCCTATGGGCAGGTTGGGAATACGCGGGCCACCGCTTTCTCCGCCCTCTCCGCCATCATCTTGACCAGTTGGTATGGGTCTATCCCAAACCGTAATACGATTGCCAGAGCACTGATTATTGACAACAGTTACCCTAATTAGAAATCGTTCTTGCTGATTATTAATTAGCGCTCTAGGCGAGAATCTAAACACTACGGGTGTATTTAGAAACTCAGCAAGTGAAATCTGGCTGTTGCCAGCAATATCGCCATTAGACGTCCAAATTAGCCGGATGTTTTCAGTCTCTGCGGCTGCCCAGGTGATCCGATTATCGACGGAAACCTCAACCTGGAAGGGCACAAACGGTTGTGCAGGCGGCTGGTCAGGCGACACTCTAAAGGTAATGTCATCATCGCTAGGGGTGCGGTACACCGTAACAGCCTCTGTGTCAGCGGCCGAACAATTGCCCTCACCAGTGACGGTGCAGCTCACTTGCAGCCGTCTGAGACGACGAGCACCAACGTTGTCATCGTCAAAATTCACTCCCCTAGGATCAAACCGTAAGGGGCTACCAGTCAAAACTCTCGCTGTAATGTTGGCAACGCGATTACCATCATCATCCAGTAGAAACGCTTGGCATCTGGGTTCACCATCCGCTTCTCGGATCGGATTGATGGGACCCCGACCTGAGCAAATTTCATTGGGCAAGCTCATGTCGAGAATGGGAATTGGATAGACTGTGATAGTAATCGGGTCAGAAAAGCTGGTGCAGCCAACCTCGTTATCGGCCTGATGGACAATGTCTAACGTATCGGTATCATAACTTTCAATGATATTGTTATAATCCAGCTGGAGGCTGTTACCGCTGATCGGTGTGTTGTTAATTCTAAAGATGCTGCGCACCAAATTAGAGGCTTCTGGTTGGAAGGTGAGGGTTTGGCCTTCGGCGCAATAGTCTCCTGTTGCCACCGATGGAGTAATCGTAAAGTTTGTGTTGGGAGCTTGGAGAATTCTGAAGGTGGTATCAATGGTGCCTTCGCAGTCTGTGCGCCGATCGCGCAGAAACGCAACAATACGGACCTCTTCAGCATCGCTTGTCTGGGCAAACTGACTAGGAACGAGGCGGCCTTCAATTAGCGGCTGCTCATTAGCAGTCAGTCGCTGAGTCTCAATCGCTGAGTGGTTGCCCGTTACCGTGATCACAACAGCGGGAGCGTCATTACACAACGTCATTACCTGACCAGAGATGGATTCACCATTGACAGCAAACGTCCCTGTGGGCTCTGGATAAAGGGCCACTGTAAAGGTGTCGTAACTGCCGTCGACGACATAGGTAAAGGTAATGACCCGTTCATTGATAATCTCTCCTGCAATGCGGCTGGGTTGGAAGTAATACTGCCCGTCGGCTTCATCTAGAACGCTACCTTCCCCCTTGAGGGTGCCCCCCTCCGGGCTGAGCATAAATTCATAGCGGGTTTCGTCATCCTGACAGAAGGCCGCCCGTTCCAGCAGAACAATAGGCCGGGGTTTTTCTAAGACATAGTTGGTGGTGGGAGTATCGCCACAGCAGCGATAGGGCAGACAAAAATCAGCAACGACAATATCAGCTCGATTGAAAATTATCTGTTGAATTTGGGATAGTGAGAAAAAAGAGATGGGAAAACTAACAAATGGGTTGATGGCATTTGTCCGTTCTTGAAAAATAGGATTGCTCTCAGCGGTCAAAATGTCTTCGATAATGTCTTGGCCATCGACATAGACCAAGATAAATGTGCCGCCATTGGGCACACCCCCCAGGTGTTCCATACCGGGGTGTAAACCGGCATACTTATAGAATAGATGTAATTCCTTCAGACGCTCTAGCCGATGGCGATAGACCTCCATGAGCCCCTTAACTTCGAAATAGTTGAGGCATTCAGCGGCTTCAGTATTACCCGGTGGCAGCCCCCCCTCACCTCCCTCTGAGGGTAAATCTCGTAACAGTCCATAGAGGGTTTCGAAATCGCGAAAGGGTGACTGGCTAATAATGGGGTTATTATCAGAGTCAGGAATAATGGTAAACGCATCCCTGGAGAGAAACCGAATGGGAGCCGCGCCACTGGCATCTCCAGAGGGTGGTACGGGTAGCGTAAATCGATCCTCCACAGACAGCACCAGTTGGTACCGGGGGAGAATGCTCGTACTCAAAAAAGGGCCAGGCTGAAACTGTAGACCAAAGGTGACTTTACCCAGGGATAAACAGGCTGAGATTTCGCTGGCAATTCGCTCTTGTTCGCGTCGGACTTCAGTATCTGAAAGGCCTGAAAAATCGATTACTTCACTGACAAGGGAGGTTGCGAAGGCACGGGGCGCATACTGAGCAATCCGGTTGCCGGATGCATTGACGATGTAAAGCCGATATTGACTGGTGGGTTCATTTTCGCTATCGACCTGGACCTCAAATTCAAAGTTGTCGGTCGTTTGCGATCGCACCAAAATCTGGTTAGACACATCTGCTTCGCTGAGGTTACTCAATCCCTCCTGGGTAAAAAACACCTGTCGCAATGTGTTTAAAAAGATATTTTGTGACCAGGTATCTTCATTCTTGTCCCAGAGCTTTAAAAATCGATCTCGCAGGCGACCAAAATCGGCTTCGAGGTCATCAAAATGACCAGACAAGATGAGATCGTCAAAATCTGCCGTCGGTGCTAGCTTCAGGGTGATCACATCAAAGGCCAGATTGTAGCGCTGCTGATAGTCCTTGATTTGAGTGAGCGCACTGGTCTTACTTTCACCAATGTGACCTTCAATGCGATAAAAGTTATAAGCGTCTAACCGATGTAGCAAGTCATCGGTGGCCTCAACCGATGTCCCCAACCCGCGAGGATAGAAGTAGGCAGGGTGACGTGCACTGATGCCTTTTCGGCAGGCATCGTAGTTCCAATACCGGTATAGGTTGGGATAGTTTAGATAATAGGGTATGGCCTGCTGGCTGAGGGGTACAGAGCGATCTTTGCTGGGGGTTATTTTCAGAGGAGTGGCATAAAAGGGCAGCAGGTAAAATGTATCCTCTTGACACAGCCGTCGCAGGCGTTCATGGAGGTGTTGTACCTGTTTTACCCGCTGGGCATTGCCATTGTAGAGGGGTGGCTGGGTGAAATGGCTACGGTAAGGCGATGGCGGTGCACATATCGAGTCTTCTGTTGGCTCACTGTCAAGTAAACCCAGCATGAGAAATTTTGGAAAACGACGACAGTCTGGATCACAGTCATCTATCAGGTCAAAGACAACGTCCAACAGTTCTTGATAGGCGGCAACAATCTGACTGAGATAATCGTAGAAATATTGAATAGCGTATTGGGTTTCGACAATTTCAGTGTCATCGTCATTATCTGTCGGCACCCAGATGGCTTGTAAATGGCCTTTAAGACGATCGCTCAGACCGTCAAAGTCCGCCGCATTCGGATTAAATGTACTAAAGAAAGGGGAAAAGACCTGGAACAGGTTGGGCAGAACCGTTGCGATCGCATCAATGGCGCGATCGCACACATCGTAGTAGTTTCTCAACAGGGCATCGTAGGTTTTAATTTGGCCCAGACGCACCACCGGGATGGGTTCAGCAACGGTCTCAGGGGTTTCTTGGGTATAGCCAAAGCGCTGCACCCGGAGTTCAAATGCTTGCCAGAAGTCCTGACGACGGGTGAATAGGGCCTCTACATCCAGCGCCGTATCAATTTGGTAGCCCTGACGCAGCAGCCTCTCAGCGCTGAGATTGGCGTCAGCAGTCTCCTGTCCCTGGGTGCGGGGCAGCATAAAGAAGCGGGTACGAAAACTGCGGTCTTTGCCCCGATCGTCACAGTCCACCAGACAAGAATCTCGCTGTTCGTCCTCCGGTTCGCACACCACCACCAAGACCTGATCCGCCAGAAAGTCTTGCACTGCATCCTGATCGCGAGCTGAACCATTGGGATTCTCCGCCAGCGACCGGCGTTCATCGTCTAGCAGACTCTGGCTGTAGAGTTCAACCACAGTGTAGGGCGACGGGGTATCAGCATCGTCAGCTGCAGTGGGAGCAAACAGACGGGCAGGCACGGCCACGGCTGTTTGATAATGGGTCAGGCGAGTCTCTCCCAAATGAATCAGATAGCCCTCGGAGGTAATGCCACACCCCGGTGATACTTGAATCACAGGCGCAGTGGCCGCAATGGTGTCATCTATGGTGA
Source organism: Cyanobacteria bacterium P01_B01_bin.77 (assembly GCA_039028535.1). Lineage (GTDB taxonomy): Bacteria > Cyanobacteriota > Cyanobacteriia > Phormidesmidales > Phormidesmidaceae > Leptothoe. The sequence continues at coordinate 148,254 of JBCCHX010000002.1, forward strand.
CTGTTAGGCCACAGACAATGCCGATACCGATCAGGTGGGTGCGGGTAAGCCGATGCTGAGCATCGAGGTAATTAAACAGACCATTGAGATCGGTGTACTTTAAGACCTGGTTGGCCTCAAAGATGGGATAGCCGTTTCCGTCGATGGTGATAGTCATAGCACTACTACTGGTTGGCAGTTCCTAGGGCAGTCTGGTCAAGGATAATGGGGTTATCGTCAGGGCCACTTTCTTCACAATCGTGGAGCGTGCCCTCAGGGTAGACATTGGTTAACTGGGACAGGATGTTGATGAGCTGATTGAGGCTATTGGTCAGGTCGGTTAAATCGGTATTGGTCGGTTGGCAGGTTGCCAGAGCCAGCTGCTCTAGCCAGGTTCTATAGGCGGTTTCAAAGGCCTGTAGCTGACAGACATCGACCCAGCAAATCTTGAGGGCAACGTGGGCCGGGGCTTCTAGCCGCAGAGTGCGCTCCACAAACCGCCGGAAGTTCATATCCCGAAAGCGTTCTGGCCAATAGGGCAAAACGATACTGACCCAGAAAGAATAGGGGTCGTAGTTGGTGCGGCAGCGGTTCTCTGCTGCGTTACAGTCGGCATTGGAAACCACAATGGGTAGCAATTGTTGCGTTGGCCCGCCGGGTGATGTTGGCTCTGTCGGCTCTGACGGTGTCGCCACGGGAATGGGTAGCGGTCCAGTTTGTCGAGGACGCAGCAAAATGTGTTCTAACAGGTGCAAGCCTTCGTTATTGAGCTGCCGCTGAATGGCTGCGATCTCACTCTCAACAGACGGTTCAACCGGTAACGTGGGCGGAATACCCAGGATTTGGTCTTTGCCGGCATTGGTCAGCACCCAAGTCAGCGCCTCGCTGCTGAGGGCATCCTCAATCTGACGAAAGTTATCCCTGTCCTGGGCTAGCTCAACTAGGGTATTGCCATGTTGCCAGGCGAGATCGCGCGCCTGGTCACGCTGCGCCAGATTCAAAAACACCAGGGTCACCTCCTGACCATTGTGGGTATCACGTCTAAGCTGTAACAAACTGCGCAGGTCATCCTCTCGTTGTTCACCAGAGTCATTGATTAAACTCCCCCCAAACTGACTCCAGTCATCCCGCAGCCGTTGCAGGGCAGCATCGCCCTGTTGCTCAGCTTCACTCTGAGATAAAAAGGGCTCACTCGCGATCAACGTCACGTCATTCCTAACCAGCTGAAAGCGGTACAGCGTTCTGTTGCGAGAGGTTTCTCCCGATGGGACAACCTGAATTTCTAACTGCTCATCGGGCTGCTCGGAGGAGAGGGCTGTACCCAGATTAGCTAGCAGGGTTTGCCAGGTCTCGTCGTCGGGCTGCCAGCGTTGTTCCACCCTGCCATTGGTAGGATCATTACTGCCCAAGGAAGCCCATACATAGCTGTAACGACGGGTACCCTGTAGTAAGGTTTGCCCGTCCCTGTCGTAGATCTGTCCCGTGTAGGCCGGTAGCTGTGGTTCTATCACCCAGGCCAGGGGATCTGGGGTCTGCTGCAGGGTGACGATGGCGTCTTCTACCTCTACCTGCGTTGCATATGGAGCACTGGTGGCCAATAGCTGACCCGCCTGATCTAAAATGCCAAAACCGTAGTATTCAAACACCTGGGGTCGACCGGCCTGCCCTTCAGCAGCGTCATCCTGGCGTAGCACTGTGGGACGATAGCGGGCTTCTGTTTGGATCCAGTCGAGACTTGCCTGGGCCGCCTGGCGAGCGGCAGCTTCGGTGGGATAATCGGCGATGCCAGTAAAGCCAAGGGGCTCCCCACTGGCTTGCAGAATACTGAGGCTAAACTGAAATAAGCCATCGTCGGTAGGGGTAATCTGGATAAATGTTTCCAAGTCTGCCGGGGAACTGCCTGCCAGTCGACTGCGCAGGGTTTCAACCAGATCTTCGAGCGTAGCCGAGCGGGCAGCCTGGCTAGGAAAAACCGTATTGTAGGTTGCGATCGCACCCCCCTCAAGATCCATCACCTCCCAGCCATAGTGATAAAAATACCGATAGACCAGAGGCCGCAGATTAGCTGACTGTGACATGGCCGAGAGGATAGCGGTTTGGGCCGTTTGGGCCGCCTCCAGACTGGGGTAAGGACCGATCCCCATGAGTTGAGGAGTGCTGTCATCGCCCAGGGTAAGGGTAAAGTCTGTGGCAGTGTGGGTGATGCCATAGACACTGAGGCTACGACGACTGACATTGTCAATTCCTAACAGTCGGGCAACTCGCCGCTGGAAACCGGCGATATTCTCTGTATCCCACACCTGTTCAGGTTGACAGTAGTCAAAGGCCCGGAAGCGATCGCGACTGAGGCGAGGATATTCCCGCAGATACTGAGCCTTGTCATCAATAATGTCCGCTGCGTCTCGCCGCCCTCCCCGCAAACGATAGTTAAGCATCACATAGTCCGTAAAGGTCTCTGAAAACCGGGCCAATAGATGATCGAGAAATCGATGACGACGGGCCTGGTAGGTAAACAGATCCTCACTAATGGCAGCCAGTAAATTGCCATAGTCCATGGTCTCAGCATCACCAGCCATAGCATCTTGGCGAATAATCTCTTCGACTCCAGGGATATTCGTCAGCACTTGGGTAAAGTAGGTTCGCCGTCGTTCCTGCCGGTCGGCTTCACTTTCCCAAGAAAACAGATCGCGAATACGAGATAACTGGGCCAGATAGCTGGCCAAGACTTGATCAAAAAACACCAGATAGCCCTTTAGCTGTTTGGCTTGGGCTTTACGTTTAGCCGTCACCCCGCTGGCGGGTAGACCGTCCTCACCAATGCCATAGGTCAAGGGAAATTCATGATGAATAGAATAGTGGTCTGCCAGGTCATAGTAACTACCCCGAGGCACCGGTAAATCCAGCTGATACGCTTCCAAAGGAGCTTTAATGTAAGCCGCTTGTTGTTCACGGTAGCGACGTTCCACGTCCTCCCCATCGGCCTTAAAGGGAAGATCTCCCTTAAAAAACGTCACCCTGGATTGGGCTATACTCAGCACAGGACGATATTTTTCTGTTAGTTTCAAGTACCAGGGATGCCCCTGGGACTGAGGCAGACCGTCAATATAATTGATCAAACTCAGCTTTTTGATCGCCGCAACCCCAGGCACATCCATAATCAGCTGATAAATATCCGAGGTATAGAGAGCTTCTGGCAGCTGTAGGGCCTCTAGTTCTTCAGTATCAATAAAGCCATGACTTTCATAGGAGAACACTGCATCATGGAGTGCTGAGGGTCTGCCTGCAAAAATATCCGCCGGATTCTGGCCTTTATTTAACAATTCTTGCAGCGTGTAGAAGCGAAGCTGTGGCACCAAAAACGCCTGGAACCGCAAATAAATTTCGACCAACACATCTTCTGGATCGGCATCGGAGGTCAGCTCAATATCGGTACATAGAGCAATCTCTTCTTGCCCTAGAACAAAAACATCACGAAAGTCTTCACACAAATTGCGATAGCTACAGAGCACAGCTTTGACAGCAGCTAAAATCCTCGCTTCGGCAGCACCATTATCTGTTACCTGACGATACGCTGGTTCAAGATCTAGACAAACATCGTAGAGCCCCCGAGGATTAAGCTGCAATGCCTGAGATTCCGTCTGTAGCGGGATCTCGTACTGTAGCTGACTGTCAGCACAGTTCACATAAATGTCAGGTTGGACCACTTCAACTCGGGTCAACCAAGCATTCCGCACACCAGCAATATCGATTAAACGCTGACGCCAATCTAGAGGCGTAGTCGGATTACAGGTAAGAATTTCATCGGCGGTAAAAAAATTAGTCTCTTTTTGATCGCTTTCCCCTGGTTTAAGGGCAAGCAGGTCGGCAATATCAAGATTGTTACGATATCCCAGATCCGTCAGGGCATAGCAAAGAACCTCCAAAATAGTGACCCCCGGATCGTGCAGATTATAATCTGTCCAAATTTGGCGAGACAGTGTCTGCACGTGTTTAATCCCAATCGTCCTCAGCACCTGAAAGTCAAGGTACTCAGGGAAGACCGGATCTTGTTTTGATATGGTCAGATTATCTGCCATGGAGGTTAGAGGTGATCACGTAATGGGTTGAGTGGGTTGAGGGTAGGTGGTAATAGCCTGGATGACATGGCCTTGGGCCGTATCTGCCTGAAATGGAACCGATACCAAAATGGAACGGGCTGTGGAGGCGGTAAATTCCCGCAGATTTCGCTGCTGGCCCTGGTGCATTTTAAAGTTAATAACATGGTCAACATAGGGGTGCTCTTCTACAAAATTAAGGATGGAGGAGCGATATACTTTACCGCCAAAGTTAATCTCCACCTCGGACTGTGCTGTCCAGGGTGATAAAAAACCGACAATTGCCTGATTGAGTTCTCGACTGTAATAGGCAAAGTTAGCCTCGTAGGGCTCTTTAAAGCGAACCTGAAAGTCAACCTGGATAGCCTCATAGAGGGGATTAACAACATGTAGATCGACCCAGGATGGACAGAGCTGGCTCAGGGTATCTTTGATTTTTTCTAAGAGGTTAATATTAACTCTGGGGGTGAGTGAGTCCGTCGTCTGGCGTTGGGAGAGATCTGGAATAACGGCTAACGTGACTGAGCCAGGAACCAGTTCCTGCAGGGTATTTGACTCAGATAGTCCACCATGGTTAATACAGCGCACTTTATAAATTTCGGGGAAGTGCTCTAAAACTAATCGTTCATAGTCAAAAATGGTGATTGCCCGACCCTTGTGGCGCAGTTTCTCACTAATGCGAGTGTAGTAAGCCTGCGATCGCTCCTTTGGCCTACCACCAAAGGAATCATAGGGTTGCTGAATCTTTTTGATGGCGGGCTGTGGCATCACCAGTTTGGCGATGGTATTGGCTGGTAGAGGGGCTGCCAGGTGATTAGGGTCATTGTTTTGATCAATAAAAGTCACTTGAATTGCTTGGGCATAAATTCCAATCATGTTAGGAACAGCGCCAACACGCTCAGGTGTGCTAACCTTTAGCCAGTACAATGTCGAATCCAAAATTGTTGTCTGTTCTCGACTAATATCAGCGGGAATGGCTAATTGTACGATGCCAGATCCAATCAGGCCATTGCTACTGTCACCGATGATTTGATAGTCTTCCAGGGGCTTCCAAGTATTATCTTTTAGGTAGTGCCAGTGAATCTCGGTTGTTTTTAAGTCGGTATCCGCTGTTTCCTCTGCCACCTGAATCAGTAGGTTGAGGGTACTCTGGGGCTGTAGATTTGCTAAACCTATTAGTAATTCTCCTGCCTGATGGAAATAGGGTACAAAGTAGGGAGATGTCTGTATATCAATGGCGGCAAAGCCGTCAAACGGGGTCAAGGTAAAGAATTGACAGTCTTGTTGAGTCGCCGTTGCTACATAGTCTAAATATAGAGACTGAACCACCGGAGTAAAGGGCTCATTGGGGACAATTACCTCGGAGCCTGGGGGAATATTCGGGGCAAAGTCACTGAAATTATCCGCTAACAAACCCAGGACAGTATTGATGTCAGCAGCGTTGATATTATTAGCAATAAGATTTTGTTGAATTGACTCAATTGTAGAACCACTAATCGAGGCGGCTATCGATGCTGTGGAGGCCTCACCGATATTTGACTGGCTGATATTTGACTGGCTAATTGCCCCACTAATGTTCGACCGACTAAACTGGTTAGTGTTGGATTTTCTAGCTTTACCATCGACCCAGTAATAAGCTCCTGGCAAAGCCCTGGGCGGATCTCCAGCAGCCATTGCCTGGGCTAGCACCTGACGGCTCAGCACTTTAGTATAGTCATCATGGAGAAAGTCGTCGTCGTTAGTGAGCTGAAGCCGCAGAAATCCATTTTTACTCTGGTGAGTCCAGACGGCAACAGGATTGGTAGCTTCTGGGTGATCCAAGGCTAAACGGTCAAGGGACTCGGTCGTCAGGCTAATGGGCGATGCTACAAAAAGATTTTTTTGGACAGGACTCGCAGGGGCGTTGGGTTGCCAGGTCTTACTCCGCAGGGCCTGCACTGTGACGTTACCAGGGTCAGGAGATGCTCCATAGCCAGCGTAGTAATTGTCCCAGTCAGAAACGACTGTTTCAAAATCTATGTGCACTTTCAGAGCCGTAAGTGCTTTTTGAAAAACTTCCTGGCTGCCAATATAGAAGTTGCTGCCCGCTTTTGGACGAGGACCAAAGGGTTGAAAGGGCTTGGTGGCATCCAACACCGACAAATCATTTTGTAGGACCAGAGTACGGAGTTCCTTGACATCAGTGGTGATCTTGACCTGAGTAAACTGACTCTCCTGAAAGTAGTGATAGGCAGAAACAAAGGTGTCTGCAGAGGTGCCTGTCGTCTGACGTTGGGCTCCTTCGTCCTGTAATTCAATCCGGACAACTGGCTGGGTTGTTGGCAAAGTAGCCCCTGGCAAATCGCCATGGTAGGGGACAACCGCCCCAGCATCCACGGCAATGTCTACGATTAAGATCAGGGTATTGTTGTTCTGGCTGCTACTCGCTAAAACATTGGCAACAATCCATTCTTTTTCTCCACTAAAAGAGACTTTGAACAGATCTGACAGCTGGTTGGGCGGCACCTGGGCACCTGACTTGAGATTTGTGAGGGTAAACTCAAAGGTGACAATGCGCTGGCCTTCTGAGAGTAAAAGAATGGGAGATGCGATCGCAAGTCCCAACCTTGCCCGCTCCCGCGACGTATCCCCAAAGGGCAGCCAGGCTTTAACCGCTAGATCCTTGGCAAAGTCTGCCCCCCGACCATCGGCGGAGTTTGCGATCGCAGAGCCATAGAGCCCCGTAATCAGCGGTGAATGGGTACCACTGGATCGAGCGTTCAAGAACAGCCCCTTTAAGCTCACAACCTGGGCTTTGTCCAGCACTACATCGCGAGCCAGCCGATAAAACAACTCCATATTCGTGGCATCTTTACCCGCCTTAAAGCGAATATCCGCCTTGAGGCCATAGTCCTGCTGAGATTTAGCCAACTCCAACAGAAGATGAACATGGTCCGGTTGGGCATCTCGTCGGGGCAATTGCAACACCTGCTGATAGAAAAAATCCAGGTGACGCTGAGTCATGCGATTCAAATCCGCTTGCACAGGCTTCATCACCTCTAAAAACGTAATGTAGAGGGCCAGGTGAGGCGGATGATCGGCTCGCACAGATAGACTGGAAACCAGGTACTGTGGAGCGAGCTGAATAATCTGACGATAGTTCTGAAACAGAATCTGAAAAATAGCATCCAACAGACTGCGGGCCTGAAAGCGGGTTCCCGTCAGGGGAATATCGTTGGAATTCAAGTCTCCAAGGGTAAGGCCAAAAACCGTAGCAAAATTCTCATAAAAATCGCTAGGGTTAGCCAATTGCCCCGCATCGATCTCATAGGCGGCCTCAATGCCTCGCATTTGGTTCAACGGCTCCCCCAGGTTTGTCTTTACCAAGCCTTGAATGATTGATTTTAGTGGCGTGTAGGGTTGGAGAGTTTGATACCATTGCTGGAGCTGACGTAGCCCATTAGCCCAGGTGAGTAAAATTGGTTCTAGGGATTCACTCGATTGGTTTTCTAAAAATACGTCTAGCTGCTGTTGGTAGCTCTGATTGAGAATTTGAGGCCGGGTTTTACTAATCAGTGCAATTTGGACTGGCGTGCTGTGGGCAAATAAGGACTGCCAGTTTCCCGCTAGCTGGTCGTCAAGATCGTAGTAGTTTACCTGCTGAGCCAGCCCATGGGTAAAGGCTAAAAAATCAGCCAGACTACGCTCATCCACCCTGATATAGTCCGGCGACAGAGCAGCCAGCTGACGTTGACGCTGGCTGACGCCATCGCGACGCAATGGATTGGATATGTTGCAACAATCATTCATACTATCCAAGCTAGCCCTAATCTAGGTCGGAACGGGGCTAACCCCTTCATTTAGATAGAAAGGATAAACAAAACTGAAGCGCGAGTTCGTACTGATAACGGTGTAGTACACCGTTATCAAGACCACTCCCTGCATGTCAGGATCAGGGCTCAAATCGAGCCGATTAAGGCGAATCCGGGGTTCATGATAGAGAATAGCGGTGCGGACCAGTTCTTTGATATTGCTCGAAACGGTGGGGTTGAGGGTCTCAAAGAGGAGTTCTTCTAAATTACAACCGTAGGTCGGTTGCATGACCCGTTCGCCCAGACGGGTGGAGAGGAGAATTTGTAAACTTTGACAAATATCATCCTCAGCTCTGACTAACTGTGCCCCATCCGGTTTGCTAAAGGTGGGAGGAAATGCCCAGCCAGTGCCCAAGTAGGCTTTACTGTTGTCCATCCACTTAACCTCCAATCAAGACAGTAAACTCTCCGAGAATAATGGAACCCCCATGGGCCGTCGTATCCCCCAGACGAGCAGCAGGTTTACCACCAATGAGAACAGTGGTCGACCCCAGCACAATGGTGTCGGGCGGTCCCGTACAGGTACAGGTATCGCCCATCACCGCTGCTGGCAGCCCACCAATAAGAACAGTGGGTGCGCCTGGCCCCACAACTGGCCCGCCCACATGGGGCACTGTCCCGGTGACCATGGGGCAAACATGCATATCAGTGATTCGAGCGGCGGGGGTACCCATATGTTTTAGACCTGCGTGAGTTAACGGGGTTAGCTAGTTGATTTGAACAAGAGAGCCTTTGAGCACTGCGATCGCACTGGTGGACACCTCTGCCCCCCCTGTGCCTTCGGCTTTAAACTGGGCCTGGGCTTTGGCATTCACATTAAGTCCCTCCAAACTAGCGTCCTGATTGGCCTTGAGCGTCAGCGTACCGGTCGCTTCCAAAGTAATATCCTGAGCGCTGGTCAGGGTAATGCCACTGTCATCTAGGGCCAGGGAGTTACCATTTTGGTCTTCTAAATGAATGCCCTGGGCGTCATCAGAAATTGTCAGCTTGTTGCCGCCAGGGGTTTCCAGGGTAATGGCCTGGGTGTCATCATCAAAAAGCAACTTCAATTCTGAGCGAGTTACAAATCCTTTTTGATGATTGTCATCAGCCGCCGTCAAAGGAGCTGGTTTAGCACTGCTATTCAACATCCCCAACACAATCGGATGGCGTGGATCATCATTGAGAAATCCCAACACCACCTCATCGTCAATTTCTGGCCGAAAGAAAGCACCGCGTCCATCTCCGGCATCGAGGCTGGCTACACGTGCCCAAATACCCTCCGCTGTCGCATCAATAGTTGGTGTTCGCACCAAAATTCGATCTTCTCCTCTGGGGTCATCCTGCAACTGCACAACCACCCCAATTTGCAGCCCATGCACCCCTGGCAATAGACCGGCTGCAGGTCTCTCCATAATGTCAGCCGTCTGATAGAACCAATTCGGTGCTAGCCCTAACTGTAAGTGGGTATGCCATACCCCATTGCTAAAGTCATGGCGCACCCCCGACACATAGGCCAAACCATTAAAACGAGCACCAGCTCCCCCCAACTCGATCAGGGCATCGGGTTTAGCCCCTGGAAAGCCTTTAGTTTTTACCCGCCCCCGGATCTTAGCCAGACGACTTTTGAGCAGTTGGGCATCGGCCCAGACCTGGAGTTCAGCCTCACTGATCTCCCCAGAGTGACGCAGTTCCCACTCCTCTAGACCAATCACTTCTGCTAGATCAGTTCCCGAGAGATTCCCCTGCTGGTTAACACTGGGCTCACTGGCATCGACTTCCACCAGGCTTTGGTCTGCATAGCTCCAAGCTTGGGCTTTGACAGCCTGATACTGACAGCGGGCATCCATCTCGGTCTCAAATTCCAACAGATTGGCCCCATAGGTCAGGGTAATCAGAGACTCACCGCTGGTGGCCGGGGCTTTGACCGTTAACTGACCACCATTTGCCAACACAATCTGACCATTCATCTCGGCCCGCGACAAAATAAAATCCCAATCACTGGTGTAGTATTGCACAATCTCCCCATGGGTGACGGTGGTGGCTTCGACGTCAGCGGCTAAATCACGGTAGTTGCTAATAATAGTCTCAATGGCATCGCTGTCGAGGCTATCAGCAAAGTAGCGACTATGGCGACCGATGGTCAGTTTAGTAACAGCCTCACGGCAGTCCAAACTCAAGATAGAATTGCCCCCCTTACCCACTTTTAGCGACTGTTTAACAATTAACCCTTGGAAAATACTTTGATCATCGCCATCAAAGCCAACGGCCAGTTCTAATTCTTGCCCTGGACGAAAATCATCACCCTCACTGGCCGGAAAAGTCTCATCGCCAGCTGAGCCATCGCGCAACACCACCCGAGCACTGGGAACTCGATTGACGGCGCGGTTAACCACCAGTGATAAGACCGCATAGCGATTGGAGACATCCTGGCCATTGGCCAAAAGCTTGAAGGTGGCTACATCATAGGTTGAGTTTTGAGGAATCGTGCGATCGCTCATGGGGCTGCTTTACGTAGGGGCGGAAATCTCAGATCAAGGTTGCTGTTGAGTCGGCGAAAGTTGACCAAACCATTCGCTTTGGCCACTTGCAGATAATAGTTGGAGTCACCATAGATGCCATAGGTCAGCAGCGGCAGGGTATCGCCTGCTTTGACCTTACGAATATGGGTAACATCTGGCGATTCTTTACCCTCTTCGCGCACGCGTCGCTCTTGTTCTACATACTGGGTAAAGTTGGCGGTGATTTTTGCCCGCAGCGGTTTTCCTTCAGGGGAGAACAGGGTGTAGTTAATCTGCAAATCTTTGAGAATACAGTTGAAGCCATTGCCATTCCCAAAGGAAAAGTCCCCCCATAGTAGGCGTAAGAAATTAGGCTTATGGGTTTCTGGATTCATCACATACACCAGCTGCAATAAATCCTGTACCTGCTGCACCACATCACGATGGAAAGAGCCTGCCTCACCCTTGACGGGCACAACCCCCGTGCCATCAAAGTAGAACGCCAGAGTCAAATCTTCAGGAGGGGTAAATTTAAACTCGGGATCATTGCCTTGGGAACCCTGGGCCTGTTCTTCATCGTATTCAATTTTGAAGGTTTGAGAAAATTGCTCAGGGTTAATTGGCAAGACAAATTTGCCAATTTCTTCACTGTAGGTTTTGTCCTTGAAGGCTCTAATCTCAACTTTTGTGAGTTCACCAGGCATGGGTTAGCGCTCCGATTTTTCTCTTAAGATGGCCAGCACCTGCTCAACACATTCAGCAATTAAAGCCGCCTGATCGGCGTTACCTGAGCTAGCTCCCTGAGCGCTCTCTCCATCGCTAATGGTGGTTTTAATCACAAGCTCTCTAATCTCTAGTGGCATGGGTCTATACGTTATTCATTGGTTCGAAATAGCTGTAGTTCAATTCCATAGTTTCAATTGCGATCGCATTTTGTTCCGCATTAAACTCTGATAGAGACCACTTCTTGGGCCATGCATTAATCACTTTCCAGCTCATCAATGGCTCTTTTTCTGATGCCGATTGATCAGTGTCGGACTGTTTAACATGTAGTAGATGTACCAACAAATTCATGGGCTGAATATCAAAATTTAGCAGGGCCTCGTGGCACCAACTCACCAGCTTAGAATCTTTGACAATTCCCCGCTTAAGCACTAGGGGAGTGTACTTAGTCCGGATGGGTAAAATATGCTCAAATCGATTCTCACCTCCTTCTTTCAGCGTTTCCGTCTGCATATCCACACTCAGCCCCGTCACACTTTGAAAACTCGTTTCCACAGGCTCCTTATCCAGGCCTTGATCCTGGAAAATCACTTCAAAAAAGAAACTGGCTGGGGGATAGGGAAATGCCATGATCAACCGTCCTTAAAGCTTACGCGTTTGTCATTGTCAGACTTTCAATCGCAAGCTCCATACTTTCAATGGCAATCTCATTGGCATCGGCCTTGAGATCGGTCGACTGCACCTTAATCGGAAAAGCGTTGGTGACTGTCCAGGTCATCACCACCTCACCACTTTCATTTTTTAGATTGATTGTCATATTGCGGTGATAAGCAGTGGTGTCAGCCGCTTTTACCGCACTATTCCACCAGTTATAGAAAACATTGACTCCCTTAAAAACCCCTCGCTTCAGCGTCAGATTGCTGTACTTTTGCATGCCAGCTTTTTTAAGTTTGCTGAATTGGGGCATGTTTCCAGCCCGATATTCAAGCGGCTCCGTTTCCACATCAAGACCAGAAACCTCAGTGAATCCACCCGTAAGCTCATCATTGAGATCTAGATCAACGACACTGATATCAAAATAAAATTTAGGTAACGGATAGCTAACCACGATAGGTACCTCAACAAACTAAAAAAGTACTAGGCCATACCAGAACAAACTTGAAATCCTTGAGTCTCCTGAAGATTTTTATTAAGTAAGGAGCCAAGAAAAATGCCAACGAGTTCGCCCTAGCTTTCCTGCATCTTGTGGGAAAATTTCAGAATAATAAACTCAGCCGGGCGGACCACAGCCATGCCAATTTCAACAATCATCCGACCCTCCAAAATATCAAGGGCCGTCATTGTTTCATTCAGACCCACCTTGACGAAAAAGGCCTGATCGGGCTTGGCACCTACCAAGGCCCCGGCTCGCCACTGTAGCGTCAGAAAATTCTCAATCATTGCCCGCACTTTTGTCCAAGTATTGGCATCATTCGGCTCAAATACAAACTGTTCCGTGGCCTTTTTAATCGATTCTTCGGCCATATTAAAGAATCGCCGCACCGAAATATAGCGCCATTCGTTGCTGTTACCCTCTAATGTTCTTGCCCCCCAAATCAAGGTACCTTTACCTGTAAACGCACGAATCACATTGATCGATTTTCCTGATGTATGAACGTTTAGGTCATCCTGCTGTTGGTTATTGATTTTGATCGTTGGTTTAATTACAGACGTCAAGGCCACATTCGCCGGAGCCTTAAACACTCCCCGAGTATTATCTACATTGGCATATTGACCAGCCACGATGGCCCCAGGAGCCATGATCAATGGGATTTCATCTAAGGCAGCCTTGACTAAGTTTAGAAGTACGGCATTACCAGTGGCAGGATCGGATTCACTTGGTTCTAATGCCGACATCATTTGCCCATCAAACTCTCCAGCCTGGGTAGTACTACCCGTCATTTGCTGGTGAACAAGGGTCACCTGCTCCGACGTATACTCATAATTAAAAACAGTTTCCATATCCGGCAGGTAGGCTGCGCCATATTTTAAGTTATCCAATGGCAAACTCAAATCGCGAAAATTGGCAGCACTTAAGTTGAGATCCCCCGGCACAAGTGGCACTGACATAATCACAAAGCGATCTTGCAATCGGCCACATTGATTTAGGGCAGCTCCAAACACTTGGGTTCGTCCAGCATCACCACCGCTGAGGCCATGAGATTCAGGAAAGACAAAGAGAGTAACTTCATCTTCTTTGGCAACTTCATCAATGCCATCGGCCAAATCACCGGGGGTAATAACACCCCCCGCAGCAACGATACTGCCAACCGAAACAACATAGCAAGGGCCACCACCATTGGCAAAATAGGCCTGCATGGCGTAGTACATAGTGTGATTAGAAGGAGAGCTTATGGCCCCTGTCACTCTACGACTCAAGACCGTGGGCGGGGTATTACCATCAATCTCTTCTTCAATCGTGACCGTCAGTCCAGTTTCTGGAGCAGTGGTGCCAAAAAACTCCGTATATTCTAAAAGTGATGTCAGGCGAACGGGCTCAATAACCGATTCACTATGGAGATCGCGACCTCGAATGTCTGCCTTTTGTGTATAGCCGATAAAGGCAGGAATAGCTGTTTCAACCTGGGCAACAGAGGGGGGAAATTTAGAGATTTCCTCAATGTAGACACCGGGAGTTTTATACGTAGTTGGCATGGTGAGTTAGAAAATAACGGCTAGGGCTTACAAAAAGATGTCAGAGAATACCTGGGTCACCCGTTTACTGTCATCGGTTTCAGGTTTAATCCGCGCTACAGTCGGAAAGGGCAAATTACGCTGGCTGTTATTGAGGGGAGGCGGATTTGGTTTTTGGCGTAACCCCAAGGGCCGAGTGGTGACGTAGGTTTGATCATCCACTAAAGTCAACGACTGCGGCTCTAGAACACCATCTGTCAAACCGTGGGGACTACCAGAATGGTATCGCCAACGGGTCATGCGGTCTTTAAATCGAATCCGATAGATTTGTGGCTGGATAATTGTGTCACTGCCACTAGTTTGCAAAAAATCAAATGGATCTAAGGAGCTGGTCGGATCTATGGCAATCTCGACTAAGGCAAAGTATTTGGGTGTTGTGAAGGAATCGAATAGGGTGAATTCGTCAATATTAACTCCGTCGAGTTCCAGCTGATAGCGCCCCAATGACTGACCATTAAAGTTAAGGCTCAGGGTTATCGCTGTATCCGATGGATGGGTATCTGGAATTGTAATCTCCTGGGCAAAGGTGAGCTGTCCATTGATATCAATGAGGGTAAACCTGAATGTTTCACCAGGACTTGCCATAGGAATTGTATGAATATAGCTTAATCCTTGACGTGGCCACCGATCTCTCACCGAAACATATTGACTAGGGGGTAACCGTTCCCAGTCATCTCCCTGAGGAATAGCTGGCGCTGAAGTCTGGTGCTGTATGGCTTCTAATGTATTCGCATCCTGAGTGACTAACTCACCCAGGGTATACTCCCTATCAGGGGCATAGGGAGATAGAGATTGACTTAAAAAAAGATAATTAACAGTTTCAGTACCTCCTCCTTCATTCTCAAACGAATAGGCTTGAGAGTTCTCAGACCGGTTAGAAAAGTAAAAAATCTGATCCCGACTAGATGAGAGCGGTAGGTTAGTAAAATTAGCAAAGTTGCGATCGCTAACCTCTAACCAAAACGTGAGCCGCTCAGGCTGGGTCACTGGGACGCGAGTTCGATACAGGACGTCTGATTCACTAGAAGGGATCTCTTCGGCCTCAGCATAGAGGGTCATACCCTGAGGCTGAGATCTAAATACCCACCGCAGATTTTTCAAAATCTCCTGACAGCGTCTTGTCGGAATCATTTGTAAGGCTGCAGAGGGATCGTAACGCTCAGGTAGAAACCTAGGATGGGGTTGATTGAGCAACTGAGGTTGTTCTGATAATACCTCTGGCTCTAGCTGGCTCAAGTAGTAATCATGCCAGAGTTCTAATGTTAGTAAGGGCCTATATAAAATCCTCATGACGATTCTTTTATCTATTCATTAATTAGGATTTCCGTAATCTCTTCGCCCTCTGCCTGACGCTTATCAGCCTCAAGAGTTACGAGCCGCATTCGATAGAGCACAAATGGTACCTGTTTACCCCCCAACGCCCCCCAGAGATGGTTTAATTGTTCAAATGTTAGTGTATATAAATCAAGTCGGAGGATTATATCCTGCGAAATATTAAGTTCTGGCGATATTGAGGAGTAGGAAAACTCCTTCCTCCACTGAAAAAATTCTATAATTCGAGATAACCTTTTAAGCGATGTCTCATAGTTTCGACTATCCAGGCTTGAAAAGAGGACATACAAATTTAAGCTAACAGGTGGATTTTTATAGACAGTTTTGCCGTTCTCTTGTCGATAGTGCGGCTTATTTTTTAACGTGGTTTCTTCTTGAAGATTTACCAGACTCATGACAACTTGGCCGTCTAAATTATCACGGTCTCCACCAAGAACGGATGCTAGCGCAATATTATCAAGCTGTACAATTTCCTGAGTTTGAGTAGTTGCCTCAGCTTCTGCAATATATGCTTGGAGAGATGTTTGAACGAGTTTGAGCGCATCAAACAGCATAGATAAGCCCAACTAAGCTGACGACCACCCGTAAGTACAGCTCATAATTTACGAGAACGAAAACCATACTTCAGAGATATTATTTAATCGTAATTTTAGGCAATATCTTTTTTCAAAATTTAAATTCAAAAAATATATCTCAAAAACTTTTATTGATCAAAATAGACATCCAGTACTTATCTATCATGCCTCTTCACCGCTGTGAATTTTTCTTTCTAGCTAGCAAGTCTTGAAGGTACTGATCGGGTGGTCGATATTATGACCAGTTACCTACTAAGACATAGGGAGCCCAGTAAAAGGGACCTTGATAACCACGGGTATGTAACAAACTAATCTGAGCCTGGCGTAGGGCTTCGGCACGGGTGAGCTGCTTATTAGCATCCCCTAAAATTTCATATAGGCGCGTCATTAATAATGCCGTTGATTGATCATCGACAAACCAGAGGGAGGCGATAGTACTAAGCGCTCCTGCCTGAATAGCCACACCGGCTAGGCCTAAGGTAGCGCGATTATCACCGCTAGCGGTCTTGCAGGCGCTAAGAATTAAAAGTTCGATATCAGTTAAAGTTGACGAGGGCTGACGCTGTAAAATTTGACCAAAATTGTTGAGGGTAATTCGCTGATCCCAGGCCAGTAGAAATGTCTCACTGGGGTCAGAGCTAAACTGTCCATGGGTGGCTAGATGAACTACAGGCGAACGGTCTACACCAATCAGGGCCTGTAGATTAGCGATGGTAAAGTCCTGATTGAGAAACTGACGGCTGGATATCTGAGTCTTAATGGCGGCTAGCTCGGTTTCGACATTAGTCAGGGGAGCAAAGCCTTTGTGAGGTTCAAAATCTGGGCGGATATCCGATAGACCAAATGCGATCGCATCCAACTGAATTTGACTCAACGGCTTGGACTCCGGCAGCTGCAGCCCTGGGCTCAGAGCCAGACCATAGTCTTCAATCAGAAATCGCTCGCCATTGTACAGCACCGCCATCGGTACACTGCGCAAAGCACCGTCTGACACAAATACTAATGTTTTGATCTGTTGCTGTGCTAGAGTCTCCTCAAAGGGGCGAATTATCCAGTCGTAGAGCTGTTCAGCCCGCTCCAGAAACAGAGGAGAGCGATATCGTTTTTCAGTCTGTTGACGCAGCTGGGTCAGAACTTGGTTAACCTCGGTCTCGGAGATGGGCACACGGTGAAAACTAAGCTCGTTTGACTGGGGTAAACGGACAATCACAGCCACCTGGTCTGGCAAAATAATCGGGTAAATAATAGCCGTCGAGGTATCAGGCTGAGATTCACCTAGGGTAAAGGTTTGGGTCAGATTACAGCTTAAGAAATTTTCTAGTTCGGTCAGCTGTAGCGCATCGATGTCTTGGATCGCCTGTAACAGATTGGTTTGCGATGGGAGGGCAATCTGATTGAGTCGCAGCGCCACCAGCTCACGATAAAGAGGTTCCACCGTATCTCTAAATGAGAACTGCGCGCCGGATTCAATGGCAACTAAATCTTGTCGTAGGGTTTGCAACATGTCGGCTGCTGCTTGGTAATGGGTGATTGCCTGGCCGATAGCCCCCTGAGCCGCATAGATACGTCCTAGCTGCCACTGCCACTGATAAGCAATGTGATCAGCCTGGTGGGCTAGGGACAGTGCCTCAGTGGTGAGCGTTTGGGCCTGCTGCAAAAGCTCAGTATCGTTGGACTGCACAGATAGCTGTTCATAAAGCCCGCCCAAAACACCGAGAGCGTAGGACTGAGCTTCGGTATCCCCAGTGGTTACGGCCTGTTGCTGTACCTGACTTATAAGTTCAACAATGTCTGTGACAGCAGGTATCACCGTGGGTGTTGACGTTTTGCGAAGAGCAATATAGCTTTTTGCCAGACTGATTTGGGTATAGAGATTAGCTCGATTAGGAGACAGGCTGGGCAGCTGTTTAACCAGGGAGAGCTGGGTTTGTAACTGGGTGGATAGCTGCGGGAAAAAGCCCTGGGGAAATTTTCCCAGGTGTAGATTTACGAGCAAAGCAAAACGTTGGATGGCAGTTTGGCTCAGCAAGTCTGGGTTGGGTAGATTTTGAGCGAGCGTCTGTGCCGCTGTGTAGCTGGCTAACGCAGCCTCTGCATGTTTTTTTAGAACAGCTCCATCCTCGGAGGAGTCGGTTTGCCCGTAGCGATAAGCAGCTTGTTCATAGAGTGCTTGCTCTGTTTTACCCAGACTCAACAGCGATAACAATTTATACTGTGGGTTTTCTTGAGTCTCAGCCCAGGTAACACTTTGTGCCAATAGCTGTTGAGCTTCAGAAAGCTGACCGGTCAACCGGAGAACGTTCCCTAAACTGCGAAGACCAAGATTTTTTAGAGTATCATCAGCCTGTTGATCAAAGGCTTGAACAACGGCATCTAATGTTGGGTGCCTGACATCGCAGCTTTGTTCTTTTAAGTCAATGGCAGTTAACAGCGTTTGGCAAGCCCGTCGATAGTGTCCAATGGTTTCTAATGCTTGGGCCTGGTTAATCAGGCTACCGGTAATGCCTGGCTGATATCCTAACGCTTGATAGATCTGGGTGGACTGTTGCCACGTTTGGAAGGCAGTCTCAGCACGGCCTTGAGCAAAGGCTAACTGGCCCTGGGCGTTTAGGGTTTGGGCCATGAGTCGGGCACGTTCGTCAGTGTGTGGCAAGCGCTCTAGACTCGCAACGCTGTTTGAGATCGCACTCTCCCCCTCTTCCCACTGCCCCGTTTTCTGATAGGCCAGCGCCAAATAGGACCAGATTGCGGCCTGCTGTGGGATATCAATCGCCGGATTGTTTAGAGCGGTTTGCCAGGCTGCGATCGCACGTCCATACTGTCCTTGTCGATAGAAATCCTGTCCTTCTCCTATGAGTCCTGCTGGTTCTGCCGAAAGATGCTCTACTGAAGCTATGGCGGCAGCAGGCGTCTCCGACGCTAGCAGGGTTTGTGACAGCGTGGGTATACCTACTAGAACGAAATAGAGGCCTAGAACAAACAACAGCAAGTTTTGCAGTCGGCGTTTCATAAAGATGAGCAGTGGAGCAGGGCAAAGGGGGCAGGGGGAAGGAGATCTAGACTACTCTGGATATTAATTTTTAAAGCAACAATCAGCTAAAGGTTCCTGAGCAATGCTTTCTAGGCCAACAGAGTCCAGTAAAGCAAACCAGTGAGTTTGAATTTCCACATTGCTTGAATCCTCGCGATATAAAAGTGCCAGTTCATGTAAAGCATCGTGCCAAATGCCATGGTGAGCCAATGCTCGAATCTGTGACGGGGTGTCTTGAGTTGCTAAGGCATCTGATAGCTCAGGATGAGCTGCAATGCGCTGCAAACGTCCCTCCACCGTTGGGTTTTGAGACGGACTGTTGGGCTGATTGAGCACCGAAAATATCCAAGAATAAATGGCTCCTGTTTCTAATGGATAGTCAAGCCGGAGGCCAATGATACCGCCTTTGGCCGGGAGTGTAACCACGTTACTAGAGAGCACCTGCTGGTTGTTATCTAGTAGCACCAGCTCGGCAGTCGTGTCTGCCGCGACCGGGGCTGGAATATGAAACCACAAGGTAGGATTAGTCTCTAAGGTAGCCGCTAAGTGGGATGTTGACGCTGTGTTACATTCTGTTACAGCGTCTGTACTAGTAAGAGTATCGCTACCGGGTAGCAGCGCCACTACCAATTCGCTACAGGTTCCCCTCGACCCGCCCGATGTACGACTGCGGGGACGTCCTTGGCTATCAAACCCGTTAGGGGCATTGTCATTGTTAAATACGATGGGAAGAACGTTTGATTGCTTTATTTTTGCCAGAGAAGGAGATATCTGTGCCGAGGCTGGCCTGGCCAGCATACTCACACAGCCATACTGCAGGGCTATTAATCCGAGAGTATATAGTTGTCGTTTCATAACGGACTCTGTTAATGCTTTTAAAGGGCGATTTTAGACGCAATTATAAGGGAACACGCAAAGTAAACCTGGGAATAAACAGGCTCAGACCTATGGCTACTTTGAGCGCTGGAGACCGGTGCTTGCCCCTAGAGAAAGGGCCATAGCTAGCCAAGCGGGTACGAAGGGGAACCAACCGCCGATTAGTAATACCAGACAACACAGACCCCATAGCGTGAGTGTGGTGCCTGTTATTACTACAACACATACCAAAGGATAATTACGTAAAAAGCGGCGAGATAACGAACTGTTACGAAGTGAGTAGTATCCGACCCAGATCACACCGCTGCTAGCCATAGCCCAGCCTAAAATCCATAGTCCCTCACCCCATTCGGGTAGCCACCACAGTAACGGACGCCCGTCTAGCGTGGCGCTGATCAACTGACTAGCTTTGTGGGCATGGATGGTGACACCAAGCATTTGCTGTGTTTGTATCGGGGTAAATTGAGCATCTTTGGGCTCTTTTAGACCAATTAAAACAATGCGATCGCGACTCCAATCATCCAGCTGGTCATCTACCTGGCCCTCTAGGAGTTCCCTCAGAGTTACCTGACGAGGATTTTGGCGGCGGTAATTAATCAAGATCTGATAGCCAGCCTGTTCCTCGGGGGATAACCGATACCCCCCAGCCGTTGGCGGAATTTTGGGTAACAGAATATCCCCTAGCTGGATCAAGTCCGATGAGAGAAAGTCTAGGGAAATCCCCTCTGGCTCTAGATAGCGCAGCGCTACCCTGAGGCTAAAGGCGGTATCTGTGTCACAGACATCTGTGCGCTGGAGCCCCAATAGATAACGCCGGATGCGATAGTCAGGATCAATCACAAAGTCAGTAAAGCCCACCTGCTCAGCTGCTAGACCCGGAGGCGATGCAATGCTGACAGAGGCATCTACCTCAACCGTTTGGCCAATTTCACACACGGCCACAAAACGTGGGTCTAGCTGAGTGGCTAAAGAGGGCAAAAAGGCAAAGTCATGGTACAAGTCTAAGCCTATTACCCGAGGATTATGGGGTTGGAGCTTTTGCCATACCTGTAGCAGCGCCTCGTCCGATAGGGAGCCCCGACGCTCCATTCCCAGCCGATCTTGGTACTGCATATCGGCCTCACTGACGGTAATGATCAAAAACCGATCGTCAGCGGGCTCGGGGGGGCGCGATCGCAACAGCTGATCAAACGCCAACAGTTCTAACGGCTGTAATAATCCCAGAGAGCGTACCAGCAACACCAGTAGCGTGGCTCCCACCCCCATCATTGCTGAGTGCCATAGGGGCCACACCCTAGTTACCTGAGGTGACAAAGCGTCTAGCTGCATGGCTATCCAAGCTCGGTCAAACACCGTGCTATAGATTCGATTAAACACCGTTAGCTGTCCCTGCCGCCGCGTCACTAACCCCGTTAGGCGCAGCTCCATTTGCTCGACAGAGGTATCAACTGGCACGCCTCCCTTTTTCAGAATCTGGCGGTACAGGCGTAGCAGTCGCTGAGGCGATCGCGCATTGCGCAGTAGCCGATTCTGAATCGTGCGCAGGTGTTCTGGCTCATCTTGAACCTGCCAGTGATCGAGAATCCGCGTTTGAATCAATGTTCCCAGGGATGGGAAAACCTGACTCCTAATGCCTGACTTCTGACTGCTAGCAGCTGACTCTTGCACAAAGAGCTGACAAACTTTCTGAGTTAAAAAGGGCTGTCCTCCGGTCCAGTCCAAAATTTCCCGTAGAATCCCTTGGGGAGCAGGGGTAACATCAGCTAAACCCTGCAACAGGGGCTGAGCCTCCTCAAAGCTAAATGGCTGCAGCTCAATGGCACGACCAATGTTAAACGGGGTAGCATGGCTATCCTGCATGAGATCTGATGGGGTAGCCACTCCTAGCATCACCACCGTCAATCGTTTATAGGCGATATTATTTGCCCGCTGTTCGTGCCAGTTGCGTAACAGACCAAAAAAATCGTCTGTTGGAAAGTTGAGCCCTAGCACGCTGTCAATCTCATCAAAAAAGAGTACCAGCGGCTGCTCGGTCTGAGGCAAAACAATCTGCTCTATAAATGTGCCCAGTCGCTGCACCGGAGAGAGATCTTCATGTTCTCGCAGCCACTGGCGACGATTCACCCGCAGCCCCAGACTGGCAATCAGGACCTGAATAATGCCGCCGTACCATTGGCTCGCTGTAATCTCTTGGCTGCCGATACCTAAAAGTTCTACCTCGGCGCAGAGAACTCCCGCATCAAACAAACGCTCCACTGTCTGCACGCGCAGGGACGATTTTCCCATTTGACGAGAGGTTAAGACATAGCAATAGGTACCTGCTAAAAGAAATTCAAACAGCTCATCATCGGCTTGCCGTGGAATATAGCTGGGGGCATTGGGCGGTAAACTCCCCCCTGATTGATAGATATAGCCACCCTCCATCAACCCTCTCCTAATTGGGTATGAAAGTATTGACGATAGAGTTGACAGCGGGGTTCAGCAATATTACCAGTCAGCTTGATGATACCCATACTGTGTAGCTGATGGGCCTGCACTGGCTCTAGCACAATAGGCTCATGGGTTTCGAGCACCTGGCGTAGGGTAGCCGTTAGGGCTGGTGTGTCCCGCAGGGTAATCCAATGTTCTCGCAGATGGTTGGCATAGATACCGGTCTCGGTGGGTGCTTTAGCCAATAGCGCCGCTAAAGACTCTTCGGGATGGGTTTTGAGAAAGTCAAACGCCTGCTCTAACAGATAGGGGTGTCCACCTACCATAGCGATTAGCGGTGCTAAATCTAACGGTGACGCGAGACCGTGGAGCATAGCAAATCGCTCAATCTGATCGGGTGTGAATTCAGTGATTTCAATGGGCACACCCACATTAAACGGCGACTGGTTAATATTGAGCGGGATATAAACATCTGTAGAATGAACAATAGCAAGACGCAGCTGTTTCCACAGAGGGCGACTGCGGGTGCGGGCCATTTCATACCATGACCGCAACAACCCAAAAAAGTCTTCATAAATTTCAGGATAGGGAAACAACAAATCCACATCGTCTAGGCAAAGAACCAACGGAGCATCACTGCTAGCAAGCAGATATTCTTCCACATAGGTAGAACAGCTTACCTTACTACCCATGCCTTCTTCATCCCAATAGTCATCTAACTCATTGGGCAGAGCCAGGGAACGGGTAATGTTGATACACAGCCAACGTAAAAAGCGATTAAGATTAGCAAAATGAACCTGGCGATCGGCCAGTTCTAAGCTAATTCGCACCGTCCGCGAGCCTTTCACCTCTAGCTGAGGTAGTACGTGGTCCATCAGTAGGGTCTTGCCCATAAGGGAGGGGGCTTTGACCCTAACCAGGGAACCGGGCTGACAGAGGGTATCGCGGCAAATGGTTTCTAAGGGCTCGCGCTCAATATAAGGAGCCGGATAAGAAGCCGGGCTGACAGCCGGTTCGGCAATATTAGAGGCAACGGCAGGGACAACAGCAGGACTATCCACAGGAGCAGTGGGCACTAGCATCTGTTCTCCATGACGACGCAAGGCTTCTTTAAAGTTGTTTTTACTGACGGTTTCCCCCAGGGACTGACTGAGGGCTTTCCAAAATTTATTACCCACATCCCGTCGCAGATAGCTATCGGAATACCCTGATGCTGAGGCGATTTGGTCGTAGGTTTGACCTTGCCAAGAACCCTTAAGAATTTCAGTTTCAACGTCGCTCAGGTGGCGTCCGAGATGACGAACCATCGCGTGATTTGCAGCTGCGATCGCACGTTCCATATCCATCATTATTGACTTGAGACCCTAACTATACCGCCGGTTAGCAGATCACTGCTCAGACCTTAGCAGAAGTATTTTAACTTTAATACGACAGAGCCTTAGTTAGACCCACAGCTCGCTCTTTAGCCTCAGGGCTAATCCGTTCTAGCACCTGCAGAAAGTTGGGGTGGCCCACCCCCGCACATAGAAATGCCCACCGATAGGCCTGGGCCTGGGAAGCATAGAGCCGTTGCTGCTGATCTTTGCTTAAAACCTGACAGGTATCCCTGGGGGCACCTGCCAATACCTGCACTAAGCTTGCAACATCTAACTTAGCCTGGGCCATCAACGTTTGCTCTAGCAGCTGGACTAGCTCAAAATAGCCTGCTATTGCCTCATCTATATCAGTAGCGGGCATCTGCTTCACCAGTCCGTCAGCCATGAGCGCATCAAGCTTAGTGTGCTGTGCTTCTTCAAGCCAGTGATATTTGAGCAGGTCACAAAAGCGCGGATCAAGCTGGTCCTGACGCTGACGAATACTTTCCAAATAGTGAATTTGTGTGGTCCACTCAAACTGAAGCGTCAGCAGCAATACACTCAGCGCAGGATACGCCCCTATTTTTTTAGCAATGTCCTCAACCGGGCCAACACACTGACAGCGATAGTGAACGCCCCGCGCCAAAGCCGCCATAAACTGCTGAAACATATAAATGTGTTTACCTTCTTCCTCAGCAAAGCCGAGCAACGCTTGGGTGGCAAAGATATTGCCATAGCCCATTTGCTTCACCCGCTCCATTACCATCGGAATGATAAAGGCTTCTACCAAGATAAATAAGTGTAAATAGCTGTTAGCCCGAATGTGGTTGAGAATAAGCTGTTGATTTGAATTTAAGCAACCACTGTCCGCTGCCCGCACCAGGTTTTCTGGCAAAAAGGGCCGATTAAAATCCACTGGTTTGTCAGGACCGATTAGATCCTCCACACGCCAGCTAACTTTTTGAGAATCTCGCCAGGTGGATTCATAAGTATAGGTTGTCGTCATGGTCACTTTTCCAAATCATCACAGTTCAAGTTGGCTATAGCTTACGGCGATTTCCGTACGTTGGCATTACATAAAATGTCTGGAAATTTACCTGACATTTTATGCATGTATTTAGTGACCGTCGCAGTCCCCAGCAGCCAGGTTCAGACATTATCTGTAACGACAGTAACAGATTCAATTCGTAGAGTAGTAACTGTGAGACAAAAACAGATTTAACTCACACGTCACTACTATTTTAAAAGGACAAGAACAATGGTTAAAACTAAAGACTTTCGCCCAAACGGCAATCAGAACAATACATTTCTAGGTTACAAAGAAGACGGTGGTTTTCTAAGCCGTGGCCATGAATGGGAAATCTTTGGTGGAGGTGGTAAAGACCATATTGCTGGAGACCGCAGAAAGGACCGCTTAGACGGTGGAGACGGTAACGACATCCTAGAAGGCCGTGGCGGCGATGACCGTATGGATGGCGGCAGCGGTGCTGACAGAATGGCTGGCGGCAGCGGCAGCGACACCTACTTTGTTGATAATATCGGTGACATCGTTCAAGAAAAAGACTTTGCCAGGGATATCATCCGTAAAGACGGTAGAATCATTGGTAATAAGGGTAGCCGAGATACTGTCATCTCTAGCATTGACAACTACACTCTGACTAACTTTGTAGAACGCCTAAAGCTAATCGGTAATGCAGTCACCGGTAGAGGCAACAATCTAGCTAACATTATTACTGCAAATCCCGATAAAGACAGTCGCCTGATCGGCGGCGGTGGGGACGATGAGCTGATTGGACTCGGCAAGAATGACCACCTGGATGGTAACAGCGGCGGCGACAAAATGAGGGGTGGTCGTGGTAATGACACCTACGTTGTCAACAGCGTGCGCGATCAGGTCATTGAACTCCGTAATCAAGGTACGGATACTGTGCGTGTTACCTTAGATTCCTCTAGAACTGCCTATGTGCTACCAGATAATGTGGAAAACATGATTTTGGCCCGTAATAAGGATGCCAAAGCGAATGGTAATGGACTAAACAATCTCATTACGGGTAATGATTTCCGCAATGAGATTAATGCGGGCAGCGGTCACGATACTATTCATGGCAAAGGAGGTGATGACCGTATTAAGGCTGGCAGCGGTACAGATAAGATTTTTGGCGGTACCGGAAAAGATGTTATGTTCGGGGGCACTGGCAGTGATCGGCTCTTTGGAGAAGAGGGGGATGATGCCCTGATTGGGTTTGGAGGCTCAACAGCCGATCACGACTCTATGACAGGAGGAGCCGGAGCTGATACCTTCTATCTAGGGAACGCACGCACGGTTTTCTATACAACTGGAAATACCTTTGGCCGCATTATGGACTTTAGCCGTGCTGAAGGCGATAAGGTTGCTGTCTCAGGAGATCCTGGTGGTTATCAGCTGGATAAAACAGCTAGTGTAATTGGCAGTCGTAGTGCTCTAGATACGCGTATCTTATTCAACGGCGATGTCATTGGTGTTATTGCAGATACAACTGACATATCACTCACGGCAGATTTTGTTACTACTACTGAAAGGTTTAGTATCTAGCAAATATTGGACAAGTTTTGAATAGAATTCTTTCCTAGGAATAACAAATTCTCTATCTTATCCATATGAAAACAGGGGTGCTCGGTTTGTTTATGCGTAGCAAATTGAGCACCCAACCCGCTTAGACTAACTCTCCTAAACGCTAAAGGAGTCAACTGATGCAGGCAATCCCAACTCTTGATACAACATCTATTACCGAATCCGCATTGCTGACGCTGCTGAGACGCTATCAACTTTTACCTCAGCTTCAGCGGGATCTAATTATCGATGACGCTATTGCTCATATTCAGCTAACAGTAACAGCTGAACAAGAAGCTTACCGCCAGTTTAATCATCAATATCAGTTATTTTCCAACGAAGATCGACAGGCCTTTTGCGATCGCAAAGGCCTTTTACTCGAGGATCTAGACTTTCTGATTGCGCGTCAGGCCAAAATTGAAATATTTAAGCAAGAAAAATGGCAACACCAAGTTGGTTCCTATTTTCTGAAACAAAAAGATCGGCTAGACCGCGTTGTCTATTCTATGATTCGCACTCAGGATGAATTTCTAGCGCAAGAGCTGTACTTCCGTCTGCACAACAATGAAGATACCTTTGCCAATCTGGCAAAACAGTATTCTATGGGGCCAGAAGCCAAACTAGGTGGACTGGTTGGGCCAGTAGCTCTGGGCAAACTTAATGGAGAACTGGCACATATTTTGTCAATTAGTCAACCAGGTCAACTATGGCCTGTGTCTCAGCTAGGCAATTATTTTGTCATCCTGCGATTTGAAGAACATGTACCCGTAGAATACGACGATGCCATGGAACAACGGCTTTTAAACGAATGCTTTGAGGCATGGCTGACAGAACAGGTCTCAGCCAATCTGACTTAATCTGACACGACCTAATCCTGCTGTGAAGGGTTTCCACTAGCTCCAGACATGTTCTGTAACTCTGACATTATCTGACAGCTGACTCGTTAAATGCCTGACATTTGCTGTAACGACAAGCTCAGCTCCCTTGCGTAGCATCAAACTGTAGCTTACAGATTGTGTTTGGTCGTTGCGGCCAGACACGTTGCTGAAAACTATGAGTATCCCGATACCTAAGTCTTACCGGTTAACTGGTCAAAGACGGTTTCTAAAACCACAGCCTTCTGGAGAATCCCAGTGCGATCGCACCTCTCCCGCTAACTCCTACGAATTTGCCCTGCAGACCCAGGCGCTCACCGAGCTGGCATCTGTTTTTACCGCTTCTAGTGTCAGCAGGTTACCCAGCTCGGCACATCCCTGGTTAGCAGCGGCAGGGGCTGTGGGCCATGTATTGGGCATTGATATTCATCCGCCCCCAACCTGGTTAACGTCCTGGCAAAATGCTGACGACCCGCTAACAGCTAAGGATGCCATCCGTGCGATCGCAGCAGCCTCCCGTATCCACATTCGTCAGGTGCAGTTAGACTCTGGCTGGTGGCATACCGATTTAGGCCCGCTGCTGGGGAGCATCAACCAGCAACCTATCGCCCTATTGCCCATCCGCCCTGGTCTCTACCATATATTTGACCCACGGCTCCAGACGACGCTCCCTCTAACAGCAGCCCAGGCGCAACAGATAGATACCACCGCCTATGTCCTGTATCGATCATTTCCAGATCGGGCGATGCGGAGCTGGGATGTGCTGAAGTTTGCCCTGCGGGGACAGCGGTCTACGCTATGGACAATTGCAGGCAGCGGTATCCTGATTGCGCTGCTAGGGGTTTTGACACCCGTCACCACAGGCATATTGATCGATCAGGCAATTCCCAATAGCGATCGCAACCTGCTTTGGCAGCTAGGTGCTGGGTTGCTGCTAGCAAGTCTCGGCATTGTTGTCTTTCAGCGAGTCCAGCGGGTGGCCCTGCTCCGGTTTCAAAATAGCCTGGATGTGGCCACCCAGTCGGCCCTATGGGACCGGCTGCTAAAGCTACAGCCTACCTTTTTTCGTAGCTATACCAGCGGCGATTTAAAGAATCGGGTGCTGGCCATTGGCCAAATTCGGCATCGGCTAGGGGGGGCAACCCTGTCGATGTTTTTGACGGGTCTCTTTGCTCTTTTAAATGGCGGTATTTTGTTTGCCTACAGTGCTCGACTAGCACTGCTGGCCATGGGGCTAGCCTTGGTCTCATTGGTGATTACAAACCTGATTCGCTTTCCCATGAGCCGTAAATTTCGAGCCTTAAAGCTGCTCGAAGGAGAGCTTTTTGGCACCATGGTACAAATCATGGAAGGTATTTCTAAAATTCGGGTCGCTGGGGCCGAACATCGGGCGTTTGCCTACTGGGCGAGTCAGTATCGACAACAGTTAAAACTGACCCTTGAGAGCCAGCGTCTAGAAGACTATTTGCGAGTCTTTAATCAGACTCTGCCCACTTTAAGTTTAATCTTATTTTTTATCGCGGTAGCCGGTCTACAACAGGCAGATATCGGAACTGCCCACGCCCTCTCTACGGGGGCTTTTCTCGCTTTTAATGCGGCGTTTGGGATGTTTATTGGCGGTACCACCCAGCTGAGTGAGTCCCTATTACAGCTATTGGAAGCTGGTATTCTCTGGGAACGTACCCAGCCGATTTTACACGCTGAGCCTGAGGTGGATGAGACCAAGGCCCATCCCGGTGAGTTAACTGGGCATTTGTTGTTAGATCGTGTATCGTTTCGCTATCGTACCGATGGTCCGCTGATCTTAGACCGGGTCACCCTGGAGGCTAAGCCTGGAGAGTTTATTGCTCTGGTTGGCCCCTCGGGTAGCGGCAAGTCTACCCTGTTACGGCTAATGTTAGGGTTTGAATGGCCCGAATCAGGCGGTGTGTTTTACGATCACCAGGCGCTATCTGGACTAGACGTAGCCGCCGTACGACGACAGCTAGGGGTGGTGTTACAAAATGGCCACATCAACAGCGGCTCTATTTTTGACAATATTGCCGCCGGGTCTTTGGCGACCCGTCAAGACGTCTTACAAGCGGTCCAGCTAGCAGGACTGACCAGCGATATCGAAGCCATGCCCATGGGACTGCACACCCATGTGTCTGAAGGGGGAGCTAACCTTTCGGGGGGACAGCGTCAGCGGCTGTTAATTGCCCGCGCATTGATTTTACACCCCAAGATTTTGTTGCTAGATGAAGCCACCAGCGCCCTGGACAATTGTACCCAGGCAACGGTACGCCAAAATTTGGAACAGTTAAAGATTACTCGGGTTGCGATCGCACATCGCCTCAGCACCATCTGCCATGCTGATCGCATTTACGTTTTAGACCGAGGCCAGGTTGTCCAGCAGGGCAGTTTTGACGACTTAGCTCAGCAGCCAGGCCTATTTCAAACTCTGATCAGCCGACAGCTCACCTAGGTCCGACAGCCCGATACCGCAAATCTCTACCCCATTAATGTCATGCTGGAACAAAACACCCGTCTGTTTCGAAAACAATCGTTAGAACGCCTACAGGCTCCTGAGAAACTGGATCAGGCGATTCAGCTGGTCAAACCAAAAGACTGGCTGCCCCTCGGCATGATGACACTGCTGCTGGGAGCGGGAGCCACCTGGAGCCTGTTGGGTACAATGCCCATATCGGTTACCGGTAAGGGCATTTTGCTAGATCCTCATCAGGTAGTGCCACTACAGTCTCCCATTTCAGGGCAGCTAGACTCATTGTCGTTTACAGCAGGACAGTGTGTGGCTAAAGGTGAACGGCTGGCCACCGTTAATCCAACAAATCTAAATCAGCAGCTAGAACAGCAGCAACGAAGACACACTCAGCTGCAACAGCAGTTTTATCAGGCAGAGCTGGTACGCACACAGCGAACAGGGCTAGCACGAGCAGAAATGGTAACCCAGCGTTTGGGACTAACACAACAGCTTAGTAATGCGGAGTCCCTAACACCCATGCTTAACCGTCAGGGAACTTTAGCACTGGAACAACAGCGTACCAATTTACAGCAACAGCTCAAAGATACCCGAGAACTAACTCCTGTTTTAGAACAGCGCCTCCACAGTCGTCAGGATTTGGCAAAAGCGGGAGCCGTGGCACCGGATCTGGTATTACAGGCAGAGCAGGAACATCGTCAAAATCTACATCGATTAGGGGACCTGAACACTCAGCTAAAACAGCTGGACCTGCAAATGGTGGAAGCTCATCAGCAATACTTAAATAACCTCAATCAGATTTCCCAGGTACAGGCTGGCTTACAAGCCTTAGAGACCCAAGCAAAGCAGCTGGAGCAGGATAACCTGACGACGGTGCAACAGTATGAGAAAGAAATTCAGACGATAGAACAACAAATTTCTCAGCTACAGCGACAGGTGACCGAAAATAGTGAAATTAGAAGTCCTCAGTCAGGCTGTATCGTAGAAACCACAGCCACAGCAGGACAGGTGGTTACACCAGGAATGCCCCTGGGGCGACTACAGGCGATGGACTCAGACCAGACCCAGCCAGACACCGGGGTGATTTATGTTGCCGTGGCCCAGGGAAAACGGATTCGACCGGGGATGGAGATAATGGTGACACCGGATACAGTTAAGCGAGAACGGTTTGGCAGTATTCGCGGTACTGTAACAGCGGTATCGCCGCTACCGGTGTCACGCGCGGGTGCGATCGCAGCTGTCGGGAATCCAGATATTGTGGATACGCTGATGGCTGGGGGGACCGGACATCTGACGGTAACGGTGGCGCTGCAGACCAGTGAGAAAACTGCTAGCGGCTATGAATGGTCGTCATCCCAGGGACCTGAGGAGTCATTGACTTTAGGGACAACACTGACAGCGCGGGTAACGGTGGAAGAGCGGGCTCCAATTACGTTTTTGATGCCGGTTTTGCGGGAGTGGATTGGCGGCTAAGTTTGATACCTGACATTCTCTGACAGGGTTGGTTGAAAACCAGACTTTTTCTGTAACGACAGTGAACATTCTTTTTTCTAAAGTAGTGATATGAGATGAGCAAAGACAACAACGTTGCATATCTCAGTACTAATACATGAGGAACACATTCAATGAAAACACTACAGCCAAAACAATCTCAGGCGATGACTCTAGCTAAAGAGGTGACTCAAAAGCTCACAGATGAGGACCTAGCCCTTATTTCCGGTGGTCGCCCCAAAGAGGATGATGAGCCTGTAACTGATTAATCTATCACGGACTTTTTACTAGAGATAGCTATGCGATCGCACCTATCAAATTACCCAATCCAGGTGCGATCGCTTTCTAAAGTTTTCCTGTAGCAACAACTAATCTTATCGAACCACAAAACAGTATCTACTAATTAAGGAGTAAATCATTATGTCTCTGCCAGTTGGAAAATGGAGCGTCAATGGCAATGGTTTTGAAGGCATTCTAAATATTAAATCTATCGATGCTAAAGGTGTATTGTCCGGAACAATCTTTAGTCAACCCATTGAAGGTTTCTGGGATGATGTCTCCAAAAAGATAACCTTTATGCGAATTATCGCTGCCAACAAACCGTCTACGCTACAAATTTATACCGGCTACTTGTTCCAAACCCCCAATCGCCCTGCCTCTGGTCAGGATACTACCCTGACCTTGACAGGTTCCTTTGAAGCGTTTGCCGGTACCGGTGCTGTCGCAGAAAGAATCCTATATGGCTGGATGGCTTCGATTGAAGTCATTGGTTAACCATAACTCACATCTCGCACCTGGTGGGGAAGCGCCAACCCGCCCTGCACTCAAAGTGTCAGGGCTAACAGAGTCAAAACCCACTAAAGGGGTTGAAGATCGCTGAAAGCTCTAGATATAGGGGCTCACAGCCGAATTGTCCCTTTAGTGGACAGCC
>JBCCHX010000003.1:0-164162 GCA_039028535.1 Cyanobacteria bacterium P01_B01_bin.77
CCATTTCTTGTGTTTGTTACATGAGCCATGGTCAGCAAAACAGGTCTATTTCGTTAGGCGGGAGAAATTGAGAAAAAACATTTTTGGTGGTTGCTTGACACATTACAATTGATTTCAAGCAAAATCTGATTTTGTCAAATTTGACCTGTTGACACGTATTTGCTGCTCCTTGCTAAGATTTGCTTGCTGGCCAACTCATCCGTTTGCTCATTTGTAGTTCACCCATTGCAACCAGCTTTGGATCCACTTCAGGTGCTTGTAGTTAATGGACAAAGCATGTGAGAGTCTTGTAGAGGGCGCTGACGCAGTTGAGTTTGTGTGTTAGTTCATGTCTCGTCCGTGTATTTGTTGTCTGTGTTGTTAGCCTCGACTCTTAGACGTACATGTATCTTCTCTTTGTTCTGCTTAGATTCACCGACGGAAGCCGATCGGGTCAAGGAGAAATCAAGCACAGGTGAAAATTGAGACAGATGAGAAGGTGGGCACTGCTTTGAAGCCTTTGATATTTTAAAATTTCTGTATAGACCCGCCGTTAGGCACTGCATTCACCACCAATACAGGGTATTCATCAGGCGTAATGGTGGCCTGGCACAAGCGAAACTGCCTCGCTCATCAGTGGTGTTTCTCAACATGGCTGACTGAGCAAGCCAGCGGCGACGCAAGCATGCACATATTTTGGAAAGTAAAAGTCAAGTTTGTACATTCGCATTGTTGCTGGCTCACTCAGTCAGTCATGTTGAGACACACCACTGATGATGTTCGCTTTTCTCTTCTTCTTTTTTTTCTTATCTGTCTTCGATTTTGGATCCATTGACATCGAGGAAGACCTCCCCTTAATTGATTTGTTTGGCCCTGCTGGCTCTGTGTGTCTCTTTTGTGCTGTGATTGCTGAAGTGATGATTCAATTGCTTGAACTTCTTTTTTGTTTCTTCTTCACATCTGCTAGTTGCTAAAACAAGTTGTGTTTTGCACCCTCGTAGTATTATTAAAATGTGTGTGTGTAAGAGAGTGAGGAATGATCTGTACACACACACACACACATTACAGCCCAGCAGATTTATCCATGGCATTGTACGAAAAAATAATATCTAGCAGCAAGACTTGGTAAAATGATGGTGATATCATCTTGGCCAGAGCGATGATCTAGTCTGAGTCGTCATCATCTGCTGCAACAACCTCTGCTCTGCTCCTTGAGCAATGCTGCACACTCGGGAAACGATCTAAATCTTTGCGGACGAGAGGGGGAGAGACAAAGAATTGACATGAATACAAGAACTTCGCACGCAGAACTTGTATTGTATGGACGCACTCTCTTAGATCTGAACCCATTTGGGCCATTTCTGTTGTGCTGTCTCGTTCTAGCTTCGCTGGCCACGGGTTCCTTTGGAGTTGAAGACGGGCCGGCAGACGTCAAAGCTAGGTACGGTGGACCATCGAGCACAGGTGAGAACGACCAGCTGGAAGATACGGAATACAATCGTGTATCCTGATGTAGTGTTCTGGATACAGAAGGCACTCGGAACCTTTCTGAGTCCTTTCATATTTCACGGTTGTACACCGCTTTGGAGCGTGGCGCAAGCTGTGTGCAGTTAAACCTCAGCTTTGCGAACACCTTTGGCATCGGACAGGGGCCTGTTAGCAGGTGTTAGGAAAACCTGCTTTGTATGGATAATCAACAAACAAAGCAAAGCAAGCATCTTTTTTTGCATGTGGTTGTGATGGAGCACAATACATTATACACTGTACAAATCAGCGCACATGGCGGTTGGTTCCAATCCGGATAACCAACGTTTAAATGAGTAATGTTCAGCTCTATGGCATCCATGAAAGAGATTGGCCAATCGTGTGCTTTATGTTGTCTTCATTTGGTGATGGCACCCAAGTCAGAATTTGTGAGGGTGCATAGAGTTGAGTTTGACGGCGGGCTGCCTATCGATGACATTGCTTCCTCCTTGGCTTTGGCCAACTTTATTCATTCTTCGTTGTACTAAGCAACGTACCACCCCCCCCCCCCCTCGTGAATATTGAACTCCCACACTTGAATTACATGCATGGGCATGGGCGGTAGGGCAATAGCAACTCAGTTGTGACAAATGTGTACCTTTATCCTCATGCTCTTCAGGAAGGACCAAAAATCTATGTTTCTCTTGCTAAACTCAGTTGTCAGACATTGCTCCATGACCACTCATCACTCAGTGTGCTTTTTCTCACTTTGCTTGGACTCAAACTCTCGTATTTACAACAAAGAGACAAAAAGTTTAGATGTCTTGTGGTATGTTCCAACATAAAAGTCAATTTTGCCCAGATCTCCCGGAAGCATCAGTTTTGCTGATTACTGGTCATTTGGTCTTGGCACCACAGGTCATACTGTACACAATGATGCTGGCTGATTGTCATGACATCAAAGTCCCAGCAGGATTCCTCCTGTACTCGAAGACGGGAAGCATGTTGTCTGTTCCAGCGCTCAACCATGAGTTACGTGGTAAGTGTCAAGGCTGTCCTGGTGACCAGGTGTACTTCGATGCAGTCAAAACTGAAGACCTGTTTCTGTGTTTGAATGGGTATCAAGGCCTGCCGTGCTCCTTACTCACGCTGGCGTGTGTTGTTGTTGTGAAGTCTTCTCCATGTAGTAGATGCTGTCTGTCTCCAGAAGTCCTTTCTTGATTCTAGACCAAGACCAGCTGCTATATTAGTTTATGCGAGAATCGCACACTACGTTGTACCGCTCTTTGGTTCTCGTCGCTTTGTTGGCTAGCTCCTTGTTTTCCGGTGCATTTTTTGTTTTTGTTTTTGCTCTTTCTTCATAGTATATTCCGTAGTGGTAGAAGTGCTGATACTTTTTTTACTCATCAGTCATGTAATTGGCGAATTAGATAAATTATGGCTTCACGTGTTGTACAGCTCTGGAAGTTATAGTGATCTGTGGTGTACCCCGTAAATACCGGGGTATAAGCCCACCTCGGGGTAAAGGCCCGTCCCCCTTTTCAGGACCAAAGTCTTGCACAGAAACAATGGAATACAATACCTGGGTATAAGCCCACCCCCAACTTTGAGCAAATGTAGTGCATAAGGGGGGGGCTTATACCCCAGTATTTACGGGGGGGCTTATACCCCAGTATTTACGGTACTTTGTGGTGTTGGTTGTCTTCTTCACTTCTTCCAGCTCTTCTGTCACGTCGCAATGAGCTGGCTCGGTACCTCAGTCTGTCCTCGAGCTCCTCGTCAGCATGGTCGGCGCACCTGGGTACTGGTCTACTGCCGGCTATGCTGCGTGATGAGCACACCTGTAAATTCTGTCCACAACTAGCAACTTGTGCGTTACTACACAAGTAAGTTGACGTCCCGTATATTTTGCCGTTCCGATCTTGTCAATGCAGGGGTTCATTGCCTTTTTCTCTTTTTCTCCTTTGGGCCTACTTCAAAGTAGATTCAGTTGTTTGTGGGGCATGTTGTTTGACAAACTCTGGAGCTTGCCGAAGTCAACACACATGCTTAGAAGGATACGGAATATACCTGGCTCTCGGAGTACTGAAGAGCTGGTTGTTGACTAGCTGGAAAAGTTGTTCTGCTCTCGACATAGAACAATTTCCACATGCTTTTACTGGAGTTGATCAATGCCTTGGTTTTATTGTCTATTGAATCTTTCCTAAGGTCCTTTACTCTTCTGATCGTTGTATTTGTCATTGTAATTATTTGTTATCACGATGGCGTATGGCCAATTGATCATGTTGTTGGAATTCACCGTTGCCATTGTTATTGTTGTTGTTGCTGCTGCTGTTGTTGTCTTTGCAGATCCGTTGAGAATGGAACTACCGAGTCTGCTGGTATGGGAAGTCATTTCCAAGACTCTATTGATCATCTGTCTACTGATCAGCTGGCTTTCTTTGCTGACTGGTATCGGCTTGTCGGGTTGGAGGCGTCTTGTGCAAGTTCTGATTGTTCTCTGAGAAATATCTGGACTGTGCCTGTGGAGGAAAGGTATGTTGGAGGCTACTAATGCTAGCAAGTCTTTGTGCAAACAGGCCTATTGATGTCGTGCTGTTAAAGTGCTGCTGAAAGTTAGCTACTGCAGTATCTGAACACAGCAGGACCAGAGCCCAGCTGTAGCTCTGAAAAATTTGTTAACACTTGAGAAGAAATTATTGCTAAAAACACTGTGACTTTCACCACACCAAGCATCTTGGGCAAAAAGGTTTTTAGTTCTGAACCAGTTTTCGTGCCTTCTCTTCAGAGAATATACCCATGATGCTTGCTTTGTGTGATGAAATTCACAGCGTTTTTAGCAATAATTTTTTCCTTGTCTCCAAGATCGTTGTTGAACACTTGAAAACATAAACCCATTCAATACATCAACAATTGGCCAATATGAACCACTAGCTGCTGGTGGGGAGCATGTTCTGAAATGTGCAGTGCGGTTTGGCTTCTGTCCGCTCACTGAGGTACTTCTTTTTTTAAATAATTCGAAGGGAACTTGCCCTGCTGTCGGCCCTCCAAGTCCTCGGCTCCACTGTGTACTGAAGGAAATTTTCAAGAACACGCTCACACCCAGTGACTTTCCCTTCATGCCACTGTGCTTGCCATGCAGCCACACCTGCTTCTCTACACAGATTGGCTGCCTTCATGTAGTAGGCTGCATCACCCACTTTGAACCTTGGCACAATAGCTTCTCGCGGGACCTCTAGCGGGTAGTTGGTCACCTCATTTGATCCTGGAAACACGTCATCCTCAGCTAGCTTGGCAACTGGTTCCAAGGACGCAGTGGGTACGTTATCACCCACTTTACCACCAGCCGCTTCATCGTCACACTCAGCGTCCTCACCATCCTCCTACGGAATGTTGTCAGAATCAAGAAACTCACGTTCCTCCCTCGTCAGGTTGCTGATCGAATTCTCATCATTGTCATTTTTTGAAGTAAAAGTGTATGAATTGGATGTTGGATGGATGGGTCAAAATTTTTGTCTCGTTTTCACTTTCCGGTATTGAGTGGGTGTGGAATCAGACTTGGGCACTAAGAGGTCTTTGAGTGTGTGGAATCCACAGCTGTCTCCGTGCTTCTGTATTGGCTCTTGATTCGCTGTCGTAGGATAGCTGCTAGTCAATGTTTTGGCAACCTGCAAGTGGCTAGCTCAGAACTTCGTGATCGCAACTCCTCTTGGAGAGTTCGTCTTTGTGCTCCACAATCTGGCGATTCTGAAAGGTTTGTTGGACAACCTCTGTCAATCTGCCTACGTTGGCCAGGGACAGCAGAAATGAACCTTTGAGTGGTCCCGAATCTTTTGAGATCTGCGACCAATGACGTTCCAAGCTCATTGTCACAACAATTGCAAAGAAAAGCGAAAAATCTCAGTGAAATCTTTCTTTTTTCAGTTGCAGATCTCAAGAGAACTGTGACCATCCGAAGGTCCACTTCTGCTCTCCCTGGCTCAAGTTACGTTGCGCCATGTGACTCTTGGGACTCTGTTCTTGTGAATGTTTGTGTGTAGTGGTGCACAAGGCTCTTGTACACAATCCAGTTGATCAAGCTGTGTCCCTTTCATAAAGTACTGACAACTGCAATGATGTGAAGTTTCTTGAAACAAAAGTCCCGTTATGACCGGCTGCTTATAACTCCTGCCGCCAAAGTTTTGTCAGTTATAAATGCATGGGCAAAATGAAGAACAGCAACCTAGCCAAACGTACTGCAGTGACTGAAACAAAAACAAAGACTTTTTCAGTATTCTCACTTGTGTTTGGCTGCAACCAGAAGGGAATCTTTGTTGGCTTTTTGTCTTGGTTGGCAAGCTTCAAGAGGCAGTTTTGACAGAATTTTTATTCACGCGGTCAACGTCATCATCAGGAACCAGAAATGGGTTTTATTCAAATCAATATTAAGGTTCAGCTCTCCGAAGTGTTTATTCGAACAAGCAATACTTGTTATTCAAGCTTCGCCTCTCCGATTTGCCTGCAGTGATTCCTTGCGGGACATTCCTATCAGTGCTGGAGAAATGGTGGTGGTCAGTGAACAGCACGGGCGTGTGGCGCTCTGCACAGGCTTTCTACTGGAAGTTGGGCAGAATCACGTCGATATTGCTGTGGACAGGTAAAACTTCATCATCTCTTTAGTCGCACACACAGTCCATTGCAGCAGGAGAAGTTTGGTATTGTTGCTCCGAGTTTCACTGTTTACGATCATCAGACAAGATTTTTCACCTGATGATAATATTAACTTCAACTTGTATGTATCCATTCTCTATGAGCTGCAGGAAGTTGCCCAAATGCCGCGCCAATGGAGATGTTATTCTCTACTGCATCGATGCCAACTCAGGGATGTCGGACGGCGCGGCTTTGTGGGGCAACCTGGCCCAGATGTTCATTGCGGCAGAGGACAGGTGGGTGGGGTCCTGTATTAACCTACACCAAGGGAAGTGCCTTGGTTACTGTGTACGTTGCGTGTCAGTGTACTTATCAATGAGTTACCAGAGGTGGTAGTTGTAGTGCATCACAGGAGTTTTTTTGTTTACTTCTACAGTGCTGTGCAAGATGGACTCAGTCCCTTGCACGATCATAGACGTTTGCCTACTACTAATCAGTTGCTTTCCTTGGACCTCCTGTTCTGAAATTTTCTCTTTTGTCACATTGGTGTTGCCCGTACAAGAGGCCTCTTTTTCACAGTAGGAGATACTATTGTCCATTCACCAGACTTTGGCCCATTGGTTGTTGTTCATTTCGTCACCCTGTCACTGTTTGATGTGCACATAACGAGGAGTCCGTTTGCTGAGACGCCGTCTTCATTTACACAATCCTGTGACCACTGTAGTACTAGTATCATGAATA
This sequence comes from Cyanobacteria bacterium P01_B01_bin.77, assembly GCA_039028535.1. Lineage (GTDB taxonomy): Bacteria > Cyanobacteriota > Cyanobacteriia > Phormidesmidales > Phormidesmidaceae > Leptothoe. The sequence goes on from JBCCHX010000003.1 coordinate 6,814, forward strand.
CGAAGATGAATTCCAATCACGAAAGTAAGAACACAGGAAGAATGCGGAACAATCAAAATATGCGCGATTGGCAAATGTCTCCTTACGGTGAAGACACGTGAAAAGCACTTTCAGACCATCCATGTAGGCACCAAATGCCTTACTGCCTTTTCACAACGAGAGATTTGGCAGCTCCCAGGTGTGTTTGTTAGCCGTCTCTTTTCCTAGGATATCATCACTTTGCTGCTGGCTGATATTCCCTTGCTGCTTCTTCACTTCACTTCTTTGCTGCTTGTTTGTTTGAAGCTTTCAGAAAGTTGCTTTTGACCGTGGAAGCATTGGTGGTTCAGTGGTAGAATCCTCGCCTGCCACGCGGGGGGCCCGGGTTCGATTCCCGGCCAATGCATTTTTTTGCTGGTAATCCTAGCTGTCACTGTCCAGTGTAACAATCGTCTCACATGACAACAATATTGTGTGCATGTTAGTCGACTTCTACATTGGTTCATATGCTCATATTTTGTGTGTCTTTTTTGGAGGTATGGTCGTGACTGGTTCAAAGGGTGCCTTGGCCTGCTGATAGGACCTCTATACTTGGTCATTTAGTGCTGAAATCTTGCCACCCTCTTGGTCATGTGTTGCCCTCTTTTCTTTCCGTCAGAGAATCACGGCTCCGATCTCTCATCGTTGAGCTGTCACCTCCGAGATTTGCTCGGTCGTCGCTGCTGTCGCAGTCCCACCAGTCTGCTTTGTCACAGCTCCCGTGCACTTTTTCAGCCAAGCACTTCTCGTCCATCCCGGCACAAGCTGATCGACGTAAGGTTACTTTATGTGGCTCGGAGCAGGGCTGTCTATGCAGGAAGTACATGCACTGTAGGAGTATAAATATTCAATTGGAATTAATTTTTGTTCATTTTGCTCGTACCTCCTTGTGATCTACTTCAGTAAAATGATTTCCGACCAAAATTTTGTTTGTAATTTTCATCACTGAGAAAGCATATTGAGAACCTTCAGTCTATACAAAAATAAATTCTCACAAAAATGTCTGATTTTGACCTTAACTGAAAGTTTGTCGTTGTGCAGTCTGTTCAAAAAATAAGGAGAAAAGGAAAGAGAGCTCCTTTCGTACTGACTCTCATAGCACAAACACAACCATGAGTATCACAAATTTGAAGGCAATACAAAAGTGGTCTGTTGACTTACAATGACCTGTAGAGATATTACATGCTTCTAGCCACCACAGCTGCGATGAGGACATTGGATACGTACCAAAACTCATGTTCAGTAAAAACCTCCTCCTTTGCTCGTCGCATCATGGCTTATGTCATACGTGCCTACTGCCAGATTTTCACCTTACAACGAGCTTATTTGCATTGCTGTTGCTGCATTGTTGGTCAGCAATCCTCTGGACTGCAATCAGATAAAGTGAGCAGTACCACAGTAGATTATAGGGACACTGCAGAAGGCAAGGATTAAGTCCATCCAGGAGTCTGAGATGAAGAAAGTTAACTGCAAAGGGAGGAGGAGGAGAGGAGGAGGAGGAGAAGCACATTTATCAATTTGAGGACATTGATGTCATTTTGCTGGAAGGCATTTACTTGCTGAAGCGGCAATTTCAGGCCATTTACAACCTGTCGTTTTGGATTGAATGTAGCTTTGAAACGGCCCTAGAGAGGGCAATCTCCAGAGCCCAAGAAGGACTATCTCCAGCAGAAACGATCGCCGCCTATCAAACCATCTACTTTCCTGCCCAACGAATTCACTTTAAGCGGGATCAGCCTCAACACGCCGTGACTGCCATCATCCATAACGATGGTTAAGACTCCGACTAGAACAAGATTCGTCTCTTCCTATGGGGAACTATCCATGAGAAAAATTGCTGTATTTAGCAATGCGGGCAGGGAAAAGTCCACCCTCAGCAAATGCCTTGCAGAGATAACGAGACTCCCTTGAAATCGCACCAGGACATCGCCCAGTTCTACCAAATCTTAACAGAGAAAACCAACCAACCCAGGAAATAAACCCATGACTACATCAGCTAAATTTTGGAACAAAGTTGCCGCAGGCTATTCAAAACAACCGATCGCGGATGAAGCTGCTTACCAAAAGAAGCTACAGGTCACGCGAGAGTATTTTCAGCCCAGTATGGAAGTACTGGAGTTCGGCTGCGGCACCGGATCGACAGCCATTGCCCATGCCCCTTACGTACAACATATCCGCGCCATTGATTTCTCGTCAAACATGATCGAGATTGCCCGAGAGAAAGCCGACACCCAGAATATCCAAAACATCACCTTTGAACAAGCTAGCATTGACGAGTTGAGCGTTCCCGACAGACCTTACGATGCTGTATTGGGCTTAAATGTTTTGCATCTACTCGAAAATAAAGAAGCAGTAATCGCTAAGGTCCACGATATGCTCCAGCCTGGTGGAGTTTTCATCACCAGTACCATATGCTTGGGAGATACGATGGCTTGGTTCAAGCTAATTGCACCGGTTGGTAAATTTTTCGGTTTTTTTCCATTAGTCAAGATCTTTACGATAAAAGACTTGGAGAAAAGTTTGACTGACGCAGGGTTTACCCTTGATTACCAATGGCAAGCGGGTGATTACAAATCACCCATTGGTGAAGCGAAAATCGTGTTTATCGTAGCCAAAAAGCCTGTGTAACGACCATGAACATGATCTTGGATCACGTCTTTAAGGAAGCGACATGATTGTTTTAATCGCGCGACCCTGCATCGCTTGAGCATTCCACCGGCCAACCATAGCTTTTTAGCAATTAAATCCTTGAAGCTCATAGCCCTCTGCAACCAGAGGGTCGATTTCACCATGCAATTAAACACAACAATCTCCACATCAGGCCGCTGGAGAACTGCTCCTAGTATCGATACTCTGCGATCGCGCTACGATGCATCGGCCCACCAATGGCACAACAACTTAGCTCGCCTGGGTCAGCTTGATGATTATCAGCTGTTGTTTAACCATCAGGCTGTACGCACCTGTCTACGACACCTTGACCAGACGTCAAAAATTCTCGACTGTGGCATAGGAACAGGGGCCTTTAGTCTAGCGCTTTTAGAAACTGTCGATCAGCCCGCCCACGTCTCCGGCGTTGATATTTCATACCCCATGTTGACTCACTCTCGACAAGTTCTGGCAAATCGCTGCTCGATGCTCGATTTGAGACGGGGCGACATCAGCCGCTTACCCTTTGCCGACAACGCCTTCGATGCGGTCATCTTTGCCCATGTTTTGGAACACATGGCCGACCCCATAAAAGCGCTGCGTGAGATGGTCCGAGTCCTAAAACCGGGTGCGCCGCTGATTGGCTCTGTAACTCGCAGAGGACTGGGCCAAGTTCTCCTGTCTCTTCGCTGGCACCATCAAGGGTATACCTCCCATCAGTTGGAGTCTTACCTGCAAGCAGCAGGACTAGAGGCAGTGAGTTCGTTTGACTATGGTACTGGCTGGTCGAAATGGATGTGCATAGCCGCGATTGGGGTCAAGCCAAGGGTAGAGAGAGATATAGCGCCAAACACCTAGAAATCCTGATTACCAGAATGTATGATTTCAGGGTAAAAAGTCCCGGCTTGTTTGCTGCCTTAATTTTTGATTTCCAACTTGTCAGTTTACAAGCGGCCTCTTAGCCCCTAAAAACAGATCTATGACCGTCTCGGCGAGACCCATCACGTCAGGACTCCCTCTCCTGGAGACCAAGCTCTACCGTCCCCAATGGTCTGCTGATCGAGTTTCGCGCTCAAGACTGCTCAATTGTATCCAGCCGCAGCGCAAATTAACCCTGGTCTCAGCCCCAGCCGGGTTTGGTAAAATGACGCTGCTGGCGGAATGGGTTGCTACCGCCTCCACGAAATTGATTGCCTGGGTTTCCCTCGATCAAGGTGACAATGATCCCGCTTTTTTCTGGACCTACCTGATTACTGCCCTGCATAATATTCAACCCAGCTTAGGTGGGCAATCGCTCTCATTACTGCAATCCGCGCACCCCGCCAGCCGTGCCGACCCGCCCCTATCGTTGGCACGTTTGAGATCCCATGGTGACTTAACCGAGTTGAGGGTAAGTGACCTGCGATTTACGGCAGATGAAGCGACCGCTTTTCTGAATCAAGTCATGGGGTTAGAGATTTCCGCAGCAGAGGTTTCTGCTTTGGAGCAGCGGACGGAAGGCTGGATCGCTGGGTTGTAACTGGCGACGCTATCTTTACAGGGGCGTGAGGATAGTGCTGATTTCGTGACGGCGTTTTCGGGAGACGATCGTTATATTGTTGACTATCTACTGGAAGCATTAGTGTGCATAGTGATAGAAATGGCCGCTTTGGCATACATCATCTGGTCTGCATGGCGGTGGCGCAATCCGTTTTTAGAACGATACTCAATTAGCTTTAAAGGAGATTGAAAATGACTCAAAAGTATCATCTGGCCCAAATTAACATTGTTAAGGGTCTTTCTACGCTAGACGATCCGGTTATAAAAGGTTTCGTGGATCAGCTTGACCGTATCAATGCCTTAAAAGAAATGTCACCATGGTTTAATGACCCGACTAACGTTAAACATGCTAAGGAGAGATTATTGTGATCCAAGGAAGTTGTTGTTGCGGAGCGGTTCAGTTTGAGCTAACCGAAGTACCAAGTATGATGGGCACTTGCCACTGTAGCCGATGCCGCAAAGTAGGTGCCAGCACCCTCGTATTTGTAAAGGCCGAAACGTTTCAACTCACGCAAGGACGGGAGCAAATCGCCACCTACCCAGCGGCACCTCCCTATAAATACGATCGCTGTTTTTGCTCGGTCTGTGGCTCTGCCCTGGGGGAGGTGCTATCTGGAAATGAGACATTTCCCCTGGCAGCTAACTGCATTGATGGCGATATTGGACTTGAAAATAGCTTTCATGAGTTTGTTTCAGAAAAGCCAAGCTGGCTCAAAATTGGAGATACGGCAAAGCAATTTGATCAGCACCCATTTGAGTCATAAGCGCCATAAATAAGATGAACCCGATGAAAAAAGTTGCTGTTTTTGGCAATACGGGTGGCGGTAAATCCACATTAAGCAAACGGCTGGCTGACCTGACCGGCTTACCCTGGGTGCCGCTGGATTCATTGCAGTTCCAGCCCGGTGGCGACGAAGTCCCCCACGCTGAGTTCAAAGCTGCCCATGATGCGCTATTACAACAGGACCAGTGGATTGTGGATGCCTTTGGCTCAATGGATACTCTATGGCCGCGTTTGGCTGTGCCATGCCAAACTGACGCCTCGGTATCGAGACTATGTGGAAACGGCGAAAGCCACAAAGCAAGTTTTTCACTTGCGATCGCGCCAGGATATCACCCAGTTTTACCAAACCATAGCAGCACAAACTTCACCATACCCCCCCATAGCTATGCTCGATATTCAACCCTGTCACATAGTTCAATCCTGAATTGTCTTATAGATAGTAGACACCAAACGCTATCCATGAAGACACTACTGCGTATTGATGCCAGCACCCGCATCAAGGGCTCAAATACTCACGCCCTTGCTGACTATTTTCAAGCTAAGTGGCTAAGTCATAATCCAGAACATCAGGTCATTCACCGCTGTCTGGCGAGTAACCCCATTCCTCACATCACTAATGAAACAATCAAAGCATTTCACCATGCCAATGAGCTATCAAGCGACAGAACACTGTCAAATACCCTGATCGATGAACTTAAAAGCGCCGATCATCTACTCATCGGCAGTCCCCTTTACAATCTGACTCTTCCATCCACACTTAAAGCCTATTTCGACCATGTTGTGCGAGCAGGGCTTACCTTTGAAGTACGACAGGGTAACTATCGAGGTCTGTTGAACGGTAAGGCGGCTACGTTAATTACGGCTCGGGGTAGTAAATCCTCGCCCACGGATGATTTTCAGACAACCTATCTCAAGAAGATATTGGCGTTTATCGGCATTAATGCAGTAGACATCGTTGCCTTAGAGGGCCTAGCTCTGGACCAGCAAACAAAAGAAAAGGCCATTTCCTGTGCTGAACAACAAATAGACGATTTACTTAATCGGAGAGTCTCTCCTATTTGGCAAGGTGAGTTTAGTGAGTATGATAAGCAACAAATCAACTTTCTGCGGGCTGGTCAGGCGGACGCGATCATTAAGGGTGATGCCCAAGCCTATGCGGAACTGTGTACAGATAATATCCAACTACTAATTCCGTCACAGGATGTGATTACTGGACGTAATGCTTTACTAGAAGCAGAGCAAAAACTCTTTAGTCGTGCTAAGTTTGCTAGTTTTCAGAAATTTCCCTTGCACATCGAGCGTAGCGGTAATTTAGCGGTCGAAGTTGGCCGTCAAGAAGTCACAATGCAGAAACACCATGACAAGGGTGGTGTGTTCTCTACTTGTCAGAAATATACCCATGTTTTTCGCCTGACGCCGCAGGGCTGGCGCTTTGCAATGCTCATGTCCAATCCGAACGAGTGAATAGAAGATGTCAGACGAAAACACCCTGATTTTTGAACAACATCGGTCCACCCTGGAGGGCATCGCCTATCGCATGCTAGGGGAACTGTCCGGTGCCTTGGATATTGTGCAAGAAACCTACCTAAAATGGTGTGAGATGGATGTCAGCACTGTACATTCTCCGCGGGCATGGCTCATTACGGTATGCAGCCGGATTGCTCTGAATCAACTGAAATCTGCCCGCGTACGCAGAGAACTATATGTTGGTGAATGGTTGCCAGAACCCTTGCCCGATAAGCTTAACCAAGATCCGAGGGTACAATTAGAATTGGATGACACGGTTTCGGTGGCCCTAATGCTAGCGTTAGAACGACTCTCTCCTTCGGAGCGAGCGGCCTTTCTGTTGCATGATGTGTTCAATCTGAATTTTGATGAGATTGCCAACACCCTAGGGAAAAGCAATGCTAACTGTCGTCAGTTGGCTACGCGGGCACGCAAACGTATTCGCGAGCATCGCCCCCGCTTTCAAACCACTCCGGAAGAGCACCAAACACTGCTTGATGCCTTTATCAGCGCGGCTAGACAAGGTGAGCTAGATCGACTGATTGCGTTACTCGCCAACCAAGTAAAGCTATATTCTGATGGCGGTGGTCAGGTGGAAGCACTGCCTAGTATCCTTTGCGGGGCTGAAAAAGTCGCTAATTTTTTTGTCTCTGTGTTTGGTCGCTACCGACGAAATGCGATCGCAATTCAAACAGTAGGGCTGCGATTTAATGGCTCGTCCGGCATCCTCATCTATGAAAATGGCCAACTGGCCACAGCACTCACCCTTGATGTGCACGCCGGGTATATCCATCGTCTGTATGCCGTTCGCAATCCGGATAAGCTCAGCCAGCTTCCAGCTGAGGTGTAAGCAATTGACGCATCCATTACTCAATCGTTTCCATAACAGATCCTTTAATTATGTGCAATCTTGCGTTTTCTGTAGGTCAAATCTCCGGTTCTAGACATAGGCAGGGTTGATCATGGTTTAAGCTATTGAGAATCAATCTCCTTGATGGGAAGCCCTTGATAGCGTTGTGCTTCAGCTAACGGAAACCAATATTTTTGCCTTGATGGATGAAGCCCACCAGCAAGGCAAAAATATCTATGAAAAATCGGACTTTGGTAGGCGCAAGCCTTGGTTAAAACAGGTTGGCAAAGGCTACCATCACTATATTTTCTTGAAAGGGAGCTTGAACATTTATATCGTTGAAGGCCAGCTATACCAGCCTTTAACAGTCACAAGGTACCACGACGAACTCTTTCCAATCACTGCAAAATTTTATCTGTCAGGGGCGTCTAGAATAAAAACCACCAATGTACCGGGGATTGAAACTGACTATATAGAAACGTCCGGTCACCACTACCTTTCCTATTTACCAGAGTTGACTGAAGTAGAAGAATGGCGAGCTAGTCTCCCCGTACAGGTGGTTATGATTTCCGCTGATGTGGACTATTTTCGAATGCTCAGTTCCATTTATGGGGAATTACCCTCACCGCTACGCCGATTGATGCAAGATGCCAGGCGGTTTCATCAACCCATGGGAAAAATGACCCTGGCCATGATCCAAGTGTTAAAGCAGATTCTGCAGGTTCCCTATCGGGGTCCGGCCGGGCATCTTTACCTGGATCCAAAGCTCAGGAATTATTGGCGCTGCAGCTTGCAGCCCTTGATGCTGACGCAACGAAAAACAGCCCATCACCGGTCAAAGCCGCTGATTTAGAACGAGTTCACTATGCCCGCGATATTTTAGTAGCTCAGCTCAGCAATCCCCTATCGATGATGGAACTATCTCGCCAGGTGGGCCTCAATGAGTACACCCTCAGGCACAGGCAACAAGTATTGAAGAGGTGCTCGACAATGCAGCGGGTATCTCGAACCTGGGTAATGAATCGGGTCGCGGCATTAACTTCGCCATTCGGGGGTTTTCTGGTGCTCCTGTTCTGCGGGATGGCTTTCTTTTACCTGGATTTGGCCCAGATGCAGCACGACCAGAGGTGGCGAATCTGGAGCGGGTTGAAGTCCTGCGCGGTCCGGCATCTGTTTTGTATGGTCAGGCAGAACCGGGAGGTGTGATTAATCTAGTCACCAAGCAACCTTTGTCAGAGCCCTATTATAATCTCCAACTCCAAGGTGGAAACCGAGGGTTTATTAATCCTAGCGTTGATCTGTCAGGCCCTCTCACCGACGACGGGCGCTTACTCTATCGTCTCAATGCACTGTATTGTCGAGAAGAAAGCTTTCGGGATTTTGATAATGATGCTGAGCGCTTTGCCATTGCCCCCACCCTCACTTGGCTGATTGGAGATCGCACCGATCTTAACGTGAGCCTGGAGTACGTTGAAGATAATGAATTCTTTGATACGGGAACTCTTCCATTTGGTGACAGCATTGCCAATGTCTCTCCATCGCGGGTATTTAACGACCCTGACGCGACGATTGAACAAGACTTTTTGCGTACGGGATATACCCTAGAGCATCGATTTAGCGACAATTGGAAACTCCGTAATCGGTTTAACTATACCTCCACTTCCTTTCAATACAGTATATTGCCATTTCCATCTCCTCCAGATCCTAATGGGGATATATTTCGTGTCTTTTTACAGCGGGGTGGCGATAAGGATACCTATTCTCTTTACACCAATGTTCAAGGTGAGTTCAATACGGGGTCTATAGAACACACGTTATTATTTGGTGTGGATCTAGCCCGATCAGAGAGCAATACGTTGTCAAGGGCTGATTTCTCCGATCTCTCATCTTTCTCTCCCATTAATATTTTTGACGACACGGTAGATGTTACTTTTCCAGAAAGTCTGCCAATTTTGAGTGACCGGGATATAACAGTGGACCAACTTGGAATCTATCTGCAAGACCAGATTGATCTTTTAGATAACTTAATTCTGGTGGCGGGGCTGCATTATGACACATTTTCTCAAGAGACGATACAAAATTTGCCTGGGACAGAACTCAGTAGAGATAAGTCTGCCCTAACGCCTCGTATTGGCATCGTTTACCAACCGATTGAACCCATTTCTCTCTATGCTAACTACTCTCGCACGTTCTTGCCGAATCTTACTGAAACTGATGCCAATGGTGATTTCCTAGATCCTGAAGAAGGAGTGGGGTTTGAAGTTGGAATCAGAGGTGAAATTATTGAGGATCGCCTCATTGCCAATCTGGCCTATTTTGATATCACTAAACAAAATGTAGCAACAGCTGATCCAAACGTTCCTTTTTTTGCATTAATTGCCACCGGAGAACAACGGAGTCGAGGGGTGGATTTTAACCTGACGGGGGAGATATTATCAGGATGGAACATGGTTGCATCCTATGCCTATATTGATGCAGAGGTAACCGAAGATAACCACATCCCAGTGGGTAATCGATTAGGTGGGGTGCCTGAACACAGCGCCAGTTTGTGGACAACCTATGAACTTCAGTCGGGAGACTTACAGGGGCTGGGCTTTGGTTTAGGATTTAACTTTGTGGGAGAACGACAGGGTGATTTAGCCAATAGCTTTGAAGTCGATAGCTATTTTCGCACCGATGCAGCCGTTTTCTATCGCCGGAATAACAGGCAAGTGCGCCTGAATATCGACAATCTGTTTGATATTGATTATGTCGAGTCCACAGGCGGCGCGAGAACGTTTGATAATGACTGGGGCGATCCGCTGACGGTACGGGCATCTGTGGAATACGAATTCTAATCGCTTAGGGCTAACAAAGGCTCCTGGCCATCTGGTTTAATGAGAATTAGTATCATTTACCTGAGCCAAAAGCAATCATGGCGCTTGAGCTGACTGAAGCGAATTTTATAGAGCTGGTAACCCAGGCTGAATACCAGGGCGAGCCAGTTTACCAGCCATTAGAGTTAGGTAGTCAGAGCAAGGTGCCTTCGTCATTTGGGGAAGGTGGCGATCGCCATTTTTTCCTGCGCAATGGTCTTACCATTAGCATCAACCGCTGCAGATTAAAGCAACCGCTCAAACTCATTCGTTGGCATGAAGCAAGATTCGAATTAACGGCAAAATTTTACTTGTCGGGATCATCCCGCATACGAACGCTGGATGCTAACGATATTGAGACTGACTATGAAGAAATTAGGGGGCACCACTATCTTTATCACTTGCCAAACCAGACCGAAATTGAAGAATGGCCCGCCGATGAATTGATCCACCTTGTCTTTATCTGGGTTGATCCAACCTACTTCAGCACATTTAATGCGGGCGCCACGGCATTGTCAGCGACACTGCGTAAGCTATTGGAGGGTGATAAAACCCAGCGCTTTCATCAGCCCCTGGGGCAAATGACGCCCTATATCAAGCAGCTGCTCCAACAAATTTTGCACTGTCCCTACACCGGATTAATGCAGCAAGCTTTTTTAGAGGGCAAAGCCCTGGAGCTGTTCACCGCTCAGTTTGCCATTTGGTCAGAGATGCCATCGTCAAAGGCCTCGATTGCCCTTAGCGCCTACGATATTGAACAGCTGCATCAGGCCAAAGAGATTTTAATCCAGCAGGTAAAACAACCACCCACCTTACTGCAGCTGGCACGGCAGGTTGGTCTGAACGACAATAAATTAAAACAGGGATTTCGCCATTTGTTTGGCACTACCGCTTTTGGCTATCTCCGCGACTATCGTCTGCAGCAGGCTCAACTCTTATTGCAAAAACCCAACCTGACTATTGCCAAGGTGGCGACAACCGTTGGCTACAGAAGTCCCGCCGCATTTTGTAATGCCTTTCGTCGTAAGTTTGGCGTCAGTCCTAAAGCTTATCAGTTGGACCAGCGAGGTTAATTTTTACAGTAGATTTTGGATCTCAAAAACTCCGCTGCTCGCAAAAAAACCTCCGTTGTGCGCAAATAATACGCTCTCTTGCCACCTATGATGCTGTCACCCAGCTAACTAATTTAGAGCAGCCGGGTGGGTACGTGAGTGAGTAAGAACAATGCAACGAATGTGTGGTTTATCCTTAACGGTACTGGCTGGAACCATCCTCCTGTCTAGGCAGCCTGTCATTGCAGCAGCACCCCAACCAACGGCAGAGTTAACCCAAATTGCCCAGGCTAAAGCCATTGAAATTACCAATATCCAAATTGAGGAAACAGCGACAGGCTTAACCATCAGTCTGGAAACTCAGGATGAGCTGTCTACACCTGAAACCTCGGTCATAGACAATGCTGTGATTACAACGATTCCCAATGCCGTATTGCGCTTGGCTAATGGCGATGATTTTTTGGCTAACGAACCCGCTGCAGATATCGCCTTGGTCAATGTGACCAACTTACCGAATAACCAGGTACAGATTGTTATTACAGGTACCGATACCGTCCCTAATCTAGAAATTAGCACCGCCGCCATGGGCCTGCTCGTTAGTGTTACCTCCGGCATGCCCACGGTCCAAGTGCCAGAGGATGACGCCCTACGGATTGTGGTCACCGGCGCAGAAGAAAACGATTACTTTATCCCCGCTGCCAGCACTGCCACCCGCACCGATACCCCCCTGCGGGATATTCCCAATGCGATTCAGGTGATTCCCCGTCAGGTGATTGAAAACCAGCAGGCCATTAGCATCGAAGAGGTGATCGAAAATGCAGCTGGAGCCACATTTCAGGGAGATAGCTTTGGTAGCGGTGTGCTGTTTAATGTTCGAGGGTTTGAGGCTCAGGTTTTGCGGGATGGCTTTGCCTTTCCTGGCCCCAGGGGAGATTTTACCAACCCAGAAACGGCGGGCTTGGAGCAAGTGGAAGTCCTACGAGGTCCGGCGTCGATTCTCTACGGTCAGGTGGACCCAGGCGGGGTGATTAATCTGGTCACGAAGAAACCGCTACCGGAACCGTACTATAAGTTTCAGCTCCAGGGGGGCACCAGGGGCTTTATCAGTCCTAGCATTGATCTGTCAGGCCCCCTGACTGAGGATGGTCGCTTACTCTATCGGCTTAATGCCCTATATCGCCGCGAAGAAAGCATTCAGGACTATGACAATGATCGCGAGCGCTTTTTTATTGCTCCGACTCTAGCCTGGCAGATTAGCGACAGCACCGATCTGACCCTGAATTTGCAATATGTTGCAGATAATGAACCCGACGGTCGAGACTTTCCTGCCTTGGGGCGTGACCCTGCTCCTATTCCCCGAGACCAGGTGTCTAATAATCCTGACGATTCGCAGGAGCAAGCGTATTTAAACGTGGGATATACCCTGGAGCATCGGTTTAGCGACAGTTGGAAATTGCGCAATCGATTTGTCTATACCGATACATCTAACAATCAACCTCGAACAGCCGTCCCTCTTTTTCTGAACCCGGTCACTGGAGATCTTAGTCGCTTCTTTTTACAGGGGGATGAAGATGCTACTAATTACTCGCTCTATACCAATCTTCAAGGTAAGTTTGAGACCGGATCTGTACAACACACGCTGCTATTTGGGGTTGATTTATCTCGTACAGAGGATAGTAACTTTGGCTTTTTCGATTTCTTTACTCCCGACGTCATCAATATTTTCAACCCAGATTACTTAGGTGCCATTCCACCATTAAATCCGGCAACTACCTTTGGCAGCGATACGACAACAGAGCAACTGGGCATTTATCTACAAGATCAGATTGACCTTTTGGATAACTTAATTCTCGTAGCAGGATTACGCTACGACACCGTTGATGTAGATACCGTAACCCCACCCGGTCCCTTGGGTCCCGGGACAGAGACTAGCCAAGTTGATGATGCGCTAACGCCCCGCATTGGCATTGTTTACCAACCGATTGAACCGATTTCTTTGTATGCTAACTATGCGCGTTCTTTTGTGCCCAATGGTGGCACCGATGCTAATGGTAACCCCTTTGACCCGGAAGAAGGGGAAGGGTTTGAACTAGGGATTAAGGGTGAAATCATCGAAAATCGTCTATCTGCCACCCTGGCCTATTTCGACATTACCAAACAAAATGTGGTAACTGGCGATCCAGCTGTTCCCTTTGCATCCATTGCGACGGGAGAACAACGCAGTCGCGGTGTTGATCTTACCTTGAATGGGGAGATCATGCCGGGATGGAATATTATTGCGTCTTATGCCTATATTGATGCGGAAATCACCGAAGATAATACAATCCCGGTGGGCAACCGTCTGAATAACACGCCCGAACACAGTGCCAGCCTATGGACCACCTATGAAATTCAGTCGGGAGATTTACAGGGTCTAGGCTTTGGCCTTGGGTTTAATTTTGTGGACGAACGTCAGGATTTATTTGATACCGTTGACGCTGATAGCTATTTTGTCACCAATGCAGCGGTGTTTTACCGTCGAGATAACTGGCGATTTCAGATCAATGTTGATAATTTGTTCGATATTGATTACGAAGAGTTTGTCAGTTCTGGTGGGGCAGCCAATTTTGGTCTAGGTGATCCAACCACGGTACGAGCCTCTATTTCATACAAATTTTGACATTGGTCGTGATCTGTTATCCCCTTTAGCTTTTTTTAGGGGACAGTTATGCTTATGTGAGCCTACAGTTCCTGGATGCCAATAAACCTGGAAAGGGATAAGGGGAGATCGGTGATTACTCAAACTCTCCCATTCCCCATTCCCCATTCCCCAAAATAGTCCTTCTTGCAAAGAAAAAACTCCGTCTGACGAAGAAAACAAAATCACTGGGCGATTACGATAGCATTGCTCATGCTTTAAATTTATCTGGTGCGTACCTTTATCATTCTCTGGCTGGGGCAGATTGCCTCTTCTGTTGGCAGCCACATGACCTATTTTGCTCTGACGCTTTGGATATGGCAGCAAACCGAGTCGGCTACTGCAGTAGCGCTAATTTTGTTTTTTTATCAGCTACCGCAGATTGCGATCGCACTTTTCTCTGGACTCCTAATTGACCGCATCTCCCGCAAACTCCTACTCATTATCAGCGACACCGCCTCCGCCTGCTGCACCATTGCCGTTGGCATACTCGCCATTACCCAAACGCTACAAGTATGGCATTTATACGTGATTGCCGCTGTTATCGGCTCGTTTGGCCATATCCAGTCTCTTACTTACACCACCATTATCCCGCTGCTGGTTCCCCCGGAACACCATGTGCGGGCCACGGGGCTAGGTGCCATGGCAGGATACAGTACAGGGATCTTTGCTCCTGCTCTCGCTGGCGTACTGTATCCAATAATTGGGCTATTTGGCATTACGGCCATTGATATGGGAACATTTGCGATCGCAGCGCTCACCCTTCTAGCAATACCTATCCCCAACAACAATCACGCAGACAATATAAACAATAAAACAGATGCTACATCGTCTCTTTGGAAAACTATCACCTTTGGCTTCCGCTACATTTTTAAACACCCACAGCTGCGGGCACTGACGATTGTTCTTTCTTGCTTTGCTTTTCTAAATCAAATTGGAGAAACTATCTATCAACCTATGATTTTGGCCCGGACCGGTAGCGATACTCAGTTGTTAGGTATAGTAGTTGCCGCCACAGGTGTGGGTGGTCTCATTGGGGGTGCTATTTTGACAGCCACGGGTGGGTTCCGTAATCCCAAACGAAGCTTGCTGGTCGGTATACTCAGCGTTGGTTTTGGCAACTTGATCTTTGGTCTTGGCCAAGGGCCAGCTGTTTGGACCGGTGCTCGTCTGGGCGCTTCCATTAGCGAACCAATGATTTTTAGCACCTACACTGCCTGCTGGTATGCCACCGTGCCTGCCCATATTCAGGGGCGTGCCTTTGCTGCGGATCATCTGATTGGTCTAAGCGTCGGAGCACTGGCTAGCCTGTTAGCCGGTCCCCTAGCCGACTATGTCTTAGCACCAGCTGTCCGAATGCCTGCCGTGAAGTTTATTATCAGAACTGAGCATGGTGTAGGGATGGCGTTGCTTTACGTGCTCACGGCTATGGGAATATTGCTAATAGGAATCATCAGCAGAAGTCAACTACCTCAACTACGTCCTCTCAATCAGCCTAAGGGCAATTAGTCTAAAGCATAGGCACGAAAAAGTTGCACCAATGCTTTAGACTTTTGGATCAAATTCTTTTTTGAGAATAGATTGCAATAGTCTAAAGCTAAGTGCTTATGTCTATGCTCATGCTGCGTCAGGTCATCCCCAACGTTCGAGACTTATTTGAGGAATTAGACCAACCCTTGAATGCTGGCTGTTTGGGACAACGACCTGACGTTTTTACTCTGCCAGACAAATTTGGCAGAGGGTCGATTCAACGGTGGCATCTGCGTCCAGGGTTAGATCTGATTATCAATGACTTAAACTTTCGAGATCAGATCGTAATTGAACGCAACCATCCAGTGGCTAACACCTCCATTGGTATGAGCTTTTGCATGGCTGGACAGATGCAGATCGAGGGGTCTGATGCTAATTCAATGGTTCAGTTTAAAGCTAAGCAAGCAAATCTAGGCGTTATCAACGACACCAAAGGTAACATCCGGTATGAGGCCAACCAGCCCGTTTTGTTAGTCCATATCCATGTTCAGCCCGATGTGATTAATCTGACCACTGGGGAAGAGTTTGAGCAGCTACCCACTCAGCTACGCAATGCGATCTCAGGGATTGACGCGGCCTATCATCAAAGCTCCACCATGACACCGGTCATGCAGGCAACCATACAACAATTGCTAAACTGTCCATATCAGGGATTTACTAAACAACTATATGTAGAGAGCAAAGCGCTTGAACTGATTAGCTTATATTTTGAACAATTATTGTCTAACACCAGCTTGTCGAATGCTCACTCTGCTTTACAGTTAGATGAGAGAGACCGAATTGTTTATGCCAGAGATATTTTGCTAGCCCAGCTAGCCAATCCACCTACATTATTAGAATTATCTCGGCAGGTAGGCCTCAACGATCGTAAGCTGAAGCAGGGTTTCCGCCAGGTATTTGGCACCACTGCCTTTGGGTATTTACGCACTTATCGTATGCAGCAGGCACAACAACTTTTGTTGCGTCCCAATAGCACCATTGCTGGTGTTGCCCAGGCAGTTGGCTATAGCAACCCTGAAGCCTTTAGTGTGGCCTTTCGACGTATGTTTGCCATTAGTCCTAAAGCCTATCAACTAGGGCGGCATTAGCCGTTTGTCAAACTTAGAGTTCTCGGGTAGGACTGACGCGGAGACATAGAGATAGGACCAGCGAGGGCATTAACCTGTAAGCTCTTCAAGCTATAGATCATCAATGCAATACGCTTCAAAGATTTCACCTGATTTTTAGTTGGCCGTGATAAAAACAAAGCCCGGCTTCGGCAGCATTTGTACCGATTAGTTCAAGGTGCTAAGATCCGAGCATTCTATAATCGTGTCAGCTCATGCCGTGGGAAAAAACATTTGAAATCCAAGATGTCGTTGACAAAGCCATGCAAGTGTTTTGGACTAAAGGGTATGTAGACACCTCAATTGCAGACCTGCTTGAAGCGACAGGAATTAAGCGCAGCAGCCTTTACAACGCTTTTGGTGGTAAGCGTGATCTATTCGTTAAAGCACTGCGTAAATACGACCGTGAGAACAGCAGAGCCACCTTAAGCCAGCTTGAAGAAATCGAAGATCCCCGTCAAGTCATCCAAACCTTATTTGAAGGCGTGATCCAAGAAGCCCTGAACGATCCTGACCAGAAAGGGTGCTTACTGGTAAATACGTCTCTAGAGTTACCGACCCATGACAAAGAGATTAAAACCATTGTAAAAACTGGTCTACAGGCCGTTGAAGCTTTTTTAAAGCGCCAAATTGAGCTGGGTCAGGCTCGATCTGAGTTGCCTGAATCCATTGATCCCCAGGAAACGGCGAGAGCTTTAGTTGCCCTGATTACCGGGATTAGAGTCTTGGGTCGCGGAGTCTTTGAAGAAAGTGCTTTGAGATCGATTGCAGCCCAGGCACAGCGACTCATTACCTAGGCTCCAAAGCTGCTCGATAAAAACTTTTTTCTGGAATGGGTGGTACAAACTATTTTTTGTGATAGTTTGTACCAAGTGGTCCAAACACTATTTCAAAACAACCTATTTATTCGGAGAATCAATCCATGGCAATTCAGCCTATTCAAATTAAACGTGCGATCGCTCTAGTTACTGGTGCCAACAGAGGCATTGGCCGAGCATTTGTAGAGGCTCTACACGCGGCTGGGGCACAAAAGATTTACGCAACAGCGCGTAATATTGACTCCCTGGCTGACATTGTTGCTCTAGATCCAGCTCGGATTGTGCCCCTGACTCTAGATGTGACCAATGCTGAGTAGATAGCTGCCATTTCGCAACAGGCTCATGATGTCAATTTGCTAATCAACAATGCAGGCGTGCTGGGGGGCGGTGACCTGTTCATCGATAGCAGCGTTGAAACTGCCCAGTGGGAAATGAATGTGACTTACTTCGGCACATTGGCCATGACCCGCGCCTTTTCACCCATTTTGAAACGCAATGGCGGCGGTGCACTGGTCAATCTCTGCTCCCTCGCATCCTATGTGAATGTGCCGTCTGTCTCCACCTACAGCGCTGCAAAAGCCGCCCTGCATTCACTGACTCAAGGTACTCGGGCTCAGCTAGCGGCCCAAGGCACTCTGGTTGTCGGTCTCTACTCCGGTCCCATCGACACCAGAATGGCTGAAGAGCTGCCTCTGGACAAAGCCCCCACTAGTCAGGTTGCCGATGCTCTATTGCACGGACTAGAAAACGGCATCGAAGATATTTATCCCGATGACACAGCTGCACAAGTTCTCTCAGGAGTGACAGCAGGACTCAAGGCCATCGAAAAACAGTTTGCTGAAATGTTGCCTTAAGGGATTGACTCGAAAATGAAATACCCGTAGAGCGAGTTTCGACTTCGCTCAACTCTCAAAGCTGGTAGGTTAAGCGAAGTCGAAACCGGATTGATTGGGTACATCATTTAGTCGCAGATCTCTGACGTCTATTCGGTTTAACGCATTTTTAGAAACAACACTCAACAACACTTCTTAAACAGAATATTACCCATGTTACTCAACACCCCCGCTTGTGAAGTAGGTCAGCAGGCTCCAACCTTTACCCTCTCAGACCCAGATGGAAAAACCTATTCTCTCGAAAGTCTAATGGGAGAAAAAGGCTTACTGGTTGCCTTTATTTATAATCACTGTCCCTACGTGCAGGCCGTAATTGACCGATTTGTTGCCGATGCCAAATTACTCCAAGCCGATGGAGTGAACGTGGTGGCGGTGATGTCGAACGACTACCGCTATGTGCCTGTCGACAGCCCTACCAATATGAAAAAAATTGCCCAACAGCATGGGTTTCCGTTTCCTTACTTAGTCGATATTCACTGGGAACCCCCAATGGCCAAAAAGTTGCGATCGCTCTCGAAGAAATGGCCCTGCCCTATGAGGCCCACCGGGTCGATATTATGGCAGGCGATCAGTTTACCGATGAATTTGTAGCGATTAATCCTAATTCAAAGATTCCCGCCATTGTTGACCCTCAAGGGCCTGGAGAAACACCACTATCGGTGTTTGAATCAGGTGCAATCTTGATTTATCTGGCAGAAAAGTCAGGACAATATTTGCCCACTGACCCGGCAGCTCGTAGTGAGTGTTTGCAGTGGTTGTTTTTTCAAGTGGGTGGCGTGGGACCAATGTTTGGCCAGTTTGGCCACTTTTATAGGTACGCTAAGGAAAAAATTCCCTATGGCATTGAGCGCTACCAAACTGAAGTTAAACGATTATTAGGCGTTTTAGAAACGCGGCTGCAGGGGCAAGACTATCTTCTCAAAGAAGGCTATACCATTGCGGATATGGCGACTTTTCCTTGGGTGGGTGCGTTGGACTGGGGATATAACGCAGTTGAGGTGCTGCAGCTCCAGCAGAACTTTCCTAACGTGGTGGCCTGGTATGAACGCTGTCGGCAGCGACCTGCTGCTGCCCGTGGCTTAGAAGTAACGAAGTTGCCTTGATCAGTGCTGAATACATTCTCATACAAGCAAAGGATCAAGGAATCTATCCCTGAAACTTCTGAATTAAAATAGTTTCAGTAAATCGTAGGCTTCTGCTGAAACGCCCCTGCTGAGCTAGATAGTGTGACACGGAGATCGATGCCTGCTTCAGGCTCTCCGTGTCTTTGCTCAACCTGAAATGTTAGCCTGACACACCACTAAAACTCTCTGAAAAAGGTCCGGCTAACAAAGAAAAAAAGTCCGGCTGACAAAGGAAACCACAAATCTGGCTAGTTACTATGTCCTCCATACAAAATTATTGCCCAGCAGCAATCGCAATGTGAGGACATCAACATGATTAGACGTACCAGGGTGTGGATATTGTCACCATTAATGGTCAGCCTTCTGTGCTGTGCTGCCAGAGCAGAGGCTGACACAATAGAAATCTTAGATAACGAAACAGGCTTAGCAAATCCCCAGCTAGCTCAGGATAGCCAATCAGAGCCAGATTCTCTGCGCATTGTAGTGACAGGGGATAACAACATCGATAATTACTATGTGCCCGAGACAAGCACGGGCATTATTCCATCTATTCTTGAAAATCCTCAGTCTATTCAGGTGATTCCACAACAGGTGCTTAAAGATCAGCAGGTGCTGGATTTAGATGAAGCACTACGCAACATTGGCGGTGCATCTGTTGGTTCCACTGAGGGTCGGGGCTTTCAGGTAAATCTGCGTGGCTTTGAAGGGGTGCCCGTCTTTCGAGATGGGTTTCGTCTCTTCAGCCCCAATGGCAATGGGGATGCCGCCGGACAGAATTTTCCAGAAATTGCCAATATTGAACGCATTGAAGTCTTAAGAGGACCGGCGGCAGCGCAGTTTGGTCAGATTGATCCCGGTGGCGCTGTGAATGTGGTCACTAAAAAACCACTGGCTACGCCCTTCGCAGAAGTAGAATTTCAGATTGGCAACAATGGCCTACTGAAACCGCGTGTAGATGTATCGGGACCGCTAAGCGAAAATGGCGATGTCTTGTATCGTCTAAACGCAGTCTATACAAGTGAGGATGGGTTCCGAGATTTTGACCAGGATACTGAACGTTTTTTTGTATCGCCTGCCCTTACCTGGAAAATTAGCGATCGCACCGACCTCAACCTCCAGTTAGAATACCTCGATGAAGAGCGGCCCTTAGACACAGGGCTAGTAGCCTTTGGCGACGGGTTGGCCGATATCCCCCAGGATCGCGTCCTCGGCGAACTCGATGATGAGATTTCTAGCGACTATTTCAGCGCCGGATACACCCTGGAACATCGGTTTAGTGATAACTGGAAATTGCGCAATGCCTTTCGCTACATCCGCGATGCTGACGACATTAGCGCTGCCCTCAGTTTTCCATTTATTGGTGGGCTGGATGAAACCACCGGCAACCTCAACCGTGTCTTTGGTGAGCAGGAAGTTGTCAACACAACCTATGCCCTACAAACCAATACAGTGGGTGAATTTTCCACTGGTCCCATCGATCATCGGGTGTTGTTAGGTCTAGATTTAGCCCGATATGAACTAAAGTCAGAATCATTTACCGACTTTTCATTGCGGATACCGATCAATATTTTTGACCCAATCTATGGTGCAGTGGCCAGACCCGAGCGCAGTGATGAGATATTGTCAGGGGATACCATCGACACAGACAGTCTCCGCATTTATGTACAGGACCAGATGCAGATTACGGATGAGCTAAGTTTAGTGGCAGGGATCAGCTACGAGACGACTGAACAAACAAGCACCGATCTGATCGATGAGACCGAATCTGAACAGAATGAAGATGCCTTTACCCCGCTGATTGGTCTGGTTTATCAACCCCTGGATAATCTCTCGCTCTATGCAAACTATTCCCAGTCTTTTCTGCCCAATTCGGCTATTACCATTTCAGGCGATCCTCTAGAACCCGAGGAAGGAGAAGGGTTTGAAGTCGGTCTTAAAGCAGAACTGTTGGAGCGGCGTCTGCTCGCAACGCTAGCCTACTTTAACCTGACTAAACAAAACGTAGCCACAGCTGACCCGACTAATCCGCGCTTTTCTGTGGCGACGGGCGAGCAACAGAGCCAGGGAATTGAGCTAGACATCATCGGAGAGATTTTACCCGGTTGGAATATTATTGGCTCCTATGCCTACATCGATGCAGAGGTCACAGAAGATAATCGAGTTGACCCAGGGAATCGCCTACCGGGGGTGCCCGAGCACAGTGCCAGTGTGTGGAGCACCTACAAAATTCAGTCGGGTGATTTAGAAGGTCTTGGCTTTGGCCTGGGCTTTAACTGGGTAGGTGAGCGTCAAGGCGATTTGGATAACAGCTTTGAGCTAGATAGCTATTTTCTCACCAATGCAGCCATCTCCTATGAGCGTGATAACTGGCAATTTGCCCTCAACTTCAAAAACCTGTTTAACTTAGACTACATCACAGGTGCCCCCCGCACCCGCACCCGAGGAATTGAACCAGGTGAGCCATTCTCGATAGTAGGCTCTTTCAGCTATCGATTTTAATTTCTCTCATCCTCCCAGCACAGGCATGAGGCCTACCCGTATAAGATTGTTTACTTGGGACCCATTAATTTCCGCAGAAACCAATCCAAAACCCATATAATCGACCCCGCCGTACCCCCCAACTTAATGCCATTGAGAATAACCCAGTACGTTGGGTTGTAGGGCGGCATTCCGGCCCTGCTCAGGGGGTTTGGGGAACTCGAAGGGACCCCAAGCAACACCTCTAAACTCACCACCAATCGCCCAAACTGTAACTTAAACTATGACCCCAATTATCAACCAACCTTAACCCCAAGCCTATCTCTTTTAGAACAAATCCATGGTACAAAAATTATCCCCTGCAGCTTCTTCCCGTATAAGGCCCTATGCCAAATTTATATTACTGAGCAGCCTATACACCTCTCAGTTTTTACCCTCCGCATTTTTCTTCCGAGCCCTCCCCATTTTCATGCGCCAGGAAGGAGCTTCCCTAGAGATAATTGGCCTACTCAGCCTATTGACCCTACCCTGGATGCTCAAATTTCTCTGGGCTCCCCTGGTGGATCTCTATGGCTCCAAACGATGGGGGCATTACAAATCCTGGATTCTCATCACCCAAGGATTGCTAGTACTCACATTACTTCTATGCGCCTCGATCAATGCGGCAGCGCACCCCATCCTGCTGTTTGGCAGTGTGTTAGTAATTGCCACCCTGGCGGCTACCCAAGATATTGCCACCGATGCCCTAGCACTAGGGTTATTAGCTCCCCACGAACGGGGCTGGGGGAATGGCATCCAAAGTGCAGGCCGCTCTATCGGTGGCATCCTGGGGGGAGGTGTGATGTTGTTGACCCTAAATCGAGTGGGCTGGACCACCAGTTTATGGATCTTGGCCGGGGGGGTGTTACTCGCACTCGTGCCCTTGTTAAATTACCAGGAAAATACATTAATCTCTCGTCCCACAGCCAACCAAAACAGAGTCGTTGCTCAAGCCTCTACGGCATCTATTTTGTCATCTGTGAGTCTAAAGAGATATCTGAATACTTTAATCAGCTTTGTACGCCGCCCTGGAGCTTGGCTGTGGCTGATGTTTATCGTGGTGTATGTGACTGGCGGCAGTATGGCCAGCACCATGTTTTCACCTCTGCTGGTGGATGTTGGTCTGTCCATGGCCGACATCGGCTGGATGAAGGGCATCGTCGGCTCGGGGGCAGCCATTGTCGGGTCGTTTCTAGCAGGCGGGCTAATCCAACCCCTGGGGCGTCGTCGGGCGCTTATGCTGTTTGGGTTGGTTCAGGCAGGGGCCATTGCGTTGCTGATATTACCCACCATCGGCATTACCCACATTGTTGTTCTTTACGCTGTCAGCAGCGGTGAAATCTTTGCCCGGGGTTTGACTAGCGCTGCTTTATTCACCGTGATGATGGATAAAAGTCGCCGTACCACTGCCGGTAGCGACTACACCCTACAATCGTCGGCTTACATGGTCGGCCACCATGTGGGAATTCCAGCCTTGAGTGGATTCATCGCTGGTGTGGTGGGCTACACGGGCGTTTTTGTCATTGGTATTTTATTGTGCCTAGTCAGCGTATGGCTAACCACCAAAGTACTTAAAAAAGCTTATTAACAAAAGATTGAGGAGATTGAATATGCCCAGTTCCCCTAAAAACCCCGATGGTGCCCCCCTGACTGAGAAGCGGCTGATTGCGATCGCAAATCACATAAATCAAGACCACCGAGAAGATATGCTGGCCTGCGTTAAAGTCCAAGAGGGAACAAATTGGGTCCAACAGGTGCGTGTCGTCAGCCTAGACACAGCAGGCATCAATCTAGAAGTCAGCAATACCGATCAAGTCCAACCGTTACGTCTTGACTTTTCGGTACCAGTAACGGGTGTTCTGGCCTTGAAGCGCACCCTAGGTAGCATGATTACAGAAAGCCGTGCCCAGTTAGGGTGGGAAGAAAAAATCTGAATATCAGCGTTGTTCACCTCTAGAATAACCAGAAGCAGCAAGGCCTAAACTTTACTAATAAGGAGGGTTTGTTATATGATTAACAACAAGAAATAGCTCCGCTGCGGTTGGGGTCATTAAAAATCTTCTGTTAATTAAATGCGATTTAAAGCTTGGATGAGTGTGGGCCTATGCCTCGTCGGTCTACACATGGCTACAGCCTGTACTCCAAAGACATCGACCTCTTTGTCTAGCGACATAAGTGCCGGAACTCTCAGACAGATAGAGCATGCCATGGGGCAAACCTATGTTGAGAAGACTCTCAAACGAGTGGTGATTTTAACCAATGAGGCCACGGATATTGCCCTGGCCTTGGGGGTAACGCCCGTGGGAGCGGTTAAGTCCTGGTCTGGCGATCCTTATTATGACTACATTGCAGCAGATATGGTCTCGGTGGAGATGGTGGGAGACGAGCTACAGCCCAATTTAGAAAGCATTGCTGCCCTCAACCCCGACTTAATTTTAGGCAGTAAGGTCCGCCACAGACGGGTATATCAACGGCTAAGTGCGATCGCCCCCACTGTTTTCTCAGAAACAATAGGCGTTACCTGGAAAGATAATGTCAGACTCTATGCAGAGGCCTTGGATCTTACAGATGACGCAGATAACTTATTAACCGAGTGGGACAACAGAGTTGCCGACTTTAAACAAAAATTAGGCAATCAGAGAACTGAAGTTTCTTTGGTCCGCTTTATGCCAGGTGCCGCCCGAATTTACTATAAAGACTCTTTTCCAGGACAAATTATCGACGAAGTGGGGTTAGCCCGTCCAGCCATTCAAGACACAACGGGATTTGCTCAACAAGTGTCCTCAGAACAGATCCCCCAGATGGATGGCGATGCCATTTTCTATTTTGTCTTTGCCGGTGTTGAGGCTGAGCAACCGGTGTCAACCATTACCCAGCCCTGGCTACAGCAGCCCCTTTGGCAACAGCTCAACGCTGTGCGCCAGGGTAATGTCTATGCTGTGGATGATGGTGTTTGGACTGCCTCCAGTGGGATAAAGGCAGCCAATCTGTTATTAGACGATCTATATACCCATCTTGATCCCTAGACCGTGGCAACTACCATTTGTAGGTGTACCCGATGGTAACAAACCGTCCCTGAGCGGCAGCATTGGTCAATTCATTAGTTTGCAGCTGTGACACCACTGGGAAATAGTCCGTATCCAACAGATTTTGCACACCGATTTCCAACGTGCCGTCCCCCAGCGCTAGGCTGCTGATATAGTCAAGGGTGATATAGCTATTTACCGAACGCTGACCAAATACTGACTCATCATCAAAGCGATCGCGATCAGCAGAAAATAGCGCCTGCAGACGGTTACGCCAGCTCGGTGTCGTTTGATTTTCCACATAGGCCGTCACCTTGATCGGCGCAATGCGAAATCCACTGAGGGGCGAGAAATCATCATCGAGATCGGGATCGGTTTCACCCTCTTGCCAGGTAAATGTGCCCCCTAAAAACCAGGTGTCACTCAGCTGGCTGTCTACGCTGGCTTCAACGCCATAAACCCGCTCTGGTGCCCGGACAATCTCCCCCGGTGCAGTAAATGTGGTCCCCAATTCTGACTCATTGTAGAACCCCACTAGGGCCGCTTGAAGAGACTGCCACTCACCCCGAATCCCCACTTCATAATGGTCGACTTTTTGGGCTTCTGGTCGCAGGGTTTCGACAGAAAATCCAGCAGGTGCATTCCGCAGCACCAGCCCCACATCCGCCAGGGAAAACCCTTGGGCAAAGTTAGCAAATACATTCACATCATCGGTAATATCCAAAACTCCACCGATGTTAAACAAAGTCTCATCGTAGGTAAGTTCACCTCCAACAATAGCGTTGCCAGCTAAGGTGGTAAAGTCTTCCGCATCTACGCCCACCCGCTCATGGCGCAAGCCCCCCAACAGCTTCAACCGATCGCTCACATCCCAATTGGCCTGGGCAAACAAACCTAGGGTACGCTGTTGAAACGGTGGTACCCAAACTAGCTCACCGATTTGGTTAAAGACTAGACCATCACTGGTCTCGAAAACGGCGGGGTCAAAAATGTTGAGGGGTTGAGAGGTATCTTCCCGTCTAAAATCAGCCCCCCAGGTGAGCAAAAATTTATCTTGATCAAACAACGGCGTATCAAACTGAAGGCGTCCGCCCAGCTGTTCGGTATCAACCTCAGATTGAAAGATGATACCCGCAAAAGAACGGGCATCAAAGGGAAAAAAGCGAGCATTATAATCGCGATAGTAAAACTGACTGGTAAAGTCACCGTCTAGAACGTTGTTGTGTTCATAATCGAGATTAAATACGGTGTTTGTTGTGCGCTGGGGAGTGTCTAAGGATAGCCCTTCTAAAGCTCTAGCTCGCTGGCGTCCTGGAATCCCTAGGGTCGCTAAACTAGTGGTAAAGTCAGTGTTCTGTTCGGTATAAAAGTGATTTAGGGTCACCTGCAACCGCTGATCGTCATCTAAATCAATGCCGATTTTACCCAAAACGTTAAGGGTGTCAGCTGCAGATAAACCACCCTGACCATTGGGATTGGTTGGAATCCGGTTGCCATCACCGTCAAAGAAACCACCGGTACTGCGATAGCTGGCGGTAAAGGCAAAGTCCACATTGTCGTCACGGCCGCCAACATATTGTAAAACGTTGCCCCCTAAACTGTTTTCCACATTGGTGGGTGCTGCTGTTAGTCCAATGCGGCTTTCCCATTCAATACCCTCCTCTGCTGGGGCACGGGTAATAATATTAACAACACCACCAGTGGCACCATCACCATAGATAGCCGTCGGTCCCCGCAGTACTTCGATGCGTTCAATGGCAGCGGGGTCAATGGTTCTGAGATTACGAAACCCATTGCGGCTAACGGCCTGGGGCACACCGTCAATGAGAACAAATAGATTACGGCCCCGTAGCGACTGGCCAAATTCACTGGGGGTGCCGGTGGTTGGAGCTAACCCTGGCACCAGCTGTCCTAAAATCGCTCCCAGATCCGAGGTGAGCTGGGTTTGCTGTGCAATATCATTACGGGTGATGGTAGTAACGGAGCGGGGCACATCCTGACTATCTTCTGCGGTGCGCGTGGCACTTACGACCAGGCGTAAAGGCTCCTCGACAAGGTCGCTCCCAGCCCCAATGCTTCCCGCAGCAACCTCTAATGATATGCCTGTAGCCGTGGTCATAAACGATGCGACAGGAGGCCCATCAATACCAGTGATAACGACTGCAACCCGATTGTTTGGCAGATTATTGACCTGCACCTGGACAATCCCATCAACCGGGTTAGCCTGCTGAAAATTTTCGCTTAGTGCAGCATTCTCCAGTTCTGCGGTCAGGATATTACCAGATACCTGTGTCGTCGGAGCCTGCAGACCGTCGCCATCTAAGTAAACGACAAGGTCACCGATCGCATTGGTCTCTAGTCTAACCTCAACAATCTGAGCCGGAGTCGCCTGGACCAGCGAAGGAACTTGCTTACTCCCAGGGCTAACCTCTGCGGCCTTTACCGGCATTGCTACGGTCACCAGCCCACCGATCAGGCCTAGTAGGGGTCCGTATTGGACAAGTTTATTGTTTGCGTTTACCATGTCGCCTCACACACGTTTATTGCCCCAATTGGTAGCAATTCTTAATTAGGTAAAACGAGTGTAAAAAAGTATGCAGTCGGCATCCACTCTAAAACCGAACTAGCACCCTGAAAGCGAATGCTAATTGCTTAATGTGGAGAAAGAGGAGGTGGATAGAGGGCAGCACACGCTCATCCTGGGCCTGCCGTGATCGTTCTATGCGGATAGTTGACAGATAGCTAGCTCACCATCTTATGCCCTTGCTTGCAAGCACTTGGGGTAATCCCAAATTGGCGCTTAAAGGCAGCGGCAAACTGAGCTGGATTGGTGTAGCCTACCCAGTTTGCCACCTCCGCTACGGTGTGGTCGGGCTGGCGCAGCAGACGTTCTGCCTTGACCATGCGTTGCTGGGTCAAATAGACAAAGGGCGTCATGCCAAATAGGGCCTTGAAACCCTTTTGTAAGGTGCGATCGCTAATGCCGATCTGCTGGGCCAGGTCCTTTTGGGTGGGTGGGTTTTCTAAGTGCGATCGCAAAATCTCCGCCGCCCTCTGAATCTGATGGACCGTTTCCGGTTTGAGAGCAGCCCCATAGGATGGAGGTTGCAGCTGCTGAATACTATCTAACTGCAAACCAATCAACTCAAACGCTTTACCCTGCAAATAAAACTGTTTTGCCACCCCCGTCAGCGAACAGTTAACAATTTGCCGCACCACCCGCTGCATCTCTTGGGTGATCAAGGGAGTAAAAATATGCTGTGGTCCCTGGGTTTGGGTTAATGCCTCCAATAGCTCAGCCTCTAAGCCCAATTCACCATCAGTGGTGCCCATAAACAGCTGTCGAAACACCTGGGGTTCAATATGGATATTTATCCCCCGAATCGTTTGGGACTGAGCATAAAATGACATAAACGCCGGCTGGATGCCGCTACCGCCAACGTAGCCATGCTGACGGTCCTGATATAAAAAATCACCGCTATCAATCGCACCCGACAGCAAGACTTCAAACTGCACCAGATGTTGATTCTCAGGATTCCTGAGGCACAGATCACGATAGGTGGCCTCAAACACGTTTAATTCTATGCCCGGAGCGAGCCTCAGTGCCCGATGATGCCCCGTACCCAACTTAGTGGGCAGCATAAAATGGATTTCCGAATCATCAGCTGGCCGAACCGGCGGACAATCGCTGATAGCCTCTGCCCAGATTTCATACTTCTCCCGAGCAGTTAGATTTAACATTCCATACGATTTAATACAGCTTATTAAGAAATAATATCAATAACCAAAGAGATATTCTAGAGAGCCCTCTGAATAAAGTAAAAAGCCGTCTTATTTTTCCATGGGGCGCTCTAACCTAAGTACCTCAGAAATTGTTACATTAGACAGCCGGTCTCAATGAAAAAGGTCTGTGGAAAAAACTAATACCAAAACGTTTGCTATTTTGGCCTCTGTGCCCGAACATCATTTGCTCTCCGGGCTTGATGCCATTACCCAGCAGCTGGATGATGAGTCAGTGGACACACAGCCTATGGTTGCCCTGGGTAGCAATGCATTTGAGGTATTTGGTCAAGCAGATGCCCTGCGAAAAGAGCGCATGGCCGACGTTTACATTTATGCATCCCATGTGGATAATCCCAGTTTGAATCCCCAAGTAATCTGGAGAGCCACCTATATCAAACAGGTGCATTCCCGTCGGGGCCGCTACCCTGGCAAAGCCATCCATCGGCCAGCAGCAACGGCCACTGACAAACCCACCTGGGCTATTTTTTGGCTACTCAAAGACTTAGAAAAGCTGAAAAAACCGTTACCCATCGGTAATTTAAAGGCATTAGGTAAAAAATCTAACTATCCCGCTCGTTTTTTACCCGATGACGCTGTGTTGATCGAGCATCCTATGCTGAGACGACTTTAATAGTCTGTCAAAGTTAACCTTTGGGGTAACTTTGACAGACGCGGGATTAGCTATTGGTGTTTGTCATTGGTATCCGTCGACTAACGGCAGCAGCATCTGGGGCAGTTGTTCAAGAATTAGCTGGTCTGTAATCGAACCATAGGTGTGACTGCCCCAAAGATAATAATTGACAAAAAATACGCGTCCCTCTTTGGACGCTAGCATTTGATTAAGTAGAGGGTTGTCATACCACCGCTGCTAGATTGCTTTTTGTGGATCAGACATATTGTTATCTCCCAAAAATTACTAGTGGATATATCCTGAGTTTTTTGATGCCTAAGAACCTGACAGACTCACAGGCTAATGGCATACTTCTAACAGGATGCTTTCTCATTAAAGCAGGGCTGGGTGCAATGGCAGAGCGACTAAGCTTAGGTCGTTGGGATGAATGGTACGACACAGGCAGCTGGCAAGATCCAAGACTGCTCCATGCCGATCCGTCTGATCGCGTCCTTGTCTGCCCCAGTCGCCTGGGTAATGGATATTATCAGCAAATATTTTTGGACGAAGATATCACACTAGTGATTCTCGACTATGAACTGTATCAAGATCTAGTGCTGGACATCCCAAGAGACTGTAATGGCATCGAGTTTGAATATCAGCTTGCCGGTCCCCAGCCAGGGTATAGCTTTTTTGTGATCTATCTTGGTATGCCGTCAATGGTCGTTAAGCGTGCCCGCAGACGCTATTTCAAGGTAGAAATCTTCTTCCAACCGCCAGCACTCAGTAACTATTTTCAAGCCATTATTGAGCGCTTTACTCCTAGAGATCAACAGATAGCAAACAGTTTGCTTAAAGCTGTGTATCGTTCCTGTGGTGGTGGTCATAGCCCCACTCAAACAGCTTTAGTAAAGCGAATCTTTGAAGCTGGCAAAACATATAACGCTGCTATATTTGAGCAGCTCATGCCTCAGCAGTTATCCAAGGAAGCCTTTAACCTAGGTTATGCTACCCGCAGCCCTATTACTAAGGCTATGCAATCGACCATTGGACAAATCTTAAGCTGCCCTTATTCTGGCTCAGTGCGACGGCTCTATCTCAAGCAAAAAGCCATGACCCTGGTGGATCTGCGTTTAGACGCCATGACTCTTCCCAGACTGCCCTTTGACGAGCTAAACCATATTTATCAGGCAGCTGCAATACTACGGGAGAATTTAACCAATCCACCCACTGTAGAAACATTAGCTCGACAGATCGGCACCAACCGCCTCAAAATTAATCAGGGCTTTCGTCAGGTATACGACACTACACCCTATGGCTATTTGAGAGACTATCGCCTGATGCAGGCAAAGCAGTTACTACTGACATCAGAACTTTCCATTGACCAGGTTGCTACCGCTGTCGGTTACTCCAGCCGCAGCCGGTTTGCCACCGCGTTTCGCAAATACATTGGCATTAACCCCAAGACATTCCAGATGCAAACATGGCACCGTGCCAGCTAGAGGTACCCGTTAAGCAGCGCTCGAAAAAAAATGCGTCTGGGGCGCAAAACTCGTAGAAATAATTTTCTGACTCCCATAGCCTAGTTGACACTAATTCGCTTTTAGACCAACGGGTTCAACGTTTGGTCGGCTGTGATGTGAGGGAAATTATGAAACGGTCATTGTCTAGTCTAAATCTACTGCTGTTACTGGCTATGGGGTATTTGGCGATCCCTGAAGCTGCCTTGGGACAAACGGATGAGGGCGCTCCTGAGACAGCAACGCCCCTAACTCAAGCGGTGGATGATGCAGACGAGACTGAAGAAGAGTCGGAGGAATCAGAAGAGAGCGAATCCTTACGAATTGTGGTGACGGGTGAAGAAGGCAGTCGTTACGTTGAACCCAATGCCACAACTGGAACGCGTACCGACACTCCCCTACGGGATATTCCCCAGTCAATTCAGGTAATTCCCCAGGAGGTCCTTGAAGATCAGCAGGTAATTCGCTTAAATGATGCCCTGCGGAATGTCAGTGGTGTAGTGGCAGGGTCTAACGATCCTCGCGGTCAGCGGTTTAATATTCGAGGGTTTGATAGTTCATCTATACTACGCGATGGCTTCCGCCTGACTAATGCTGGTAACGGGAATAGCGGTTTTCCTGAACTAGTTAATATTGAACAAATCGAAGTGCTCAAGGGTCCGGCCGCGATTTTATTTGGAAGTGTTGAACCCGGCGGTGTAATTAACCTGGTAGGTGAGCAACCCCTGAGCGAGACGGCCTATGCCATTGATGTGGGCTTTGGCAACCGGGAGCTGATTGAAGGTAGCCTGGATGCGGGGGGACCGTTAGATGAAGCGGGTCGTGTTCGCTATCGCCTGAATGCGCTCCGCCGAGATGAGGGCTATTTTCGTGACTTTGATACCGATGTTGAACGCGTTTTCCTAGCACCTACGCTGAGTTGGGACATTAGCGATCGCACCAACCTTACCCTAGACTTTGAATTTCGTGATGATGAACGTCCCTCAGACTTTGGTTTATTGGCCATTGGAGAGGACGTAGCTGATGTTCCCCTGGACCGAGTAATCGGAGACCTCGGAGATATCTTTGAAGGTAAATTTTTACGGGCAGGTTACAAGCTAGAACATCGCTTTAGCGACAACTGGAAGCTGCGCAATAGGTTCTACTTCAATCGTTATGAATCTGAATTTAGAGGTGCAAGTAGTATTTTTGGTAGATTGAATGAAGCTACAGGAGACACGAGTTTCAACTTTTTCTCCTTAAGTCAGCCTAGCGACACCTATGAGGTTCAAACCAATATTGTCGGTGAGTTTGCCACTGGATCCATTGATCACACACTGTTAGCAGGCTTTGACTTCTATCGCCGCGAGGATGAGGGTGTCGGGCGGATTGATCTGTTTAATCCGTTCCCTTTTAATATTTTTAATCCGGTTTATGGTCTTGTTGATCGTCCTGACTTTGACCAGCTGCCCACCTTACTTGACACCGACACAAATGTAAATTCCTACGGCTTTTATATCCAAGATCAAATTGCATTAGCAGACAATCTTAAAGTTTTGGCTGGTCTGCGCTATGACACCTTTGATCAAGAAAACATTAGCCGAGCAACTGACCTTAATCCTGCTGCAGCCTCAGAAACCAGTACCAGCGACGATGCCTTTAGCCCCCGACTAGGAATCGTTTATCAGCCGGTAGAGCCGCTGTCGCTATTTGCTAGCTATAGTCGCTCGTTTAGTCCCAATGCAGCCCGAACAGCCACGGGTGATATTATCGAGCCTGAGGAAGGCGAGCAGTTTGAAGTGGGGGCGCGGGCAGAGCTGTTAGACGGCAGATTTGTTGCTAGTGTGGCCTATTTCAACATCACTAAGCAGAATGTTGCTACCCCTGACCCTAACAACTTTCTATTTTCTATTGCCAGCGGAGAACAGAACAGCCAGGGTGTGGAAATAGACCTAATTGGTGAAATTTCACCTGGTTGGAATATTGTTGCTAACTACGCCTACACCGATACTGAAATTACCGAAGATAATTCTGGCCTAGAAGGCAATGAGCTGTTCGGTGTCCCTGAGCATAACTTTAACCTGTGGACTAACTACAATATCCAGTCAGGTCCCCTAGAGGGGCTAGGATTTGGGATCGGCTTTAATGCTGTGGGTGATCGATTCGGAGACAATGCCAACAGTTTTGTGCTAGAAGATTATTTCCTGACTAATGCAGCCGTTTCCTACCAACGTGACAACTGGGAAATTGGTCTGAACATTCGGAACCTGTTTGATCAAGACTATATTGAAAGTTCTGAAAATCGCCGTACATCAGAGGTAAACCCCGGTGAAGGATTTACGCTAATTGGCTCACTGACCCTTAACTTCTAAGCCATGGTGACACTAAAACAACTTTTTCGCTGGATGCTGCTGGGCTGCTTAACGACAGCACTAACTATTGGCTGCGGGGTTGCTGCCAACCAAAGTTCTGACTCAAATAGCCCCACCGACTGTCGTATGATTACCCACGATGCCGGGGAGGCCGAGATTTGTGGGCAGTTGCAAACGGTAGTTTCCCTTAGCGCCCATGCCCTCGATCTGTTGCTGTCCCTCGATCATCAACCCGCTGGCTATGCAGCCCCCATTAGTTTATCTCCAGGCGATGTTTTTGATGATCCGGCAGCTCAGATTCCCTTTTTAGGGTCTGCCATTACAACACAGCCGATGAATGTAGGCGATGCCCAAGGGCCATCCATGGAGCGTTTGACCGCTCTAAAACCGGATTTAATTTTGGGCGAAACCCGTAATGAAGGCGAATATGAGCTACTCTCTCAAATCGCACCGACCATCTTATTGGAAAACCGTACGGTTAAGGGCCAGTGGCAAGAGCATTTGCGCATACTGGCAGCTGCCCTAGGTAAATCTGAAAAGGCGGAGGTCCTAATTAAAGAGCATCAGGCTAACCTGGAGCAGGCCCAGCTTGATTTTGCAGAGGTGACCTCAGCCCAACCTAATTTGTTATTGTTGGGTGCAAATCTTTTAGAAGAGGGTGCTTTTGTTATTCAAGCAGATACTTATCTGGGAGAATTGTTGGAAGACGTTGGGTTTACCCTAGTCAAACCAGCATCACCTAGTAACCTACCAAATGCTCCAGTTTCTTTAGAAGGTTTACCCCAGCTAGACAGTGCCGATGCCATTATCATTCTGGGTTACAACATGGACATTGCCGACCCAGATCTCAAGCAAGCTCTTGCGGTTGGTGAGCAGTCCATAGAAGAAGTTGCGGAAAAGCATCAGGTCAAATCGATTAAACAAAGCTGGGAAGAGAATGCCATTGCTCAATCCTTGACAGCCAGTAAAGAAGATCAGGTCTACTTTGCCACTTATTACAAATGGAATGGCCTCAATGGCCCCATGGGTACAGACCTTGTCCTGAAACAACTGCGTCAGTTCTTTTTAGATAAATAATTTCGCGAAAAAGTGTGTTTAGGACCCAAAATCCCTGGCTACCGATGAGGAATTTTCCTACGGTGGCTAAGAGCGGTTTTACCCGTAGCTTTTTCTAACGCAGTAGGCCCCATGCGCACATTTACGCTGATTTGGTTTGGTCAGCTGGTCTCGGCCATTGGCAGCCGGATGACCTTTTTTGCCCTGACCCTGTGGGCCTGGGAGGCGACGGGGTCAGCAACTGCCCTGGCCCTGGTGGGATTATTTTTTCAACTGCCTCAAATTCCAACCACCTTATTTGCTGGGGTGATAATCGATCGCTTTAATCGTAAAACCCTGATGCTGCTGGGGGATGCCATGACCGCTATGGCCACCCTGATGATTGGGGGTCTCTATCTGAGCGGGCACCTGGCGATTTGGCACTTGTATCTGGTTGCTATGCTAGCTGGGGGCTTTAGCCAGATTCAAATCCTGGCCTATCAGGCTTCGTTATCTCTGATTGTGCCAAAGCAGCATTACACTCGCGCGGGCAGTATGGGGGCGATGGTACACTATGGCTCCCAAATTTTTGGTCCGTCCTTGGCGGGTATTTTATACCCGATCATTCACTTGTCAGGCATTGTAGGTATTGATTTTGCGACTTTTATGGTGGCTTTTGGCACTCTTTTCGCAGCCGTTATTCCTCAACCGTCAAAGGTTACGCCTCCTTTAGAAAGCTGGACTCACCAGCTCACCTTTGGCTTTCGTTATGTATGGCAGCGGCCTGGGCTCAAAGCCTTATTGTTGCTGACGATTCTGTTCACCTTTGCCCATGATTTGGGAGCCGCTCTGCAACATCCGATGATTTTGGCCCGCACCCAGGGCAGTCCCCTGGCCGTTGCCAGTATTTCGGCGGCGGCTGGGGTGGGTGGGGTGGTCGGAGCCATCGTCTTGACTCTTTGGGGCGGTCCGAAGCGTCGTATCTATGGTCTGCTAGCTGGCTACATCGGGGCCGGTGTGAGCAAACTGGTATTTGGCTTGGGGCAATCGCTCTCCGTGTGGGTGCCCGCTCAGGTGTGCTCATCGCTGAACTTTCCCATGATAGGCAGCTGCCGTAGTGCTCTGTGGATGGATAAAATCTCACCTGATATTCAGGGGCGAGTGTTTGCGGCGAATGCCTTGGTAACCCAATTGGTTAGTGCGATCGCAATATTGCTAGCAGGTCCCTTAGCCGATCGCTACTTAGAACCCGCCATGGTGAGCGATGGTATGTTCGCCGCTTGGCTAGGGCCGATTTTTGGCCATGGAGCAGGATCGGGCATGGCGGTTTTGTATACCCTGTGTTCACTGGCGATCCTGTTAATCGGTGTGTGTGGCTTTTTGAATGCTAGGCTGAGAACAATCGAGACCACAGCAACCGATACAAACTAGGAAAACAGATTGGTCAGCCGGGTTTGTAGAGTAAGTTATCGATCTTTTATCAGGTATCCGAGTCTGTTCTTTGGGATATCATTCGTACCGCTCGACCTTCTTCACCCCACGGGGCAATGTTGGTCATCTGCAGCACCAGGCTACCGTCTGGTCTCTGGGAAAGTTTACTGCGCCAACCCCAGTCAGGACCGGAGGGAACTGAATAGGAATATTCAACAGTGAAAAGTCCCCAGGCATCACTGAGATTTTGACAGCGCACCGGCTCGGGCTGATGCCAGCTATCTGTCCACGTGGCACCGTCATCATCAAATATAAAAGATCCTGTTTTTGTTTCGCCTTCATAAGCCCATGAATAGGTAAGAACTCTCGACTCAAAGGCTAGAATACATTCACTAACATTAGCTTCATTACCGTTGGGGTCAAGCCACAGCTCAGCCTTTCCCTTCCATTGACTGCCCTGGAACTGATTGAGCCATGGTTGCAACATTTTTATTGTCCTTTAGTTTGCTCAACTCTAGTGTACATAACACCCTGGTTTAACTGTATCAAAAGCTATAGAGAAACCGTAAACGTTGGAGTACCCCATGTTAACCCACGGTATGGTGATGCGTAATCTCACTTACTTAGTGAAATCCGCCAGTAGGGTTTGCCAACCTTCCATCGCCTGATCGTATTCCTCAGGACATCCCTCCGCCCGCTCTTCTGGTAAAAAATCATCTCCAACAAAATCTGCATACTCGTTGGGATCACTACCGTAGACCAAACAGGCGATATTATAAACTCGCTGAATGCTCAGGCTATGCTCACTCCAGAAAGGTAGTTCATCACTAAACTCCTCATCTTCTTCTGCGTCTACATCAAATTGTTCAATCCCTGCGATTACCGAGTCTTCTTCCCCTGTCTGCAGCAACATAATAGTTGCAAAAGAATCAACTACATCTTCTTCTCGTCCGATGATAGGCAGCTGATACTGGTCGACTAGCGCCTGACCCAGCTCATGTAAAAAGGTAAAATGTCCCGCTACAATCACTTCATCGCTGTAGTCTCCCTGATACTCTTCTACAAAAATATCTGCGTAGTTTGGAATCAGTTCGTAACACATGAGAATTTCTAAAGTTTCAGGATCGTAAAAGGCATTTTCTTCGTCACATTCAATAAATACAACGTCAATGTCTCGGGGAAAACGATACGTATCATTGAGGTCTGCGACTAGATCATCAAAAAATGCCGTTTCTTGTAAAATATTATGGACTTTGTTAAGGCCCTCGTCTACGGGAGGCTCATAATACAGAATTAAATCCCCCCGATCCTGATTGGTGACCGGCTGAGAATAGCTGGCTATTGGTTCTAGCATGGCACACCCAGCACACCCATCAGAGGGCCTAATGCTGCCAGGCAAACCTTACAAAGACTATCCTTTTCACCTCAATCATCATATGCTGTCAAAGGTAAGTGAGCGCTGTAGTTGGCCGTTCACAATAGAGATGCAGCCGCCAACCTAATCATGCCCTCTACTCAAAAAATGAAACAAGCATGGTCTGCGTTAAGTTGACGGTGTCAACGTAGCCTTTAGTCAAGTATTGAGCTATCACTGTTTTCTATTTGCCGCAAAGCTGGTAGAAAAATGAGATCGCACAGTCTCTAACCGCCAGTCAAGAAAATCGCATTTCATTTGGCATAGGTGGCAAATGAAATGGCCTTAACGGTCCTACAGGGAGTGAGCTGGTGCTATAGCAGCTGGGTCAGTTTTTTACAGAGTGAGCATCCGCCTAATTTCTTAGATCACAGTTCGAATTGCCCTCGGCGGACTAACACCTTCAGAAACTACTGTAATAACCTGTTGATAGAGGTTTGATATGGAAATATCAGGGAAAAACTGACTAGATTTAGTCGGTATGTATCCCTCAGACGTCAGAGTAAAGATGGCTAGAACAGTTCCTCGAATTAGCCAGACTTCAATAACCCCGAAGGGCTCATAGTCAGCAATATTTGTAAAGTTAGTGACGTCTACTTCAACCACAATATCAGACGGTGGATCCATTGCCAGGTCAATGCGACTTTTGCCGTTGAGAGCCTCCCAATGATTGAGCCAAAAACAATGATCGGGTTCAATGCCTGCCTGTTCGGGAATTTGAAGAGTAACTGGTGTTGTACGAATATAATCGCGTAGCTGCTGATTGAGGATAGCAACAATTAAGTCAGCAGCGATTGCATCCAGCTGTCCATGCTCAAATGTGGGCATCTTGAGGGTTAAATGTCCATTGGCATATTTGATACGGGGAATACTCTGATTGCCTCGGCTGGCTATCAGCTGCTCATAGTCTGCCCAGCTCATGGGTATGGTTGCCACTGAGCCATCTGGTAAGGATTTGATAGGCGCGATCGCAATCATGCTTTCCTCGGGCTGACGGTTATGTTGCTTATTATAGGCTGCCTACAAAGCGCTCAATGCTCTGAATCAAGATCCTTTACGAGAGCAACAAGATTTCTTGATTGCTGCCGAGTGAATCTGTTGAATAACGGTTTCTACTGACTTCATAGGCACGGCTTACGCTACCAAGTGGGCAAACTTTTTGATTTCATCGCTGGAGCACAGGCGAATAAACCGGATATGGCTCCACCGTGGGTCTACGTGGTATGCAAGCATTTTTTGGCGTTTGGGCTGGTATTGAGTGACAATCCACCATAATAAAGACTCTTCTTTGCGCCAAACCATCAGCTGCGGCCAGAAATTTTCATAGTTCGTTCCCCATAGCAATTCCTTTGTGCGCCAGCGATGCCATGAGCGTTTGAGCATACGCCAAACTAACTGATAAAGCGGTAGGTCAAGCCATATGATTGTTTCAAGTCGAGGCCAAAAGACTTGTTGAGAGAACTTGGCATAGGAACCTGCGACTATCCAAGCATCACCCACCGTGGCTTTTTGTATACGTCGCATCAGCTCATCAGGATCGGTGTCGTTTAGGCCAACCCAATTTGGCTCCCAATTTAATGCATCTAACTCAACAAAGGGCACATTCAATGAAGCAGCCAGCTGACTACCCAAAGTGCTCTTGCCGGAGCAGCTATTGCCAATAATTAAGATTCGCTGCCCAATGCTGATGGCTTGAACAGTAGAGCTATGTTCGTCTGTCATGTTGTCATTCCAGAAGTGACTTGGTGTAGTTCTTCTAGGGTTCGACCCTTCTTATCAATCTTCGCAACATAGAGTGGATAAACAGAGGCGAACGTCATGTTCGCGATACGTTGGTCGTGGTCTTTGGTGGTTTTCATGGTGGTTTTGCGATCGCATGCTCCGATAAATTTACAACCATGGTATGTGCCCAGGAATTTATCGACAGAGTGATTAAGGGGGCTAGTAGAAAACGCAGTCTACAACAAGGGCGGCTATGTGAGTTGTCGCTTAATCCAATACCGCATTTCTGTATTATGGAGCGTTACGGTTCCACTATAATCGGCAACTGCGAGCTGATCAAACCTTACCTCAGTGGCCAACACCTCACTTTCGACCGTAGCACGGTGTGCCTTTAAGGCATCTAAAACGAGTCCCGATGTTTGCAACCCTAGCTGAATCCGATCAGAGATAGCCAGCCCTGCATTTTTTCGAGCCTCCTGTAAGTGCCGAATAGCTTGACGCATCAGCCCTTCCTGTATTAGCTCGGGAGTGAGGTGAGTATTCAGAGCGGCAAGATAACCCTGATCTTCGATAGCTGCGTACCCGTCTGGACTTTTGGCCTTGATTAAAAAGGCTTCTGGTTCGAGATGAACAACGGTTCCCCCCAGGTCAATGACGGTGTCAACCTGACTGCGAATATTATGAACAATCTCGCGGCTATCTAGGGTGGTCAACGTTTGGATCAATATCGGTAACTGTTTGCCCAATCGCTTGCCCAGTAGCGGTAAGTTAGGCTTTACGACGTAGTCAACAAAGTCAGTCGCTAAGTCTAAATACGTCACCTGCTTGACGTTGATCTCTGCTTTGAGTTGAGCTTCAAATCGTTTGAGCCCCTCCATCTCAGCCGCTGTTCGCACGCGTACTAACAGCTCCCCCAAGGGCTGCCGCAGCTTTACCCCAGCAGCAGATCGCGCGGCTCGTCCCAACTCAACTAGGCGGATCAAGGTGTCCATATCTTGCAGTAACACCGCATCGATAGCCGCTTCTTGCCAAGGGCTCCACTCCGCCAAATGTACCGATTCAGGCTCACTTGGAAAAACACTCAGGACCAGATTTTGATAAAGGTGTTCGCTGACAAACGGAGCCATCGGTGCCATCAGCTTAGTCACCGTTACCAGTGCTTCGTATAAGGTCTTATACGCTGATGCTTTGTCGCGATCATTTTCAGATTTCCAAAAGCGGCGACGATTGCGACGGACATACCAATTTGACAGATCGTTAACTACAAAATCGCGGATCAGACGGCTGGCCTGGGTAGGGTTGTAGTCATCTAGCTGCTCGGTAACGGCTCTAGTCAGCGCATGTACCTTGGCCATCAGCCAGCGGTCAAAATCAGGACGCTCCGGCACCGTTTGGATCAGATCGGGGGCATCAAGATTGGCATACAGTACAAAGAACCCATAGGTATTCCACAGGGTCATGAGAAAATCTTGGACGGTATCATCCACGAGAGATTGAGAAAAGCGTTTTGTGGTCTCCGGTGGGCTAGCGCTAAAGAGATACCATCGTAGGGCATCTGCCCCCTGAGCATTGAGGATTGTCCAAGGGTCCAGCGTGTTACCTTTGGACTTTGACATTTTCTCGCCGTTCTCATCGACAATATGCCCCAACACAATTACATTTTTGAAGGCAGGTGAATTTTCCACCAGGTGGGTCAACGCGCCCCCCGACCGCTGCTCGTCTCCAGGATCCGTTAGCAGCGTGGCCAAGGCATGTAGACTGTAGAACCAGCCACGGGTCTGATCGATTGCCTCACAGATGTAGTCGGCGGGAAAGCTTTGAGCCAGAACAGCCTGATTTTCAAACGGGTAGTGCCACTGGGCATAGGGCATCGCCCCTGACTCAAACCACACATCGACGGTGTAGGGCACACGCTTAAACAACTTGCCGTTGCGCTCAAAGGTAATGTCGTCGATGTAGGGGCGATGCAAATCCAGCTCAGACAAATCTTGTCCGGTCAGTGTTTCCAGCTCTTTGACGCTGCCAACGCAGATTTGCTCGCTCTCATCTTCGCTCACCCAAATCGGCAAGGGGGCTCCCCAATATCTTTCACGCGACAAGGCCCAGTCAACATTGTTTCTCAACCAGTCACCAAAACGACCGGCTCGGATATAGTCTGGGTGCCAGTTAATTTTGCTGTTGTTGTTCAGCAGCTGTTGTTTAACTGCCGTAGTCCGCAGATACCAGCTCTTTTTGGCATAGTTGATCAGGGGGGTATTGTCCCGATAGTTAAACGGGTAGGTGTGGGTCAGTGTGGTTGCCCGGTACAACAGATTGTGGGCTAGCAAGTCCTGGCTGATCAGCCGATCGGCATCTTTGAAAAACTTGCCAGTGTAGGAACCGTCACCCGCCGGGGCATCTGGCAGTTTCACCTCTGGATAGACGTGCCCCAGCAGATCAACTGAAAACAGCATAGGCAGCTGATACTTACGACCCAGGTCCAGGTCACCGTAAGCCGGGGCGATGTGTAGTACCCCAGTGCCTTCATCGATCATGACGCTATCGTCACCCCAGACTCGAAACGCATTGGTGAGGTCTTCTCCGTCGGGGACTCGCCCTTGTAAGATCGGGGCATAATCCAGACCTACCAGAGCTTCCCCTGAAGAGGTTTTGAGGGTACGGTAGTTGCCTTCACCAAAGACCTGATCCGCTAGATCCTGCGCTAAAAGGTAGAAATCTTTTTGGATCTCTTCGCCATGCTGGGTAGGGGCTTCAAATAAGCCATAGATTGCACTGGGGTTGATTGCGATCGCAACATTCGCCGCCAGTGTCCAGGGGGTTGTGGTCCACGCCAGCAGATAAACCGGCTGTTGGCTATTCCCCTCATCTAACCAGCCCCGCTCTATGAGCTGACGGGGGTTAACCGGAAATTTCGGATAAACCGAGGGGTCTTCAGCGTCTCGATATCCCTGGGCTACCTCATGATCCGAGAGACTGGTGTTGTTACGGGGGCAGTGCCAAGTAGCTCGATAATCTTCAAACAGCAGATCGCGATCCCACAGCGACTTCATCAGCCACCAGCAAGACTCAATATACGTATTCTCGTAGGTGACATAAGCATTTTCAAGATCTAGCCAGTAGCCAATCCGTTCGGTCATGGCCTGCCAATCTTGAATGCGCTCAAACACAGACGCCTTGCAAAGTTCGTTAAACTTGGCGATGCCAAAGGCTTCAATGTCTGATTTTTTAGTAAATCCCAGGCGCTTCTCGACTTCTAGCTCAACCGGCAAGCCATGGGTATCCCACCCGCCCTTGCGCACAACACGATGACCTTGCATAGTTTTGTAGCGGACAAACAGGTCTTTGTAGGCCCGAGAAATGACATGGTGCACACCCGGTTTACCATTGGCGGTGGGTGGGCCTTCGTAAAAGACAAAATTGCCTTGCGGGGCTGGTTTATCGACTGACTTTTGGAAGATGTGATGCGCTTTCCAAAAATCGATGACAGTCTGCTCCAAGCTGGAGAAACTGGGCGTTTTTTCAACATCACGAAACATGATTACCGCACTCCCTGTGGGTATAGAGCCTGCATAGAGTCGGCCATTGCCAAACTCTATTCCTCCACATTGGGGTGCTGAGGTGAGCACGGTACCACCCAATTTTGCCAACGCTTTACAGCATTGGTCTCTGCAGCTACTCCCAAATGGGAAGAGCCTCCTGCTGTAACGTGCAGGCCACGGCCCTGTCTACTCGAATGCGTCGCGAGCGATCCTTCTTTGGGAGGGCGGCTCAGGGAGGATATTCATTTTTGCCGTATGGTCAGGCTCACACCATCCCTGACTCGCTCTACACCGACACAAAAATTACTCTTTCCCATCAATGCCTTTGCTGGGGTCAGACCACGCCTAATTTAAGCTTTTCCCGTAAGTCAAACTGTTAGGTCTAAATGTGGTCAATATTTAGATTTTTCTGATTATAGCGAATGAAAATTCAAGTGGCGAGTCGTTGACTGAGAATCTGCAAGGTGCGAAGTCTTTTTGTCTTTCAGCGTCGGGTCAGACTGAACTCTCAGCCTGTTGCTTGTTAGATTACTTTAATAGTTCTGTAATGGCACACCGTAGGAGTTCAGTGATAATCGACAGCACTGTATAACGGCAGAGTTGTGCGGCGGTCGGCATCTATAATACTAGTCAAAAGTTTTTAATCCGCCGCACCAACGCAGTGTTAGGCGATGATTCCAAAGCTACCTACCGTGACTATCGCTGAGTAACTTCACAAAACGCTTCTCGCAGAATTGCATTACTGACACCATGTCATTTGAGACTAGTAATCAGTGCAGACACAGTATCTACATGGCTAAACTGGTCAATCATTTCTTGAGAAATGCCGACTCAACTAATTTTTCGATAAGAATAACCGGCTTTTTTAACATTCTGATCAAAATAGGATCCATGCGAACTAGCTGCCATTAAACCTTCATAAACTGATAAGGGGACATTTGAATATTGATAAATACCACCATGCAAAAACTCTATTTCTAATGTTTGGCTATTTGGGTCATATCCCACTGATGCAAGATTTGATGATGACACTGAAGTTCTATTCATTGCATTCACTTCTTAAGGTATCTACTGAACTGTGGAGCTTAAATATATGGAACAGCTTACAAGTAGAGTAATTAGTCCATTTACTCAACAGGTATACTGCCATATGCTAGCTCATTTGATCCTTGAAAAATTTATCGCACTCATCGATTACATACTGTGGCACTGTTTGAAACATCGCAGGATTCAGTTGGTAGATATAGTCATTTTCAATGTGAAAAGCTTGATTTATAAATTTTTTAATCACATCTGATTGAGTAGCATCATCTTGTCTATTCTGAAGAAAAATTCTGTAAACATGAAGCTTCTCATAATTACTGCTTACTTGTTCATATAAAACCTTCATCCTTGAATCATCTGTAACCAGGCCTATGATATTCGCATAATCAAACTCAGGCAGAAATTGCTGGATCTCTTGGACACCTTCAGTAATTTCTACTGTAGTCATTGGCCTAGGGGAGTCAGTATCGACATCATCCATCTGCGGTTGATGTCTTTTATGAAACACATTCGACAACAACTGATATGCCATTCCCCTTGAATTAGTAATTTCATAAGTACGCCTAAGATAGACAAGCTTGCTAACAATATTGTTTGCATCATTAAGAACATTAGTCTCGTTGACTTCAATAAA
Source organism: Cyanobacteria bacterium P01_B01_bin.77 (assembly GCA_039028535.1). Classification (GTDB taxonomy): domain Bacteria; phylum Cyanobacteriota; class Cyanobacteriia; order Phormidesmidales; family Phormidesmidaceae; genus Leptothoe. The sequence goes on from JBCCHX010000003.1 coordinate 50,838, forward strand.
GGTTTGAATATCTATTTTCTTTATCTCTTTCTCTTCAAGAATTCCACAATTATTTTCCATAAAAGTAGCAAGTGGTGATTGAAATCTGCCAGAATGATGGTAAACCATATCGACAACTGGTTCAAAGTCATGACTTAGTAGCAGAACAGTCTTGTCTCTTAAAGAATTACTACCCCTTTTGAAAAGCATATCAAGCATGGCATATTTTTTGTTCTTGTCGAAAGAGGAGATAGGATCATCTAAGACAACAAGATCTGGATGCACATTTAATGCATCAAACATAAATAACACAAGTGCAAAAGCATTTCGCTCACCGTAACTCAGACAAGCCTTAACATCTTTCACTTCATTATCAATATCCAGATGTACGAGTTTAAGCCTATGCTTTCCTCCCTCACCTTCTATGAGATCAACCTTATACTTGTATCCAGCATTACACAAGAATCCATTGATGGTCGTTTTATTTGTATCGATCAGTCTGTTAATAAGTCTTTTTTGAATATTAACTTTCCCTTGCAACTCACCTGCTTTCTGCAGTAACTGCTGAATTGATTCGTTAACTTTACCAACCTTCTCTAATATGCTTTCAGATTGAAGGTGCGTGTACAGAGATATATCGATCTTATAATTGTTTAGATGTTCAATTAGTTGATCTACATCCTTCAATGAAAAGAATCCTATATCTTTTACTTGCAGGAATCTTGCTCGTAGACGGTCAACTTGGCTTTTAACTTCCCTTAAATACTCGACTTGCTCGTCCGTATAACCATCGACATTTTTTATAAAGTCTTCAATAATAGCCTTTGTAGCATCAGAAAAATACTTATCTAACCTCTGAAATACAGCAACAATTTTGTTTAGTTTTTCAATTTCTCTAGGTTTATAGACTTCACTAATCTTGGTTATTGCTTCTTTTTTTTCGTCTATGTCACTCACACAATAAGGGCATTGATCGGCGATATCAAGAAACTGAGAACCATCTAGCTGCCACTTAATCCACTTAAAATTATTGCTGTTCTGGATATAATCCTTATATATTTCAAGTCCTTCTGGAATATTGTCTACTTTATTACCTTGCTTGAAAGCTTTTGCAATAGGACTAGCTCCATGTATTCCCGCTTTCGTTTGTTTACCAAAACTTCCACCAAGCTCATTAAAGTCATTGATTAGATCTTCAATTTCTTGATCCTCAGATAGAAGAGTTTTTATCTGAGTAACGAGACCTTCAATTTCTCTTATGCCAGCATCATAATCTGCACATCGAATAAATACATCAAAGCTTCCCTTTAGCAGTTCATCTGGCTGAAAAACAAACTCATTTATATAGCTTTCATCAAATACTTTGACAGAAGCTATTGATTCAGTACCAACTACACTTGGCTGAATAGTGTCATTGCTAATTGCTTTGAAAGGCCTAAGCTCTAATAGTTTATTAGTACTATTCTTGCGATCGAGTATTGCATTACATATAGCCTTTGAAACGGTACTCTTTCCAGTTCCATTGATAGCGTACTTTATATTGAGGCGATTTTCAGCTATTTCAATGATGCCTGAATCGATATTGTTACAGTGTTTGATTTCTAGCCGCATACTACAGTGATTGACACAAAATAAATTACACCTTATTTCACTGCCAGTCACCCAAAAGTAGTGTGATCCTAATCATCAATTAAAAAAAATATTTCTTAGAAAACTAGCAAATGCCACTTTGTTGATGGACGCCTAACTATGCGTTATCCAGAAAGTGTCTGGATAAATACCCCCCAGTCGGAGTTATCCAGAAAACTTAAACGTCTCTTTACTAGTTCAAATCAACTATTGAACCACATCTACCAATACTCATCACCAGGGTACTGTCTTAATTGAGTCCCTAAGAATTTCCTTGCTCGATGGGTTTAATATTTGCCGTTTTTGACAGTTAACCCCGTTAAATGGGCATTTCCCAGGTAAAAAGTATTCTCTAAATGTCTAGATTATCGAGTGATACAGCCCATTACACTGGCTTGACGAAACCCCAAAGCTCGTTTTACAGTTGCTCAATGCCGCACTACTTTAGTGCAGCTGTTCTACGCTAGAACCTAATTTCTTGGCACCGTCGGCAGGTGCTCGCAACACCTAACCGACGGCTACTCCGCAGATTCACGAGCAATCCACGGGATGGGGTCAATTATGCCCTACCCTCTGCGTTTGCGAAACTACGTGGGGGGCTAAGGCGTTAGGTTCTGGTCAACCAAACCTACATCTGGAGACCAGAACCATGTTTCAAGACCCAACATCGGGCGCAGGTGCGCCCACAGATTCTGCTGGCTGTTTACCCGAATATAGCTACGAGTCTGGACGGCTGATGCTGTTTGGCACCCTAGGATTTGTGCAGATGTCCATCAAAGAACTGCACAAGGCCAACTACGCTGAACCCAACGACTGGAGCCGTCTATTACCCACCGGACAGCCCAATGAGGTGATGTCAATTTTGACCAAGCGGGTTAGGGTTGATTAGATCGGGGGTGCGATCGCACTGTCTGAGGAGAGTGCGATCGCTTCGAATATCTTCCCCAACAGATTTCAGCTCACAGGTTCTCTCCAGTGAGCGTTTCACAATGAACTTTGAGAGCCTGGTCAAAGTCAAGATACCCCTGATAGCTAACACAATAGATACCACGCAGGGCCAAAAAGGGAATTAATAAGCCAGAATTTTGATGGATTTGCGTAAACCGAGTCTGTCGCTCATTCAGCGCTTCAAACTTAAACGAATGGCGCACGGTAAACAGAAATGGAGCGGCAAAATGTCCCTGCCAAACAAACCAATGGGATGGCTCAATCTCCAAAAATTCAGCCGTAATCCAATGCTGACCAAATTGTTTAAGGTCTTCTAAAAAGCGAATAGTTTGACCGACTGCAAAATCAGCATGGGCCTCTACAACAAACGGATTCCACTCCGAATAGCCTGCAAAATCGGTTGCCCGCTGCCACACCAGCTGTAGTGGCGCATCAATAACCACCTCGGTTGACCATCCCGGCATTAATGTTAATCTCTGCTGAAAACTGCCCATTGCACGATGCTCCTCAAAGACTCTAGGATCATATTTGAGATCGTCAGCTTTAGCCTCACCAAACGAGCAGACCGACCTCACGTGTGAGAGACAAGCCAAGGCTTTCGGAGCGGCCATAGTTTTTTTGACATTAGAGGCTTTGTGGCCGCTACGTCTATTTTTTGTAGAGTGGGCAGTCAAGTATAATGCAAGTCATTCTTATTAATGTCAAGTGCCTGCATATCGTGCCCCATGAAGACACGGCTGATTCTGAATTACTGGCAAGATATCCTTAATTCCGGTGGCCCAAATGATTCAAGACTCCTGCATGCAGACACGACCGACTTGATTTGGATCTACCCAGCCGATCTGGGTCAGGGGTACCGGCAAAAAATCCCCCTGCGTGATGATTTAAGTCTTGAGATTGTCGATTATGTCCTGGAGCAGGACATGATGATTGATTTTCCGGGTCAGCGCAATCGACTTGCCTTTGAATTTGAGCTGGCTCATACGGACACCTCATACAGCACCTTTGTCCCCCACTTTGGTTTTAGCCAGCTTGAATTTATTCCGGCGCGAAAACGAAATTTTGTGCTCAAGGTTATTTTTCATCGGCCAGGGCTGATGAGCTATTTCGAATCGTTTACCGAGCGGCTGCCGACACACACCAAAAGCCTTGGTAAACATGTTATGCAGTCAATTTGTCGATATCGAGGCCAGCGGGCACACTCAACAATGGTGGGCATGTTGGCCCAGATTTTGGATAGCGCAGCCTCCTCTGATTTGAGGTGGAATCCTATACTGACCGACACCCTTTGTATGCAAGCCGTTGATCTGCGATATGCCTGTCGCAGCTTGATTAGCCCAGCCATGAAACAGGTCATGGGCGAAATTCTCAGCTGTCCCTACCGAGGCGCCATCCGTCGCACTTATCTAGAGCGCAAAGTGTTAGAGCTAGTGGGTCTACGTTTAGCCGCTATCGTTAAACCACGCCTCAGTATCGATGAACTCAGCTGCATTTATCAGGCGGCTGCTATTTTAAAGAATTGCCTGGCCAATCCGCCTACTATCGCTACACTCACTCGGCTAGTGGGCACTAATCGGCTAAAGCTTAACCAGGGGTTTCATCAGGTTTATGGCACTACGCCTTTTGGCTATTTGCGGGACTGCCGCTTAATGGAGGCGCAAAGGCTGTTAGTGACCTCAGAACTGTCGGTAGTTGATGTGGCCAAAACGGTGGGCTACAGCAGCCGTAGTCATTTTGCGATCGCATTTCGCCAGCAGACCGGCCTTAACCCCAAAACCTTTCAAATGTATGCCTGGCAATGTGCCAGCTGAGGAAAAAAATGCGTCCACCGTTCAAAACTCCTAGAAAGCTGTCGGTAATTTCCGTAGTCTAGTTGAGAATAATTCGCTACATCTCCAAATGGCCATGAGCCGTGGTTTGCGAGTGTGGGTAACGGTGTGGGAGAACACAATGAAAACGTCTTTACAGGGCTGGAAATTTTTATTATTGCTGCTGCTAGCAGGGGTGTGGACTGCGATAACAGAGGCCGCCCTAGCCCGAACACAGAGGCAAGAACCGCCATTAACCAACGCTGTTGCTCAAGCCCCATCCATACAAGTTACAGCCGTACGTCTAGAACAAACTGAGACTGATTTACAGATAATTCTAGAAACAGCTGGAGGTGAACTAACAACACCAACCACTAGCGTATCCGGTGATGCCCTAATTGCAGAATTTCCCAATGCCATATTGACCCTACCAACAAGAGAAGACTTTGAACAGTTTGAACCAGCTGAGGGAATTGCCTTTGTTCAGGTAACAACATTGTCCACCGATCAAGTACAGGTGGTCGTGACAGGAACAGACAGCCCGCCGACGGCAGCTATTACATCAACGCCAACCAGTCTGACCCTAGGCATAACTCCCGGCACTGCACCGTTGGCTGAAACAGAAGACTCGTTAAGACTGGTGGTTACTGGTGAGCAGGAGGAAGGCTACAGCCCTGCCAATGCCACAACAGCTACCCGCACCGATACACCTCTGCGGGATATTCCCCAGTCGATTCAGGTTATTCCCCAGCAGGTACTAGAAGACCAGCAGATTATTCGTCTGGGGGATGCCCTACGAAATGTCAGCGGCATCCAGGATACCTTTACCATTGGCGGCGGTAACGATGCCTTCCAAATCCGTGGTTTTGAGGAAGGCAGCTTTTTGCGAGACGGGTTACAGGATCCAGTGCTTACTATTAGAGAGACCGCCAATATCGAACGGATTGAAGTCTTAAAGGGTCCGGCCTCTGTTTTATTTGGAGCCATTGAGCCCGGCGGTGTGGTTAACCTGGTTACCAAACAGCCACTCAGTGAGCCATTTTATCAGGTCGAATTCCAGGCCGGTAGCTTTGGGCTAGTGCGCCCGTCCATCGATCTTTCTGGCCCACTCACTGAAGATGGCAAGCTACTGTATCGCTTAAACGGTGCCTATGAGCGCTCCGACGGGTTTCGAGACTTTGACACAGATATTGAACGGGTCTTTTTGGCTCCAGTATTGGCGTGGCAACCCAATGAACACACTAATCTAAACTTAGAGTTGGAATATCTGTATGATGAGCGACCGTTTGACCGGGGTCTGGTGGCCATTGGCGATGAGGTGGCCGATATTCCATTTGATCGAGTATTGGGAGAGCTAGACGACTTTGCCGAAACAGAATCTATCCGAGCAGGCTATCGTCTAGAACATCAGTTTAATGATGCATTAACCCTGCGAAACACGTTTAATTATTTCAACAGTGAGACGGAATCCCAACATATAGAACAAGCCTTTAGAATCTTTGATGAGACCACGGGAAATTTAGGTAGAGTTTGGACAACTGGTGATTCAGAGTCTAAAAATTATCAGCTACAAACAGATTTAGTCGCTGAATTTTCCACCGGTTCTGTAGATCATCAGCTGGTATTTGGTGTTGATCTGGAGCGTTCTGAAGAGAACGGTGAGAGCCGATTTGACATTAGAAATCCAGTTTTTATCAATATCTTTGATCCAGTCTATGGCGCGGTCCCTCGCCCCAACATCGACCGAATTCCCGCATTTTTTGAAAACGACACCACAACCGATCGTCTGGGTATTTATCTGCAAGATCAAATTGCCCTACAAGACAATCTAAAACTTCTGATCGGTGGACGATTTGATTTAGTTGATCAAGACAATCGGGCTGCAGATGACTCCCAACAACAGGATGAAGCCTTTTCACCCCGGATTGGCATTGTCTATCAACCGATTGAACCCGTCTCTCTATATGCTAGCTACAGTCGGTCATTTACTCCCAACATTGGCTCCGTCCAGGAAGATGGTTCACTTCTAACACCTGAGCGCGGCACCCAATATGAAGTTGGCATACGAGGAGAACTATTAGATGGCAGACTGAGTGCTAACCTGGCAGCGTTCCACATTGTTAAAAGTAATGTTGCCACTAGCGATCCTAACAACTTTATGTTTAGTGTTGTCACTGGAGAACAGCGCAGCCGGGGAATTGAACTGGATGTACTAGGAGAAATCATGCCTGGCTGGAATATTATTGCCTCCTATGCCCACACAGATGCTGAAATCACTGAAGATAGTGACGACACATTAGTCGGAAACCGCCTGCGAGGAGTCCCTAGGAATTCAGCTAGTTTGTCCACCACCTATCAAATCCAGCAGGGAGACTTAGAGGGACTAGGATTTGGTCTAGGGCTATTTTTTGTCGATGACCGTAATGGGGATATTGCCAATAGCTATCTTCTCGACAGCTATGTGCGGACGGATGCCAATATTTTCTACGAACGCGATAGCTGGCGTGCTGCTCTAAATTTTAACAACATTTTCGATGTTGACTATGCCAAAGGGTCAACCGACCGATTTCGCATTGCCCCAGGCGAGCCTTTCAGTATTATTGGCTCGATTTCTTGGAAATTTTGATTGACGATTCTCTATTATGAATCGCACTATTTTGCCTATTAAATCCTTAGCTTGCTCATGCTTATGATTGCTTCTACAGCTTATGGGACCTATGGATAAATTTCCATGACAAACGTCATATGTCGACATGACCTGTCGCTATAGTAGATCTGAAATAGCTCGTTTAATGTTGAATCATCAGCAACTCTTCAGAGGATATGATCGGTCATGAAACGACTTCAGTTGGGTACAGGTTTAATACTGATGACAGTTGGTTGGCTTGTTGTTAGCGGTCCCCAGATGCTGCTAACAACACAAACTGCCAACGCTGCGGAAAGTCAAACCCCGCCATTACTGGAGCGAGACTTATTCTTTGCCAATCCGGATATTGCAGGGGCTCAGCTTTCTCCCGACGGTCAGTTTCTTGCCTTTCAAAAACCGCTGGATGGAGTAATGAATGTGTGGGTGAAGGGGATTGACGAACCAATGGAAGCTGCCCGTCCTGTCACAGCTGATACGGAAAGCCCAATTTTGATTTACTTTTGGAGTGCCGATGGTCGCTACATTCTTTATGGTCAGGACGAGGATGGCAATGAAAATTTTCATATTTATGCGATTGAGCCTGACGCACTGGGTGAAAATAACACTGCAGCGCGCGATTTAACCCCTATAGAGGGAATTACAGCCTTAATTTACAGTGTACCTAAGCGAACTCCTAACCATATTGTTATTGGCCTGAACGATCGCGACCCACGATTCCATGATATCTATCGTTTAGATTTGACCACAGGAGAACGGACATTACTACTCCAGAATGATGAGAATATTGCCCTTTGGACGACTGATCTAGCTGGTAATGTGCGCTTAGCCCATCGCCAGACTGCAGAGAGAGGCAATGAGATCCTGGCGGTGAAAGACGATGGATTAACCCCTGTTTATACCTGTGAAATTGAAGAAACCTGTATCCCTATTCGCTTTCACAAAGACGGGCAACAAGTCTATATAATCAGCAATCGAGATCAGGATTTGAGCCAGTTGGAACTCCTTGATCTTGAAAACCAGCAGAGTCAAGTGGTGGCGGTCGATCCTGAAAATCAAGTGGATTTTGGTGGTGCCGTATTTTCAGAAGCAACCGATGAGTTGATTGCTGCCGCCTATGTGGGCGATCGCATCCGCATCTATCCCAAAGACGATGATTTAGCAGCTGATCTGGCATTTCTTCAACAACAGCTGCCGGATATTGATATTGGTTTGCAATCCCTTACCCAAGATGATCGCTTTGCGTTAATTGGAGCCCGAAGCGATGTGAATCCTGGGTCTATCTATTTATTTGACCGTAGTACACAAAACTTGGAGAAACTCTACGACTCTCGACCAGAACTGCCCAGTGAACATTTGGCTACCATGCAGCCGATCCGCTACACCGCCCGTGATGGTCTGGAGATTCCTGCCTACCTGACCCTGCCTCAGGGGGTAGAACCAGCCAACCTACCCGTGGTTGTTATGCCCCACGGCGGTCCTTGGGCGAGAGATACCTGGGGCTACAATTCCTTTACCCAGTTTCTGGCTAATCGTGGCTATGCTGTTCTCCAACCCAACTTTCGCGGCTCTACTGGCTATGGTAAAACTTTCCTTGATGCCGGTAATAATGAATGGGGTACGGGGGCAATGCAGCATGACATAACAGACGGCGTACAGTATTTAATTGATGCAGGCATTGCTGACCCAGAACGTGTTGGGATTTTTGGTGGTTCCTATGGCGGCTATGCCAGTCTGGCTGGTTTGGCATTTACACCGGATATTTATGCCGCTGGCGTCTCCTATGTGGGGATATCAAATCTGATTACCTGGCTCAGATCAACTCCCCCCTATTGGGAGACAATCAAGGCTACCCTTTTATTGCGCTTGGGTGACCTGGATGATCCAAGCGATCGCACCCGTCTAGAAGCCCAGTCACCGCTATTTTTTGCCGACCAAATTCAGGCCCCACTGATGGTAGTTCAGGGAGCCAACGATCCCCGTGTTAAGCAAACAGAGTCAGACCAAATTGTGACCGCACTGCGAGATTTGGGGCAACCGGTGGAATATCTAGTTGCCCCGGATGAGGGCCATGGTTTTCGCAAAGAGATTAACTCCCTTGCCTTGACAGCTGCATTAGAGAAGTTTTTAGCCGAACATTTAGGCGGACGCTACCAGACAGAGATAGCGCCGGATGTACAGGCTCAACTGGAGAGTTTAACCGTTGATATTGATACGGTTACAGTAAATCCATCCAACGGCCCTGAAATTGTTGAGGTAGACCCGACTGTTTATGAACGCTATGTGGGTACCTATCAGATATTGCCCAACCTACAGATCGCAGTTCGGGTTGAAGAAGATCAGCTTATCGCCCAGGCAACAGGACAAGAATCCTTTGCCCTCTACCCAGTTTCAGAGACTAAATTCTTAGCTCAGGTAACCGATATCACCATTCAATTCGACGTGTCAGCCGCAGAAACTGTTGGCGGACTCACCCTTTATCAAGCGGGTCAGGAATTATTTGCACCCAAGGTGAAGTAATTTGATGGATTGAGACCGGGAGGGCGTAGTTATTTGCCCTATAGAGGATTCAGATAATACTCACGAGAAGCATCTAGTTATGGAAACGACTCAACGTACTACCATTCAACTTTTGATCCAGGCAGCAACAGGCGCAGCTGTAGGATTGTTGGCAGGCATCGCTATTATTTTTCTCTATCAATGGATTTGGCATGTAGAGATATCGTTGAAGACAATAATGGTTTTAAGCGTAGGACTTTTTGTCTTCTGTGGCGGTCTATCAGTCTGGCAAAAGCAAAGATTCTGGCCTTTACTTGGGATCTCTCTACTCTACATCGTCATTGAAATGGGTACGTTGGCGATGACTATCCCCTAGATGGAGAAGAGGAGATGCTGGTGCCGGTATTTTCAATCTGCCGCAATCTGCGTATCCCATAGCCGCTCAGGGCAATTAGCAAACCGCAGCTGGCAAAGAGGGTCATCTGCAATGCCATGCCAGCACCGGCACCCATACCAAAGATAGGTGCTAATGCCTGGGCTAAGGGTGTACCGGGCTGCATAGCTGGTTCAAACACATGATCGGCGAGGGGACCTGAGATCGCAGCCCCCAACGGTGTCGCCAACTGGGTCAACAAAAATCGCGTTGCAAATACCCGTCCCTGTACCTCAGGTTCTACTTTAGAACGCCAGATTGCCTGGCTACAGCTCCCCGGAAACGGCGAACAAAATCCACTCATCAGGGCTGTGCCAATTTTAGTGGAGATGGTTCGAGACAGGGCCAGCACAATCAGCCCTACTTTCCAGACCGCGCTAAAAATTAGGACACCATGGATACGTCGCTTGGGTCCACCCCAAATACTCAGGGTCAATCCACCCAATAGCCCACCCATACCAAAAAAGGAAAAGAGCGTTCCCAAGATGGTGGAATTATTACCCAAACGTGCTAACACCATGGCAGGTAACAGGGTAAAGCTGGCGCTGTCAATAAAATTGCTGATGAGAAAAAAGCTGAGCAGGACTTTAAGGTCAGGACGTCGCCACAGGTACTGGATACCAAAGGTGAGCTGCTGCCAGACGGGTTCAGTAGTTTGAGATGACGGTGGTGGCTGGGGGATGGTGACGGTAGAGAGAGTTGCGATCGCAATTCCAAATGTGACCAAATCGATAGTGAGAATCCCACCCAGACCAGTAATGACATATATAGCACCAGCAATAGCCGGGGCGATTACATAACTACCAGACATCTGCAATGACTCAAAGGCAGACGCACGAGCATAGTGCTGTTCTGCCACAATCAGTGACATAGAGGCCGAATGGGCTAATCCTTGGATGTAGCCAAAAAGACCATTAATGGCACCCGAAACATAAAGATGCCAGATTTGCAGATGATCGGTTAAAAATAAAACCAGTAAACCAATCGTAGAGAGTCCGGCAACGGTATCTCCTAGAAACATTAAATGTTTGCGATTAAATCGATCAACCCAGATACCAGCAAAGGGTGAAATTAATAGTCTGGGAATTTGGGTCACGGCTAGGATAAAGGAAAGCGGTGTTGCTTGCCCGGTCACTTCCCAGGCCCAGATGGTAATGGCAAAATTGGTCATCTCGGAGCCTAACAGGGAGGCAAATTGACCCAGCCAAATAATTAGGAAGGTTTGCACGGTGGGAGAGACAAGGGAATGTGATCAGTCTCACCAACTCTAGGTTAGTTGTGTAACATTTTTCCATGGGTTTTGGCTCCGAAACGCATTTTTTTGCACTCAGAATGCATTTTTTAACTGGCTAAACACGTCAACAAATCATCGAAGATAAGATTGAATGCAATGTAGCTACCAATCATTCACCAGAAAAGCGACGTTGACGGTTTATCACTTATCAAAACTCAATGGAGAATGAGCCAACAATCGTAAAGGGCTCTCCAGGATCAATACCGCTTGTCCGAGTAGAGCCTGCCGCTTCAATGTAGTCAATATCAAACAGATTGCGAATATTGAGCGCGGCTCGCCAATTATCACGTTGATAGGAAACAGCCGCATTGGTCAAGAAATAATCGTCAGCGGTAAAGCTGTTGGCATTATCACCAAAGCGCTCACTCACATAGTTAACCCCTAATCCAAAGCCCAGACCTTCGAGGGGACCGTCTTGAATGTCGTAGGTGGTCCACAGGTTAATGTTGTTCTCAGGTATATTTCGTAGTCGGTTGCCTTGGTTGCCGTCTTCATCTTCGGTAATATCGGCATCAATGTAGGCATAGTTGGCGATAATATTCCACCCCGGCAAAATCTCTCCGGCAATATCTAACTCAATGCCGCGACTGCGCTGCTCGCCAGTCGCCACTGAGAAGAAAATGTTGTCAGGATCGGTGGTGGCAACATTCTTTTTAGTCAGGTCGAACAAGGCTAAGTTAGCCGTTAATCGTCCTTCCAGCAGTTCGCCGCGGGCACCAATTTCAAATTGTTCACCCCGCTCTGGCTCAAGCACATCACCATTCACAGTTGTTGCCGTGTTGGGCACAAATGAAGTGGTATAACTGCCATAGAGTGAAAGTTCTTCGATGGGCTGATAGACCAGCCCTATACGAGGCGTAAAGGCGTCTTCATTGAGAGATGATTCAGAACTATTCGGATTCAAGTCTGTTGGATTATTGATCACCTCTTGGTCAACGGCCTCATAACGAACCCCAGCTAGAAGCTTGAGATTATCCAACAGGGTTACCTGATCCTGGAGATAAACGCCAAGTCCATCTGTTCGAGAGTCCGATGAAACTAAGAGGGGAATATCCGCTTCATTAGGGCGAGGAACTGTGCCATAGACCGGATCAAAAATATTGAAAGGAATCGGTGAGAAAAAATCAACTCGAATCTCACGATCTCGGAAATCGGCTCGAAACAGATCAACCCCGAACAACACGGTATGCTCAACTGAGCCCATATTGAATTCGCCAACCACATTCGTTTGTAAATCATACGTCTCACGAATATTACTATTTGTAGATGGCAGTAAAAACCCATCTCCGGTAGTTTCATTGAACCCGCGCGCACCAAGTGCAGTAAGCCCCAAAGAAAAATCGATTTTGGAATAGCTCAAACTGTTCCTCAACTTCCAACGATCGTTAAAGCGATGCTCAAATTGGTAGGCAGCTCGCAAACGTTCGTCTTGAAGAGTATCATCTAGCTCGCCAATTACTCGATCAAACGGAATATCGGCCACGTCATCATCAATGGCAATCAAGCCATTATCTGCTGGTCGTTCATCATCAATATATTCGAAACTGATGTTTAGATCGGTGCGATCGCTAATTTGCCAGCTGATGGTTGGTGCAATAAAAAATCGCTCAATTTCCGGATCAAAGTCGCGAAAACTATCCTCAGTTCGGTACAGAGCATTTAAGCGATAAAGCAAGCGGCCATCGTCAGTGAGTGGTCCTGAAAAATCAAGGCTGGGTGAAAGTAATTCGCGGTTGCCAGCCTGAAGTTCTAGAGCATAAAACGGTTCACTCAAAGGTTGCTTGCTGACTAAATTAATCACTCCCCCGGGCTCAATGGAGCCCACTAAAATTGAGGCAGGTCCTTTAAGGACTTCTACAGTTTCAAGATTAGCGAGCTCGGGAAAGCCGAAACTATCTCCCGAAAACGTGAGTCTAGATCCGTCGCGTAGAATCGAAGCATCAGAAAATCCGCGAATAGCAAAGCGTTGCCCCCCAAAAGAACCTTGCGCTGTGCTGACTACTCCACTCACGTTGCGGAGCGCATCATTAAGTCGAATCACCTGCTGATCTTCAAGCACCTCTCTAGGAATCACCTGAATCGCCTGGGGAATATCCCGCAGGGGGGTATCGGTGCGGGTGGCGGTGGCCGTGTTCGGCTCAACGTAACGACTCCTCTCCTCACTCGTCACCACAATTCTCAGTGTCTCATCCGAATCGCCTTCTTGTTTGGGTTGATGTTGCGCTAATGTTGCCTCTGGGGCAACATTATGTTCACCAGCGACGAGTAAGAGGGTAAGTAAGCTTAAATTCGATAACGACTTTTTCAACATATTCCTCACACCAATGTTCAAGCTCAGCTGGCAGTCAGTTAGCTAACGCCATCAGCCACTGCCGTGCCATTGAACTTGAAGCTAATCATTTTCAATTAAGGTATAAGGTTTCTCTAAAATTTTTCTATCCCAAACGCATTTTTTTGCGCTTGGCTAGTGGTGAGCCAAGTTCTTCCAAAATCATGGCAAATGTACAGTGGTTGAATCTGTGGTATTAATTCGCCAACATCTTGAGCTGAGAACAGTTGCGGCTTTGGAGCTGCCAAGTTTTCGGATTGAGGCCAAACTTTTGGCGAAAAGCGCTGCTGAAGCTGTTAGCACTGACATAACCCACCCGGTAAGCCACCTCGCTAACCGTTAATTCTGAATTGAATAACAATTGTTGAGCCTTTTGTAAGCGACAGTCTCGCAGGTATCGAAAGGGTGGGATACCGTATATATGATGAAAGCCCTGGTTGAGCTTTAATCGATTTAGTCCAACCTGTCGCGCTAATGCTTCAACTGACGGGGGATTATTAAGATGCTGAGCTAAAATTTTGGCCGCTTGATAAATACCGTCTATATCCCCTGTGTTTAATGGATATGAAAGCGATCGCAATTGAGCAAGAACCTTAAGTTTCAGCGCAACTAATTCTAACGCTTTGCGCTCTAGATAGGTTCGCCGCACTCGTCCGCCGTAGGGGCAACTGAGAATTTGATCAACAACCTGGTGCATTTCCGACGTCATTGGTCTCCAGAGACGGCCAAAGGCCAGAATTTCTGAGTTTGCGAATGGCTGAGTTGAAGCTAAGAGCTGAGGCGAGGGGATTGCCTCACTTAGAATTTGTTTGAACGCGGCTTGAGGCGATGTGGCGGAGTAGCCATGCTGATGGCGATAAATCCAGTCAGCCCAGTTGTAAAGTAGGTTCTGGTCCTGAGGTAAAAAGTGCTCAATTACTTTATGCGAGTAGGGCACAAAGTTAGGCGGACTAAAGCCAACTTCAACCTTAAATTGACGCTGTTGAGTTGTCCAAACTCCCAGCATTTTCCAACCAAGTTGGGGATAGACAGTGCTTTGGCCGGATGCTGGCCCAGCTATGCGAAATTCAAACTCCAGAAACTGCTTCCGCTCTGGCGCGTACCGCAAGATGGGGGTATTATGCATCGCATAGTCGATAATGTTAAGGGATAGCCCTTCCCGTAGTGGGATTGTTTGTACGTATCCCTGTCCGATTTGGGGAGACCAGACTTGTACCTGGTCAGACGGATCGGAATGAAATAGCCTGGAATCATTAGGGCTCCCTGGGTGAAGATAATCAGATTCTTGTTTGAGCAAGCGGATCGCCATGTTGCTATCGAAGACCCAAGGTCGATGCAACCATCAGCATTGGGATTATTGATAATAATTTGCATTATTATGCCACGGATGATTTCACAGATGCTCACCTCAATAGGTCAGCGAATCATCCAGGATGAGATTGGTTGAGATGTAGTCGCTACCAATCATCCAATGGGCTGAGCTTATAAATTCATGTGTCCATATTTCAAAACTCAATGGAGAAGGAACCAACAATCGTAAAGGGTTCCCCAGGATCAATGCCGGTTGTCCGAGAAGTGCCTGCCGCTTCAATGTAGTCAATATCAAACAGATTGCGAATATTGAGCGCGGCTCGCCAATTATCACGTTGATAGGAAACAGCCGCATTGGTCAGAAAATAGTCATCAGCGGTAAAACTGTTAGCATTATCGCCAAAGCGTTCACTTACATAGTTAACCCCTAGCCCAAAGCCCAGTCCTTCCAGGGGCCCAGCTTGAATATCGTAGGAGGTCCACAAGTTGATGTTGTGCTCGGGTATATTTCGCAGTCGGTTTCCTTCGTTGCCATCTTCATCTTCAGTGATGTCAGCGTCGATGTAGGCATAATTGGCGATGATATTCCACCCCGGCAGAATCTCTCCGGCAATATCTAACTCGATGCCTCGGCTGCGCTGCTCGCCAGTGGCCACTGAGAAGAAAATGTTATCGGGATCGGTGGTGGCAACGTTCTCTTTAGTCAGTTCGAAAAAGGCTAAGTTGGCCGCTAATCTTCCCTCTAATAGTTCGGCTTTGGCACCAATTTCAAATTGTTCGCCCCGCTCTGGCTCAAGCACATCACCATCCACCGTCGTTGCCGTATTGGGCACAAATGAGGTGGTATAGCTGCCATAGAGTGAAAGTTCTTCGATGGGCTGATAGACCAGCCCTATACGAGGCGTAAAGGCATCTTCATTAAGGGATGACTCAGAACCATTTGGATTAAAGTCTGTCGGACGATTAATCACCTCTTGGTCAACTGTCTCATAGCGAACCCCAGCTAGAAGTTTGAGATTATCCAACAGGGTCACCTGATCCTGAAGGTAAACGCCAAGGCCATCTGTTTTCGTGTCCAATGAAGCTAAAAGGGGAATATCCTCTTCATCTGGTCGGGGCACCGTGCCATAGACCGGATCAAAAATATTAAAAGGAACCGGTGAGAAAAAACCAAACCGAACCTCACGGTCCCTGAAATCACTTCGAAATAGATCAACCCCGAACAAAACGGTATGCTCAACTGAGCCCGTGTTGAATTCGCCAACTGCGTTCGTTTGTAAATCAAACGTTTCACGAATGCTACTATCAAACGCTGGAATTAGAACACCACCATCTCCGGTTACTTCATTGAGCGCGCTAGAATCAAATGAATTCACGCTCACAAAGCTATCAATTTTGGAATAACTAAAACTGTTTCTTAACTTCCAGCGATCGCTAAAGCGGTGTTCAAATTGATAGGCCGCTCGCAAACGCTCATCTTGATTAATATCATCCAGCTCGCCAATTACCCGATCAAACGGAATATCGGCTACTTCATCACCAACGGCGACCAAACCAGCATCTGCAGGTTGTTCAATATCAATATATTCGAAACTGATGTTTAGATCAGTGCGATCGCTAATCTGCCAGCTAATTGTCGGTGCAATAAAAAATCGCTCAATTTCCGAATCAAAGTCGCGAAAACTATCCTCAGTTCGGTAGAGAGCATTTAAGCGATAAAGCAAACGGCCATCTTCAGTGAGTGGCCCTGAAAAATCAAGGCTGGGTGAAAGTAATTCACGGTTGCCAGCCTGAAGTTCTAAGGCATAGAACGGTTCACTCAGGGGTTGCTTGCTGACTAAATTAACAACTCCCCCAGGCTCAATAGAGCCTGATAAAATCGAGGCCGGTCCTTTAAGTACTTCTATAGATTCAAGATTAGTGAGTTCGGGAAATCCAAAATTAGAGCCCGCAGTCGTCAGTCTAAATCCGTCTCGTAGAATTGAGGAATCCTCAAATCCACGAATAGCAAAGCGTTGACCACGGATAGAAGCTCGTGACGTGCTGACTACCCCACTCACGTTGCGGAGCGCATCATTAAGCCGAATTACCTGCTGATCTTCGAGCACCTCTCTAGGAATTACCTGAATAGATTGAGGAATATCGCGCAGGGGTGTGTCGGTTCGGGTGGCGGTCGCCGTGTTCGGCTCAACGTAACGACTCCCTTCCTCACCAGTCACTACAATTCTTAAGGGCTCATCGGTGGCCCCTACCTGGGTAATGCCCGGTGTTAGGCTCATCGTCAACCGAGTAGGGGTGGTAATGATTTCAGCTGTTGGGGCTGCCTCTGTCCCGGTGATTACCACCTGCACCCGGTCATTGGGTAATGCTGTTACCTGCACTGAAGCAATACCGTTCGCTGGTTCAAACTGTTGAAATTCGTCCAGCGTTAGCACAGCATTGGGTATCTCAGCAATTAGGTCACTACCCGAAACTGTAATCGCTGGCTCGGCTAGTTCACCATCAGCCTTTGTTAGTATCACTTGTAACCCAGCTGCGGTTTCTTCCACACTAACATCGATAATTTGCACCCGTGAGGCTTCGATTTGAGCTATCCATTCGGTAACTGTGGTAGCAAGCTGAGGAAATGGGGAGAGAGGGGGTGAGGGTAGATCGACAGCTTGAGTGTCTGTCTTGCTAATGTCTTCTAGCGCAGATGCGTGCTGATCAATCAGCACTTGCGCATTTGCCCTCTGTCCACCGACCAGACTTATTAGGACTAGCAGGCTTAGACCTGATAAACATTTTTTCATCATGATCCTCACACACGACCACCTCAGTTCAATAGGCAGGCGATTAAAACCTTCAGCAACTGCCATGACACTGAACTTGAAGCGAATTATTCTCGATTAGACTACTAGTTTGGGCTAACAATTTTGTCTCCCAAACGCATTTCTTTGCCTGTACCTGTCGCAATTTGAGAGCAATTAGCTGGCGGAATGTTGCCGTTGAAGACGACGGAGAATCTGGAGCTGAAAGGTTTTCGGGCTGAGACCAAATCGATGACAAAAAGCACCGGTAAAACTGGTGCGGCTGGTATAGCCAACTCGATAAGCGACCTCTTCAACCGTTAACTCTGAGGTGCTTAATAAATGGTTTGCCAGTTTCAGACGACAGTTTCGCAGATATCGATAGGGAGTGGTGCCATACACCTGGTGGAAGCCATGATTGAGCTTCAATCGATTAAGACCCACCTGCCGTGCCAATGCCTCAACCGATGGAGGATTGTTGAGAGTACAGGCTAAAATCTTAGCGGCCTGATAAATACCGTCTAAATCGTCTGAATTCAATGGGTATGAAAGGACTCTCGATGGGTCGAGTATCTTCAACTTTAGTGCCACTAATTCCAGCGCCTTACGCTCCAAATAGCTCCGTCGGACGTCTCCACTGTAGGGGCAACTCAAAATTTGATTAACCACCTGGTGCATTTCTGACGTCATTGACCGTTGCAGGTTGCCAAAGCTCCAAAATCCAAGCTGCCTAAATGTCTGATCTCCATTGAAAAACTGTGGCCAAAATACGGCCTCACTGATCATTTGCTGAAACACGGCTTGGGGTGATGTCGCCCCATAGCCTAGTTGAGAACGGTGAACCTGGTCAGCCCATGTGTAAAGTAGTTTTTGCTCCTGGGATGCCAGGTGCTCAAACACCTGATGCAAGTAAGGCATAAAGAAAGGTGGATGGAAGCAAACTTCAACCTTAAACTGTCGCTGTTGTTGAGGTTTGCAAACAGCTAATAGCGAGTTTAGGTCAATCGGACGATAGAACGTACTATGGCCGGATGCTGGCCCAGTGATGCAAAATTCAAATTCCAGAAACTGACTTCGTCGTGGGTAGTGACTCAAAAAAGTGCTATGAACTTTGTAGTCAAGGATGGCTAGGGATAATCCTTCCTGCAATGGGATTGTTTGCATATACCCTTCTCCCACTTGGGGTAACCAAACTCGGACCTGATCAGACGAGTCGGCATGAAACAGCCTGGAATCATCGGGACTGCCAGGTTGAAGATAGTCGGATACTTGGTTCAGAAAGCGGATCGCCATGTCACGGTCAGAAACCAAATACCGCCTTTAACATCGGCATTTGGTTTAATGATAATAATTTGCATTATTATGCCATGGGCGATTTCAGTCGCAGATTTATTGATGGGTCAAAATTCAATGGAGAAAGAGCCAACCAGAGTAAAGGGTTCTCCAGGACCAATGCCAAGTGTTCGGGTTCTGCCCGCCGATTCAATATAATCAACATCAAACAAATTGCGAATATTGAGCGCTGCCCGCCAATTATCCCGTTGATAGGAAACAGCTGCATTGGTCAGGAAATAGTCTTCAGCGGTAAAGCTGTTGGCCGTATCGCCAAAGCGCTCACTCACATAGTTAAAGCCCAGACCAAAGCCTAATCCTTCTAGGGAGCCACTTTGAATATTGTAAGTGGTCCACAGGTTAAGGTTGTTTTCAGGTACGCCTGTTAGCTGATTCCCTTCGTTGCCATCTTCATCGTCAGTAATTTCGGCATCGGTATAGGCATAATTAGCAATGATATTCCATCCTGGCAGAATCTCTCCAGCAATATCCAACTCAATGCCTCGGCTGCGTTGTTTGCCAGTGGCCACTGAAAAGAAGATGTTATCAGGGTCAGTGGTGGCAACGTTCTCTTGAGTGATATCAAAAAAGGCTAAATTGGCAACTAATCGTCCTTCCAAAAGTTCAGCTCTGGCACCGATTTCAAATTGTTCACCTCGTTCAGGTTCAAGTACGTCACCATCCACCGTCGTTGTAGTATTTGGCAAAAACGAAGTAGTATAGCTGCCGTAGAGTGAAACCTCTTCGATGGGCTGATAGACTAGCCCTATGCGAGGCGTAAAAGCATCTTCATTGAGGGTTGATTCGGAACTGTTGGGGTTTAGATCTGTCGGATTGTTAATAGTTTCTTGTTCAACCGTCTCGTAGCGAATTCCAGCCAAAAGCTTTAAATTATCCAACAGGGTCACCTGATCCTGGAGATAAATACCGAGGGTATCAGAGCGAATTTCTAAAGCACTAAAGAGTGTAATATCATCTATGTCGGGACGTAGAACTGTTCCATAAACTGGGTCAAATACGTTGAAGAGAATAGGCGAGAAAAAATCACTGCGAATCTCGCGCCCGTTTGGTTCACGTAGTCGAAAGAGGTCAACTCCAAATAGCAAGGTGTGTTCTATTGAACCAATGTTGAATTCACCCACAACATTAGTCTGTAAATCAAAAATTTCTAAAGGAGTCCTCAAAGCACTAGGTGCTAAAAGAATATTGCCTGCTTCGTCAGCGGATGGAGAAATGGCTGAGAAAATAGTGCTTTCCGCATCGGAGTTGATATAACTAAAAGCATTGCGTATCTTCCACTTATCGCTAAAGCGATGCTCAAAGTTATAAGCAACTCGTAACGTTTCCTGCTCACGGGCATCGTCTAGTTCACCGATCACCCGATCAAATGGAATATCAGCCACTTCATCACCAATGGCAACCAGCCCACTATCTGCAGGTAACTCATCGTCAGTGTATTCAAGGCTGACCGTTAAATCGGTGTGATCGTTAATGAGCCAACGTATCGTCGGTGCTACAAAGAATCGCTCAATGTCTGTATCAAAACCTCGAAAACTTTCCTCATTTCGGTAGATAGCATTTAAGCGATAGAGTAAACGACCATCACCGGTTAATGGCCCTGAAAGATCAAGGCTGGGTGAAATAAAGTCACGACTGCCAGCCTGGAGTTCCAGCTCATAAAATGGTTCACTCAGGGGTTGCTTGGTAACCAGGTTAATCACCCCCCCTGGCTCCGCTGTGCCAGTTAGAACCGAGGCCGGACCTTTGAGTACTTCAACAGATTCCAGGTTAGCCAGTTCTGCAAATCCAAACAGTCTGCCGTCGTTTCGTCTCAACCCATCCTGTAGAATCGTTGCACCCTCAAACCCACGAACAATAAACTGTTGACCATTAAACGTTTGTTCACTGCTGACAACACCGCTGACATTTCGCAGGGCATCCTCCAGGGTAAAGACCTGCTGGTCTTCTATCACTTCCCGAGGAACCACCTGGATGGATTGGGGAATATCCCGCAGGGGGGTATCGGTGCGGGTGGCGGTGGCGGTATTTGGTTCAACGTAGCGATTACCCTCCTCACCTGTCACCACCAGTCTTAGCGTCTCATCTGACTCGTTCACCTGGACTACGCCTGGCGTTATGCTTAGCGTCAGCTCGTTTGCAGCTGTACCGATCGCAGCTGTTGGAATCGCCTCTGCCCCAGTAATCACCACCTGCACTCGGTTATCTGATAACTCTGTTACTTGCACCAGGGCAATGCCGTCTGTTGGTTCAAACTGTTGAAACTCGTCTAGCGCTAGCACTGCATTAGGAATTTCCGCAATTAAGGTATTGCCTGATACAGTTGTCGTTGGTGTGGCTAGCTCACCGTCTAACGTTTCTAACACCACCTGCAAGCCTGTCTCAGTGTCTTCTAACCGCACATTTGTGATTTGCACTAGCGAGACTTCTCGTTGAGCTACCCAGTCTGTACCGATATTGAGAGCTGGGGAATTGGGGAGTCTAGCTCCAACTTCAGACTGCTGTTGCCCGAGTACGGCCTCTGCAGCGACAATCTGTCCTACAGTTACAGTCAAACAGGTAAACAGACTCAAACGAGACAACGACTTTTTCATCAGATTCCTCACACCAGTACTCAAGCTCAGCTGAGATTCAGACACCTGGCTCCGCAGCCGCCACCATGACTCTGCCTGCAGCCAATAATTCTCAACTAGAGTATGGGAACGGCTGATGGCTTTCTAGGGATTTTGAACCCGAGATGCAGTTTTTTACTGACACGGGGATGGAGAGATACGCGTGTCAGACCACTAGAGAAAAGGATTTAACAACTTCCATCATGTTACTTGAGGCAAAGCTGGATACTCTTTCCCCTCCTGGGAGGGGCATCGGGGTGGGTTGACCGTTAGCGCAAGTGATCGAAACCCACCCCGCCTACGGCACCCCTCCCAAGAGGAGAAATCGGCACATTGCACATTATTAAATTCCCGATCCTAAGCAATACTTTGCCAGACTTCTCTCTGAAAGGCTTTGGGGTTTAAGCCTATTTTTTGACGAAATGCCAGGGCAAAGTTACTGCGACTGGTGTAGCCTACGGCAGCGGCCACATCACCAATCGATAGGTCCGAGGTCATCAACAGTCGGTGGGCCTGCCACAGGCGGCAGTTGCGTAAATAGCCAAAGGGTGTGGTGCCATATATCTCTTGAAACCCTCGATATAAATAAAAGCGATTGGTCCCTACCTGCCTGGCCAATGTCTCAATGGACGGCGGATTTACTAGTTGTTTTCTCAAGATGGTACCGGCCTGGTAAATATAGTTGAGTTGAGTCTCACTCGTGCGACGCTGTACCATCGCTTCCAGGTACAGATCTACCAGCTCAACTGCTTGGCGTTTTAGATAGGTGCGACGGGTTTTACCCTGATACGAACAACTGAGAATGCGCTCAATTATCTGTTCCATCGCGGGTGTGATCGGATGGCGGGCGGCATCAAGGAGTGCGATCGCATCAGCATAGAGTCCATCGGTCAATATTTGCTCAAAGGTACAAGTATGGCCAGATGTCTTAGCGTTGTGAAAAATCTGGTTGAGCATTCCGATGGGGGTTAGGCTTGCACCTCCTCCATGGTATCGATATACCATGTGAACAATCCGCTCAGCAGTCCTTCGAGATTGAGGCGACAGGCGCTCCATAAATGCCTGAAAATAGGGGATCAATGTGGGGCGTTTGAACCAAATTTCAACCTTGAAACACCGTTGTTGCGATGGTCTGATCCCAAACTCTCTAAAGCCAAAGTAAGGCATAAACGAGCAATACCCAGCGTCAGGGCCCGCCAACCGAAACTCAAATTCCAGGCAGTTACCCTTACCTGGCCTGTCAACAATCCCATCCTGCTTGAGCGTATAGTCGAGGACTGCCAGGGTCAAATCATCTTGCAGCGCAATTGTTTGACAATAGCCTTCCCCAGCACGGGGCGAACAGATCCAAATGTGATCAGAATCATCCGCATGAAACAGCCGTGAATCATTCGAGGTTCCAGGTAGAAACCAGTCATCAAACCGATTCATCGTTAGTGGCGTTTTCATGGGGGCACCCAGTGCACATGCTTGCTGCTAATAGGAGTAGTTTGCATTAGCCACCCATATACGTCAACAAGTCATCCAGAATAAGGTCGGCTGCAATATAGCTGCCGATCATCCAATGGGAATCGACTTCGTAAACCTGATTGTTTTGCACTGCCTTGAGCTGGGACCAAAGGGGTTGAGCTTTTATGCGATCAATTTCAGTTTGAACCTGGATCGCCATGTCAGTGTCTCCCTGCAATCCCATGATAAAAATGACATCCCCATCCAGCAGATCGAGGGATTCTAAAGAGATGTTTTGTGGCCCTTGAGCCTGGGTCTGACTGGGCGGTCGCGCTATGCCCGCATCCGCTAACACACTTCCCGCAAACGTTTCTGTCCCTGCAGCTCTAATCATCCCTGGCAAGATGGACACGATAGAAACTTGGGGTTGTTTGGCGGTTTGAGAAATTTTATCTTTGACTGTTTGCAGCTTAGTTTCATAGACTGTGGCCAGCCTTTGGGTTTCAGCCTGTTTGCCTAATGCTTCACCACAGAGTCGGGTTAATTCTTTCCATTGATGATCGTCATCAATATCCAGCACCACCGTTGGGGCAATCTGCGCCAGCTGGTCATACCCATCACCCAGTCGATATTTGCTGGTGAGGATGAGGTCTGGCTTGAGGGCAACAATCGTCTCAAGACTGGGTTGAGTGGGACTGCCAATGTCTGCCGTTATATCATTATCTAACGATAGATGGGACAGAGAGCTAACCACGCCATCCGGTGCGCCTATGGGTTGAACCCCATGGGCTATCACCGCTTCGACCGTTGTATACCCGAGGACGATGACTCGGGTCGGATTAGTGGGCACCTCAGTTTCACCAAAGGCGTGTTTGATGCGTTTTACGGCTTTAGCCGCCTGATTATCTGGTTGAGTTGTCCTGGTACAAGCGGAAGCAACCAGGGCCGCAGACCCCATCAGCAAGAAAAGTCGACGTTGGCAGGTCATAGGGATATCAAAATTCAACGGAAAATGAACCAATAACGCTAAATCCCTCACCGATAGTAACAAACCCCGCTCTACCATTACGAGCATTGGCAACGTAATCCACATCAAACAGGTTGCGGAAGTTTAGACCGGCTCGCCAATTGTCTTTTGAATAGGAAATGGCAGCGTTGGTGAGAAAGTAGTCATCTAAGGTAAACGTGTTGGCATTGTCGCCAAATCGTTCGCCGACATAGTTCACTCCAAGACCAAAGCCTAATCCTTCTAGGGAACCTTCCTGAATATCGTAGGTGGTCCACAGGTTCGCATTGTTTTCCGGTACACCAAATAAACGATTGCCTTCATTACCGCCATTGTCGTCGGTGATATCGGCATCAGTGTAAGCATAGTTGGCAATGATGTTCCAACCGGGTAAAATCTCTCCCGTCACATCTAGCTCAATCCCTTGGCTACGTTGTTCACCCGTTGCAATTGAGAACATAGTGTTATTTGGGTCAGGGGTGGCCACATTTTGCTTAGTCAGATGGAATAGGGCGAGAGTGGCATTAAGCCGACCATCCAGGAGTTCAGCTTTAGCCCCGATTTCCAATTGTTCTCCTTCTTCTGGGTCGAGAATATCACCGCTAATGGTCATGGCACCGTTGGGTACAAATGAGGTGCTATAGCTACCATACAGCGACAGTTCTTCAATGGGTTGGTAGACTAGGCCAACTCGAGGACTAAATGCATCGTCATTTTGGCTTGATTCAGAACCAATTGGGTTAAAAGCGGTGGGACCACTTGAGCTTTTTTGCTCAGCGGTTTCATAGCGCACGCCAAGTAGAAGTTTTAGATTGTCCGCCAACGTGACTTGATCCTGAATAAAAATACCCAGTGCTTCAACGGTACTCTCTCCATTAACAAAGAAGGGCAGCGTTGTGGGGTCGGGACGGGGGCTATAAACCGGATCAAAAATATTCAAGAATTGCGGTGTAAAAATGCCAATTCTATCTTGGCGGGGATTCTCTCGTCGAAACAAATCTACCCCGGCAAGTAAGGTGTGTTCTACAGTACCGGTATTAAATTCGCCCACCACATTTGTTTGTAGCTCATAGTGATTCTGGACCTGGTTTCCAAATAGAAGGGCTCGACCTAAATTCCCGGTGGCTTCGTCCAAAGGAAAGAACGGAAAAAAGGCATCGGTGTCTACATCCGAACGATTAAATCTGAAGGCATTGCGGATTTTCCAGTTGTCGCTAAAGCGATGTTCAAAGTCATAACCGGCTCGAATCCGTTCACTTTCGGTCAAATCGTCTGGGTCCCCTAAAACCCGATCCAACGGAATATCGGCGATGCCATCTCCAAGGGCAACTGTCCCTGTCTCAAGGGGACCACTCGTATCGCTGTATTCAAAATGGGCCGTGAAGTCGGTGCGATCGCTAATTTGCCAGCTGACAGTGGGGGCAATAAAAAACCGCTCTATATCGTTGTTGTAATCTTGGACGCTTTCCTGGGTGCGATAGAGGGCATTTAAGCGATAGAGTAGGCGACCATCTCCTGTTAGAGGTCCAGAGATATCAAAGCTAGGCTCAATAAATTCTTGATTGCCCGCCCGAAAACTAAGCTCATAAAATGGTTCGCTCAGGGGCTTCTTGGTGACCAAGTTAATCACCCCCCCAGGCTCCAAGGACCCAAATAAAACCGAGGCCGGACCTTTGAGCACTTCTACGCTTTCTAGGTTAGCCAGTTCTTGATTATTAGGATTACCAGCACCTCCGAAAGTTAATCGAAACCCATCGCGCAGCACCGAAGCACTGGGAAAACCTCGAATGATAAAGCGTTCAGCCGTAGATGTTCGCTCTTCTACGACTACTCCACTAGCATTCCGGAGGGCTTCATCTAGGCGAATTACCTGTTGGTCTTCGAGCACTTCCTCAGGAATTATCTGAATTGACAGAGGGATATCCCGCAAAGGCGTGTCTGTACGGGTGGCGGTAGCAGCATTGGGCTTAAAGTAGCGACTGCCCTCTTCGCCGGTTACCACCAATCTCAAGGGTTCATCTGTCTGGGCTGTCTGGGCATTTCCTGGGGCTATGCTTAGGGTTAAGCTAGTTACAGCTGTACTAATATCTGCTGAAGGTGGGGCATCCGCTCCAGTAATCACTATTTGTACTCGATCATCCGATAACGTTGTTACCTGTACCAGGGCAATACCGTCCGCCGGTTCAAACTGCTGAAATTCCTCGGGCAGCGCCAGTATGGCATTAGGAATTTCGACAATAAGGGCATCACCGGAAACGTTCGTCGTGGGTGTAGCGAGTTCACTGTCTGCTGTTTCTAGAATTACTTGCAAGCCCGTTTCAGTTTCTATCAGCTGCACATTGGTAATTTGTGCCAGGTCGCTTTGAGCGAGCAATTCTGCAGTAGAGGAAGAAGGGGCTGCTAGCTCTATTAACTCAGCATCGGTTCCCGAGATATTGTCAGCCGCAAATGCAACTTGTCCATTAGCTAAGCTCATTAGTGTTAGCAGATTGAAACCCAGTAACAACTTTCCCATCATTTTCCTCACCCATGAGTGCTCCAGTTCAATTGACCAACAGCAACTGCCGTACCCCTGAACTTGAAGCGAATTATTCTCGATTAGATTAAATGTTTGGCCCAAAAATTCTGAACCCGAAACGCATTTCTTTAGGGCAGCAGGCCTGATGTGGGTCAGATTAAAGCGTTAGCTAGCGAGACTTTGCGGCTGCGATCCATACCGGCTATGGAGCTGAAGCGCTTTGGGATTAAGGCCAAACTGTTGACGAAATGCGGTGGCAAAGTTGCTGCGGCTGGTGTATCCCACCTTGTGGGCGACCGCTTCAATGGCTAAATCTGAGGTGGTTAATAAATGGGCTGCTACGGTCAGACGACAATATCTGAGATATCGAAAGGGCGTGGTGCCATACACCTGATGAAAGCCCTGGTTGAGTTTAAAGCGATTGAGCCCGACCTGCCGTGCTAAGGTCTTGACCGACGGCGGATTGTTTAGATTGCGGGCTACAATCTTTCCAGCCTGGTAAATGCGGTCTAGATCGTCACCCACCAGCGGATATGAGATGGCACTTAAGTGATTCATTCCCCGCAGCATCAAGGCGACTAGTTCGAGGGCTTTATCTTCTAGATAGGCCCGTCGCATGTCTCCACCATGGGAACAGCGAAGGATCTGCTTAACTAACCGATGCATCTCTGACGTCATTGAGCGCCAAAAACGGCCAAACGCACAAAAATCTAAGCTTTCAAATGGATCTTTTGCGCAAAATACCTGGGGTGAGGCAATGGCCCCACTGAGAATATGGTCGAATGCGGCCTGAGGGGATTTAGCATCGTATCCATGCTGAGAGCGATACACCCAGCTAGCCCAAGCGTACAGCATGGCCCGGTCCTGGGGAGGGAAATACTCAATCACAGTATGAGCGCAAGTCTCAAACATGGGCGCACTAAACAGCACCTCTACCTTGAGCTGACGTGGTTGCCCTGAACGAATGCCAAAGCTATTCTGCGACTGAACCAAGTGCGGCATAAACATACTCTGGCCAGCCGCTGGTCCTTCTATTTGAAATTCAAACTCCAAAAATGGGCTGCGTCGTGGGTTTTTGTATATGAAGGTGCTGTGGATTGAATAATCCATAATGACAAGACACAGTCCTTCCCGTAAAGGAATTATCTGTGTGTAACCTTGGCCTACCTGGGGTGACCAAACCTGAATCTGATCGGACACATCGGCATGAAACAGCCTGGGATCCTCGGGGCTACCGCAGTGAAGATAGTCAGATTTTTGATTAAAGAACCGGATCGCCATGGTGCCAGCAGCGGCCAAGTGCAAACTGTAGCAGTTGGCTTAATGAAAATTATTTTCATTATTATGCCATAGCCAGTTTCACAAAAAGAGGATTAGATAAGAACTGTAAGTCCAGCTGCGATCGCAGCCATAGGTACACCAATCGCTAAACCAACCAATCCTGCTTTAATATGAGCCCAGGGTTGATGCAGCGGCTCAATACCTTCAACTCTCATCCATGAGGGATAGATCCAGGTGTAAATCAAAAGGTCGATGACAACAATATCCACCACATTCAGGATGGCAATGATCAGCCAGGCCACTATTAGCCGCTCATAGAGACTGGCATCATAAACCAATGAAACCCACTCAGCTGTGACAGTGGTTCCTGCCAGTATGGTAAACAAAATGACCGCAAAGACCGTATAGGTTGACCAAGTTTGGGGAGATTTTATCTTTCCTTCGGTGAGGTCTGAAAGCCAGGCGTCCGGCGTCAGTCGCCAGGATGCCAGGACAATAAGACAGAATATAAAGGACGTGAGTGCACCACCGACAATAATTGAAAGTATCATAAGACAGCTTTTGTGAACGGATTTATTCTGCTTAGAACTGGCCCTTGACCTGCAGGCCAAACACCTGGCCATCACCGGGATATCCTGCAAACTCTCCAGTACCAGTATTTAATGCTGTCGTAAAGTAGCCTTGGTCAAACAAATTGTTGGCATACAAATAAACACCAAACTCATCAAACTCATAGCCTATGCGGGCATTGACCAGGGCAAAGGGATTCTGCTGGGCATCATTCGTTTGATCAAAAAAGTAAGTACCAAATCCACTTAACTCAAACCGCCCAAAGAATCCTCCGGGGTCTCGGTACTGTGCTGCCAGTCCATAGGTATACTCGGGTGAGTTGGGCAGTTGATTTCCCGACAAATCTCGCCCCGTAATCGCGTCCGTGAATTCTTTAAATTCGGTGTTTAGATAACCGAAACTGGCAATTATATCAATGCGATCGGTCGGCTTTGCCCTCAGATCAAGCTCAATTCCCCAAATATCCGCACTGGCTGCATTTAGTACAGTTGTTACTAAATTGGGCAAATCAAATCCAACAATTTGATAATCTTCAAGATCAGTTTTAAACAACGAGAGATTTGCCAGCAGCCGATCATCTAACCAGGACGTTTTTACCCCCACCTCGTAGGCCAAACTTGTTTCGGAATCAAACTCTGCTGCTGTGGGCAGATCGGAAATGATATTGAATCCTCCTGGTTTGTAGCCACGACTAACGCTGGCGTAAGTGAGTATATTTGGTTGAAAGCGATACTCTACCGCAACTTTCGGCAGCCATATACTTTCACTGGCATCCACTGAATAGTCTGGGACCAAGGGGGTGACAACGTTGTTAAAGCTCAGCGTGGAGCGCCGGTCCATACTAAAATCACGGTGTTCAAATCGGAGACCTGCCGTTACCGCCAGCTTATCAGTCAGGTCGTAACTGCTTTGGGCAAACCCAGCATAGGTCGTGTCTTCAAATTCACCAGAATTGTTAAGGACACTGCCGCTAAATAGCCCAAACGCCGGATTGGCTCCCAGGGCTCCAAATTTTACACCACCCAATAGATCAGAGCTCTCATTCTCAAAAAAACCACCCAATAGCCAACGCCAGCGGCCATTATCAGGCGATGACTGAAGGCGTAATTCCTGAGTATATTGCGTTGTTTCAAGGGCAGCACCTCCAACCGTGATATCTAAAGCACTAAAATCTGAGTCGGTAGAGTTCTCCTGTTGCCACTGTCGCCTACCTGAGATGGAGGTGATGACAACATCTGGGCCAGTATAGCGAGCCCTAATAAATTGGGAATTTCTTTCTACTTGATTGAAGCCCAAGAAATCTTCTTGCACCTCTCTGGGATCATCAGCACCGATCAAGGTGCCAAAGGTGCTGCCGTCATCAAATTCTTCATAGTCTGCCCCCAGACGCACCTCCCACTGATCGGAAGGGACCCAGCGGAGTTGTCCACGAACCCCATAATTTTCCCGCCTGTCAGCATCTTCATCTAAAAAGACATTCTCTATAAATCCATCGGATTCAAAATAGGAACCCCCTAAGGAGAAAAACAGTTCATCATTGATCGGTCCACTGGCAAAGAGTTGAGCTTCAAGTAGGTTCTCGGTGCCCACCGTGGCCAGACCACTCAATCGAAACGTGTCATCCGGTGCCTTGGTGATAATGTTAACGACTCCCCCCTGGGAGTTACGCCCGTACAATGTGCCTTGAGGACCTCGCAGCACTTCAACGCGTTCAATATCGTATAAGGCTGTCTCTGATGTCAGGATATCTGCAGGCACATCATCGATATAAATACCCACCGAAGACTGACCAATACCAACTACATTAAGGTCGTTGGCCAATCCCCGAATGTTGTAGATCGGATTATTAGAACGGGGACCGTTGGCAAAGGTAGAAAAATTTGGGACTAGACGTGATACTTCCTGGGGAGAGCGAATGCCAGAATCTTCAAATTCTTGCGATGTAATGGCAGTCACACTACCTGGGATATCCTGGATGTCTTCTTCAATCCGTTCACTAGTAACGATAATCCGAAGCGGCGGATTATCCACCGTTTGGTTATTTTCTAGAGCCTCTTCTGCCTGAGTCTTCAAAAGAGCAGGCGGATTATCTGGCAGCTGCAGTTGCGCAACATGGGCAGAGGGTATGGGTTGTGCGATTCTTTGTGGAAGAGTTTTAGCCAGGGCACTAGAGCTAAAGCCAAGTGCGATCGCAGGAGTTGCCAACAGGTATAGTTTCATATCACACCACCGGACTTTATATTGCTCCAACTCGAAATACTGAGTTTGAAGCAAATCATTCTCAGTTAGGATAGTGATCCATACTCGAAACTTTGCGCCCCAAACGCATTATTTTGTCAGTGACGTCGCCCTCAAGAAACGTAGGCAATATTATCAAGCTGGAGTTGAAAAAATTTTGGATTGAGTCCAAACTGCTTGCGAAAGGCGGAGGTAAAGCGACTGCGATTGGTATACCCTACCCTGTAGGCAATTTCTTCAACCGCTAGATCAGAGGCGAATAATAAATGGAATGCCAACTCTAGGCGACAGGTGCGCAGGTATCGAAAGGGTGTGGTGCCATAGATATGATGAAAGCCTTGGTTCAGCTTCAACCGATTCAGCCCGACCTGACGTGCCAATGATTCGATGGACGGTGGCGTTTGCAACTGGCGGGCTAAAATCTGGCTAGCCTGCTGAATGCCGTCCAAATCCTCAAGCTTTAGCGGATAGGAGGGATTTCTCCACTGTTCTAAACTATTGAGCTTTAGACTTACTAAGTCTAAGGCTTTGTGCTCTAGATAGGTTCGTCGCACTCGGCCATGGTAGGGACAGCTTAGTATCTGCTCAATGATCCGGTACATTTCTGCGGTCATTGACTGCTCGACGGTAAGCCGGGAGCCCAAAAGTTCTGGTGCAGCCAAAAACCGCTCGGTAATTAATTCAACTGATGGCGGTGAGATATGTGTATGGATCAAAATCTGGTTGAGTGCTGCCTGGGGTGAATCAGCTCGATTACAAAACAGGCTGAAATAAGAGAGTTCGATAAACTTGTTAAACGAAGTCAAGGCCTGGGGCGATAGACGCTCAGCAATGCGCTGATAGTAGGTGATTAGGCTAGAAAGACCAAATACAATCTCGACCCTAAACTGATGCTGTTGAGCTGGCCAAACATCTAGGCTGGCAGGTCCAATATGGGGTTTAAAGCTACTCTGTTTTGGGATAGCTCCTGCTAGCTGAAATTCAAAATTGAGGGATGCCTTTTGTCGTCTTGGCAGATTCATCAGCACAGTTTTGTGCATTGTGTAGTCAAGAATGACAAGGGATAAGTCCTCCCGCAGTGGAATTTCTTGGATGTACCCCTGGCCTACTTGGGGAGCCCAAACTTGAATCTGGTCGGATGTGTCGACATGAAACAACCTAGAATCTTGATAGCTCCCAGAGACAAGATAGTCAGATATCTGATTGGAAAATCGGATCGCCATTTTGCTACTAGAGGTCCAGCATCGATTTTTCCATCGACATTAGGCTTAATGATAATTATTTTCATTATTATGCCATAGTCAGTACAGAGACGCGTCCTCTATGTCTCCGTGTCTGCCTTACCGAAAGCTTGGCTTTTGATAGACTACTGGCTTCTGTAATCGGTTAAGAAAAACTGACGTAGCTGCTCCAAAATCAGCTCAGCACTAATGGGACCATTAAGTCCGTTCCATTTGTAAAAAGTGGCGAAGTAAACGCGGTTTTCTTAGCTGGCAGTAAGCGATTGGGCAATGTTATTAGCCTGCCAATTTTGTTGAATGGCTTGCACCTGGTGTGAGTCAACTCGCTGAGTTGCCGACGCATCAGCTGATAAGTCTAACGCTTCTAGCCCCTCACCAACATTGGCATTCCAGCCCAGAACAATAATGGTGTCAGCATCATTCAAGGGGGCAACGATTCCATGGACATCAGTGGATTAGCCGAATCAAGGGCAGCAGGCGGCGGTGAGATTAGCTGAAATCCTATTTTACTGAGCAATTCACCCAAATAACTATCAGGATTAACCACTAAAAAGCCTTCGCCTAGGCTGTTAGCGCCCAATAGCAATAGTTTTGGATGCGTAGTGACCACATCGGCAAAGTCAGTTTTCACATCAGCGATGCGGGTCTCATACTGCTGAATTACAGCGTCTGCTTTGTCACTCTTCCCTAGGGCCGTTGCCAAATCTCGCAGGCTCTCCTGCCACTTACCTTTATCGGTGCGATCTCGCCACAGAAGCGTAGGAGCAATCTGAGACAGCTCGTAATTCGCTTCCACGTCAACATAAACAATCAACCCTACAGCACGTTCAAAACTCAATCGAGAATGACCCAATGACGGTAAACCCTTCACCCGGATCAATTCTTGAAGTTCGGCTATTTCCAGTGCCCTGAATATAATCTACATCAAACAAATTGCGAACGTTTAGACCCGCTTGCCAGTTGTTGCGACGATAAGAGACAGCCGCATTGGTGAGGAAGTAATCATCTACGGTAAAGCTATTGGCATTGTCGCCAAATCGCTCACTGATATAATTTAAGCCGAGACCAAACCCTAATCCTTCTAAGGGGCCAGCTTGGATATCATAGGTGGTCCACAGATTAACGTTGTGTTCAGGTACGCTATGCAGTCGATTGCCTTCTAGATCAGTATTATCCTCTGTAACTCTGGCATCAGTATAGGCATAGTTTGTCACCAGATTCCATCCTGGTAAAATCTCACCAATTAGGTCAAATTCAACACCCTGGCTGCGCTGCTTGCCTGTAGCGACAGAAAATCGAGGAAAGTCTGGATCGGGTGTGGCCACATTCTGCAGGGTGATATCGAAGTAGGCCAGGCTGGCTGCCAATCGACCGTCAAGCAGTTCGGCTTTAGCACCGATTTCAAACTGCTCGCCTCGCTCCGGTTCTAGAATATCGCCAGCAACCGTGGTTGCGGTGTTGGGCGCAAAAGAGCGGCTGTAGCTAGTAAATAGGGATACTTCCTTGACGGGTTGATATACCACTCCAACTCTTGAGCTAAAGCCATCATCTGAGCGGATAGATTCGGATGATGTCGGTGCAAAGAATGATGGATTATTAATGGTGTCTTGTTCAAAAGTGTCATAGCGAAGTCCGAGCAGAAGTTTAAGGTTATCTGACAGAGCTACTTGGTTTTGCAGGTAGACGCCAAGGGCATCTGTCTGACTTGTACTGTCAAATGTGATGGGCAAATTGACTGGGTCCTCGTCGGCAGCGTTACCGTAAACAGGGTCAAAAATATTGAGAGAAACGGGTGAGAATACATTAGCTCGTAGCAAACTGCCATCATCCTGTCGAAATAGATCAACACCTGCCAGCACAGTATGTTCAATATCTCCTGTGTTGAATTCGGCGACAAGATTTGTCTGCAGATCAAAGATTTCTGTCGACGGATCACCGTCTCCTAAAAAGATGGTGGCTCTAGATAATTCTCCTGTCGACTCGTCGAATCCCAAAAAGCCAAAGGCGGAAGTGTTAAGAGAGTCAAAGTCAACCTTGTAGTAGCTAAAAGCGTTTCGCAATGTCAAGCTATCGCTAAAGCGATGCTCAAAGGTATAGCCTGCTCGTAAGGTTTCATTCTCGGAAAAATCGTCGGGTTCTCCTAATGCGCGGTCGAGGGGGATATCGGCCACTCCATCGCCGATGGCGACTAGACCGAAATCGGCAGGGCGCTCTTCATTTAGATATTCTAGGTAGAGGCTCAAATCGGTGCGATCGCTAATTTGCGCGCTTACAACGGGTGCGATAAAAACGCGCTCAATGTCTGTATCAAAATCTCGAAAGTAGTCTTCAGTTCTGTAGGAGGCATTTAAGCGATACAGCAAACGACCATCCTCTGTGAGCGGTCCAGAAATATCGATACTAGGCTCAAGAAAGCCTCGATTGCCAGCCCTAAGCCCAAGTTCATAGAACGGTTCACTCAATGGCTGCTCGGTGACTAGATTAACCACACCACCTGGCTCAGTCACACCAAACAAAATAGCAGCGGGACCTTTAAGCACCTCAATCTGCTCAATATTGGATAGATCTTGAGAACTGATCGCGCCGCTGCCACCAAAAGTGAGTCGAAAGCCATCCCGCAACACGGAAGCATCTTCAAAACCCCGCACGTTCAGTCGCAGCCCGGTCCCATCGTTACCACTTCTAGACGGTGTTACACCACTAACGTTTCGCAGGGCGTCATCTAACTCAGTCACCTGCTGGTCTTCTAGCACTTCACGGGGAATCACCTGAATCGATTGAGGAATATCACGCAGCAGTGTATCTGTTCGGGTACCGGTGGTGGTGTTGGGTCTCACATAGCGGCTACCCTCTTCGCCCGTTACAACAATGCGTAAAGAGTCTCCCTCTGTTTCATCTGCTTCTTCCGATTCTTCTTCCGTCTCGTCTACCGTTTGCACTAATACCTCAGTCTGCTCGGATACTTGGCCCAATGCTGTATATGGTGTTGCCAGATAAGCTACCACCACAGCCAAAATCACCCAAAGATTCCAATTTAGTAACAACTTTTCCATTATGTCCTTACACCACAACGAGAACTCAACCGGCAGCTAGGCGGCCATCAAGCTCAAAGCAAATAATTCTCAATTAGGTTATGGGACAACTCGATCTCGTTCTAGGGATTTTGAAGCTCAAACGCAATTTTTTATTGTGTCGATCGTTAACTGGCGCGCTGCCAGGCTTCCATTTGAAATGCTTTGGGGTTCATGCCCATCAGCTGACGAAAAGCTGTGGCAAAGTGGCTGCGGCAGGTATAGCCAACGGCAGTAGCCACATGACTAATCGAAAGGTCTGAGGTCATCAACAGTCGTCGGGCATACCATAGACGACAGCTGCGTAGATAGCCATAGGGTGTTGTACCATACACCTGAGCAAACCCTTGATTTAAATAAAGCCGATTGGTACCCACCTGACGAGCGAGGGTGTCTATAGTGGGCGGATTCACCAGATGTTTTTTTAAGATGGCGGCTGCCTGGTAGATGCAAGAAAGGTCAATTTTGGTCGATTGCAGCTGCACCATCGCCTCTAAACGCAGGGAGACAAGCTGCAGTGCTTTTTGCTCTAAATAGGTGCGACGGGTAATTCCCTGATAAGGGCAGCTGAGAATCTGCCCAATCACCTGCTCCATGACGGGCGTTACTGGACTGCAGGTGGCATAACCCAGGTTAAGCATCTCACCATAGAGAGTCTTGTTGGCAATTTGCTCAAAGATGAAATGAGGATCGCTTATGTTTGAACGATCAAAAACCCGGTTTAACATCCCAGCTGGGGTGGAGCTTTGGCCACCACCATGGTAGCAATACATCAATCGAATAACTTGCTCAGCAGTGCGTTGATTCTGGGGAGACAGACGCTCCATAAAAGCTTGCAAGTATGCGATCAGAGTAGGTCGCTTGAAAAAAATCTCAACTTTAAAAAACCGTTTTTGTGCATGTTTGAAGGTTAGGGTTTTCCACCCAAAATAGGGAACCACAAAACCATATCCACGGCTAGGACCAACTATTGGAAAATCAAACTCCAGACGATCACCCTCACTTTGCAGATCCATAACCAAATCCTGGTTCAAGGTGTAGTCATGGATAAAAAGAACTAGATCATCTCGCAGCATGATTTCTTGAAAATAGCCCTGGCCCAAATCAGGTGGACATACCAAAACACGGTCCGATGCATCTACATGTAGCAGTCGCGTATCGCTCGGACTACCGGGCAGAAGCCAATCTTTCCAAGAGTTTAAGACCAGTCGCGTTGCCATGGTGCCAGTAAATGCAAACAACTAAGATTAATGGGAATGATTTGCATTATAAACCACCGTTTGCATTCAAATCACTACAAGAGATAATGACTCACTAATTTGATAAAAACAGATTACGCACCGCTTTGGGCAACAATCTATAGAGCAATTGCCATAGCATTCCTACTGCATAACCCTGCTGAGCTAAGTGCTGCCCAACCATTTCGTACATGCTGTCATCCGGAGGCGTTGCAGTACCCAATCCATCCACATAGCGATTAAACATACAAAACGCAGCGGCGATCAAAACTGTGTCATGGATGGCTTGATCATCTGCCCCTACAGCCCGCGCCTGATCCACATGGGTCTGGGTAACAAATTTGCCCCCTTGCTGTACGGCTAAGGTCAAATCGATCAATCTTTGCATTTTTTCCGACAGGCCAGAGTAGTCCTGTTGGTTAACAACCTGATCAACAATGTTGTCGTCATCATCTGAAACCTGATGGCGAGCTGCCGCCGTATGGGCTTTGGTACAAAATTCACAGTCATTAGCCCGCGATACCCGAGCGGCAATCAGTTCTCGCTCGGCGGGCGACAAGGAAGACCCTTCTTTTAACAGCTGCTGAGCTAAGTTTGCCAAAGCTTTACCCGTTTTTGGATAAGCCATCATTAAGCCACCAATACCGGGATAGGCATCTGGGGGTAAGTTGATGTAAGCCATAAAAGAAGCTCCAAAATCTCAGTAACGGTTTAATTGAATGGCACCATATGAATATAAAAGAGGCTAGACTAAAAACGAGATTCAAGTCTAGCCTTTTTGGCTCCGAAACGCATTCTTGATGGTTTTAACAAGTGAATGCGTTGGATTAAAACTCAACCGAAAATGAGCCAAACACGGTGAAACCCTGACCGGGGAAAACAATATTTCTATTGAAGCTGGCAGTACTTTCGATGTAATCCACATCAAACAGATTGCGGAAATTCAGCCGCGCTTGCCAGTTGTCGCGCTGATAGGAAATAGCGGCGTTGGTCAGGAAATAGTCGTCTACGGTGTAACTATTGGCATTGTCGCCAAAGCGATCGCCCACATAGTTAACTCCGAGACCAAACCCTAATCCCTCCAGAGAGCCAGACTGAACGTCATAAGTTGACCAAAGATTGAAATTATTTTCTGGCACATTGGCTTTGCGATTCCCCTCAAGTCCGCTGTTGTCTTCTGTAATTTCGGCATCAATATAGGCATAGTTAGCGACGATATTCCATCCCGGTAAAATCTCGCCTGCCACATCCAGTTCCACGCCCCGACTGCGTTCTTCCCCCGTGAGTACAGACAGGAGTGGATTGATCGGGTCTGTTGTCACCACATTTTGCTGAGTAATGTCGAAATAGGCGAGGTTAGCGGACAGGCGACCATCCAGCAGTTCCGTTTTCACGCCGATCTCAAACTGTTCTCCTTCCTCGGGTTCAAAGACTTCGGTGCCGAAAGAGCCAGGAGAATTGGGCGTAAATGAACGACTATAACTAGCAAACAGGGAAACGTTTTCGGTCGGCTGGTAGACTAGCCCTACTCGGGGCGTAAAGGCGGATTCAGACCGATTCAATTCAATAAGTTCCGGTAAAAATGGCGATGCAGCCTCCTGTTCTTGCTCGAAGGTGTCATAGCGAATTCCGGCTAGAAGGATGAAATTGTCGAAAAAAGCAATTTGATCTTGCAGGTAAACGCTGAGGTAACGGAGTTGATTGCCGATCTCAGCAGCAACAGGCACGTTATCGAATTTTGGTCGTCGAGTTTGGCCATAGACTGGGTCAAAAATATTGATGGGAGCCGGGGTTAAAAAATCCTGCTGTGTAAGAAAATTATTATCTCGTCGAAAGAGATCAACCCCAGACAACAGGGTGTGGTCGATTGAGCCTGTGGCAAATTCACCGACGATATTGGTCTGTAGCTCGTAGAATTCCTCTTGAATTTCAGACAGTGAAAAGAATCGGGTTAAATCCCCTGTGGTCTCATCCAGAAAACTAGGCCCCGTTGAATCAAACAAATTGTCGCGATTAATATAGTAGAAAGCATTTCGCACCCTCCAGTTGTCGCTAAAGCGATGCTCAAACTGATAGCCGGTTCTAAGATATTCATTGGTAGTAACGTTATCGGGTTCCCCTAAAATGCGATCAAAGGGAATATCAGCCACTCCATCACCAAGCGCTATTAGTCCAAAATCTACGGGTTTTTCCTCGTCAATATATTCAAGGCTAACGGTAAGGTCGGTGCGATCGCTAATTTGCCAGCTCACCACCGGAGCAATAAAAAATCGCTCACTGTCAACATCAAAATCTCTAAAACCATCCTCTGTTCGATAGAGGGCATTCAGGCGGTAGAGCAACCGTCCATCGTCGGTCAGCGGCCCTGAAATATCCAAACTGGGTTCAATCAATCCATAATTGCCTAGTCGCAATGCAACCTTATAAAACGGTTCACTCAAGGGTTGCTCGGTCACCAGGTTAATCACTCCGCCAGGCTCTAGGGCACCAAATAAGATAGAAGCAGGCCCTTTTAGCACCTCGATCTGTTCAATATTTGCTAAGTCTTGCGGAACAGTTCTTGTGCCCAAGTTGACGCGAAAGCCATCTCGTAAAACGGCAGCGCTATTAAAGCCCCGCACGTTAAATTGCACTCCCCTGGAGTCTTGCTCCGATGGAGTGATGCCACTGACATTGCGTAGGGCATCTTCAAGCTGTACCACCCCTTGGTCTTCCAACACTTCTCTAGGAATCACCTGAATCGATTGGGGAATATCCCGCAGCGGCGTATCGGTGCGAGTGCCTGTGGAGGCCGTGGGCTCTACGTAGCGGCTGCCCTCTTCCCCCGTTACAGTAATTCGCAGGGCCTCATCACCGGTATTTGCCTGGGCGATTCCTGAGGTCACCCCCAGCACCAAGCCCGTAGCATCGTTATTGATAGTAATCTCTGGAACCGCATCCCTCCCAGTAATCACAACCTCTATCCTATTGTCTGCCAGGGCGGTGGCCTGCACCACGGCAATATCCTCGGCGGGCTGAAATACCTCCACATCTTCTGTCAGCGTGGCATTGGCAATGGTTAGCACTAGGGCATTGCCCGAGGTTGCTTGGGTGGGGGTGGCTAATTGCCCATCGGCGGCAATAACCACCTGCAACCCGGTCTCGGTGGACTCCACCTGCAGGTCATTAATTTGCACCAGGGCCTGCGCCAGCCGTTCGGTGGCGGGTAGGGCGACGGACGGGGCAGCTAACGCCATCGCCACCTGGCCACCTGCCAAAACTAGCAGAGTCAGCCCACTTAAACTAGATAAAACCTGTCTCATCATCGTCCTCACACACCTTGCAAAACGTTCCACCACTCCCCGTGGCAGCTAGCACCTAAGACTGCTGCCAACGGGAAAACTGTGGCTAAAACGGAATAATTTGCAAGTAGAGTAAAGGACTTTGCGATCGCTTTCTAGAGATTTTCAACCCCAAACGCAGTTTTTTAAGCACGTCATCAACTGATCGCCAAAAAAACCTGGGATCAGCATCCAGCTAAGACAATTGCAACCAAATAAAACACCAATATTGCTAACCAATAAAGCAATAGACCGTCCGCCCCTCTTTCACCTTTCGACTTACCCCCTTAGCCAAAATTTACCAGCTTGAGTTGATACCCGAATGCTGCTCCCTAACTCGCGCATTTCCAAACTTGCAACTGAAAAGCTTTCGGATTCAGGCCCATTTGTTGACGAAATGCTGTGGCAAAGTGGCTACAGTTGGTATAGCCCACAGCAGCGGCCACTTTACTAACCGAAAGATCTGAGGTCATTAACAACCTGCGGGCTTGCCCAAGACGACACTCTCGCAGATACCCATAGGGTGTAGTGCCGTACAGCTTTTGAAACCCTTGCTGTAGATAAAACCGATTGGTGCTCACTTCTCGGGTCAATGTCTCAATGGAGGGGGGATTCGCTAGCTGATTGCTGAGGATAACTGCTGCATGGTCAATATAGTCGAGTTTGGCTTCAAGGAGCCGCCGCTGCTTCATGGTTGCTAGCCTTAGGGCAATGAGCTCCCAGGCTTTTCGCTCCAGATAGGTACGACGGGTTGCCCCTTGATAGGGACAGCTAAGAATTTGCCCGATCACTCGCTCCATTTCAGGAGTAATGGGAGTGTAGACCGCGAACTTAGCCCTCATGCTCTCGGCATAGAGAGTAGGGGGTAGAAGTTGCTCAGCGTTGATGTGGGTATGGGAGACAATCGCCGTTGCCCCATCTTTCTCATTAACGGGTGTTGCAAGACCTCGTGCCCTGTTAATGAGCTGCTCGATCATCTTAGTC
This sequence comes from Cyanobacteria bacterium P01_B01_bin.77, assembly GCA_039028535.1. GTDB lineage: Bacteria > Cyanobacteriota > Cyanobacteriia > Phormidesmidales > Phormidesmidaceae > Leptothoe. The sequence continues at coordinate 91,379 of JBCCHX010000003.1, forward strand.
GGGGTTGCAAGTGGTCGTCTGCCCTGGTACCGATATATTGCTTGAATAATCTGTTCGATGATGCACTGATTTTGAGGCGACAACCGCTCAAAAATTGCTTTCATATAGGTTGTGAGCACAGGTGGTTGAAAGATGACCTCAATTTCGAAAAATCTTTGGCGTGCAGGCAAAATGCTAAGGAACTTTAAACCAAGAGAAGGGTAAAAAATGCTTTGGCCAGCTTCAGGTCCAGCTAGCGGGAAATCACACTTCAGATAAGCAATACTCCCAGATCGGTCAAGAATCACATTTTGATTGAACGAGTAGTCGTGGATTAGTAGCGTTAACTCATCTCCAAGCTGAATAGTTTGGAAGTATCCTTGCCCAACTTGGGGTAAACAAATGGCAATATAATCAGAAGAATCTGCATGAAACAGTCGTGAGTCGCTTGGGCTTACTGGCAAAAACCAATCATCTAAACGATTTACGACCAATGGTGCTGCCATAGGGATGTTCAACACTAATGAGACTAGTTTGCATTATAAGTTACTGGTTACCCTTAAGCATTTTCTACCCAATCCTCCGGTCAGTATCCCAAACTCAACATTTGGCTCGGTGCTGCACAGGCTAAGATCGCAGCCCCCGCCCCCAGCAGCAAAAACCGCCGCCGACCGAGCACCTGCCTTGCCAGAGGCAGCGTTGACCAGGGTTTTGAGCTAGACAGACGAGGGATCATAACCGCTAAGATTCCGACAATAAGTTGACCAAACGACACAATACGAAAAAGGCTAGACCAAAAACGAGGTTGAGATCTAGCCTTTTTGGCTCCGAAACGCATTTCTTCAGTGTCGATCAATTACGAGCTGCTAACGAGCAGACGGGACTAAAACTCAATCGAGAAGGAACCAATGACCATAAGGCCCCGACCAGGGAAAATTCCACTATTTCGGCCAGACGCACTTTCGATATAGTCAACATCAAACAGGTTGCGGAAATTAAGCCTTGCCTGCCAATTATCCCGTTGATAGGAAATAGCGGCATTAGTAAGAAAGTAATCTTCCACCGTAAAGCTGTTGGCGTTGTCGCCAAAGCGCTCGCCGACATAATTTGCCCCCAGGCCAAACCCGAGTCCCTCTAGGGGACCAGACTGAATGTCGTAGGTGGTCCACAGGTTGAAGTTATGTTCTGGCACGTTAAATTTACGATTGCCTTCAAGGCCGCTGTTATCTTCCGTAATTTCGGCGTCGATATAGGCGTAGTTGGCGATAACGTTCCATCCCGACAAAATCTCGCCTGCCACATCTAGCTCTACCCCCCGGCTCCGTTCTTCTCCTGTGGCGATTGAAAAGCCCTGGTTAACCGGATCCGGCGTCGATACATTCTGTAGGGTAATGTCGAAATAGGCAAGGTTGGCGGCTAAGCGACCGTCTAGCAGTTCCGCTTTGACCCCCACTTCAAATTGTTCGCCTGCTTCCGGGTCGAGGAGATCTCTGCCCAAGGTGGTAGCCGGATTGGGCACAAAGGAGCGGCTGTAGCTAGCAAACAAAGAGACGTCTTCGATCGGCTGATAGACTAAGCCTACTCGAGGGCTAAAGGCCGATTCGGATTGGGTCGTTTCGAGAGGAGCCGGAAGAAATGGTGATGTGGCAATCCGTTCCTGGTCAAAGATGTCATAGCGAATCCCGGCAAGGAGATGGAGATTATCAGCAAAGGAAATTTGGTCTTGTAGATAAATGCCCAGGAGATTGAGTTGAAACGTACCATCAAAAATGATGGGTAATGTATTAAAGTCTGGTCGCGAGACTTGACCGTAGACTGGATTAAAAATATTCAGCGGTACATTAGTGAAGAAATCCCGCCGTGCGATTATCGCATCATCTTTCCAAAAGAGATCGACCCCAAACAGCAGGGTATGCTCAATGGAGCCCGTGGCAAACTCCCCAACAAGGTTGGTTTGTAGCTCATAAAATTCTTCTTGGAGATCAAATAAAGTAAAATTGCGGGTTAAGTCCCCTGTGGCTCCATTGAGAAATACAGAACTGGCATTATTCAATTGATTACCGCGACTAAAAAAGTTAAAAGCGTTCCGCACTTTCCAATTGTCGCTAAAGCGATGCTCAAAACGATAGCCAGCTCGAAGATATTCTGTGGTGACGATGTCATCCGGTTCACCCAAGTTCCGCTCAAAGGAGATATCAGCCACTTCATCACCAATAGCTGCTAGACCAAAGTCTCCGGGGGTTTGGTCATCAATATATTCAAAGTCCACGGTCAGGTTAGTGCGATCGCTAATGTCCCAACTCACCACGGGCGCAATAAACGAGCGGTTAACCGTTGTATCAAAATCACGATAGTAGTCTTCACGCCGCACTAAGGCGTTTAAGCGATAGCGCACCCGACCATCTTCGGTAATGGGGCCGGTCAGGTCCAGGCTGGGTTCAATCAAGCCGCGACTGCCCACCCGCAAACCCACCTCATAAGCAGGCTCACTCAAGGGTTGTTCAGTGACTAAATTAATCGCGCCGCCTGGCTCTACCGCACCAAACACAATCGCAGCAGGCCCTTTCAACACCTCAATCTGCTCAATATTGGCTAAATCCTGTGGGATAAGATTTTGAGCAGTGCCATTGATACGAAAGCCATCACGCAGCACAGTTGTGTCATTAAAGCCCCGGACATTAAACCGCGCCCCTCTAGGGTCTTGACCAGACGAGGTGACACCACTGACATTCCGCAGAGCATCTTCGAGCTGAATAACCTGCTGATCTTCCAGCACCTCACGGGGAATCACCTGAATTGATTGGGGAATATCCCGCAGGGGGGTATCGGTACGTGTCCCAGTCGTGGCGTTCGGCTCAAAATACTCACTGCCCTCTTCCCCTGTGACCACCAGTCTTAGCGGGTCATCCGTCGTATCTGCCTGGACAATGCCAGGGGTGACACCTAAAATCAAGCCTGTCGCTGCAGAATCAATCGCCACCTCTGGAGGGGCTTCGCTACCGGTAATGGCGATTTGTACCCGATTGCCAGTGAGCGATGTAACTTGCACCACAGCAATATCGTCGGTGGGTTCAAACTCGATAAATTCATCGCCCTCCGGTATCGCTAGGATGGCGTTAGCCACTTCGATAATCAGGGCATTGCCCGACACGCTACTGGTGGGGCTAGATAGCTCTCCCCCAGCGGTGTCTAGCAGAATTTGTAATCCGGCTTCCCCTCTCTCTAACTGCACCCCAGTAATTTCTGTAGGGGCTGCCTGGGCGAGTACATCTGCCAGGGGTGGTCGGGTGGTGGATGCTTCGGGGTCCTGTGCGATCGCAGCCGGGGTAAACGGTAATATTAGTGCTGCGATCGCAACCGATCCCCCAACTATCCTCAAAAGCCTGAGCGAAAAATTCCATTGTCCTAAGTTAGCTGCCATGTTTCTCACACCTTCACCACAGTGACCGCTTAACCCTGCCTAAAACCCAGGACAGTCAGCGTCAAAACCGCTGCCCCAGCTAACTATTGGGGGTTAAAGCGAATTATTTTCAACTAGGGTAAAGAAGTGGCCGATAGCTTTCTAGGGATTTCTACCTCAAAACGCAATTTTTGCCGGAGCTGATTCTACAGCCTGCGCCATTATGGAAGCTTAGTGTGGAGAAGCATGGCTAACTGGCGTATTGCTGCCACATTTGCATCTGAAAGGTTTTGGGGTTTACCCCCAGCCAGCGGCGAAACAAGGCAGAAAAATGGCTACATTTGCTGTAACCCACAGCATTAGCCACCTGGCCAACCGATAACTCTGATGTCATTAACAGCCGTCGAGCCTGCCATAAACGGCACTCCCGTGAATAGAGCAACGGCGTTGTGCCATAGACCTGGTGAAAACCTTGGTTAAGATACAACCGATTTGTCCCCACTTGCCGAGCTAGCGCTTCCACCGTTGGGGGATGCACAAGCTGACTTCTCAGAATTGTCGCTGCGTGGTGAATGTAGTCGAGGTCAGTTTCAAGGCTATGCTGCTGTTCCATCGCGGCCAGCCGCAAAGAGATCAGTTCCCAGGCTTTACGCTCCAGATAGGTACGACGGGCGGCTCCCTGGCACGGGCAACTGAGAATCTGACCGAGCAAGCGCTCCATGGTCGGGGTAATGGGGGTGCGAATGGCGTAAATAGTACCTACGCTCTCAGCATAAAAGAGATCTGGCAAGCGACATACGAAGCTGATGGTGTCAGTGGGGGCAATCATCGTTGACCGGGCCTCAGCTTTGGTTTTCCCGTAGTCAGACCCGGTTGACCCATTCACAATTTGGTTAATCATCCCCCCCGTAGTCAATGGCGACCGTTTACCCCGATGTCGATAAATCGCGCGAAGGTACTGTTCAATCAGGCGATGATTTTGCGACGATAACCGCTCAAATATGGCTTGAATGTAGTCGATCAGCACGGGTGGCTTGAAAATAACTTCAACACCAAAATTTCGTTGTTTTGCTGGCGTAAATGTCAGTGGCTCCACCCCTAACGTGGGTGCAAACATGCTGTAACCAGCGTCTTGGCCAGCTAAAAAGAATTCACATTCGAGACGATCGCTCTGCCCAGGCTTATTAATAACGATATCCTGATCAAGGACAACATCGTAAATGTACAGGGTCAACTCATCACCCAGTTGAATCGTTTGCTGGTATCCTTGACCAGCCTGGGGTGAACAAACCAGAATATGATCGGATGGGTCCGCATGGAGCAACCGTGAATCGCTTGGACTCCCTGGGACAAACCAATCGTCTAAACGGTTTACGACCAGGGGGGCTGCCATTAGAGTATTCAATGCTAATGCGATTAGTTTGCATTATAGGTCACCGGTTGCCTGCAAGCATTTCCTGCTTGGCCTGCCGATATCAGCAAGAGAGAATTGTCTTGTTCCATAGACAGCCTATTCACCGCCGCTCCTGGCAGCAAAAGTTGTCGCGAACAAAGGGCACAATACAAAGAAGGCTAGACCAAAAACAAGGTTCAGATCTAGCCTTTTTGGCTCCGAAACGCATTTTTTGTAAACCGATCAGGTTCTGCTAACTCACAAGCAAATGGATCTAAAACTCAATGAAAAAAGAACCCACAACGGTAAAATCCTCACCAGGAATAGCTCCATTTCTACCGTTAAAAGAACTTTCGATATAGTCAATATCAAACAGGTTTTGGACATTTAGCCCCGCTTTCCAATTGTCTTTCTCATAGGAAATAGCCGCATTGGTGAGAAAATAGTCATCTACTGTATAAGTGTTGGCATTATCGCCAAAGCGCTCACCCACATAGCTTACCCCCAAGCCAAAACCTAGACCTTCTAAAGCGCCATCCTGAATATCGTAGGTGGTCCACAAATTAGCATTGTTTTTAGGCACTCCAAACCGCCGATTCCCTTCAAGACCGCTGTTATCTTCAGTAATTTCGGCATCAATATAGGCATAGTTAGCGATAATATTCCAACCCGGTAAAATTTCCCCGACCACATCAAGCTCCACCCCCCGACTCCGTTCTTCCCCGGTCACGGTAGAAAAATTTGGATTAATCGGGTCTGGCGTAGCCACATTTTGCAAGGTAATGTCGAAATAGGCCAGGTTTGCCGCTATGCGTCCGTCCAGCAGCTCTGCTTTTACCCCTACTTCAAACTGTTCTCCTGCTTCCGGCTCCAGGATTTCATTATTAAATGATGTCCCAGGATTGGGTACAAAGGAACGACTGTAGCTGCCAAACAGAGAGACCTCTTCTATGGGCTGGTAAACTAAACTGAGCCGAGGGCTAAAGGCCGATTCAGATTGTGTTGATTCGACAGGTTCTGGGAAAAAGAATGACTCTGAATTCTGTTCTTGTTCAAAGGTATCATAACGAATCCCAGCTAAGAACTTAAGGTTATCTGCAATAGCAATTTGGTCTTGCACATACAGGCCCAGCGTATCAAGTCGATTATCGCTTATAAAGCCCGTGGGTAAGAAGTCAAAGTTGGGTCGTGGCGTCTGACCATAGACTGGGTTGAAGATATTCAAGGGGGCAGGGGTAAAGAAATCTGCCTTTAATACACCAGCATTTTCTCGTCGAGACAAATCCACGCCAAAGAGCAGAGTATGGGCAATGGCTCCGGTGGCAAACTCGCCGACCACATTCGTTTGGAGTTCAAAGCTGCCATCTTCATTGTCAAGACGGTTAAAGCCACGAAACAAATCCCCCGTTTCCTCATTAAAGGATTGAACGGTAGCTGAAATTAACTGATTATCACGCCTGGTGTAGCTAAACCCGTTCCGTACTTTCCAAGTATCACTAAAGCGATGCTCAAATTGATAGCCGGTCCTGAGATATTCTGTGGTGACAATGTCGTCCGGTTCACCAAAGTTACGATCCAATGGAATACCCGTTATCTCATCGCCGATGGGGCGTAACCCAAAATCGGCAGGGACTTGATCGTCAATGTATTCAAAGCTAAAGGTGAGGTCGGTGCGATCGCTAATATCCCAGGTTACTACCGGGGCAATATAAAATCGTTCACTATCAATATCAAAGTCTCGCAAACTGTCTTCAGTGCGATACAAAAGATTTAATCGATACAGCCAGCTGCCATCGTCCGTAAGCAGTCCTGAGATATCCACACTGGTCTCCACTAGGCCGCGATTGCCCACCCGTAAACCCAGCTCAGAAAACTCTTCACTCAGGGGTTGTTTACTCACCAGATTAATCACCCCTCCCGGTTCCACTGCACCAAATACAATCGAGGCTGGTCCTTTAAGCACCTCAATCTGTTCAAGACCGGCTATTTCCTGTGGAAAGAGGTTATTGTCGGTAAGACGAAACCCATCTCGCAGGACGGTAGTGTCATTAAAGCCCCGCACATTAAATCGTATCCCCCTGGGATCCTGGCCAGCCGGGGGTGACACCACTCACATTCCGCAAAGCATCTTCTAAGCGGATCACTTGTTGGTCTTCCAGCACTTCACGGGGAATCACCTGAATCGATTGAGGCACATCCCTTAAGGGGATATCAGTGCGGGTGGCCGTTGTAGCGTTTGGCTCAAAATACTCACTGCCCTCTTCCCCTGTGACCACTAGTCTCAGGGCATCATCTGTCGTCTCTGCTTGGGCAATGCCGGGTGTCAGGCTTAATATCAGTCCATCGGAGGTTGCGCTAATCTCAGCCGTTGGTGGAGCATCTGTTCCAGTAATCACTACCTGCACCTGATTCCCAGGCAACTCCGTCACCTGTACCAGAGCAATCTCCTCAGTTGGCTCAAACTGTTGAAACTCTCCCTGTGCTAAGGCTGCATTAGGAATCTCTGCAATCAGGGCATTGCCCGCAATACTTGTGGTTGGTGTAGTTAACACACCGTCCGTAGTTTCCAATAAAACCTGTAGGTCCGTTTTGGTAGCTTCTAAGCGAATGTCCGTGACTTGCACTGCCGAATCTGCGATTTGAGCCATTACTCCAAGAGTGACAGACTGCTCGCTTGTGGACTCATCCACAGAGTCCATTTCCTGAGCTTGGCCAGGCAGAACCAAGGCTCCGACCATCGCTAAAATCAACCAAAGATTCCAAGTTTGTAGCGACTTTCCCATTGTTTTCTCCACACAACCAAACCAGCTAAACCGCCAGGCGCTAACAACAAGCTGCCGCTTAGCAATCAAGCTTGAAGCAAATTAATGTCAATTAGATTAGGTGAAGAGCTGATGGCCATGGGGCGATTTTGGTCCATCAACGCATTTTTTTGATTTTTTTTTCAATGCACGCATTTCTAATGCGCGCTAACTGGTATAGCCTAACCGGCGTATTTGCGATAGTTCCATCTGAAACGTTTTAGGATTAACGCCCACATATTTGCGAAAAGCTTGGGCAAAGCGACTCCGGTGACGGTAGCCCACCGCAGCCGCCACCTCGACAACAGAAACATCCGACAGCATTAATAGCCGCTGCGCTTGTCTCATTCGATGTTGGCGCAGGTAGCTAAACGGTGTGGTGCCATAGACCTGATGAAATCCCTGGTTGAGCTTTAGGCGATTGGTTCCCACCTGTCGGGCCAATGCGTCCACCGTTGGCGGATTGGCAAACTGCTGCCTGAGTATGGCGGCAGCCCGGTGGATACAGCTAAGGTCGTAATCGCTAAGGTAGGGGCAAAGCATACTTTCTAGATACAACGCGACCAGCTGCAGTGCTTTTTCTGTTAGATAGGTGCGGCGATGGCTTCTCCGGTAGGGGCAACTCAAAATCGCCCCAATCACCTGCTGCATTGCTGATGTCATTGAACAGCGAGCCGCATAGCTGACGTCAACAACGGCTGAGTAAAGGGATTCATTGAGCAGCTCTTCAAACATTACGTGGAGCTTAAAGCGCCGCGGCGGCGGCTCTCCGGCAGGCATAATCTGCTTCATAACGTGGGCCAGCATATCAGCAGCGCTAGACAGTAAATGACCTTCCTGATGTCGATAGATCGCCTGAATCACTTGCTCTCCCAGGGAGTATGTCTGCGGGGATAGCCGCTCCATAAACGCCTGACAGTAGGCTGTACTAGCTGAATGTTTGAAGGCAACCTTAAGCTTAAAAACCTTTTTCTGTGCAGCTTGGAAATGGAATGTTTTTACCCCAAAGCAAGGAAGAAAAAAGCCGCTTCCTGTATTGTGACTCTTAACCACAAAGTCAAATTCGCTTCGGTTTCGCTGCCCTGGCGAATCGAGGATTAAATCATCATGGAGCGTATAGTCATGGATATGCAGGGATAGGTCATCCTGCAGTGGGATTTCCTGCATATAGCCCTGCCCCAGTTCCGATGGACAGACTAAAATGCGATCAGATTCCTCCGCATGGTGCAGCCGCGTATCGCTGGCGCTGCCAGGCTCAAGCCAATCTTGCCAGTGGTTTAGGACCAGTCGCGTTGCCATGGTGACGATAAATGCGAATAACAGCTATCTAATGAGAATAGTTTGCATTATAAACTGCCGTTTGCCTTCAAACAGTTCCTGTAAAGACCTATGGTTAGTAAACCCCTGCCAGCAAAGGATTTACTAACCCACACTACCCTAAGAAAAACTGGCGTAGCTGCTCTAGAACCAGCTCAGCACCGATGGGGCCATTGATGCCATTCCATTTGTAAAATGTGGCAAAGAAAACACGATTTTCTTGACTGGCGGTCAGTGATTGAGCAATGGCGCTTGCTTCCCAGTCCTGTCGTATTAGCTGCGTCTGACTTTTCTCAGTCCGTTCACTGGCTGACTCGTCAATCGCCGAACTCTTCTGGGCCTGATCGCCGCTGGGGTCGTAGCCGAGAACAATAATGTTGTCGGCCTCATCAAGCATAGGTAGTGCTTCAACGGATATTGGCCCATTGAGGTCAATGCTGTCAGGGGGAGAGACCAGTTGAAACCCAACGCCACTGAGGAGTTCTACTAAATCGCTATCCTGATTAAAAATGCCAAATCTCTCATCTAGACGTTGAGCTGCTATCAGCAACAGTTTGGGATGAGCGGCAACAACATCAGCCAAGTCCTCACGGGCCTTAGCAACATTTGCTTCGTACTGCTGAATCACTGTGTCCGCTTGCTCTCCATTCCCTAATGCCAGAGCCAGGGAACGTAAGTTTTGCTGCCACTGCCCTGGTAACCCGCGAGTTTGCCATAGAATCGTTGGCGCAATCTGGGAAAGCAGATCGTAGTTGCTGGCATTATTGTTGCCCTCTGCCACAATTAGATCTGGTTTGAGGGCGGTCAGCTTTTCTAATGAGGGTGCCCCGTCAGTGCCAAGGTTTACCGGTTGAGTGGTGATAAACTCGCCCAGATAAGGAATTTGTTGAGTCGGATTATCAAACACTTCCCCCAAGGTAACAAGGGGAGGTGCATAGCCTGTCGGTTGTTGTTCTAACGACAGCAACAAATTGAGGGTGTAGGCACTTAAAGCAGCAACCTTTTGGGGTTGTCCACAGATTTCAGCTTCACCCACATCATGCTGAACCACCCGACAGTCTGATGAACTCACCGTTGGACTATTGTCAGACGTTTGCGTAGCTCCAAAACCGCAGCCAATAACCAGTCCTGTTGTTACTAGACTCAACATGAGCCAACCCAACCATCGCTTTAACCTTAACATCTACTTAAAACCTAACGGATAGCGAACCGATAACAGTAAACCCCTCACCAGGTGAAACAAAAAATCTACCTCCACCTGTCCCTGCAATATAATCGACATCAAACAAATTGCGAAAATTAAGTGCAGTCTGCCAGTTATCTTTCTTGTAAAAAACTGCCGCATTGGTCAGAAAATAGTCATCCACGTTAAAGGAGTTGGCATTATCGCCAATACGCTCCCCAACATAATTAAATCCTAAACCCAAACCCAAACCTTCCAGCGATCCTGTTTGAATCTCGTAGTTTGTCCATACATTAAAGCTATGCTCCGGTACACCACCCAGACGGTTACCTTCATTGCCGTTATTATCTTCAGTGATATCAGCATCGGTATAGGCATAGTTAGCAATGATATTCCATCCGGGGAGGATTTCACCGGCTACATCTAACTCAATACCCTGACTCCGTTGCTCTCCGATCGCTATGGAAAAAAAGGGATTATCAGGATCGGTCGTAGCTACATTTTGCTTAGTAAGATGGAAAAAAGCTAAATTAGCCGCTAAATTGCCATCTAAGGCTTCAGCCCTAATGCCGATTTCAAACTGTTCTCCTTCCTCAGGATCAAGGAAATCGCCTGAAACTGTAGTAGCTGTATTGGGAACAAAAGAACGACTGTAGCTGCCATAGAGGGAAATATCTTCGATGGGTTGATAAACGAGTCCCACTCTTGGCGTAACCGCTTCCTCATTTTGAGTGGTGACATCACCAGGCACGCCCGGAGCCGGATTACCGATGGTTTTATTTTCTATCGTGTCATAGCGGACACCGAGGAGAACCTTAAGCTGCTCTGATAGATCAATTTGGTCTTGAAGATAGACTCCCAGGGATTCATTCTGAATGGAGCGGTCGACAAATACATTTAATGTCGAAGGATCGGTACGAGGTACTGTGCCATAAACAGGATTAAAAATATTAAAAGGAATGGGATTAAAAAAGTCTAATCTTCCCTGTTCATCAGTCTCATAGCGAAATAAGTCAGCACCAAAGAGTAATTTATGTTTAATTGCTCCGGTGTTAAATTCCCCAACCACATTAGTTTGCAATTCGTAGGTTTCCGATATGGATGGATCCACAAAGAAGTAGTTTAGAGTTGTATCTCCTGTCACTGGATCCACTGGGCTCAAGAAGCTTGGTGCATAAGCCTCTTTTGTGTCTGAACGGTTATAGACGAAAGCGTTACGCAAAGTCCAATTATCGCTAAAACGATGTTCAAAATCAGCCGATATTCGCAACGTTTCACGCTCTTGAATATCATCCAATTCTTGTAAAACTCGGTCAAAAGGAACGTCTGCGACCTCATCTCCAACTGCAACTAAACCATTATCAGATGGTCTTTGTTCATCCGCATATTCTAAGCTGAGGGTTAAATCGGTGCGATCGCTAATATTCCATTGCAACGTGGGAGCAATAAACAATCGTTCCTCATCTGTTTCAAAATCACGATAAGAATCTGCTCGACGATAAAACGCGTTGAGGCGATATAACAGGCTCCCGTCTTCCGTCAGCGGTCCAGATAAATCAATACGTGGTTCAATAAACTCGCGGTTGCCTGCTCGCACACCCACTTCATAAAAGGGTTCGCTCAAAGGCTTCTTGGTTACCAGGTTAATCACTCCGCCAGGCTGAATCGCCCCAAACAAAATCGAGGCGGGTCCCTTGAGCACTTCTATACTTTCCAGATTAGAGATTTCTTGAAATCCAACATCGGTGTTGCCTGGTTGAACTAACCGTAGTCCATCTCGCAACGTTACAGGGTTAGAAAAACCACGAATAACAAACACTTCACCAAAACTACGCTGAGTAAGTTGAACACCACTAGCATTACGTAAAGCATCACTGAGGCTGATCACCTGCTGGTCTTCGAGCACCTCACGGGGAATTACCTGAATTGACTGGGGAATATCTCGCAGTGGAGTATCCGTACGCGTCGCCGTACTGGCATTGGGTTCAAAATAGTCACTGCCCTCTTCACCCGTGACCACCAGCCTCAGAGGGTCATCTACCGCACCTGCCTGGGCAATGCCGGGCGTGAGATTCAAGGCTAACCCAGCGGTGGTGGAGTTAATCTCAGCCATCGGCGGGGCATCTGCGCCAGTAATTACCACCTGCACTTGGTTACCAGGTAATTCAGTCACCTGTACAACAGCAATCTCCTCAGTTGGTTCAAACTGTTCAAACCCAGCTCCTGCCAGGGTCGCGTTAGAAATCTCGGCAATCAGAGCGTTGCCCGAAATACTTGTTGTCGGTGCAGTTAGCTCACCTTCCGCAGTCTCTAATAAAATCTGTAGTCCCGTTTCAGTAACTTCCAGGCGAATATCCGTAATTTGCACCACTGAATCAGCAGCTTGAGCTGTTAACCGAGCCGTAGCAAACAGGCTGCCCATGGACTTATCCATTGAGTCAAATGCCTGAGCCTGACCTGGCACTGTCAGGACCCCGACCACCGCTAAAATTAGCCAAAGATTTCCCGTTTGTAGCAACTTTTCCATCCTGTCCTCCACACCATTGAATTAGCCCAGCTCAAAGCCAGCAGCCCACCTGAGTAGCTGCTTAGCAATCGAGCTTGAAGCCAATCATTTGCAATTAGATTAGGGGAGGAGAAAATTTCTTTCTAGGGATTTTTCGCCCCAAATGCATTTTTTTGACAAATGTGGCTTAACTAGCCCACTGACACACTTGCATCTGAAATGCTTTGGGGTTGATGCCAGTTTGTTTACGAAATGCTGAGGCAAAGCGACTACAGTTGGTATAGCCCACCGCCGTTGCCACCTGACCGACGGACATATTCGACATCCTTAACAGGCGCTGTGCTTGCCAGATGCGACAAGCCCGTAAATAGCCAAAGGGTGTAGTTCCATACACCTGATGAAATCCTTGATTAAGCTTGAAGCGATTGCTACCCACCTGTCGGCATAGTTCCTCCAGGGTAGGAGGGATAACGCTTTGTTTCCTCAAAATTGCTGCCGCTTCGTGAATAGAGTTAAGGTCAGCTTCCTTGAGACAAGGACGGACCATATCCTCAAGATGGAGTAAGACCAGCTTCAAAGCTTTGTCTTCTAAATAGCTACGACGGGTGGCCCCCTGGTAGGGGCAGCTAAGAGCTTGCCCCATCACCCGTTCCATTTCAGATGATAGTTGTCTACAGGCGGCGTAGCCCAGTGAGAACATCTCAGTGTAGAGGTCTTCAGTAATGGCTTGCTCAAAGGCAAAGTGAGGATCGGCTGAAATTGAGCGCAAGCTACCCGTGCCCGTTGGTGGTTGCAAAATCTGATGCAACATCTCTGCCGTAGTTGAGCTTGAATAACCTTTGCGGTGTCGATACATCGACCGGATGAGATTCTCAGCAATAGGTTGAGTTTGTGGAGATAGCCGCTCTAGAAATGCTTGAAAGTAACCCACAACAGCGGGTGGCTTAAAGGCAACTTTAACCTTGAATACTCGTTTTTGTGCCCGTTTGACTACAACCTCCCTGAAACCAAAGTAGGGAACAAAAACGCTATATCCAATATTATGACCTGCAGAGATAAAATCGAATTCCAGTAAATTGGACTCACCTGGCGCATCAATCACCACATCATTATGGGTCGTGTAGTCATGAATCCAAAGGGACAGATCATCTCGAAGTTGGATTTCCTGTTTATAGCCTTGCCCTAGATGGGGAGGACATGTGAGGACGCGATCGCAACTATCTGAATGCAACAGCCGCGTATCGCTGGGGCTACCAGGCTCAAGCCAATCTTCCCAATGGTTTAGGACCAGTCGCGTTGTCATGGTGACGGTAAATACAAACAGCTGCTATTTAATGAGAATAGCTTGCATTATAAAGTATTTCAACTTCACAGTTAACACACTGATCCCAGCGAAATCGGCACACTGCAAACTCAATAGAAGACAACAGACAGCGGCATGACTCAGAAAAGAGTCTTTTATCACACGGCTACTGTTGTTGCTTTGACTATCGGTAGTCTTGCGTTCAGAATCTTTTACTTTCTCTTAGGCAGGCATACCATCACTCTCTTCAATTTGTCTTAATCGCTTGAAACCATATCCTCCAAGAGCCACTAACACACCACAAATAGCAAACAGGCCTACCTGTAGCGCCATGCCAGCGCCGTTGCCCACTCCAAAGATATTACCCAGCATCTGAGCCAACGGTTCTCCAGGCTGCATGGCCGGCTCAAAAATGCTATCAGCCAGGAGACCTGAAAGCGCAGCACCCAATGTGGTTGACAGTTGGGTAATCAGATATCGTGCGGCGAATACCCGACCTTGCATACCTGGCTCGACTTTAGAGCGCCAAATGGCTGAGCCACAGCTGCCGGATAAGGGGGCAAACAATCCACCAATCAAGGCGGTTCCTAGGTAAGTTTTAGTGCGTTGAGCAAGACTCAAAACAATTAAGGTGGCTTTCCACAGCGTATTTCCCATCAACACTCCGTGGATGCGTCGTTTGGGGCCGCCCCATACACTTAGAATCGAGCCACCAATCAATCCACCAATCCCAAAAAACGACGATAGTGTGCCCAAAATCGAGGTGTTGTTGTCTAAGCGAGATAACACCATGGGAAACAGAATAGTGAAACACAGACCATCGATAAAATTACTAACCAGAAAAAAGCACAGCAAAGACTTTAGCCCTGGATGACGCCATAGATAGCGAGCCCCAAAGGTCAGTCGTTGCAGGGCGTTATCGGCAGCAGGTCCAGACCAAGCAGGCTGAGGAATGGTGACCAGGCTGAGGGTAGTGATTGCGATCGCAAACGTAACCAAGTCAATAGCCAAAATACCCCGCAACCCCGTAGCGGCATACATTACCCCTGCGGCGGCTGGAGCCACAATAAAGCTCCCTGATGTTAGCGCCGCCTCAAAAGCAGCAGCGCGGGTATAGTGCTTCTCTGGTACGAGCAATGATACTGAAGCAGAGTACGCCAAATTCTGAATATAGCCAAACAGACCATTGACCGCTCCTGAGAGATACAGGTGCCACACCTGGAGCTGATCGCTCAGTACCAGGATGAGTAGAACAATGGTGGAAAGCCCTGCCACCAAGTCCCCCAGCACCATCAGATATTTACGGTTAAAGCGATCGACCCAAACCCCAGCAAAGGGAGAAATCAGTAATCTTGGAATTTTGGTGGCCACCAAAATTAGCGAAAACGGGGTGGCCTGACCCGTTACCTCCCAGGCCCAAATGGAAATGGCGAAGTTGGTCATTTCAGACCCCAGTAAAGAGGCAAATTGACCCACCCAGATAATTAAAAAAGTCCGCACGCTGCCCCTAAGCTTTCTGTTAGCTCCAGCCTATGGGCAGCGCAAAAAATCTCCTATAGATTTTGGGTCCAAAACGCATTTTTTTGTTGACAGCTTGGAATCCCTATCCAATAAATCGGACAGGAACATCTCCTAACTATCAAAATGTGATGGAGAAGGAGCCAAGCATTGTGAAGCCTTCACCGATAAAAATGGATCTCCTATTGTTACTAGGGTTAAAGTAATCTACATCAAACAGGTTGCGGAAATTCAACCCAGCCTGCCAATTATCCTGTTGGTATGCCACAGCAGCGTCGAAGCCACTCGAAAGATGATGTAGCCCCAAAAGCCATGTTGATACAAATAGGCAAAAATTTGAGATCAATTGGGCTGATTTAGCCTTGACGAAGGAATTATAATGCCAACCAACCCGAAAAGACAAAGGAAATGACAAACCAAACTCTCACTGCTGGCGACAATCAAGTAACTTTCAACTCCTTTGGAGTGGATTTAGTCGGCAATCTCTATCTTCCAGTAGGCTTTGATAAAAACAAGAAGTACAAAGCCATAGTAAGTGCAAGCCCATTTCCTCAAGTAAAAGAACAAGTCATGGCAACCTATGGGCCTGAAATGGCTGAAAGAGGATTTGTCTTTTTAGGCTTTGATTACTTGGGTATGGGAGATTCCCCAGCACTCCCAGGGGAGTTCAAACAATCAAGGTACATGTTCAGGCTGATTGAAAATACCTGGGATGCCGTTTCATACTTGGGAACGCTTCCATTCGTCGATGAAATCTACGGTCTGGGCGTGTGCCAAGGTGGCTCAATTATCGCATCAGCAGCAGTGACAGATCACAGAATTAAAAAGATTGCTATGGTTTCAGGCATGATGGCAGCGGATGAATTCCAATGGGCTAACAAAGAAATGGTAAATCAACAAATTGCCGCCTCAAATGCTTCGATGCAAAAGATGTATGAAACTGGTGAGCCAGATTACATAACTCCTTTCGGGCTTGATGATGAACAATCAAGAGAAGAACATATTGAAGCAGTGGCAAACCCTATGGCAGGTGAAGCCTACGACTACTATGGAAGAGATGGGGTTAAAGGACCTAAAGCTGTTGAGAGCTACACCAATATGCATATTGGTGATCAGAGCATGCAGTCTCTCATCTCTATAGGAGCAGCCTACGCAGACAAGATTGTTCAGCCTTCTCTGGTTATATATAGCAAGTCAGCCTGGACAGCTATTTGCTCAACTCAGTTTGTCGAAAAGCTAACAAATGAGCATGAAGTCCTGACTTTCAACGAGTTTGGTCATGTTGATTTCTACTACAAGCCAGACGCCGTAAAAGCGTCAACCGATGCTGTGGCTGAGTTCTTCAACAAGTGAATTTATTAGGTAGAGATCATACTATGACCTCTACCTTCTCTAATTACTCAATGGGATGGCCGCTCGCCCCGATCCACACATGAACTCCTTTACTCTATGTCTATTGTTCAGACCGCTGCTCAAGTCCCCACTGGTAAGGGGATTTGCCAAAATACCGTCGGAAATCGCGACTAAATTGAGATTGGCTAGAGTAGCCCACACGATTTGCCGCATCCCCCGCAGTAGAGCCACTCACAATCAGCCTTGACGCCTCATTGAGACGATGCAGCTTAATAAACTGAATCGGGGAATAAGTAGTGACTTCTTTGAACTTGCGGTGAAACACTGCGCGGCTCATCCCTGCCTCTTTAGCCAACTCATCAATCGATATCGCTTCATGAAGATTGGCGTTCAGGAAAGTCAATGCCCGCGATATCTGCCGCATTCCTCCCCCATATGCATGGAAAAATGCGCCCCCAGCCTCACCCCGAAGAACCGCAAACATCAATTCTTTAAGCCTGCCACTGCCGAGGATATCGAGTGCAATAGGATCATCCAACAATTCCAAAAGGCGTTGAAGCCCTGTGGCAAAGTCCTCATCCCACTTGGCGACAGTAAGCCCAGGCACAACTTCGGCTCTTGAGGCGCTGCCACGATCTAGAGCCGCCATCTCAAGCACCGTCTCAAACATAGCTCGTGTCTCAAGGTTCAGCAAAAGACCAAGCAGAGGTTTTTCTGGTGATGCCTCGATCACCTCTGCCTCCGCAGGTATGGGTAGGGTGCTACACAAATACTGCTCTTGATCGTAGATGTGGGTTATGCCATCCAAGTACGCCCGCTTACGTCCCTGCACAATCACGCAAATACTCGGGTCGTACACCCCAGGCAAGCGCTCCACAAGGTGATTCATCCGAAACAGCTGCAATCCCTCAATTGGGGTTTCCGTCACGCCCTCGGAAATGGCATGTCGATCAATGAGCTCGATAATGTTGCATATATTATTCATGGTTCCAGGATGGCCCACTTCTGCCATTTTTTCCTAGGTTTGATACAAATAGGCAAAAAAACGAGATTAATACGGCTGATTTGAGAGTAATCCAGAAATTAACATGCAAATAAAAACAGAGGTCTTGCGAGCACAGTCCAAGATCATCAATACTCTCTGAGAGACCTTGAGAACTTTGCTGAAGCCCCCTTTGAGTCAAACCATGTCGTAGGAATCAAGCATGTTAGATCTAAACCTAAAGTCCGGAAAAAACGAGATTTCCTTCAAAAATCAGGGATATAATCTATCCGCTCATTTCTACACTCCTGAAGGCTTCAACGCAGCTAGCAGCTATCCCGCCATTGTCTTCTCCCCCGCATTCAATCAGGTGAAAGAGCAGACCGGTGCCGTTTACGGTCTCCGCCTTGCCGCGCTTGGTTATATAACCGTTGTGCTGGCTGGAAACCATGCTTTAAAGACCCGTTTAAAATATTTTGACTAGAAAATGCGTCAAGTACCCAAAATGTCTAGTGCTTGATTTGCAAGTATCCTAACCTGCTTCTAAAGCGATTTTTGTTTTAGCTCCAAAGACTTTTAGCAGGGGCGTTGGCTCCGCCTAAGGTCTCCATGGGGTCGATTTGTGGTGGGAAGGATATGACTAGAAACTCTATACAACCTTGGAATCTTTTGGTAACGCTGGCTGTGGCTGGTGGGCAGGTTGCGATCGCGCCAGCGCTGACTTTTCAGTTCGCGCCAGTATTCTCAAACGCTGCCCTGGCAAACACTGTTGCCCCAGCATCGTCGGCCATAGCGCAAGCAAACGCTGTGCAGGTAACTGGAGTAACCTTAGAGCCTAGCGATGTCGGCTTGCAAATACAGCTAGAAACTGAGGGCGCATTGCCCACACCCACATCCGAGGTATCCGGCAATGCCCTGGTAATCGAGTTTCCCAGTGCGGTGTTAGTGCTCGAAGGTGATGAATTTATAGAGTTTGAGCCCGCTGATGGCATTGCTGTACTCCAAGTAACAGAACTACCTGGAGAACGGATACAGGTTGTTGTGACGGGTGCAGATGCCCCTCCCACCGTAGAGATTACTAGCACTGTAGCAGGACTGACCTTGAGTGCCGTACCGGGAATTGCACAAGCAGGTGGAACAGAAGAAGATGCGCTGCAACTGCTTGTGACGGGTGAAGAGGGTAGTGACTACTTTACGCCAGCGGCAACTACGGCCACCCGTACGGATAGCCCCCTGAGCGATATTCCTCAATCGATTCAGGTGATTCCGCGACAGATTATTGAAGATGAACAGGCCACCGGCATTGAAGACGTGCTCGACAATGTTGCCGGGGTAATCTATCAGGGCAATGATGATGGTCGCGGCAGCCGGTTTACCATTCGCGGCTTTGGTAATTCCGGCACGCCGATCTTGCGGGATGGCTTTCGGGTCTTTAACGGTGGTAATAATGCGGCAGTGCCAGAAATCGCCAATCTGGAACAGATTGAAGTACTAAAGGGTCCGGCTTCTGTGCTATACGGTGAGGCCGACCCCGGTGGTCTGATCAACCTGGTCAGCAAGAAACCTCTTGCAGAACCTTACTATAATCTTCAGCTTCAAGCAGGCAGCCGCGAATTTTTTAGTCCCAGTATTGATTTGTCTGGTCCGATTACGGCTGATGGTGATGTGCGCTATCGACTCAATGCCCTCTATCGCCGAGAGGAGAGTTTTAGAGACTTGGACAATGCCTTTGAACGCTTTTTTATTGCCCCAACCATTGCTTGGGATATTAGCGATCGCACCAGTTTAACTGCAAGCTTAGAATACATAGACGACAATGACCCAGCCGATTTTGGTCTGCCATCCATTGGGGGCCAGGTTGCCGATATTCCTTTTGACCGAGTAGTCACTAGCAATCCCGGTGATACTGGTGAAAAAGAGTACTTGAGGGCAGGCTACACCCTGGAGCATCGTTTTAATGACAACTGGCGACTACGTAATGAGTTTCGCTATGTTTACGATGAATATGACTATGGGGTAATTGCCGTACCAATGTCCGTGGATGAAACAACAGGGAATATCAATCGGATATTCGCTAGACAATTTAATCAGCGCGACAACTATAGTCTATATACCAATATCCAAGGCAGCTTTAATACGGGCTCTGTCGAACACAATCTACTATTTGGTGTGGATTTGGCTCGCGAAGAGGATTTTGGTGGGGGCGAAGGTGCTTTTAGCCCTCTGTTAAACCCGGAGTGGTTTAATACGATCAATATTTTTAATCCGGACTATTCATTTACCAAGCCAGCCCTAGAAGATGCCCCAGCGAGCCTTCGCAACGACTCCACCGCAGATCGTTTGGGGATTTATTTACAAGACCAGATTTACCTGACGGATAATCTGATTGTCCTGGCTGGACTGAGGTATGACACGGTTAGCCAAGAGACAACCAGCACTACATCAACCGCATTTGGCGATACTGTTGATAAAACAGAACAAAACGACGATGCCATTACCCCTCGCATCGGTGTGGTTTACCGGCCGACTGACACCATTTCTCTCTATGGCAGCTACGCTCAATCATTTAAACCCAATGGTAGCGTTGATATTAATGGTTCTCCACTGGAACCGGAAACAGGGGATGGGTTTGAAGTGGGCGTTAAAGCAGACCTAATTCCCAATCGCCTTGCTGCTACACTGGCCTATTTCAACATTACTCGACAAAACGTTGCCACCGCTGACCCGAACGATCCCTTTTTGCAAGCCTCTGTGGCAACAGGTGAACAACGTAGTCGTGGCGTAGAACTGGACGTGACAGGCGAGATTCTACCAGGGTGGAATATTGTCGCGTCCTATGCTTATACGGATGCCGAGATTAGTGAGGATAATACCTTTGATGTGGGTGACCGACTACCTAATATCCCTGAGCATAGCGCCAATTTGTGGTCCACATACCGGATTCAATCGGGGGATTTAGAGGGTCTGGGTTTCGGTATAGGGCTCAATTATGTTGGAGAGCGAGAGGGATTTTTTGGTAGAAATCTTTCCGCTGATGACTACTTTCTTACCAGTGCCGCTGCCTTTTATCAGCGCGATAATTGGCAGTTCCAAGTAAATGTAGATAACTTGTTTGATATGGACTACATCGAATCTGTGAGTGGCGAATTCAGACAAACCTATCCGGGGGACCCATTAACAGTGCGGGCTTCCATATCGGTTGAATTTTAAGCAGGCCCAGCTGTTTATATCCTGGCATTGCTGATCCTGGGGATGACTGCAATCTATAAGATGCTGCTCAATAGCTATACTCTAGACTGGCTTCATTCTCTAAATCAGCAATTGCTAGATTCTTAGCTAGCGTTGGGCCAAATCTGCATTTGGAATAGTTTAGGATTCAACCCTGTTTGCTTCCGAAACGCTCTGGCAAAATAGTTACGACTACGGTAGCCTACAGCTGCGGCAATGTTCTCAACGGACATTGTAGAGGTTGTCAGCAATCGCTGTGCTATTAACAATCGGCAGTCCCGCAGATACTGAAAGGGCGTAGTACCATAGACTTTATGAAACCCCTGGTTGAGCTTAAGTCGATTGGTACTTACCCGCCGTGCCAGTGCTTCCACCGTCGGTGGATTAAGCATTTCGTTTCTTAAAATCGATGCCGCTTGATAGATACAGTCGAGATCAGCAGGATGCAGCCGCGGCTGCGTAATCGTCTCTATCCGCAATGTCACTAAATCCAGAGACTTTTTCTTCAGATATTTCCGCCGTGTTTCTCCCTGATACGGGCAGCTAAGAATCTCTCCCATAATTGCCTTCATCTGAGGTGTGACGGCTCGACGATTGGCGTATTGAAGATCGACGTTGGCTGCATAGAGCTCATCTGGTAAAGCAGACTCCATCAAACTACCATAATCAGCAATGGCATATTCCTGAGCAGACCAAGCGTTCAGGTGGCTTAAGACAGCAGTTATATCTAACCTTGAACGTCTGCCCTGAAGATGCCATAGAGCCTGGATAGTTTTCTCAATCTGCTTTTGCATTTGCAGCGGAAAACGCTCTATACAAGCGTGAATATGGGCCAAGGTAGCGCGATAGCCTTTGAAAATCACCTCAATTTCAAGGATCTGCTTGCCCATGGGGATTACCCCCAGGGACTTAGTGTCGAAGATTGGCATAAAGCGGCTATATTGCTCATCAACACCAGACACAGGAAACTCAAACTTGGTCGTCACTTCCTGGCCTGATGGCCAATGAACAATGACCTCGCGATTAATCACATAGTTCATAATCACTAGGGTTAAGTCATCCCGCAATTTAATGTATTGGCGATAGCCCTGACCAATGGGGGCAGGATACAGCAAAATTTCATCGGACGGAGCGGCGTGGAACAGACGAGAATCATCGGTACTACCGGGTAAAAGCCAGTCTTTGTAATGACCTACGACCAATCGCGCTGCCATGGCAAATGCAATGTTCACTAATGAGAATTGCTTGCATTATAAGGCATGGCTTCCCCCCGATTGCTGTTGCTAATGAACATTAGACAACGGCAATCGGATACTTGTAGACAGAGCTTTTAAGCTCTAGAGCCCTCTACTCCGTAGGGTTTCGGTATATGGGACCCAGGTATAATCAAAATTCGATGGTAAAAGAGCCCACAAAAGTAAACCCTTCACCGGGCCGATTCTCAATTGACCTAGACCCTTCAGAACTGTCAATATAGTCCACATCAAATAGATTGCGGAAATTGAGGGCCGCTCGCCAATTGTCTTTTCGATAGGAAACAGCCGCATTAGTCAGAAAATAGTCTTCTAACACATAGCTGTTTTCATTATCACCAAATCGACTGTCCACATAGTTGACGCCAATACCAAACCCTAAACCGGTCAGATCGCCTTGTTGAATTTCATAGTTGGTCCATAGGTTGGCGTTGTGCTCAGGCACCCCAAAAATGCGATTGTCTTCCAAACCATTATTATCCTCAGTGATATCAGCATCGGTATAGGCGTAGTTAGCAACAATATCCCAGCCTGGCAAAATCTCGCCGATCACATCCAGCTCTACACCCTGACTCCGCTGCTCGCCAGTGGCAACTGCAAAGGGCTCTCCCGGCAAGGCATCTGGGTCTGCAGTCGCCACATTCTGTTTAGTAATATTAAACAGAGCTAAATTTGTAGTCAGGCGGCCATCTAGCAGTTCAGCCTTAGCCCCTATTTCAAACTGTCGCCCTTCCTCAGGTTCTAACAGATCTCCCGAGCGGTCTATTGCTGAGTTGGGTACAAACGACGTACTGTAGCTGGTATACAAAGAGAGGTTTTCAACGGGCTGATACACTAGGCCAAGTCTAGGGGTAAATGCGTCACTGCTTTGACTATCGCTGGTATTTCGCTCCAGATCGTCAATGTCTGCGGTTACCGTGTCATAACGCAGCCCTGCTAACAAAAATAGATTGTCTGATAGGGTAACTTGATCTTGGATATAGATACCCAGGTTATCAGTGCGAAAATCAGTTACCTCAGGGGGAGGCTCACTAAAGCTGTCAGGCCTAGACACTAGCCCATAGACCGGATCAAACACATTAAACAGTGGCTGGCGTGTGAAGTCAAAACGTCTGTTATTTTTCGCGTCCCGCCGATACAGATCGACACCAGCTAAAAGTGTATGTTCAATTGAGCCAGTGGCAAACTCACCCACCACGTTAGTTTGTAGCTCATAACTGTCGCTGGGTTGGGCATTTTGAACCCAGGCACGAAAGAGATCACCTGTGGATTCAATGGTGCGAAGGGCCACGTTAGATACAAAGTTGCTGTCAAGGCTGATATAGCGAAAGCTGTTACGGGCTTTCCAGCTATCACTGAAGCGATGTTCAAACTGATAGCCTAGCCGTAGAGATTCGTTTGAGGCATCGTCATCGGGTTCACCCGTAATTCGGTCGAAGGGTATATCTGCCACGCGATCACCAATAATGGGTATACCGCCAAAATCAGCTGGACGGGTTTCGTCGCTGTACTCTAGTTCAACGGTCAGATCGGTGCGATCGCTAATGGCCCAGCTAAGTATGGGTGCAATAAAGAACCGTTCCACCGGTACATCAAAGTCACGGTGATAATCTTCATTGCGATACAGCGCATTGAGGCGATACAACAGTCGTCCATCCTCGGTAAGCGGCCCCGAAATATCAATGCTCGGCTCAATTAGCTCTCGATTGCCTGCCCGCAAACCCAGTTCATAAAACGGCTCTGAAAGTGGCTTTTTAGTGACCAGATTAATCGCACCACCAGGCTCCAGCGCCCCCGACAAAATCGAGGCCGGACCTTTCAACACTTCAATTTGCTCAATATTTGCCAGCTCCTGAAAGCCTGAGTTTCCACTGCTCCCATTCGTCTGACGAAAGCCATCCCGCAGTACAGATGAGCTGCTAAATCCACGAATAATAAACCGCTGTCCACGCTGGTCAAGAGAATTGGAAACAACACCGCTGGCGTTACGCAGGGCATCATTCAAACGAATCACCTGCTGATCTTCTAGGATCTCCTCAGGGATCACCTGGATCGATTGGGGAATCTCATCTAGGGGGGTGTCGGTGCGAGTTGCGGTAGAGGCCGCTGGCACCACATATCGGCTAGTCTCTTCTCCAGTGACGACTAACCGTAATGGCTCTTCTGCCGGTATAGAGGCAACTGAGGCCACAGGCACTACGCTGAACTGTAACGTCTGTGCTTCTGAGGTCACATCAGCCACCGGTGGCGCATCTGCCCCTGTAATCGAAAGCTGCACGATATTTTCAGGTAAGTTTACAGCTTGAATAACAGCAATTCCCTCGGCAGGCTCAAATACCAGAAACTCATCTTCTGCAAGGGCTAAGGTCGCATTGGAGATCTCTGCCACCAGGGCGTCATTCACAACTTCAGTCTGGGGCAAAGATAAGGTCTCACCTGCCGTTATCAGACTAATATCCACACCTGTTTCAGTAACATTGAGTCGGATATCGATAATTTGAACAGTCTCAGACGTTTGGGTAAGGAGAGGTGATTGTTTGTTCGTTGTTAAAGCAGTGTCAGGTAGCTCATTTGCAGCTAACAAACTCTCTCCCTGTGCAGCTTCTACAAAAACAATTTGCCCAACGATCACAGCACCTATCGTTAAAAGGTTCCAGCCCTGTAATAACTTTCTCATTATATTTCTCACACCAAAGTTTGACCCCATAAAGGATCTGAATGGCTTGTATTGTCATACCAAACCCAAATCTAATGGCCCTAAAGTAGCTACTCCAAACCGGGCTTTTGCCGGTATTGAGACTATCAATCAGAATTTCGCATCAAGCACCATCCAAATGCCAAATCAAGGTCAAAGAACTATTCCCAATTAGGTTAGAAGAATTCTCAATAGCTTCCTATACATTTTGGGCGATTAACGCATTTTCTTTCTAGACTAATTTTTTCAGCACTTAGCTGGCGTACGGCCAAGCCTGCATTTGAAATAGTTTAGGGTTTAGCCCAGTTTGCTTTCGAAATGCTTTGGCAAAATGATTACGGCTACGGTAGCCCACAGCTGCTGCAATGCTCTCAATCGGCAGAGTGGAGGTGGTTAATAATCGCTGTGCCATCCACAATCGACAGTCCCGTAAGTATTTGAAGGGTGTGGTGCCATAGACTTCATGAAACCCTTGATTAAGCTTAAGTCGATTGGTATTTACTTGCCGTGCCAATGCCTCCACCGTCGGTGGGTTGGCCATTTCGCTCTTTAAAATCGATGCAGCCTGATAGATGCAGTCGAGATCGGTCGGATTAAGCCGTGGCTGTGTAATCGCCTGCACCCGCAATGTCACTAGCTCTAGAGCCTTGTTCTCCAGATACTGCCGCCGCGTTTCTCCGTGATAGGGGCAGCTTAGAATCTGCTCCATAATCACCTTCATCTCGGGGGTGATCACTTGACGATTAACATAATGAAGATCGATAGTGGCGACATAAAGGTGAATTGGCAAAGAGTACTCGATTAAGCTGTTATCACCAGTCCTAACGTTTCCCGACGTAGCGCAGGTGTTCAGGTTTCTTAAGATCGCATTCATATCTAACTCCGAACGTCCACCTTGAAGACGCCACACTGCCTGGAGAATTTCCTCAAACTGCTGCCGTATTTGTAGAGGGAAACGCTCTACACAAGCTTGAACATAGGCCAAAGTAGATCGGTAACCGGTGAATATTACTTCAATCTCAAAACACTTTCGCCCCTTGGGGATTGCAACCAACTTCTTAGAGTCAAAGCTTGGGATAAAGTTGCTATGCTGATCTTTGGCATCAGACACGGGGAACTCAAATTTGATAGTCGGTTCTTGGCCTGACGAACCATTAATAATGACCTCGCGATTAATCACATAGTTCATAATCACTAAGGTCAAGTCATCCCGCAGCTTAATATGTTGTCGATATCCCTGACCAATGGGAGCGGGATACAGCAAAATTTCATCGGACGGCTCGGCATGAAACAGACGCGAATCGTTGGGGTTACCGGGTAAAAGCCAGTCTTCCTGGTTATTTACGACCAATCGCGCTGCCATGGTAATTGCAAACGTCTGCTAATGAGAATTGATTGCATTATAGCTCATGGATTTCCCCCTTACCGCTGTTCCTGATGAGCATCAGACGACTTTAGTCGGCCAGACTGAGCCGTGACAGCTAAATCGACTGCAATGATTGCCTTATAAAAAATATGTCAACGAAAAAATGCGTTGAGCGCTAAAAATCCCTAGTTCTTAGTTATCAACTACCCTAATCTGCTCTAAAGCAATTTGTTTTAGGCTTCTGAGACCCTAGCCAGGTAGTCATATAGGCCACCTGGGGTCTCCATGAGGCTGATTTGTGGTGGGAAGGATATGTTCAAAAACTCTGTACAACGTTGGAATCTCTTTTTAATCTTGGCTAGTGGGCCGGTTGTGTTTGCCCACACCCTATTGTTCGCCAATGCCGCCCTGGCAAACACCTTGGCCCCATCTGCGCCAGCTGCTCCTGAGTGGATAACACAGACAAGCGCTGTGGCGGTGACTGGGGTCAGCCTGGAGACTAGCGATACCAGTTTACAAATACAGTTGAAAACTACTGGTGAATTGTCTACACCCACATCCGAAATATCCGGCAATGCGCTGATCATCGAGTTTCCTAACACGGTGCTAACGCTACCGGAAGCCTATGAATTCCTAGAGTTTGAACCCGCTGACGACATTGCCGTAGTACAGATAACAGAACTATCTGGAGAGCAGATACAAGTTGTTGTCACCGGTACAGATGCCCCGCCTACTGCGGAAATCAGCAGCAGCACAACAGGACTGACCTTAGGCATTGTCCCAGGAACAGCCCAGGCTGACGCGACTGATGATGATGCCATTCAACTGCTTGTCACTGGCGCAGACAGCGACTATGTAGAACCCACTGCCAGCACTGCTACCCGCACTGATACCCCCCTGCGGGATACACCCCACTCGATTCAAGTAATTCCCCAGGAGGTCCTAGAAGACCAGGGAGTGATCAGTCTGACCGATGCTATTCGCAACGTTAGCGGCGTGGTCACCACTGGAGACCGGCCCTCGGGACAGTTCTTCGCCATTCGCGGTTTTGATATTGCTCCTGTGTTACGAGACGGATTTCGATTCAACAGTAGTTTCACGTCGAGTAACGTGGGCGATCTGGCCAACGTTGAACGCATCGAAGTGCTCAAAGGCCCGGCCTCAATTTTGGCGGGCAATGTCCAGCCTGGCGGCGCGATTAACCTGATCAGCGAGCGCCCCTTAAGCGAGCCCACCTACGAAGCTGGTTTTCGGGTGGGCAATCGTGGCTTGATTGAACCGAGCTTAGATTTTACTGGCCCCCTCACAACAGATGGCAGCTTGAGCTATCGACTGAATGCCCTGGTCCGTCGCGAGGACTATTATCGTGATTTTGAAGCGCTGATCGACCGCGAGTTTATCGCCCCAATGCTGAGCTGGCAAATTAGCGACAGCACTGACTTATTGGTGGAACTAGAATATCGCAACGACAATCGTCCCGCTGACAATGCGGGGATTCCAGCGATCGATGGCAGCGAACCCGATATCCCCTTTGATCGGGCGCTGTCCTATCGAGATTTAGAATCAACGACCGAGACCACCCGCTTGGGGTATCAATTTGAACACCGCTTTAGCGACAATTGGAAAATCCGCAACGCATCTTACTATGGACGGTTTGACACGTCGCTACAGGGCAACGCAGCTACCACACTTGGTCTAGACCTTTACGACTTTACAACCGGCACTGTTAATCTGGTGCCGAGTACTACTGATGCACCTTCAAGCACCGCCGCCATCCAGACCAACATTGTCGGCGAATTCTCTACGGGTTCCATTGAGCATACCTTGCTGGCAGGAGTCGACTTTTACCAGCAGCGCGACCTCGGCCTCGAAAGTAGGGCAGCGCTCCAGCTCTTAACAATTCCAGGATTTGGTACCTTTCCGGTGCCCACCATCACGGACACGCTCAATATCTTTGACCCCGATTACGATACCCTATCGGACTTTGATACGGACGACTTTCTCACGTTAGCCACTACCGAGGGTCGCACCGAGAACTGGGGTTTTTATGTGCAGGATCAGATCAAGGTGTTTGATAATTTGAATCTGCTGGCGGGTCTGCGCTTTGACACGGTATATCAAGAGCAAACCGTGGCTGCTCCACTTGTCGGCGTCAACAGCGAGAGTGACAGTCTCAGCGAGGCCTTTACCCCCCGATTGGGCCTGGTTTATCAGCCCATTGAGGAGATTTCTCTCTACGGCAGCTACAGCCGTTCCTTTACACCCAATTCCGGGGTTACCGTTGTGGGTGACCTGCTCGATCCAGAAGAGGGCGAGCAGTTTGAAATTGGCGCACGGGCCGAGATTTTGGGCGGCAGACTAGTGGCAAACCTAGCCCTGTTCGACATTGACCGCTCTAATATTGCCATTACCAATACGCTTACCCCTGGTTTCTTTGTGGGCGAAGGTGGAGAAAGTATTCGAGGTGTTGAGCTAGATATGATTGGGGAGATTTTACCGGGATGGAACGTGGTAGCCAACTACGCTTACCTCGACAGCGAGATTACGGAAAGCGATAACCCAGCGGCGATTGGCAACCGTCAGCGCAACATCCCTGAGCACAACGTCAACCTATGGACCAATTACACCCTACAAGACGGTCCCCTTGAGGGATTAAGTATTGGTCTGGGGGGTAATTTTCTCAGCGAGCGGTTTGCCGACGAGGCTAACACCATCACGCTGGATGATTATTTCCTGACCAATGCGGCGATTGGTTACGAACGAGACGACTGGAAAGCTGCGCTCAACTTCCGTAATCTCTTCGATGTGGACTACATTGAGGGGTCCACAAGCGGGGGGTTAGTGCTCTTCCCTGGCAGGGGCTTTACAGTCGTAGGCTCCTTCTCGGTGAAGTTCTAAAGGGGGACACATTAGCTGGCGTAGGGCCAAACCTGCATTTGAAACACTTTTGGGTTAATTCCCTGCAATTTTCGAAA
Source organism: Cyanobacteria bacterium P01_B01_bin.77 (assembly GCA_039028535.1). GTDB lineage: Bacteria > Cyanobacteriota > Cyanobacteriia > Phormidesmidales > Phormidesmidaceae > Leptothoe. Next base: position 120,631 of record JBCCHX010000003.1, read on the forward strand.
CGCCTTGGTAAAGTGGCTGCGGCTGCTGTATCCAACAGCGGCTGCAACACCATCAATGGAGAGATCAGACGTGATTAACAACCGCCGGGCCTGGAGGATGCGACAGTTGCGTAAATATTGAAATGGGGTAGTGCCATAGACTTCATGGAAGCCTTGATTAAGCTTTAGCCGATTGGTGTTGACCTGTCGCGCTAACTGCTCCACCGTGGGGGGATGAGCATACTCACGTCTGAGAATAGCGGTGGCGTGATAGATGCAGTCTAGCTCGGCTGACGGTAGCTTTGGCGGCACCATGGCCTGTAGACGCAATGTCACCAGCTTTATCGCCTTGCGTTCTAAATACCGCCGCCGAGTTTTGCCCTGGTAGGGACAGTTCAAAATATCCTTCAGAATAGCTATCATTGCAGGCGTCGTAACGGGGCGGTTGGCGTATCCAAGATCGCCGTTCGCAGCGTAGAGACTATCGGACACGGCCTGTTCGAAGATTATTTCGGGATGGGTTGCAAACGCCTGCCTCTCCGCATAGTCAATAAACCGATGCATAATTTCAGCTGTGGTTAGGCCCAAACGCCCACCTTGAGAGCGCCACACAGCCTGAACAGTATCCTCAAAAATCTGTTGCATATGGGTGGAAAATCGCTCGAAGCAGGCTTGACTATAGGCCAATGTAGCGGCAGGCCCCTTGAAAATAACTTCTATTTCAAACACGCGCATCTTAACGGCTGGAGCACCTAACGATCTAAACCCACCCGAGCTACCAAAGTAACTACGTTGAGTGATGGCATCATTGGTAGGAATAGGAAAATCAAATTTCACGCTGATGTCTTTTTGCACCGTGTCCACAATCAAATCCCGGTCTAGCACATAGTCCACAATGGCGAGGGTTAAATCGTCTCGTAGTCGAATGTATTGCCGGTAGCCCTGACCCACATGGGATGGATATAGCAAAATTTGATCCGAAGGATCCGAATGAAACAAGCGCGAATCATTTGGACTGCCGGGTAACAGCCATTTGTCACGGTCATTGATGACTACTCGCGCTGCCATGATTTTGATAAATGCAAACTTCAGCTATTAATGAGAATAAGTTGCATTATACGTGACCGTTTGTACTGCAGGTTACCACTGGTTAGGTCAACATTATTAAAAAACAGAGAGATGGTACGGGTTATCCCATAGTCTGGGGGCAGATTGGTTAGCGATCGCATGGAAAATGGTGCAAGATACCTCAGAAGAATGCTCGGCCACAGTTTCAGAAACATCGTCTACTTCTATTTTGTCCGTAGCGAACATTGGACGACAGCTTCAAGGTCGCTGGATTTGGCAGGATATTAGCTTTGAGCTATTGGCTGGTGACCGTCTGGCCATCGTGGGCCCATCTGGAGCAGGGAAAAGCCTTTTGCTAAGGGCATTAGCTGGATTAGATCCAATCCAGTCAGGGGAAATTTTCTTTCAGGGAAATCCGTTGTCTAACTTGGCCATGCCTGAATTTCGGTCCCAGGTAACCTATCTACATCAAAAGCCTGCCCTGCTGGAAGGGACTGTTGAATCCAATCTGCAACAGATTTACCGACTTGCTATCCATCGCGACAAATCCTATGGACGATCACAGATTCTAGAATATCTAGAGATTTTAGGACGCTCTGAACCATTCTTAGAACGCTCCACCGAGCAACTTTCCGGTGGAGAACAACAAATTGTTGCCTGTTTGCGATCGCTACAGTTATCCCCCACCGTTCTACTCCTCGACGAACCCACCGCCTCCCTCGACAACGCTGCCACCCACCAGCTAGAGACACTAATCACCCAGTGGCAACAGAACGCCCCTAATAGAGCCTGCATTTGGACCAGCCATGACCCCGCCCAAATCGAACGAGTCACTAATCGACAGTTAGCCCTCTCCTCCTCTCTCCATGACTGACACCTACCTCCCCATCAACAACTGGCAGCTCGCCCTCGCCGCCGCCCTCATTCTGGTCAACATTATTCTTTCCCTGAGCTTGCGCCTTGGTCTGGCCAGACGCCTGGGAATTGCCGCCCTGCGCATGGTGATCCAGCTGCTACTGGTGGGCTATATCCTCGGCTGGGTGTTTGCTTTGGACAATCCGCTATGGGTACTGGGTCTGGTACTGACCATGAGTGCGATCGCAGGTAACGCCTCGGTCAATCGCACTCGCCGCCGCTTTCCATCCATCTACTGGAATAGTCTGGTCTCCATTCTGGCTGCTAGCGCCTTTGTCACCGGTTTACTGGTGGAAGGTATCATTCACATTGATCCATGGTACGACCCGCAGTATGTGATTCCGCTATTGGGCATGGTTCTGGGCAACGCCCTCACCGGCACATCCCTAGCCCTAGATCGCTTAATGGAAGATCTGGTGAGTCAGCGCAACCAAATAGAATCCCTATTAGCCCTGGGGGCTACCCGCTGGGAAGCCGCCAACGACACCATCAAAGAAGCCCTACGCACAGGCATGATTCCCACCATCAACTCCATGATGGTCCTGGGTTTGGTCAGCCTCCCTGGCATGATGACAGGACAGATGCTAGCGGGCGTAGAACCCACCAGCGCCGTACGTTACCAGATTGTGATTTATTTCACCATCGCCGCAGGAACCGCCCTGGCCTGCATTGGTATTATTTTGCTGGCCTTTCGGCGGTTGTTTAGCCCCGAGCATCAGCTCCGGCTAGAGCGGTTAGAGAAGATAGAGTCTTAAACCTACTTTTGCCGTACAGGCGTTCCATGGCAACCTCTGCAGACGAAATTTGAATCTTAATTTTTTCTCCTTGAGTTCGCTCTAGGCCTGCTTTACCAATTGGCTTACCCGATATTGAGGAGATGATTTCAATTCTGGTTCTTCTCCTTTCTTCGGTGACTTAAAAGCCGTCATTACCTGCCCATATTTCTCCACGCGAGCCCGGTACACTCCTGAAACACCCTGCTCTGGATTAGTAAACTGAATCTCCACATCGGCCCAGGTGGCATCGCTTGTGAATTGGTCTACAAAAAACTGCACCCGCTTTAATGGAATCCGTCGCAGCAGTGGATACAGAAACCGTTTAATCCCTTTAAGTCCCTTGCGGAGGGTGCGGCCAGATTTCTGGTAAGCCAGCCAGTCCCAGCTGGTTTCCAGCCAAATCTCCCGCTCGGCGATTTGTTCAAATTTGCTAAGACCAGACCAGCCCCGGTAGTGCGATCGCAACCCGGTCACATCGTCTTGTTGATTTACCAATAAATCCAGCATCTCAGACTCCAGGTGACCCCAATATTGACCCGTCGGCAGATCAATTAAGGTAGGAGCAAACTGATGGCCACCAAAGTGGCTACAGCGCCAGATACGAAGATTTGAGTCTGGGGAACCCGCATACTTATCCCTTAGTTCCTGATAAATCGGAGTACCAAACCGACCACAGGCCACATCAACGCTGGTGTGAGTACAAACGAGCAGTTCACGAATATGGCTGGTGTCTTGACGATATGACTGAAACGCCTCCAGCTCATTCGGTTGCTTCATCAGCTGTTTCATAATGGCCGCCGCCAGCCTGGTAAAATCCGCCTCCGGCACAACATATTCTTGTTTCTCAAACTGTGCAAACTGTTTTTGCGGCCGCCGATAATAAATAACTCGTGTTTCACCAGGGCGCGAATACTCTCGATCTGGCACAATCAGCACGGGTTGCATCATGATGCCATGCCTCATAAACAGCTGCTTGAACAACTCAATCAGCGGAGTGATTCTAGGATCCTCCTTGAACATCTGATCTTTCCAAGGCTGAGCAAATTCCATTACCAGCCAGTAATCGGTATTTCTCGCTGTACCAATGGGGTCTTGTCCATTCCCCTTTGAAACTTCAGAACAATATCGACAGTCCGTAAGCGCGTCTTGAGTCAGCATAGAAATCCTCCCTAGGCGTCTTTAACGATGTACTTGGTTAGATCGTCTAAGACTAAATTGGCCGCAATGTAGCCCATCCCAAACCAGTAGGCATCCACTTCATACACCTGGTTGGCCTGCACTACATTTAGCTTATTCCAAAGTGGATTTGCTTTTATCTTTTCCAGGGCCGCTCGCACGTCAGCGGCAATGTCGGTTTGGCTCTGGGGCTTCATCACAAACAACACATCACCATCAATCTCATTTAGCAGTTCTAGTGAAGTCGGGATCATTGGGGTATCCCCATCTTCCATCTGCTTAGGTGGACGCGATAACCCAGCGGCCTCAAGCACTGTGCCGATAAATGTCTCTTTGCTAAAAGCTGAGATTTGCTCGTTGGTAAAAGAAGCTACCGAGACCTGAATTTGACTGGTGTCTAGCTGCGATCTGAACGCTTGCAGTCTGGCTTCATACTCTGCTTTTAGCCGGGCAGCTTCAGCTTCTTTACCCATTACTTCAGCACATAGCTGAGTTAGCTCTTGCCATTCAGTAAAGCCATCATTGTCAAATACAATCGTAGGCGCAATGCGTGAGAGCACTCCGTAGGTATCTTCTTCAATAGAAAGCTTAGTTGCTAGGATTAAATCCGGTTTGAGGGCAGTCAGTCTTTCAAGGCTAGGCTCCCTAGGATTACCAACATCGACAATTTCATTCTCTGCTGGCGGTAAATGCAACAGATTATCCACAATAATGGCTGGGGCGGCAATGGGCTGCACTCCCAGCACCATTAGGGCTTCAACTGTAAAGTAGTCAAGCACTGCAATACGGCTGGGATTAACCACTACCTCGGTCGTTCCAAAAGCATGCTGAATCTGCTTCGTTTCTGATGTGCTAATTGGTGATTGCTTGTCAGTCTGAGCCTTACCCGCACAGGCAGACACAATCATTGCCCCAGTCCCCATTAGAAAAAATCGACGCTGACGATTGAAACTATGGCTATGAATTATCGCTTGAATAGACTGCGCTAGTCTCTGCCTGACAGACAAGCGGAAATTATGATTAGTCATGGCGCGATATAAATTAGGGAGCAGAAACGAGTACAGCAATCGATCTTATAAGTCTAGGGGAATGCGATCGCACCTGACCAGCTATTTTGAGCCCGAAACGCATTTTGTATATTGAGAATTATTACCAAGTAATGCCATACTAAGACCTTAGAAATGCTGTTTTGCAATGGTCAATGTCTTAACCGATAATGAGTTCTTTGAAATTTTGGCAGAATGTCGTGCTAACGGAGAGGTCGTTGACTATACTGAAGGGCCAGAACAGTTCTGTGAACTGCCATCACAGCTAGGGCAGGGCTACTGGCGAACGATTCAACTCCGTCCTGGCATCCAGCTGCAAGTGTTAGACTTAGAAAAGCGTCAGGTGCATATTCACCATGTTCTGCAGCATCCCCAGAACATGCCGCTTACCTTGAGCTATTATCTATCAGGTGGCTGCACCGTTAACAACGACGGTATCAAGTCTCCCACTGAAGAGTTAGCCGGTAAAAGCTACTGGTATTGCGTGCCTAATACGGCAGAAACTGAACGATACGAGTCTCGTCAGCGTATCCGTAAAGTTCATCTACAAATTTCCCCTGACTGTATTCCAGCCTTTGGCGACTATTTACAAGAGCTACCTTCTGACATTGGGCAAACCATTGAACAACCGGGTAAAGCTCTCTTTCACTACAACAGCCCGATCACCCCTCCACAACAACAAGCCTTAAAGCAGATTTTTTGCTGTCCATTTCAAGGCATCACTCGACAGGTTTATTTAGAAGCCAAAATATTAGAGTTGTTGGCACTGCAGCTAAATCAGCTGATAGCAGATGATCACAGCGTCAAAAAGCTACCTACCAGCGATGTGGATCGCATTTATCAAGCCAGAGAGATCCTGATTCGCAATATGACGCATCCACCTTCATTACCAGAGTTGGCGCGTCGTGTGCAGCTCAACGAACGCAAACTTAAACAAGGCTTCCAGCAGGTGTTTGGGACGACGGTGTTTGGCTGTTTGTACCATTACCGAATGCAGCAGGCACGAGACTTGTTGAAAACCGGGCAGTTTAACATTCAAGAGGCCGCCCAATGTGTTGGCTACGCTAGCCGCAGCTCATTTGTTGCAGCCTTTAAAAAGAAATTTCAAGTATCGCCCAGTCATTTTCGTAAGTCTAACTGAACAGGCGCACAGGTTTGGAAGCTAATAAAAAAATATAGCCAGCTGGGGAATAGTCATCCATATCCCTGGGGACTGTGCTTAAAAGGCAGCACTGTGTCTGCCAAAAAGTCCGGTTAGAAGACACAAAAAGTCTGGCTAGAGGACACATCACCATCAGGAAGTGGGAGCTATCGTCCTACTATTAGTAACAATTCTTAATTAAGTCCTCCTGGATCGGTTGTCTTGTATATCGAGCAACGCTTCAGGTCGTTAGGTGTGAAGAGTCATGAATCCTTCAATCAAGTTCCTTGGCTACAGTTTTTTAGCCAGCATTGTGTCTGTTTTAGTAACACAATCAAGTGTGTCTGCAGAATCAGTTGAATTTCAAAATAGTTCCGATATTACTGACTACGATTGGCAACAGGCCCAAGCGGATGAAGCGGCCGACGAAGCAGATGAGACAGTCGACGAAGGCGAGACAGCTGAGGAAGATTCTGACGACAGCCTCCGCATTGTTGTCACAGCCACACGCACTGAAGAAAATATCATCGACGTGCCCCGGTCGGTCAGAGTGGTTGAGCGAGAAGAGATTCAACAGCAGGTCACACTGTCCAACAATCTACCTGATATTTTAGGCAAGCTGGTGCCTGGGTTTGCTCCCCCGCCGCTACAGATCGGAACGCGCGGGTTCACCCTGCGAGGCCGTAATATTCAGGTGTTGGTTGATGGTGTGCCTCAAAACCCCAACGGTCCACTGTTCTTTGAATTGAATACGATTTCCCCTGATTCACTGGAGCGCATCGAAGTGGTGCCCGGAGCCAGTGCCATCTATGGTGATGGGGCCACCGGCGGTACCATTAACCTGATTACTCGGGCACCGGTGGAAGACGGCGTGGTGTACAGTGCTGACCTGGGGACAAGTGCCAGTCTCACCAACCTGAGTGACGACGGCAGCTTTAGCTATACAGGCGGCCTGGGGGTCGCTGCGGCTGGAGAAGATGGTGATGTTCGCATTTCCATCAACTACGACATCAGTAACGCCCAATTTGACACGGATGGTGACCGCATTGTTCCTGTGATCGGCCTGGGGGAGTACGACCGTCTCGGCGTACTGACCAAGTTGGGGTACAACATTGATGACAACCAACGGATTGGGTTCACCTATAGTTTTTACAAAGATACAACCGACTCTGAGTTCACAACAGACTCATCGATTCTTGCAATTCCCGGCACTCAGTTGGCACGACCGCTCTTTTTAGGAGAGTTTGACTTTGAAAAACCGCCGGAAACCACGAGCCATATTTTCAATCTCACCTATCGCCATGCGGATGTATTTGGCTCTCAGCTAGATGCCCAGGTATATTTCAATGACCTGGAAGTGATCCAAGAGTTTGGCGATATCAGACCGAGAAACTTTCCTGAATTCTTCCCTGATATTTTTCAGAACTTTAATGAGTTTTCAGAAATCGGCACCCGTGTACAGATCGATACTCCGTTAGGCGATTCAGCCAATGTGCTATGGGGTGTGGACTATTCTGAAGAAGAAAATGAGAATATCGCCGCTTTTCTCGATCCGGTGGCCTTTGATACCAATCGAGAACTCAACATCATTGAGGAGTTTTCCTCGTTCCCGCTCTACGAGATTGAGAACCTGGGGCTCTTTGCCCAGGCACGCTGGGATATTAGCGACCAGTTTCAGCTGAGCGGTGGTGTCCGCTATGACGATATTAGTTTCTCGGCAGAGCCCTACCAGCTCGCGTTTACGTTTCCCCGTGAGCGTAAGGGCGGTAGCGGCAGCAATGATGATGTGTCGTTTAATGCCGGGCTGCTCTATCGCCCGCTCCCAGAGGTGGGTCTCTTTGCCAATTTCTCCCAGGGATTTTCAATTCCCAATTTCGGCTTTGCGCTATCCGGAGCCGCTCCCGATTTTGACATTGATAACGACCTGCTGTTTCAGCCCCAGACGGTGGATAACTTTGAGATTGGCGCTAGGGCCGAATTTGATACTATCCAGGCCAGCATTGCGGGATTCTATAGTGAGTCAAGTCTCGGTTCGTCCTTTATCTTTAATCCTGAAACGGGCTTTACGGAAACCGTTCGGGCTCCGCAGCGTAACTATGGTGTAGAAGCTACCCTCGATTGGCAGCCCAGTGATGTTTGGCGGCTGGGGGGCAACTTTAGCTGGGCCGAAGGTGAAAATGATGTGGGGGACACGGGCGACTTTGACCCCTTGGGCTCTTTGACGGTGCCGCCCTACAAGCTGGGTCTGTATGTGGAAAATCAGACCACACCGCGTTGGAACAATCGACTGCAGCTGCTGCTGATCGGCGATCGCGATCGCGCCTTTAATCAGGGCGTTGATCCATTTAAAATCGACAGCTACGTTACCCTAGACCTGATTAGCAGTTTGCAACTCGGACCAGGTCAGCTTACTGTGGGTGTTGAGAATCTCTTAAATAATGATTATCTCTCGCTGACGGCACAAGAACGGGTTGGCGTATTTGAAACACGTCGCTTTCCTGCCCCTGGTACGACAATGAGTGTGCGATATTCTGTTGAATTTTAATCGGACAGTAATGGCCAACATCATCTATAAAGGGGTAATAGGGGTCATTACATGTGGCTGGTTGACAAGTTGTCAGCCAGCCGCTGTATCGCCGCCTATCTCTGATATACCCGTGCGCTCCATCGAGCATGCCATGGGTACGACTCAGATCCCTGTTGTCCCTGAGCGGGTCATCGTTTTAGACTATGCCCCTTTGGATACCGCGTTTGCCCTAGATGTCACTCCCGTTGGTAGACCAGAGCTAGCCATATCCCCTATCTATCCCGAGATAAACCAGGACATTACATCGGTGGGTGCAGGCTTTCAACCTAATTTAGAAACAATCTTCAATCTAGAGCCAGATCTGATTTTAGGGTCCAAAGTGGTAGCAAGTGGCTCTTATCGCAAACTATCGCGCATAGCACCTACTGTATTTACCCAAGACAATGGGCGTTACGGCAACTGGCAAGAGCACTTTCTTCTCCATGCAGACGCGTTGGGTCAGCTGGATAAAGCTGAGCAACTGCTAGCCGATTACCAACAACGGGTCGATACGTTGAAATCTCAGTTTGGCCAGGCACCCGAAAATACAACAGTATCGGTCGTCACCCACTGGAGTGGCGGGGTTTTAGCTTACACCACTAGCAGTTTTTCAGGGGCAATTCTGCAGGATCTTGGCTTTGAGCGTAATCTAATTCAGAGGAACAGTAAAAAATATGCGCTCCAACCATCCAAGGAAAAACTAGACGCCATTGACGGTGATATTTTGTTTTTGATGTACGATTCTGACTTTGATGGCAGCATTACCAAAGAAGATTTTGTCAGCGATCCCCTATGGTCAACACTCAATGCCGTTAGGCAAGGTGCCGTTTGCGAAGTTTCCGGCACGCTCTGGGCTGGTGGGCGCAGTATTTTAGCGGCCAACCAAGTGTTGACGGATATTGAAGTCTGTTTGAAATCGGCGGGAGCCGAAGCAAACTAAATATGCTGTCAGTTGAGAATCATTGCCAATAGTGCCATACTAACTGAAGCGTAATCACGGCTAGATAATGGCTAAAATTCTGACACTGTGTGATGTAAATGAAATTTTGGCCGAGTGTCGTGCCAACGGTCAGCTCACAGAATATCAAGATAAGTCAGAAACGCTTGTTTATTGCCCTTCAGTATTGGGTAAAGGCTGGTGGCGTAATATACAGCTACGTCCGGGACTAGCTCTTTATGCTGCAGAGGATGCTACAAAATTTATAACCCTGAACAAAGTTCAGCAGCATTCGTTAGATATGCCGCTAACATTTAAGTATTATTTGGCCGGTGGTTCTCGGGTGGACAATAATGGCCTATCTGGTGAAGTAGAAGAAGTCGCTGGGAAAAGTTATCTGTATCACCTCCCCAATACGGCTGAGATAGAACAGGATATGCCAGGAAAACACAGCCACCTTTGCATTCGAGTTGCACCAGAGCTGATGTACGAACTGTGCGATCGCATCGACGAGTTCCCCACCCCCCTTAGAAAAACGCTCGAAAATCCAGCCGATTCCATTCTCTACCATCCCAGCCCGATTTCTCCAGCTCAGCGTCAGATTATCAAGCAGATTTTTGCCTGGCCCTATCAAGGGCTGGCCCGTCATCTTTATCTAGAGGGCAAAGTGTTAGAGCTGATTGCCCTGCATATCAGCCAGATGCTGATCGGCGCCCCCCAGCCAGAGACCTTAATGAGTCCCAAAGATATGGAGCGCATCTATGCGGCCAGAGATATTTTGATTCAAAATGCTGTAAGTCCCCCTTTGCTCAGGGAGCTAGCCCGGCAGGTAGAGCTCCCTGAGACTAAACTGACCCAAGGCTTTCGCCAGATTTTTAGCACCAGTGTCTTTAATTATCTGCACAATTATCGTTTGGACCAGGCCCGTCAGCTACTGCAAACGGACAGCCTAAATATCCAGGAAGTAGCCCGCAACGTCGGCTACACCAGCTTTAGTTCATTTACCAGAGCATTTAAAAAGAAGTTTAAGGTGCCCCCTAGCACATACCTTAAGGGCGATTGATTCTACAACGTAAACATATCTCAGGTGGATGGGATAAGAGGCGCTAGTTCTCGAAGACAGTATGTACCGAGAATGTATCTGTCAAGGTTTTATAATCACTGATAATTCTTAAACAAAGCCCTGTTTGCGGGCAATGGTTTTCTGCAGATCAAGCTGCAAGTGTGTCTTGCGGCCTGTTAACATTCTTTGCAAAATGCCTGCCAGCAAAAGTTTGATGGGGTTAGTTTCTGCTGCGCAGTTAAGGTGTGAGGTCCTATGACAACTTTAAATAAACTGGTTAGCCACAATTTCCTGGCTAGCCTGATTTTGGCAAGCATCATTCAACCAGGTCTAGCTGACACTCCGCTAGTTGAGGAGCTAGATTTAGACAGTCGTACTGCCAACGTAGAAGACCATCTGCCAACGCTAGCTCAGACAGAAGCAACCGACTCACCGGATGATGAGACTTCTGTTGATGGCGGTGAAGACTCTGAAGACACCCTACGCATTGTTGTTACAGCTACGCGCACAGAAGAAGCTATTACTGATGTGCCCCGTACCGTTAGGGTGATTGATCGAGAGGACCTACAGCAGCAGCTGGAACTTAGCCATAGTTTGTTGGATGTTCTGGGCAAGCTAGCGCCGGGGTTTGCCCCGCCACCACTGCAGTCATCAGTTCGCGGCTTTACGCTGCGCGGGCGTGATGCACTGGTGTTAATTGATGGCGTTCCTCAGAATGCCAATGCGGGGGTCGAATTTTTTAACACGATTGCTCCTGACTCAATTGAGCGTATCGAAATAGTCCCTGGGGCCAGCGCCCTCTATGGTGATGGAGCCACTGGCGGTGTTGTCAATATTATCACCCGAGCCCCCGTTGAGGATGGTGTGGTATACGAGGCAGACTTTGGTGTAACCACAGCTTTAACTAGCTTGGATGACGACGGTGCCTTTAGCTATACCGGTGGGTTAGGTGTGGCGGCTGCAGGTGATGGCGGTGATGTCCGACTCTCGATCAATTACGAGCTGGATAATGCTAGGTTTGACGCCGATGGCGATCGCATTATTCCTGGCATCGGTGAAACCGATAGTCTAGGATTGCTGGCCAAAATAGGCTATGACATTGATGATAATCAGCGACTCGGAATTACTTACAACTTCTTCAAAGATACTGGCGATTCGGAGTTCTCCTCGGATCCGGCTGTGGCTGCTGAGCCAGGCACTCAGGTGGGTCGGGCCATATTTTTTGGAGACTTTGACTTTGACGAACCGCCTGGGGCAACTAGCCACAATCTCAACCTCACCTATCGTCATGCTGACGTATTTGGCTCTCAGCTAGATGCTCAGTTTTATCTTAGAGACATTGAGGAAGCACAAACGTTTGGCGATCTAAGGGCCTTTGGCTTTCCAGAATTTTTCCCTGAGATTTTTCAGAATCTTGTTGAAACGTCTGAAATAGGCGCTCGCTTGCAGGTGGATACGCCTTTGGGAGATTCTGCTAACCTGCTGTGGGGTGTAGACTACTCTGAAGAAGACAATGAGATTGTAGCAGCGTTTATTGATCCAGCTGCTTTTGATGCCAATCGAGAACTCAATATTTTTGATGAGCTTTCCCTGTTCCCCCCTTATGAGCTTCAAAATTTAGGACTGTTTGCCCAGGCCCGCTGGGATATTAGCGAACAGTTTCAGATTAGCGGTGGTGTTCGCTATGACGATATTGATTACTCTTTGGATGACTTTCAGCTAGCATTTGCATTTCCTCGCGAGCGTGAAGGAGGTAGCGGTGGCGAAGAGGATATTTCGTATAATTTTGGGCTGCTCTATCGCCCTATCCCAGAAGTGGGGCTGTTTGGTAACTTTTCCCAAGGGTTTTCGATTCCCAACATAGGGTTTGCTGTATCGGACCCTAATCCTGATTTTACGACCGACAGTATCTTACTTGAACCCCAGTCTGTAGATAACTTTGAGCTGGGGGCGAGAGCTGAGTTTGACACTATTCAGGCCAGTATCTCTGGATTTTACAGTGAATCAAGTTTAGGAGCTTCCATTAATTTTGACCCCGAAACTGGCTTTACAGAGGCCACCCGTGCCCCCCAGCGTAATTATGGTATTGAGACCACGGTTGACTGGCAGCCTAGCGATACTTGGCGTGTAGGCGGTAATTTTACCTGGGCTGAGGGAGAGAATGATGCCGACGACGATGGTGATTTTGATGCCCTGGGCTCTCTAAACATTCCTCCTTACAAGCTAGGACTATACGTGGAAAATCAGACAACGCCCCGCTGGTCCAATCGACTACAGCTGCAGCTGGTGGGCGATCGCGATCGCGCTTTCGATGATGGTGTTGACCTGTTTGAGGTCGACAGCTATGTCACCCTAGACTTAGTCAGCAGCTTACGCTTAGGGCCAGGTCGTCTTACCTTGGGCATTGAAAATCTGTTGAATAATGACTATTTGTCAGCGGCGGCCCAAGAACGTATCGAGCCGTTTGATGACCGACGGTTTGCTTCTCCCGGGACGACGATGAGTGTACGCTATTCTGTTGAGTTTTAATTACCTAGTAGTCACTAAAATACGAGAGAATAGGGTGGCGTAGAGAGCACAGCTTGATAACGTTCGTACCTATTCTCTTTTTTATGTCCTTACCTAACCGAGGCTTTAAGCCTAATAGACTAATGGAATTGGTTGCAGTTGGATTGTTAGCAAGCTGCCAGCCTGCCCCACCCCTTTCTTCCGATGCCCCCATGCGCTCCATTGACCATGCCATTGGCACGACTCAAATCCCTGTGGACCCTCAGCGGGTTGTTGTTTTAGATTACTCTCCTTTAGATACCGCATTTGCCCTAAATGTCACCCCCATTGGCAGACCAGAACTGTCAGCATCCCCCATTTATCCGGAGGCCAACAATGATATTCCATCGGTGGGGCAAGGCTTTCAACCCAACATAGAAACAATCTTTAACCTAAAACCAGATCTAATTTTAGGCACAAAGGTGATAGCGCGTGGTTCCTACAAAAAGCTGTCACGTATAGCGCCCACTGTATTTTCCCAAGACAACGGACGCTATGGTAACTGGAAAGAACACTTTCTCCTCCATGGGGATGCCCTGGGACAGTCTGACAAAGCAGCGGCCCTATTGACCGATTACCAACAGCGTGTAGATACGATCAAATCTCAACTGGCTCAGGTGCCAGAAACCACAACAGCATCGGTGGTTACCCACTGGAGTGGCGGTATTTTGGCCTATACCACTAACAGTTTTTCAGGAGCAATTTTGCAAGACCTTGGCTTTAAACGCAATCCAATTCAAGAAAAAAGCAAAAAGTACGCGCTACAACCATCAAAAGAAGATCTGGCCGCCATTGACGGCGATATTATTTTTCTAATGTATGATGCAGCTTTTGAGGGCAGTATTGCCAAAACAGAGTTTGTCAGCGATCCACTGTGGGCAACGCTTAATGCAGTTGAGCAGGACATGGTTTGTGAAGTGTCGGGCGCAGTCTGGGCAGGGGGGCGCAGTATTCTGGCCGCCAATCAGATTTTGACCGATATTGAGATGTGTTTGGGGGTAGGAGCAGCAGAAAAGACTAACCGTGGTGAATAAATAACGGCTGCCTCAGCCTGACTCTGCAATGCCATGCATTGAGAATGATTTGCAATAGTGTCATACTAACCAAAGTGTAGCGACTGCTGGGCAATGGTTAAGGTTTTGACGTGGCATGAAGCAAGCTCAATCATGAGGGAGCATCGTGTTAACGGTCAACTTTCAGAATATCGAGGTCGGTCGGAGTATCTTGTCTATCTTCCACCAGCGTTGGGTCAGGGCCGGATCCGTACCATACAGCTACGTCCAGGGCTGAGTATTAGTGTTGTAGACGCTGTCAAAGATCACGAACTTATAGACAAGATTCCCCAACATTCTGCAGATATGCCGCTCGTCTTTAATTACTATTTGGCTGGTGGTTGTCGGGTAGACAATGATGGTTTAACAGGTGAAGTGGAGGAAATAGCTGGAAAAAGCTACCTATATCATTTACCCAATACCGGTGAAATCGAGCGACATCCGGCAGGCAGACACCAGCGTTTTCGCATCTATGTTGCACCGGAGTTAATGCATGGATTTAGCGATCGCATCAATGAATTTCCCATTCCGCTTAGAAGTAGCTTAGAAAATCCAACAGATTCAATCCTATATCATCCTGGCCGCATTACTCCCGCCCAGAACCAGATTATACAACAGATTTTAGAATGGCCTTACCAGGGGCTAGCCCGCCATCTTTTCCTGGAGGGTAAAGTGTTAGAGCTGATTGCTTTACACCTGGGCCAAGTGCTGCCTAATTCACCTCAACGCATTACTTCAGCTAACAAAAGAGACGTCGATCGCATATATGCAGCCAGGGATATTTTGATTCAAAATGTGGCGACTCCTCCTTCGTTGACAGAACTAGCTCAGCATGTGGAGCTCAGTGTAGTCAAACTAACTCGAGGCTTTCGACAGGTGTTTAGCACCAGCGTCTTTAACTATTTGCACGACTATCGTATGGAAAGGGCGCGTCAACTGTTGCAAACAGGCAGTCTTAATATTCAAGAAGTGGCTCGCAGCATCGGCTACAGCAGTCGCAGTGCTTTTATTGCAGCGTTTAAGAAGAAATATAATATGCCCCCCAGTGTTTATTTGAGAAAATAAAATATCGATCCTTGTGACAGTTGATATGCCAGAGATCGGCTACAGAACACAATGCTAGCTCTCGAAGACACCAGGGTGCAGAAACCCATGTATTCAAAATTTACAATCTAAGACAATTGTTAAATAACTCTGTTCATAGCTGGCTGTTTTTGCAGATGGATTTACAAGTCTTATTCCAATGCTGATTTAAGGCCATATTTTTAATCAGTAAACGCCATCTCTAAACTCAAAGCCAATTATGTTCTGAAAGTTTGGTTTTCGATACGCAATTAAGGTGTGAGGTATCATGACAACTTTAAGTAGGCTGGTTGGCCATAATTTTCTGGCCAGTTTGATTTTGGTGAGTGTTGTTCAACCGGTTTTAGCTGAGAGTTTAAATTCAGATAGCGATTTTGAGAGTCTTACCGTAGACAAAAAACTACCGACACTGGCTCAGACATCTACAGAAGGAGGCGAAGATCAAAGCGCTGATGATAATTTACGCATTGTTGTCACCGCAACACGTACAGAAGAAAACGTTGTTGACGTGCCCCGTTCTGTCAGAATTATTGAACGAGAAGAGATCCAACAGCAGCTAGAATTAAGCAACAACATACCTGATATCCTATCAAAACTGGTGCCTGGTTTTTCTCCGCCCTTGATCCAATCGCAAACTCGAGGCTTTACACTACGAGGTCGTAATATTCAGGTGCTGGTTGATGGTGTGCCTCAAAATCCCAATGGTCCTCTCTTTTTTGAATTAAATACGATTTCCCCTGATTCCCTTGAGCGCATTGAAGCAGTGCCTGGTGCAAGTGCAATCTATGGCGATGGTGCGACCGGTGGTACCGTTAACCTGATTACGCGCGCTCCTGTTGAGGACGGAGTTGTATACAATGCTGACTTTGGCACCCGTGTCAGTCTGACTAACCTCAGTGATGATGGTAGCTTTAGCTATACAGGCGGTCTTGGTGTGGCTGCAGCAGGAGACGGCGGCGACGCCCGAATTTCAATTAACTACGATATCGACAATGCTCGATTTGATGCAGACGGAAACCGGATTGTTCCGGTGGCCGGTCTCAGTGAAGCAAATCGCTTAGGACTACTGGCTAAATTGGGATACGACATAGATGAAAACCAGCGCATCGGATTTACCTACAGTTACTACAAAGACACTATAGATACTGAGTTTACTTCGGACACGATTGTAGAAACGATTCCAGGCGATCAGATAGCAAGACCGCTCTTCTTAGGAGAGTTTGACTTTGAGCAGGAACCTGAGACGATTAGTCACATTATCAATCTAACGTATCGTCATGGCGACGTTTTTGGTTCTCAGCTCGATGCCCAGGTCTACTACAACGATTTAGAAGTTGTTCAAGATTTTGGAGACCTTAGAGCACGAGGCATTCCGGACTTTTTCCCAGAGATTTTTCAGAACCTGAACAAGTTCTCAGAAGTGGGGGCACGGGTACAGGTGGATACCCCTCTGGGCAATTCTGCAAACTTGCTGTGGGGTGCTGATTACGCCTATGAGGAAAATGAAAACATCGCAGCATTTATTGACCCGGTTGCCTTTGATGCCAATCGAGAACTCAATATTATTGAGGAGTTCTCCCAGTTTCCCCTTTACGAGGTTGAGAGTTTGGGACTCTTTGCTCAGGCGCGATGGGATATTAGTGAAAAGTTTCAACTCAGCGGCGGTCTTCGCTATGACAACATTGATTTCTCAGCAGATGACTATCAGCTAGCCTTTAGATTTCCCCGTGAGCGCCAGGGCGGTAGCGGCAGCAATGATGATGTGTCGTTTAATGCCGGACTGCTCTATCGAGCCATTCCAGAAGTAGGGCTGTTTGCTAATTTCTCCCAGGGGTTTTCAATTCCCAATATTGGGCGAGCCTTGAGTCAGGTCAGGGATGAGAGTTTTGACCCGGATACAGATTTGCAATTTCAACCCCAGTCGGTGGATAACTTTGAGATTGGCGCACGGGCTGAGTTTGATACGATTCAAGCCAGCATTGCTGGCTTTTATAGCGAATCGAGTCTAGGAGCGTCCTTTCGATTTGATCCTGAACAAAGCAGTACTCAATTGGTACGGGCACCCCAGCGCAACTATGGTGTAGAAGCCACCCTCGATTGGCAAGCGAGCGATACCTGGCGGTTGGGGGGCAACTTTAGCTGGGCTGAGGGTGAGAACGATCCTGATGATGACGGTGACTTTACACCTCTGGGGTCACTAACCGTTCCACCTTATCAGCTGGGGCTGTACGTGGAAAATAAGACCACCCCGCGTTGGAGCAACCGACTACAGCTACTGTGGGTGGGCGATCGAGATCTTGCCTTTGATGAGGGCGTTGACTTCTTTGAGGTTGAAAGTTATGTGACACTGGACTTTATCAGCAGCTTACAGCTTGGTCCCGGTCGGCTTAGCCTGGGCGTTGAGAATCTGTTGAATAATGACTATTTACCGCTGGTTTCTCAAGAAAGTACCGACCCCTTTGACAGTTTTCGCTTTGCGTCTCCTGGTATTACGATGAGTTTGCGTTACGCCCTTGAATTTTAAGGAGGCTCTATGCTCAGGTCCGTCTGTGTTGAAATATTAGCAATTGTGATGACAACAACCGCCTGTCATCCGGTTCCATCAGAGACGGCTTCAACCGTATCTACCCGCACCGTAGCGCATGCGATGGGGACGACTCAGGTTCCCATCGCCCCTGAGCGAGTTGTTGTTCTGGACACAGCTCCCCTGGATGCTGCATTTGCCTTGGAGATTCAGCCGGTGGGAACAGCTGTTTACAAAGAGTTTCCACCCTATCTTGGCGATAGAGTTGGTGATATAACGCTAGTCGGTGACCCAAATCAGCCCAATTTAGAGGCGATTTTAGGACTCAACCCTGATTTGATTTTATGGTCTCAACCGGGTAGCAATCTGTATGAGAAGCTATCCCAAATAGCTCCAACCGTGTTTACAGACAATGGCGGTCAGGTAGGGAAGGATGCATGGAAAGACAATTTTTTGCTTTATGCCGAAGCACTGGGTAAGGCAAAGCAAGCCGAAAAACAATTACAAGGCTACCAGCAAAGAGTGCAGCAGCTACAGGAAAAGATTGGCCAGCCCCAAGCATTGAAGGTTTCTGTACTGATCGTTAACGATAACGTCAGAGCCTATACATCGGGAAGCTTTTCAGGTTCAGTTCTTCAAGATGTAGGCTTCTCTCGTCCATTTGTTCAAGATGATCCAGAAGGCTACGCTTTACAGCTATCTCCTGAGGCATTAGACGATATCGATGGCGATTATATTTTTTTAGTTTATTCCACCTATCGCCCCGGCGGATTTCAAAAAGACGATTTTATGACTAATCCAATCTGGTCTCAGCTTAGGGCGGTACAGCAAGAGAGGGTATGTGAGGTCAACGGCGACGTCTGGATTGCTGGTCGCAATATCTTGGCAGCAAATCAAATTTTGACAGATATTGAAGACTGCTTGAAATAATGTCAGCAAATCAAACCTTGCCCTTTTATCATATTTGTGTTGTTATAATATTGAGAACTATTACCAATAGTGTCATACTGAATTAAATTATGACATCTGTTTGGTGATGGCTAAAATTCTGACAAGGTGTGAAGTAGGCGCAATAATGCAGGAGTGCCGTGCCAGCGGCCACCTTTCAGAATATAAAGAAGGATCAGAATATTTTGTTCGCCTGCCCACCGCTCTGGGGCAGGGTTGGCGACGTCAATTTCGGCTGCGGCCTGGCCTAGCGCTGAGTGTCAACAATCTTGTGCATCATCAGACCCATATTCATAAAATCAAACAACATTCGTCTGACATGCCGCTAACATTTCATTATCACCTGAACGGTGGCTGTCGGGTGGACAATGACGGTTTGGCAGGCGAAGTGGAGGAAGTTGCTGGCAAGAGTTATCTTTACCGTCTCCCAAATACTGGAGAAATTGAAGAGCATCCGGCAGGAGAACATAAGTGTCTTCGTATTCGAGTTGCGCCGGAGCTAATTTACGGGTTTAGAGAGTGCATCGACGAATTTCCCACTGCCCTCAGAAACACGTTAGAAAATCCAGAAAATACAATTTTCTATCATCCCAGCCGTACGACATTGGCCCAAAAACACGTTCTGCGACAGATTTTTGAATGGCCCTACCAGGGGTTGGCTCGCCATCTCTACCTTGAGAGTAAAACCCTGGAGCTAATCGCGCTGCATTTAGATCAGGTGCTGATGGGGCCGTCCCAGCGTGCCACCTCGGTAAAGGATGTGGACCAGATCCATGTCGCCAGAGATATTTTGATTCAAAATGCGATCGCACCCCCTTCCCTAACAGATCTCGCCCAGCAGGTAGGTCTGAGTGCGGTCAAGCTCACCCGTGGCTTTCGGCAGGTGTTTGATACCACCGTCTTTAACTACTTACACGACTATCGGATGGAACAGGCCCGTCAGCTACTACAGACGGGTAACCCCAATGTTCAAGAAGTCGCCCGCAGCGTTGGCTACACCAGCGGCGATTCCTTTGCTAAAGCATTCAAAAAGAAGTTTAAAGTGCCCCCCAGCCGGTATCTACAAAGCATTAGATAGCAGCGATCCGCTGGGAAGGAAAACCCTAGCTCTCGAAGACGTTATCGCCTGGAAATCTATCTATCCACGTTTTATTATCAGTAATAATTCTTAAATAACGTCTGTCCCGATCACTTTCTGCAAGTGCGAGGTTACAACCGTGGTCTAAAGCAACTGTTGCCATCGGCCAACAGTCTTCTGCAGCATGGTTGCCAAGGGTGGTCTGACGGGTTCTCAATGCGAAATTAAGGTGTGAGGCATCATGACAATTCTAAATAAGCTGGTTAGCTACAAATTGCTAGCTAGTTTGATTTTGGTCAGCATTATTCAACCGGGGTTAGCCCATGATTCCTCGGCTGATAAGTTGAGGTTAGACAACAGTTCTGAAGGTGTTGCCAATCTGCCCACACTGGCTCAAACCCCTGGGGAAGATACTCAAGAGGTTGAAGAGGTGGAGACAGAGGCCGATGAATCAGAGGACGTGTCGGAAGACACTTTGCGTATTGTTGTTACGGCCACGCGTACAGAAGAATCTGTTTTAGATGTACCTCGCGCGGTCACCGTCATTGACCGAGAACAAATTCAACAGCAACGGCAGTTTACCAATAATTTACCCGATATCTTAGGACAGCTAGTTCCTGGCTTAGGACCACCGACTTTTCAATCTAGTACTCGTAATCTTTCGCTGCGGGGACGCTCGGCCTTAATCTTGATCGATGGCGTACCGCAAAATCCTAACAGTGGGTTTAATACCGAACTAAATCACATTGATCCCGATGCGATTGAACGGATTGAAATTGTTCGAGGCCCTAGTGCGATTTACGGTGATGGTGCGACAGGCGGCATCATTAACTTGATTACCCGTTCGGCTACGGATAGTCAGGTTGAATACGAGTTGGGGGCCAATATTGCCACAAGCTTAACCTCAGTTGAGGACGACAGTTTTGGCTATGGTGTGCAGATTGGTGCAGCTGGCTCAGATGAGCGAACTAATTTGCGGGCACTCCTGTCCTATGATGTCACCAATGCGCAGTTCGATGCTAACGGTGATCGTATTCCCCCCAACAGACTGGCTGACACTGACCGGCTAGGCTTTTTAGCCAAGATAGGTCATGAATTTACCGATCAGCAGCGGATAGGGTTGACTTACAGCTTCTACAATGAGAATCAAGCCAATACAAGTTTCATAACAGATCCCTCAATTCGCGATATTCCAGGGCTACAAACAGCGCGAGCCATTGACATTGGTGAGATTTTCTATGAGGAAGAGCCGGAGCTCACAACCCATGTGTTTAACCTCACTTATACCCACGATGATCTGCTTAGCTCCCAGTTTGATGCCCAGCTTTACTTCCGTGATACGGAGCTAGTGCAGCGATTTGGCGATATTCGGGGATCGAGTCGGCCTGCATTTAACCCCAGGATATTCCAAACCAGTCTAGATTCTTTAGAGTGGGGGGGACGGACGCAATTTGATACTGAATTTAGCGATCGCTTTAGCCTGCTGTGGGGAGCAGACTATGGCCAGGAAGAAAACGAACGTCCCACGCTGATATCAGATGTGACCACGTTCGAAGCGACTAATACATTGGATATTGTAGAGGTATCAAATCAGAGCCCGGTCTATGATTTGGAAACCTTGGGCTTGTTTGCCCAGGCTACCTGGGACATTAGCGACCAGTGGCAGCTAAGCGGCGGACTGCGCTACGACGAATTTGATGTGTCTGTTGAGGATACTGTTTTGGCATTTCGTCGTAATGAGGACGATATCCGTAGAGGGGGAGATGTGAGTGCGGATGATGTGTCATTTAATGCGGGGCTAATTTACAAGCCAGTACCGGAAATTGGCTTGTTTGCAAGCTTTTCCCAAGGATTTTCCATTCCCAATATCGGCAGGGTTGCAGGCACTCGGCTGCCAACAGATGTGGACATTAGTACCGATGTGCAGCTATCACCTCAGCAGGTGGATAACTTTGAGGTGGGTGTCCGGGGTGAATTTGACCGGGTGCAGGCCAGTTTGTCGGGGTTTTATAACGAATCTGATTTGGGCATTAATCTTCAGGTAGGTCCCGATGGCTTTACCGATGTAGTACGAGCCCCCCAGCGTAACTACGGTGTAGAAGCCACCCTCGATTGGCAGCCTAGCGATGCCTGGCGTCTGGGAGGCTACTTTAGCTGGAACGACGGGGAAAGCGATAACAATGATGATGGCGACTTCTTAGCGCTTAGCGGTATTCAGGTACAGCCTTATAAAGTGGGGCTGTATGTGGAGAATGATACGGCTCCTGGTTGGACTAACCGATTACAGCTGCTGGGTGTAGGCAGTCGCGATCGCGCTTTTGAAGATGGTGTAGATGCGTTTGAGATTGAGAGCTATGTGACCTTGGATTTGCTCAGCAGCATCCAGCTTGGCAAAGGTAAGTTGACATTGGGAGTGCAAAATCTTCTAAATAATCAGTATCTGCCCCTAAGTTCCCAAGAAAGGGTACGTGGTACTGAGGAGCGTCGTTTTGCAGCTCCGGGGCTTACCCTAAACGTGGGGTATTCTGTCAAGTTTTAGCGATGTTCAACTTACACTGTCGCAATGTGATGGGCTGGCTAGCAGTGGGAACACTGCTGGCTGGCTGTCAATCGGGCTCGGTCGTATCGTCAGCGCCTGACTCTAACCGTACTCTTGAACATGCTATGGGGCGCAGCCAAGTGCTCATGACGCCTCAGCGGGTAGTGGTGCTTGATACGGCTCCTTTAGATGCAGCCCTGGCCTTAGGCATTAAACCTGCAGGCACTGTTCTCTCTGGCAAGCCGCCGGATTATTTGGGAGATCAAGTAGATGGAATTGAAACGGTCGGTGAGACTAATCAGCCCAATTTAGAAACAGTTTCAAAAATTAGACCAGATCTCATTCTAGGTTCAAAAATTAGCCATGAAAAGATATATCGTCAGCTGTCTCAAATTGCACCAACAGTTTTAACCGAAGGGAGCGGACGAGAAGATGACTGGCAGGAAAACTTCCAGCTGTATGCAGAGGCACTAGGGCGCTCTGAACAAGCAAAGCAGTTGTTAGAAGTTTATCGACAAAAGGTTCAACAGCTGCAAGCTATCATTGATCAGCCCCAAGCGTTAGAGATTTCTGTTTTGATCATTTCTAATGATGTCGTTAGGGCTTACACTACAGGTAGTTTTTCAGGTTCGATTCTGCAGGATATTGGCTTCTCTCGGACCCCAGTCCAAGACGATGACGAAGGCTATGCTTTACAATTGTCTCCTGAGGCGTTAGACGCCATGGACGGTGATTATATTTTTCTTATTTACTCCACCTCCCGACCAGGCAGACTATCCAAAGCTGACTTTATCACTCATCCCCTCTGGTCTCAGTTGGAGGCGGTGCAGCAGGACCGAGTATGCCAGGTGAGCAGTCACGTCTGGATTTCAGGCCGCAATTTCCTGGCGGCGAATCAGATTTTGACTGATATTGAGACCTGTTTGGAACCAGGAGACGTAGAGACGGTTGAACGCGTTGAATAAGTCCACCAGGCTGATATTGAGTTTTAACCAGCAATGGTTGCCGGATGCGGAGACTTGGAGCAATCATCATCTCCGTGTCTCCCCAACTCGAACTGAGAACTTGACAGACAGCTACCTGTCCAACCGCTTCTCTGCTGTTTTCTAATATTGAGAATCATTGCCAATAGTGTCATACTAATTTCAGTATGATCACGGGTTCCTGATGGCAAAGATTCTGACGGGTGACGAAGTTCGGGAAATTACAGGGGAGTACCGTGCCAACGGTAGCCTAGGAATGTATGCCGAAGGCAAAGAATGCTTTCGTCGCACCCCGTCAATATTAGGTGAGGGGTGGAACCGCGAGATTCAGCTGCGTCCAGGGCTATTGCTCAGTGTAATGGATGTTACCAATCACCATACTCAGGTATATCAGATACAGCAGCATAAAAAATCGATGCCGCTGACATTTTGCTATTACCTGGCCGGTGGCTGCCAGGTAGATAATGATGGTTTAGTCGGGTATGGAGAGGAAGTTGCGGGCAAAAGCTACATGTATCGGGTACCTGGTACCGCCGAAAAAGAGACATACCTGGCTGATCGTCGTATTTGTTTGTTGCGTATTCGGGTCTCTTTAGACCTAATCTACGGGTTTTGCGATCGCATCCATGAATTTCCCCCTGCCCTGAGAAATACCCTAGAACACCCGGAAAACACCATCCTCTACCACCCAAGTAAAATCATTCCTGCCCAGCGGCAGATCCTACAACAGATTATAGAGTGGCCCTATCAAGGCATTGCCCGTCAGCTTTACCTAGAAAGCAAAGTGTTAGAGTTGCTAGCCTTGCATTTTAGCCAGGTGATCATCGGTTCACCTCAGCGGTCTGTGCCCATCCAAGACACCGATCTAATCTATGAAGCCCGAGATATTCTGATTCAAAATGCGGTCAATCCGCCGTCTCTAGCAGAGTTATCACGACGGGTTCACTTAAATGAACTCAAGCTTACCCAAGGATTCAAGCAGGTATTTGACACTACCGTATATGGCTACCTGTATAGGTATCGCATGGAACAGGCCCGTCAGTTACTGCAAACAGGTAGTCTTGACATTCAAGAAATTGCTCGCAAAGTTGGCTACGCCAGCCGCAGCTCATTTGTTGCTGCCTTCAAAAAGAAATTTAAGGTAGCCCCCAGCATCTACCTCAAAAAAAGTGGCTAATATTAGTCACACAAACGTTTACCTATTGCTGCAGGCTCGTTCAGAAAGCCTGTATTTTTTTAGAAAAATCAAAAGATCGCTCAGGAAGACGAACCCTTAGTTTTGCAAGACAGGATTGCTCAAGACCTGTCTAATAAGCCCTTTATAGTAAAAACACTTCTTAACTAAACCCGCGTCGCCTGCCCAGGGGCAAGCGGCAGCCTGGACAAAATCCAAGATACCTGCCATCAACAGAGTTCTTTCACGAACCATCTGTCGGCATGGCCAGTTTTTAATGCGCAATTGAGGTGTGAGGCACTATGACAATTTTAAGTAGGCTGGTCAGCCATAATCTGTTAGCCGGGATGATTTTAACTATCGTCGTTCAACCGAGCTTAGCCAGCGATTCCCTGAGTGAGGGGGTCAGTCTAGACGCTCAAGTCATCACTGCAGCCGAGTCCACTGTAGCCCAGACATCAGCCGACGATACCCCAGCGGCCGAAGAAACCGGCAGTGAGGATGCGGCAGCATCGGAGGAGACGGAGGCCGACACCCTACGTATTGTTGTTACAGCCACACGCACAGAAGAAGAAATTACCAACGTACCTCGCTCGGTTAGAGTGGTTGATCGAGAAGATCTGCAGCAGCAGCTAGTGCTGAGCAATAATTTAATTGATGCCCTAGGGAAGCTAGTTCCTGGGTTTTCTCCACCGCCGCTACAGTCGGCAACCCGTGGCTTTACTCTACGCGGGCGTAATGCACTGGTGTTAATTGATGGCGTTCCTCAAAATGCCAATGGCCCTGGTGTCGATGCATTTGATACGATTGCGCCTGACTCGATTGAGCGCGTTGAGGTGGTGCCTGGAGCGAGTGCCATTTATGGGGATGGAGCCACTGGCGGTATCGTTAATATTATTACCCGTGCCCCCGCTGAAGGTGACATTACGTACGAGGCAGACTTCGGCGTAATCGCCTCTCTGACTAACCTAGATAATGATGGTAGCTTCAGCTATACAGGCGGTCTGGGTGTGGCAGCCGCAGAAGAGGAAGGCGATGTCCGACTATCAATTAACTACGACATTGAAAACGCCAGATTTGATGCTGACGGCAATCGGATTATTCCCATTGGCGGCATCAATGACGCCGATCGCCTGGGGATACTTGCAAAAATAGGCTACAACATCGATGATGATCAGCGCGTTGGGGTTACCTATAACTTCTTCAAAAATGAGATCACCACAGAGTTCACAACAGACCCCGCTGTAACTGCTGAACCCGGTACTCAAGTAGCCAGGTCGCTATTTCTAGGAGACTTTGACTATGACGAGCCGCCGGAGACAATTAATCATAATCTCAATCTCACCTATCGTCATGCGGATGTATTTGGCTCTCAGCTAGATGCTCAACTTTATCTCAAAGACATTGAGCAGGCCGTACGATTTAACGATTTAAGATCAAACAACCGACGCCCGGACTTTTTCCCCGACATTTTCCAGAATCTGACTGACATTTCAGAAATCGGCGCTCGGGTGCAGGTGGATACGCCCCTGGGGGAGTCTGCCAGTTTGCTATGGGGTGTAGACTATTCTGAAGAAGAGAATGAGGTTGAAGCGGCGTTTCTAGATCCGGTTGCCTTTGATGCCAATCAAGAACTCAATATTATTGACCAGTTTTCCCTGTTTCCTCCCTATAAAATCGACAAGCTGGGTCTGTTTGCCCAAGCCAGATGGGATATTAGCGACCAGTTTCAAATTAGCGGTGGATTACGCTACTCGGATATCAGTTTTTCTGTCGATGATTACCAGCTAGCGTTTAGAGATCCCCGTGAGCGGCAGGGGGGCAGCGGTAGTGATGATGATGTTTCGTTTAACGCCGGATTGCTCTATCGGCCCATTCCAGAAGTAGGGTTGTTTGCCAATTTTTCCCAGGGGTTTTCACTTCCTAATTTAGGCACCGCCTTTTCCCAGGCCCGCCCCGGTTTTAACATTGATAATGATTTACTCTTTCAGCCCCAATCAGTGGATAACTTTGAGCTTGGAGCACGGGCCGAATTTGATACGATTCAGGCTAGCTTGGCCGGATTTTACTCTGAGTCAAATTTAGGAGCCAGTCTTCGATTTGACGCTGAGACTGGCTTTACCGAAGTAGTGCGAGCCCCCCAGCGCAACTATGGTGTAGAAGCCACCCTTGACTGGCAGCCTAGCGATGTTTGGCGATTCGGCGGAAACGTTACCTGGTCTGAGGGTGAAAACGATGCTGACGATGACGGTAATTTTGATGCGTTAAGTGCTCTAAATGTCCCCCCTTATAAGCTGGGGCTGTATGTGGAAAATCAGACTACACCCCGCTGGTCTAATCGGCTGCAGCTACTACTGGTTGGCGATCGCGATCGCGCCTTTGAGGATGGCGTTGACCCCTTTGACATTGATAGCTATGTCACCCTAGACCTGGTTAGCAGTTTACAGCTGGGACCAGGTCGCCTAGTTCTCGGGATTGAAAACCTGTTGAACGATGACTACATTAATGCAGTTACTCAGGAGCGCGTTGGCCGCAGGGATGACCGACGGTTTGCCTCCCCTGGCACTACCATGAGCGTGCGTTACAACCTTGAATTTTAATCTCATGGCCAGCGTCTTTCGTCGAGGGTTGATCGGGTTAATGACAGGCGGTTGGTTGATAAGCTGTCAGCCAACCGCACTGTCCCCCGAGACTGATGCCGACCTGCGCTCTATTGAGCATGCTATGGGTACAACTCAAATTCCCGTTTCACCCGAGCGGGTTGTTGTTTTAGACTATGCTCCCTTAGATGCCGCATTAGCCTTAAATGTAAGGCCTGTGGGTCGAGCAGAAGCATTAATTTCTCCGATTTATCCAGAAGAAGTCATCAATGAGATCCCATCAGTAGGTAGAGGATCTCAGCCTAATTTGGAAATGATTCTCCAGCTGAAACCAGATCTGATTTTAGGATCTACGGTCGCCACCGATGCCAACTATTATCGACGGCTTTCGAGAATAGCACCCACTGTATTGACTAAAAGCAATGGGCGTCACGGTGACTGGCAAGAGTATTTTCTACTCAATGCAGATGCATTAGGCGAGCTTGAAAATGCAGAGGAGCTTTTAGTCGCTTATCAACAGCGTGTTGAGGCATTGAAATCTGAACTTAATCAGGTACCCCAACATACAAAAGTATCGGTTGTTAACCGCTGGAGCGGTGGCATTTTGGCCTATACCAGTAGCAGCTTCTCAGGAGAAGTTCTTCAGGATATTGGCTTTAAACGCAATCCGTTTCAGAATACAAATGATGACTATGCGCTCAAGCTCTCAAAAGAGGAACTAGCCGCCATCGACGGTGATGTCTTGTTCTTGACATATAATCCAGATTCTGAAGACAGCATCGCCAGAGCAGACTTTATTAGCGATCCGCTCTGGTCAACACTAAACGCAGTTAGACAAGGTGTTGTTTGTGAAGTGTCTAATAGAGTCTGGCTGGGTGGACGCAGTATCTTGGCTGCCAATCAAATTTTAACTGATATTGAAACGTGTCTAGAATCAGGAGACCTGGAAACGGTTGAACGTGTTGACTAAATCAGACCTGTATCAGCCTGATCCATCAACATTATGCAGCTGTAATTTTGAGAATCATTGCCAATAGTGTCATAGTAGTCAGAGTATGACCAGTATCGGGCAATGACTAAAGTTCTGACAGGACATGAGGCAGACGCAATCAGAAGAGAATGTTGTGCTAACGGTCAACTCATAGAATATCGGCATGGAGCAGAGCACCTAATCTATAGTCCGCCCGCTTTAGGCCAGGGATGGAGCCGTACTATACAGCTACGTCCAGGACTAACGCTTTTGATTATGAACGCCGTTGTAAATTTTACAACCATCAATGAAGTGTCACAGCATTCTTTGAACATGCCGCTGACGTTTAAGTACTACTTGGCTGGTGGCTGGCGCGTAGATAATGACGGGTTATCTGGAGAAGTGGAGGAGGTTGCTGGGAAAAGCTATCTGTATCATCTCCCTAAGACAGGTGAAATTGAACAGCATATGTCGGGGAGACAATGTTTTCTTCATCTTCAGGTTGCACCGGAGCTGATGCATGGGCTGTGCGATCGCATCGACGAGTTTCCCAAGCCCCTTAGAAACATCCTAGACAATCCAACAGATTCAATTCTGCATCATTCCAGCTGTATTCCCCCAGCTCAGCAACAGATTCTGCAACAGATTTTTGAATGGCCCTACCATGGACTAGCCCGTCACCTCTATCTTGAGGGTAAAGTCCTAGAGCTGATAGCACTGCACCTAGGCCAGGTGCTAAGCGGGGCACCTCAGCGCACCACCCCAGTCCAGGACATAGACCGTATTTATGCCGCCAGGGATATCCTGATTCAAAATGCAGCAGCTCCCCCTTCGCTCACAGAGCTAGCCCAGCAGGTGGAGCTGAGTACGATTAGACTAACCCGAGGCTTTCGCCAGGTCTTTAACACCACCGTCTTTAACTATCTGCACAACTACCGAATGGAACGGGCCTGTCAGCTACTACAGACAGACAGCCTCAATGTTCAAGAAGTCGCCCGGACCATTGGCTACACTAGCCGCAGTGCCTTCTTTACAGCGTTCAAAAAGAAATTTAAGGTAGCTCCCAGTTTTTATCTAAATAAATAAAAACGGCTTCTGGACCAATCAATACAGTAGAGATCAGCTGAAGAACCAAATGCTAGCTCTCGAAGACGTTCTGGACTGGAAACTCATCCACCAAAATTTTATGATTTAGGTCAACTAACCTGCATTTATAAGGCAGTTATTTTTTACGGACAAATTCAGCTGCACAGGGGGCGTAAAGCAACAGTTTCAGCTGATTGATCTCTGTGCCCAATATCTGTCCAGCATGGTTTGACAGGTTTAGTGTGAATGCGCAATTAAGGTGTGAGGCATTATGACAACTTTCAATAAGCTGGTTAAGCCGCTAGCCGGTTTACTTTTGGCTAGCATTTTTCAACTGAGTTTAGCGAATAGCTCACTGGCCAAGACGTTAGTCCTAGACAATGATTCTGAGGACATGGCCGAGAGTCTGGCCCAAACGCCTGCAGAAGATGCCGCCAGTGAGACTGATCGCGACGAAGACAGCAGCGATACTCTGCGAATTGTTGTCACCGCTACGCGCACAGAAGAAAATATTGTCGATGTGCCCCGAACTGTTCGGGTGATTGAACGAGAAGAGATTCAGCAGCAGCTAGAACTCAGCAATAATTTGAACAATGTCTTAGGACAGCTGCTGCCAGGCTTTTCGCCACCACCGCTACGCAGTGGCAACCGCGGCTTTACCCTGCGCGGGCGTGGTCTTCAAGTCTTGATTGACGGTGTTCCTCAAAATGCCAATGGTTTTGTTTTTGGTGAATTGAATGCAATTTCTGCGGACTCCCTTGAGCGGATTGAAGTAGTGCCTGGGGCCAATGCCCTATACGGTGACGGGGCTACTGGCGGCACCATTAATTTGATTACCCGCGCTCCGGTGGAAGAGGGCATTGTTTATAGTGCTGACGTTGGCACCAGCGCAGTGTTAACTAACCTGAGCGACGACGGCACTTTTAGCTACACAGGCGGCTTTGGTGTGGCCGCTGCGGAGGAAGATGGTGACGCCCGCATTTCAATCAACTACGAGGCTAATAATGCTAGCTTTGACAGCGATGGCAATCGGATTATTCCTGTAGCTGGCCTGAATGAATTTGATCGCTTGGGAGTACTTGCCAAGCTAGGATACAACATAGATGACAATCAGCGCATCGGACTAACCTATAGCTTTTATCGGGACTCTGTTGATACTGAGTTTACAACAGACTCATCATCTGTTGCAGCCCCAGGCAACCAAACTGCGACACCGCTATTCTTAGGAGATTTTAATTATGAACAAGATCCTGAGAGGATTAATCATTTAATTAATCTCACCTATCGTCATGCTGATGTATTTGGCTCTCAGCTAGATGCTCAGATTTTCTTCAATGATCTGGAATTTGCAGATGCCTTTGCAGACTTGCGCCCCACTGCTTCTCCATTTTTCCCTGAAGTTACCCAAGGCTTTTTTGAACTGACCGAAATTGGTACTCGTGTGCAGGTCGATACGCCCTTGGGAAATTCTGCCAATGTGCTATGGGGGGCTGATTATTCTGAGCAAGATAATGAGAGCATTTCCACCTTTGTTGATCCGGTTGCCTTTGATGCCAATCGAGACATTAATATCATCGAAGAATTCCCCTCTACCTACGAGCTTAAAGAGCTAGGATTATTTGCCCAGGCGCGCTGGGAGGTTAGCGACCAGTTTCAGATTAGTGGTGGGCTGCGCTACGACGATATCAGCTTCTCAGCCGATGACTTTCGCTCAGCCTTTATCTTTGCGCTACCTCGGGAGCGTGAGGGTGGCAGCGGCAGCTTCGATGATGTTTCACTTAATGCCGGACTGCTCTATCGACCGATTCCGGAGGTGGGACTATTTGCTAATTTCTCCCAGGGGTTTTCAGTGCCCAATATACTTTTTGCCCTAGACGCTGGACCTACCTTTAGTCCCGACAGTTTAGAACTAGAGCCCATATCGGTGGATAACTATGAGATTGGGGCACGGGCCGAGTTTGATACCATTCAGGCCAGTATTGCCGGATTTTATAGCGAATCGGATTTAGGGGCGTTCTTTCAATTTGATCCTAATTCTGGTTTTACGGAATTGGAGCGTGCGCCCCAGCGGAACTACGGTGTGGAAGTCGCCGTTGACTGGCAGCCTAGCGATACTTGGCGGCTAGGTGGAAATTTTACCTGGTCCGAAGGTGAAAGCGATCCTGATGATGATGGCGATTTTGACCCATTAACGTCTCTGAGCGTTTCCCCCCTAAAGCTAGGGCTGTATGTGGAAAATGAGACCACCCCCCGCTGGACAAATCGACTGCAGCTACTGTTTGTGGGCGATCGCGATCGCGCCTTTGATGACGGAATTGATCTCTACGAGGTGGAGAGCTACTTTAGTCTAGATTTACTTAGCAGTTTACAAGTAGGCCCCGGTCGTCTCACCTTAGGGCTTGAGAATCTGTTAAATAGCGATGAGCTGGTACTAAATTCTCAAGAGCGCGTTGGATTCTTTGAGGATCGACGTTTTGCTAGACCAGGAATTACGGCGAGTCTACGCTACTCCATTGAGTTTTAACCACATAATAATGGCTGATATCTTTCGCTCTGATCTCTGCATTTTCACGTCACTGATGCGAATATTGAGAATCATTGCCAATAGTGTCATACTAGCTAAAAGTATGAGTTCTGCGTTGCAATGGCTAAGATTCTGAAGGGTGAAGAAGTACAAGAAATCATACGGGAGTGCCATGCTAACGGTAGTCTT
Organism: Cyanobacteria bacterium P01_B01_bin.77; assembly: GCA_039028535.1. Lineage (GTDB taxonomy): Bacteria > Cyanobacteriota > Cyanobacteriia > Phormidesmidales > Phormidesmidaceae > Leptothoe. The sequence continues at coordinate 152,595 of JBCCHX010000003.1, forward strand.
GCAAAGTACACAGAAGGAGCAGAGTCCTTCCGTCAAGCCCCTTCAGTACTAGGCCAGGGTTGGGGACGTCAGATTCAGCTGAGGCCGGGGTTGATGCTCAGTGTAATAGATATTACCAAGCATCAGACCCATGTCTATCAGATACAGCAACATGACAAATCTATGCCGCTGATGTTTTGCTACTATCTGTCAGGTGGTTGCCAGGTGGATAATGATGGTCTGGCCAGTTCTGAGGAAGAAGTGGCGGGCAAAAGCTATATGTATCGGGTACCGGAGACTGGTGAATTTGAAAAGTATCCGGTCGGACATCGCATTTGTCGGTTTCACATTCAAGTTTCCCTAGAGCTAATTCACGGGTTTTGCGATCGCATCCACGAATTCCCCACCGCCCTCAGAAACACCCTGGAACACCCAGAAAACACAATTCTCTATCAACCCAGCAAGATCACTCCAGCCCAGCGGCAAATCCTACAGCAGATTTTAGAATGGCCCTATCAGGGCATTGCCCGTCAGCTTTATTTGGAAGGCAAAGTGCTAGAGCTACTGGCGCTGCACTTTAACCAGGTCATTATTGGTTCACCTGAACGGTCAACGCCCCTAAAAGCTCGAGATGTCGATCGGATCTACGAAGCGCGGGATATCCTGATCCAAAATGCCGTCACCCCTCCTTCTTTAGCGGAGTTGGCTCGGCGTGTACATCTGAATGAATTGAAACTAACTCAGGGCTTTAAACAAGTTTTCGATACCACCGTTTTTGGCTATCTGTACAACTATCGGATGGAGCAGGCGTGCCAACTGTTGCACACCGGCAGTCTGAATATCCAAGAAATTGCTCGCAGCGTTGGTTATACCAGCCGTAGCTCTTTTGTCGCAGCGTTTAAAAAGAAGTTCAAAGTTGCTCCCAGCCTTTATCTAAAGAAGATTGGATAGACAAAAGTATTTATTGACAGAGCGCTAGCGCAGGTCTTCTTCTAGCAAACTTGAGCCTCAGCATAATAAAAAAATCGCCTTAGAAGACAAAACACTAGTTTTCAAAAACAGTAACACCTAGAAGCCTGTCTACTTACACCTTTATATTTAAAATAATTTTTAAATATACCCACGTGCAAAACGTGGATGATGTTCAAGATATTCATCGCACATAGCAGACGTCTTCCGCCTATAGGTCGCGGAGAATTTTCTAGCGAGTTTAGCATTCAAGACAAAATTAAGGTGTGAGGCAGCATGACAATCTTAAACAAACTGGTTAGCCATAATCTGATAGCTGGGCTAATATTAGTCATCGTGATCCAACCGGGTTTAGCCAGTACTCCACGGGCTGAAGAGTTAGGTTTAAAGGACAGCTTCGAAGATATCACAGCAGCAGATAGCTTGCTCGCCCAGACACCGGCAGAAGCAGCCCCCGAGAGTGAGGCTGAACCAGAAAGCGATAATATTGAAACAGAAGACACTGATGATACGCTGCGCATCGTCGTTACAGTCACTAGAACAAAAGAGAATGTCTTAGATGTTCCCCGCTCAGTCACTGTGATTGAGCGAGAACAGATTTAACAGCAGCTAGAGCTAACCAATAATCTGCCTGATATCTTAGGTGAATTGGTACCTGGCTTGTCACCACCGCCACTCCAGGCAACGACCCGTGGTTTCACCTTACGAGGTCGCAATGCCCAGATTTTGGTTGACGGTGTGCCCCAAGGTGGTAACTCCAGCACCCAGCGAGCCCTCAATGGCGTAGCCCCCAATGCCATTGAACGAATCGAAGTGGTGCCAGGAGCCAGTGCTATCTATGGTGATGGGGCCACAGGCGGTATCATCAACATCATTACCCGAGCACCAGTGGAACCAGGAGAAGTTGTTTACGACATCAGTGCTGACACCCGCGTTGGTCTCACCTCCGTCGAAGACGATAGTTTTAGCTACAATTTACGGCTCGGTGTAGCAGGTGCCAATGATAAGGCAGACGGCCGTATTGTTTTTACCTACGATAATGACAATGCTCGATTTGATGCCGATGGCGATCGCATTCCCCCAACCGGTGTAGGAGAGAACGATCGTCTAGGACTTTTGGCCAAAGTGGGCTATGACCTCGATGAACAACAGCGGCTAGGACTGACCTACAGCTTTTACTGCAACGAACCAAACACAGAATTTGGCACAGATTTGTCTATCTTTCAGATTCCAGGTACCCAAACGGCCAGAGCGATCAGGGTTTGATGCATCGATCAACAAACAATGACAGCATAGCTAAAACAGAGTTTGTTAGCGATCCGCTGTGGTCAAGGCTAAACGTTGTTGGGCAAGGTATTTTTTGCGAAGTAGACAGTACTACCTGGTCTGGGGGGCGCAGTATCCTATCTGCCAACCAAATTCTAACAGATGTAGAACGATGCCTATCTCAAGATAATTAAGTTTTTCACACTAAAAACGGTAATCTTTTTAGCTTAAGTTTCTCACACCAAAAACGTTAGTCTTTTTAGCTAAGGGGAATGCACCTAAATAAAATCCCAATCACAGAATATGTCGTAGGACGTCCTCCCCTCTGTAAGAGGAGGTGCCGTAGGCGGAGGAGTCTTGACCGATAGCACTAACTGTCGATCACCCCCTGTAAGTCCCCCTTCGTAAGGGGGACAGCATATCTCAAACATGTCTCAAAGAGGTAGATTATTTTCATGCAGACGCCTAATGTTATCAAGGGTGGGCCGAGTCCATCCTTTTTAATGGTTGCTTCTCTCTTAATCAATGCGCACCTTTACCCTCATCTGGTTTGGTCAGCTGGTGTCCACCCTCGGCACCTACATGACGTTTTTTGCGCTGACTCTGTGGGCCTGGGATAAAACTGGCTCAGCCACTGCATTAGCCCTGGTGGGATTTTTCTCTCAGCTACCGAGCATACCGACTACCTTGTTTGCAGGCCTGATTGTTGACCGCGTTAACCGAAAACATCTAATGCTCTTGGGTGACGGAGTTATAGCACTTACCACGGCTGCCATTGGTATCCTCTATCTCACCAATTCTCTACAAATATGGCACCTTTATTGGGTGGCCGTTTTATCTGGGGGCTTTGGCCAAATTCAAACCCTGGCCTATCAGGCATCGATTTCCATGATGGTGCCCAAACAGCATTACACCCGGTCTGGTAGCATGGCTGCAATCGTTCACTATGGCTCAAATATTGTGGGTCCTGCCTTAGCAGGTATTTTGTATCCGCTCATCAGTTTATCTGGCATTGTTTTGGTGGATTTGCTTACCTTTACCATCGCTTTTGCCACCCTATTAGCAGCACCTATTCCCCAGCCTCAAAAATGTCCTGAACCTGACGATTTGATTAACCAGCTTACCTTTGGTTTTCGCCACGTCTGGCAACAATCTGGCCTCAAGGCTTTGTTGCTGATCACGGTTTTGTTTACCTTTGCTCACGATTTGGGTGGAGCGCTTTACAGCCCGATGATTTTGGCACGCACCGATGGCAGTGCTCAAGCGCTAGCCAGCATCTCTGCTATGGCAGGGTTTGGCGGTGTGTTCGGGGCGATTATTGTGGGCATTTGGGGGGACCAAAACGCCGTATTAATGGCGTGCTCAGCGGCTATATTGGTGCAGGTCTAAGTAAAATGATATTTGGTCTAGGACAATCGTTAACGGTTTGGCTCCCGGCCCAGCTCTGCTCATCGCTGAATTTTCCTTTATTGGGGAGTGCTCGCAGCGCCCTTTGGATGGATAAAATTTCACCCAATATTCAAGGACGAGTCTTTGCTGCTAACAGTTTAGCTATCCAGAGCGTCAGCGCTCTAGCCGTCTTACTGGCAGGTCCCCTGGCAGACCAGCTTTTAGAACCTGCCATGATGTCTGGAAAACCGTTAGCCAAGCTACTCAGTATTGGCTTTAACAGCGGTCCCGGTGCGGGTATGGCTGTTCTTTATACCCTATGTGCCCTGGTGATGTTGCTAGCTGGCATCGGAGGATTGATGCTCCCCAGCCTCAGGACACTCGAAACAAAGATATAAAAGCACTCAACGCTTAACCCATGGAAATGTACCGGTCAATATTGAGAATGAATAGCAATAATGTCATACTTTTGAGTAGAGTTTTAGCACAATGACATAGATGGCTAAGGTATTAACCGGTCCTGAAGTTGATGAAATCATACACGAATGCCATGCCAATAAGGAAGTTGCATGGTATCAAGAGGGACCTGAGTCATTTTGGCAAATGCCGCCACCATTGGGTCGGGGCTATGGGCGTGAAATAGAACTCCGACCTGGTCTATGGCTTACCGTTACCGACTATAAGAAATGTCAAACCCATACGTATAAATTCAGACATTCACCGACTAGGCCGTTAAGTTTGGCCTTCTACCTCTCGGGCGGCAGTCGCATGGACAATGCGGGTCTGAAAACGTCTCATGAAGAAATAGCGGGCAAAAGCTACTTTTACTGCTTGCCGAACACGCCTGAAACTGAGATACATCCTGCTGAACAGCATACCTGTGCCGTTAGAATTCGGATTTTACCGGAGCTGATGCCCATATTTAGCGATCGCATCCACGAACTCCCCACCGACCTCAAACAGGCCATCGAACATCCAGAAGATGCGCTGCTTTACTACCCCAGCCGCATTACCCCGGCTCAACAGCAGGTGCTGCAGCAAATTTTGCAATGGCCCTACCAGGGCATTACCCGGCAGTTTTATCTAGAAAGCAAAGCCCTAGAGCTGATTGCCCTGCACCTTAGCCAAATGCTGACCAAGTCCCCCACCCAAGGTAAGCCCCTGATCGCCCGAGACATCGACCGGATCTACCAGGCACGGGATATCCTGATTCAAAATATGGTCAGTCCGCCCTCGTTGCCAGAGCTAGCTAAACAAGTACAGCTCAATGAACGCAAGCTCAAACAAGGTTTTCGCCAGATATTTGACCACACAATCTTTGGTTATCTTCACGACCACCGTATGGAGCAAGCCCGGCAGCTGCTACAGGCGGGCCAGCTAAATATTCAAGAAACCGCCCGGTGGGTAGGCTACGCTAGCCGCAGCTCCTTTGTCGTCGCCTTTAAGAAAAAGTTTCAGGCACCTCCCAGCCAGTACCTCAAAAATTTGGGGTAGGCAAAAGTCCGGCTAAAGAACAAAACAGTCCCGCTCGAAAACAGCACACCTTCAAAGTCAGTCAGTAAATGCCCTAGTATTGATAATAATTCTTAACTAGTGGATCTAACTGGGGATACACAGTCCCTCTTTAGCTGGAGGGACTCAGCGAAACTTTAGGTGTGAGGAATCATGAAAATCCAAATGCAGTGGGTTGGCTGTGTAGCCAGCCTAATTTCGGCAATGTCAGCTCAACCCATTTTAGCGTTAGATCTCATCTCTCAGGTAGACCAGCTTAGTCAAACATCTCCTGAGCAGGAAAACGCGGACGAGGCAGACGAAGATGCTGAAAACGTTGACGAGGAAACTGCCGAAGACGCTGAACCTCTACGCATTGTTGTCACAGCGACTCGGACTGAAGAGAATATTTTAGATGTTCCTCGCTCAATCACGGTTATCGATCGCGAAGACATTGAGAGGGAACTGCTCTTTACCAATAATCTGCCGGATATCCTAGGCAAACTGGTTCCAGGCTACGGTGCTCCAACCCAGGAAGACCGAACCACCGCCACCCTGCGGGGGCGTCCGGTCGTTATTTTAATTGATGGTGTTCCCCAAACCCCAAATAATGACGGATTTTCGACAAGTTTAAGCACGATTTCGCCGGAACTGGTGGAACGTATTGAAGTTCTGCGCGGACCCAGTGCCATTTATGGTGATGGTGGTACGGGCGGTGTTGTTAACATTATTACCCGCAGCCCCACTGAGGACTCGATTGCCTACAATTTAAGCGTTGGCGCTGATGTAGGTCTGACATCAAATCAAAGAGATCGCTATGGATACAGCGGTCAGTTTGGTGTGTCAGCCGCTAATGAGCGCGGGGATGGTTTGTTGTCGATTTCCTATGACAATGCTGGGGCCCAGTTTAATGCTGATGGCGATCGCATTCTCCCCAATGGAATTGCCAACAATGAGCGATTAGGCTTTCTGGCCAAGGCTGGATTTAATCTCACTGATGAACAACGTTTAGGCTTGACCTACAGTTTCTTTCGCCAATCCCGAGATACGGAATTTACCTTTGACAATGCAGTTGCAGCCGATCCGGATGCCGAGTTTGGCCGAGCCTTACGGATTGATGCCGACTATGAAGATAGTCCTGAGCAAATCAACCATGTGTTGAATCTCACCTATCGTAATGAAGATATTCTGGGTTCCCAGCTCGACGCTCAGCTATATTATCGAGATACCCGAGAAGTAGGTATCTTTACAGATTTGCGCGGATTAGGTCTACCTCCCTTTTTTCCCATACTTTGGCAAACCGCTTTAGAAGACACTGAAATTGGCGGGCGTCTGCAAGTAGACACCCCCCTAGGCAATGCAGCCAGCCTGCTATGGGGAGCCGATTATTCGGTCAATGACACAGCAGCACCGCTGCTAATCAACGATACGGCCGCTTTGGACGCCAATGATGAAGTCAATGTCATTGACCGCAGTCTAGATCGATTTCCTGAGTATGAGGTGGATAGTCTCGGTCTGTTTGCCCAAGGGACCTGGGATATTTCTGATCAGTTTCAACTGAGCGGCGGCATTCGCTATGAGGATGTGGGTCTATCGGTGGATGACTATCAGCTAGCATTTGGCTTTTCCCCAGTCCGAGAACGTCAGGGGGGGAGCAACAGCTTTGATGAGGTATTGTTTAATGCAGGGCTGCTATATCGCCCAGTGAAAGACATTGGGTTGTTTGCGAACTTCGCCCAGGGTTTTTCAATTCCGAATGTCGGTAGCGCTCTGGCGCTGGTCGATCCAGGCTTTGATGTCACAGCTGATGACCTGCTGTTGCCTCAAAAAGTGGACAACTATGAAATTGGTGTGCGAGCTGATTTTGATCGGGTTCAGGCCACCCTGGCAGGTTTTTATAACGAGTCTGACTTAGGCAGTGCTATCGCCGTTGACTTTGCAACTAATCAGGCTCGGGTGGAACGGGCGCCTCAGCGCAACTATGGTGTAGAAGCCACCCTCGATTGGCAGCCTAGTGATACCTGGCGCTTGGGTGGGTTATTTAGCTGGAATGAGGGTGAGAACGACATTGATGATGATGGTGATTTTGAAGCTTTGAGCTTCCTTGAAATTGATCCCGTTAAGGTGGGTCTTTATTTAGAAAATCAGACTACACCGGGGTGGACCAATCGGTTGGATGCATTGATTATCGGAACTCGAGATCGCAGCGTTGATGCCGGTGTTGATCCATTTGCGGGGGAAGGCTATACCATCGTTGACTTTACCAGTAACATTCGTCTGAGTAAGGGAGTTCTCAGTCTGGGTATTGGCAACTTGTTCAATAATGATTACGGTACCATCCGACAGCAGAATAAGTTTAACGTCACCCAACGTTCCCCTGGCTTAGGCCGCACCTTTCAAGTACGCTATTCTGTCAATTTCTAGTGTTGTGAACAACTCAATCCGTAGCGGGTTTATAGGATTCATAGCTGGGGTCCTGTTGACAGGCTGCCAACAGAACTCAGCTGTTGACCCTATTATTGACCCTAATATTCCTACCCGCCCGGTAGAGCATGTGATGGGGATATCTCAGGTGCCCGTTGCCCCCAAGCGTATAGTGGTGCTCGACACCACTCCCTTAGATGCAGTTCTGGCCTTGGGGGTAGACCCTGTAGGCACCATTAGCTACGGCATGCCCCCTGGCTATCTGGGCGAAAAAGCGAGTGATATCGAAATCATAGGTCGATTTAATCAGCCTAATCTGGAAGCGATTTTTAAACTCAAACCCGACCTGATTTTAGGTGCCAAAAGTATCTCAGAGAAGCTATATCCGAAGCTTTCTCAAATTGCCCCCACCGTATTTATTGAAGGAGCTGGTCGCAGTTGGGATTGGAAAAACAACTTTCGTATCTATGCCAATGCTTTAAATCGGACGGAACAGGCGGAACAGCTATTGGCTGATTATGAGCAGCAACTAGCAGGTCTGCAAGCTTCGCTGGTACCGTCTCCAGATGCCTTAACGGCGTCTGTAGTTCTTAATGGCCGCTTTGGATTTATTGCCCACACACCCACTAGTTTTTCAGGGTCCATTCTTCAAGAGGTTGGCTTTAAGCGAAACTCGGTCCAAGGTAACGACCAACAGTTTTTTGTGAAGCTCTCCCGCGAGGATCTTGAGAGTCCAGAAGGAGATATCTTATTTTTGATTCACTATCCTGATACCACGTCAAAGGAAGAGTTTGTCAACCATCGCCTATGGTCACAGCTAGACGTTGTTCAGCGGGATGCAGTGTGTGAAGTCAAAGGAGAAGTTTGGGCGGCGGGGCGAAGCATTCTAGCCGCTCAGCAGGTCTTGAAAGACGTTAAGATGTGCATCGAGGTTATTAGGAATTAGCCTCAGGAAAAAGCCGTGAAACTCATCGATAATCTTGCCGACCGTCGCTATTGCTCCTTGGATGAATATTGGATGAAAGCCACTTCTACTATTGATCATTAATACACTATTATGAAACACGCCTCTGAAATAACAATTACTGCCATTGCTTCTCTGCTAGAGAAAATCCGTCTCTTACCAGGTCTTAAAGAAAAAAAGGCTGGCATCTTCTACCGAAAATCCAGAGCTTTCCTCCATTTCCACAAAGATGGTGACAAAATCTATGCCGACGTACGTTTACAAGAACCACACTTTCAACGCTTCCCTGTTACTACCCCAGACGAACAAACCACTTTCCTAAAAACTGTTCAAGCCTCTCTTAATCCCTAAATGTGACTACTCCCCAGTCCTAGCTTCTCAAATCCACTCTTCAATACTAGCTTGGTATCCATCGAGCCTACTTCAATATCTGCTTTGAGTAACTCCACCAAACAACGCTTTCTGAGCAAGCGCTGAATCCTCAGATGTTTGCCTGGCTGAACCTTCGTACGCGTGTAAATCATACAAATTTCCTCTGAAAACGTCTCGACTCCATCAATACGAGTAGGTTCTAAAATATCGTCCTCTGTCTCACAGAGTTCGACACCTACCCGCTCAATAATTCCAAACGCCTTCTCTGGATCGACTTCGTAGGTAATGGATACTTCCACCGCTGCATCAACCGGATGTTTAGAATAGTTCACAATTGAGCCAATATCACCATTACGCAGAATCTGCACCTGACCATCGGGGTGCAAAATTCGCGTGGTCCGTAGCTCAATCGACTGCACCGTTCCCTGGGCTTCCTCTGTCTCAATAAAGTCGCCAATCAGATAGTAATCCTCAAACAGGATAAAAAAGCCACTAACCAAATCCTTAACCAGGTTCTGTGCCCCTAGACCAACCGTAATACCCACAATTCCAGCACCTGCCAAGATAGGACCCGGATCGATATTAAGGACCTTTAAAATAAACAAAGCAGTGCCAAAGTAAATCACATACCTAAGCAAGCTCACAATCAGTGGAGTAATAGTGACTCGTCGTTGATAAACAGCAGCAGATGTATCCTCCGTCGATAGCAGCATCTCTGAAACCACCAGCTGCATAATATTGGTTACCAATCGGCCTAAAAAGATCAGGGCAATCACCTGAACAGCCTGGGCTCCATAGTCAACAAAGCTAGCAATCAAAGAAATTTGACCAACAACCAATGTGGCCACAGAGATCCACACACCATATTCTAAGCAACGTTTTAGAAATGGAATCAGATGCTGCAGCCGTTCGTAAAATCGAAACAGATTATGGGGATTAGCATACTTATGACTGAGGGCATCTAGACTATCAACAACAACACCAATAGATTTAAAGATAATAATACCAACAGAAATAATTAGATAAATTCGCCAAACAGTATATAGGTAAGGTGAAACTTGCTGAGGCAACTGTAAAAAGCGAGCGCACCAAATAAAGGCCAATAGCCACATGCCTGTGCTCCATAGAGCCCCCAATGCACTAAACAATTGATCAATACTCTCGTCGTTGGCTGTGATCTGTTCTACTTGTTTAGTATAGCGGCCAACTCTCTCTAATAAACGTCGCAGTGGACGCTGTAAAAGCCCCACTAGGGACAGCAAACAAATACTTTTCCCAACACCAGAGGCGATGCCTAGCCACACATCCTGAGGTGTATTTTGAATCAGTGACAGTGTATAGACATCCGGGTGTTGCCCTTGCAGTAGTATCCATCCATTAAACCCTGCCACCAACAGAGATAACAACAGACCTGAGATGATTACAATACCCAACACATTCTGCCGCAGCGTCTGTAAGCCTGCATGGTCCAGATGCAGCGAGGACGATTGCAAAATCCAACGAGAGCCCCAATTAAATGAAATATATAGAAGACAACACAGAATCAGAATAACTGTTAGTTCAATTGCAACTAGCAAAAATGTAGCCATGCTCGAACGACCTTTCTAATCAGTAATGGCGCAGAGCAGGCCCTGTTGCTAGGCAGAGCCTGTTCTGCGCACCCTACAAAGCTGACTCATTCGGGGACATTCAGGGGCAAAACTTCTGATTTATTTAGGACGCTGCCAATCTTTGGAGGAGTAGATTTGCTAACGAATCTGGACCCTATAAGAAAATTACCCCTTCTCTCAGCACTAGGGGAAGGGGTTGGGAGATGAGGGTCTTCTCCTATCTTGCCAGTTCCTTGACAACGCTCAAGACGTTCTGAGGCTCGGCTCGCTGGGTATAGTCTGCCTCAGCAAAGCCATAGCGAATGCGGCCAGACTGGTCGATGACATAGGTAGCCGGCATCGGTAGCTCATAGCTATCGTCACCGTTGCTGGCGGGAATATCAATACCAAAATCCTGATAGATTGGCTGTAGGGAGGCATCCAGCGTAAAGAGTAAACCATACTGACGCGATACCGTGTTTCCCACATCGCTAAGTACCGCAAACTCCAAGCTGTGTTTCTCAGTCACACTGAGGGAATGATCCGGTAGCTCTGGGGAAATTGCCACCAGGCTAGTTCCCGCCTGCTTAAACTCAGGCAGCAGGTTTTGAAACGCCCGTAGTTCCAGGTTGCAGTAAGGGCACCATTCACCCCGGTAAAAATTAATCACCACCGGTCCCTGCTTAAGCAATGTGCTCAGCCTGACCAAATTGCCAGTGGCATCAGACAGCTCAAAATCAGGAGCAATGTCGCCCACCGTCAAGGCTTGGTCAGCTAAACCGGAGGTTTCTAAAGCTTCGGTAGCGGCATCCATTGTAGATTTGATTTCGTCGGATACCTTTTGTTGAAAGCTCGCACGGGTTTCTGCCAGCTGCGCGGATAGAGAATCGGCTGTGGTTGTCATAGGAAGTGATCTCTTGGTTTAAGTTAGCTTTGTTCGAAATCTTAGAACAAGCGTGTCGACGTCAGATTAAAGTTAACTGAGAGAGCAATGATAAAGTCCCGTCAATCTATATCGTTACCTTATATACGGCCACCAAAAAGTCAGGGGCATGCCCCTGACTGTTTAAGTTGGATTGGCTGGGTTTGGAATCAGAACTTGTGGGCGTGTCGTACCTCCATCAC